>NZ_JBEFOG010000001.1:0-4760 GCF_045063645.1 Winogradskyella sp. Asnod2-B02-A
TATATAATTTATTGCTGCTTCTCGCCTACTCACGAAAAGTCCTGCGGATTTTCTATGTCATTATTATTTGCTAACTTTAGTCCTTAAACACGCAACAAACCATATACTAAACCGTTGGCAAACATTTGATGAAACGCATATTTAAAATAATCGGAATACTTTTAATCGTAGTTTTTGCTTTGGTATATTTTTTTTCAAATTATATCGCAGGACCTTTAGCTGCTTGGAATTCTCAACAAGTATGGAAAGAATATGAAAAAGAGCATTTGGAAACTCAATCAGTCGATAATGAAATAATTGGAGTTTACGAATATCAAACCGAAAATAAGGAAGAAAATCATTCTATTTTTATTGACATAGTTGACAACAAATTAGTTGGATTCTATTTCGGAACTGAAGACGGAAGTGGACACGGAATTTTTTATTACGGAAATCCACTCTTGAATTTTAAGTTGACTGTAAACGAAATTGCGTTTGAAATTGGACAAAGAGAATTATTTGAAACAACACGAAATAAAGTTTACGAGGCGAACGAAAAGTCGAAAAAAGAAATCGCTGTTGGAATTTCTAAAAGTCCTTTAAAATATTCTGGAGAATTGACCGAATTCGGATTTGAATTAAATTGCGAATCTGAATTTAAAGATTGTTGGGAGAATAAAATGGAATTTAAAAAAATTTACGATTTATAAAAAACGATTTGCCAACATCGTGTATAAAAAAATGCTACATTAGTGCTTAAATAAAGATCGTTGCTCTTTTGTTACGTCTGATTTTCCTACGGAAAATCCTCGCATACAAAAACGCAGCTTTTCATACACAAACACGTTGTACCCAATTACCCAAAACCACAACTTCCATACTCATTTTCAACCAATAGACAGAAAATCAAAAAATAAAAGTTAAAATATTTTTTTATTTCTAACCGATTGTTTAGTTTTGTCCTGTAATTAAATATTAAATGCCAAGAACAAAGAAATATAACGAGGAAGAAGTAATTGAAAAAGCTATGAATTTATTCTGGCGAAATGGTTATGAAACTACTTCTATGCAAATGCTTGAGAAAGAAATGGGAATTAATAAATTCTCAATCTATTCAAGTTTTGGTAGTAAGAATGGTGTATTTCTTGAAAGTTTAAAATGTTATAAGCAAAAGCTAAACAAGCTCATAAATGAATTAAAGTCTACTCAAAAAGGTATTTTAGGAATTAAACAATACTTCTACGACTTTATTGAATTCACAAAAGAAACAGAATTCGGTAAAGGTTGTTTAGTAACCAACACAGCAAATGAAATTGGAGAAGATGCAGACGAACAGATAAAAGAATCTTTGGCAAAATTTACAAATGAGGTAAAACTTGTATTTGCTAATATTTTAAAACAAGATAAAACTAAAGATATTGCAACGATTGAACAACAAGCTGATTTTCTAATTATATCTATGTTCGGTTTATCTTCCGCTACACGAATATTTAACAAAACTCAATTAGATAATTATATAGAGAACATATTTAAAAACACTTAACATTTTTTTTAACCCATAACTAACCGATTGTTTAGTTATAAAATTATTCAAATGAAACAAAAGCTAAAGAAATTTAAAATTTTACCAATGTTATTAATAGTTATTACAGGTTTATTAACCTATAAAAAAATTAATCCTAATCAAGAATTTATTTCTCATTGGTTACAATTTTATGCTATTGCCTTTTTTCTAGTAATACCTATTGCAATTCTATTAATAACATTCGTAGGTAAATCTGTGGACAAATATTTGGCAGAGAAACACATATTGGTTCAAGGAATCGCTAACGTACTTCCTGTTATATTAATAATTGGAACATTAATGACAGGTATATCTGTTTTGGTAATCGACAAACCTCAATCTTTATTATCAATGTTATCTATTTGGAATAAAGAATTAATAAAAAATACACCAATTCTACTAACCATAATATTAATTGTAGGATTAATTATAAAACCACTTTCAATAAAGAGAATACAAAGAAAATCAATAAATCAGTAAAACAATTAAAAATTAAAATTATGACAACATTAAAAATCCACAACATCGAAACAGCACCAGAAGGTAGCAAAGCTTTATTAGAGCAATCTCAAAAACAAAATGGAATGATTCCAGGTTTACACGGAGTTTTAGCTGGAGCACCAGGAATATTAGAAGCATACCAAACTTTGCACAAACTGTTCACACAATCTTCATTTAACAAAGAAGAATTAACGGTAGTTTGGCAAACTATAAACGTAGAGCACGAATGTCATTATTGTGTACCAGCACATACAGGAATTGCTAATATGATGAAAGTAGATTCATCTTTAAGCGAAGCGTTGAGAAACAGAACAGCTATGCCAACAGAAAAGTTACAAGTCTTACACGATTTTACTTTAAAGATTGTACGCAATCGTGGACACGTAACACAAGATGATTTGAATACATTTTATGCAGCAGGTTATGAAGAAAGGCAAGTTTTGGAAATCATTTTAGGTTTATCACAAAAAGTGATAAGTAATTATACTAATCATATTGCAAATACACCTGTAGATGCACCTTTTCAAAAATTTGCTTGGAAAGCAGAAACAGTTTAATTCTAACCCAATAAGATAAGTTCAGACCAATGGTTTGAACTTATCTATTTTAAAATTTAATTATGAAAAAATCAGTAAAAATAGCCACTGGAATTTTAGGTTTTTTTATGCTAATTCCCGGATTAGCAAAATTCACTGAACCATTTAAAACTTTCATCTATGAACATCTAACTATTATAGGGTTTCCATTCCCAGACCTAATGCAATATGTCGTAAAATTTAGTGAAATCGGAATTGGATTGGTTTTAATTTACTTGACATTTAAAGGAAATACTTTAAGTTCTTCATTAAGGAATAAAATCTTCTATTTAGGTAACTTATCAATAATTGCTATGATGGTAGTCGCTGTTTATACACATCTTCATCCAGATGTTCCTGCTGAAGTATTACCAATGGAATTTAAACCACCAATAATGCCAATTGGTTATATTCTTTTAGTGATTTATAATTTGTACTTATTTAGAAGCAGTAATGAAAAGCAATAGAAGGAATTTCATAAAAAACCTTGGAGTATTAGGGACTTCATCAATTTTAGCACCTAATATTATTATAGGACAAACAAATAAAAGTAATATGAAAACTATCAATAAAGAAAGACCTAAAGTTTTGTTTTTCGATGTAAATGAAACCTTATTGGATTTAACACAAATGAAACAACAAGTTGGAGAAGCACTAAACGGAAAAGAAGATTTACTTTCGCTTTGGTTTACAACAATGCTACAGTATTCTTTGGTTACTTCGGCAAGCGGTCAATATGATCATTTTGGAAATATTGGTGCCGCAACACTTCAAATGGTAGCCGCAAATAATAATATTACGATTTCAGAAAATAAAGCACGTGAAATTATTTTAAATGCCTTACGAGGTTTACCTGCACATCCAGAAGTAAAAGGTGCGTTAAATCAATTAAAAGAAAACGGATACAAATTAGTATCATTTACAAATTCATCTAATGAAGGTGTAAAAAAACAATTTGAAAGTGCTGGATTAACCGAGTATTTTGATGAACGATTAAGCGTTGAAGAAGTTGGAAAATTCAAGCCATTTAGAGAAACTTATGAATGGGGAGCAAGGAAAATGGGAGTAAAACCCAATGAAGCAATGTTAATTGCAGCACACGGTTGGGATGTTGCAGGTGCATTATGGGCAGGTTGGAGAGCTGCATTCATCAGCCGACAAGGACAGCAAATATTTCCACTAGCACCTAAAACCGAAATTGCAGAATCGGATTTACAAAAAACAGCAGATATACTAATTGAATATTGATAAGTTGACTAAAAAATAACTGGGTACAACAACGTATATAAAAAATAGCAGTTAAGAACTAAATTTAAAGTTTGGTTCATTTCTGCTATCTTTGTTTTTAAACTGAAAAATGGCACATATAAATCTGCTACTTTTCATATACAAGACCGTTGTAAACAATATGAGAAAAACGATATTCACAATATTATCATTATTGATTTTCCAAATAGGAATTTCTCAAAACTTAACTGAATCTGATTTAATTGGAGAATGGGAATTTATAGAATTGCAAGATGAGAATGGAGAAAGCAAACTAAAATTCCTCTAATAAGATTCGGAAGAGATATGGGAATTGAAAATGTAAATAGAGATAGTTATGTTTTCAATGATGACGGAACATATAAAAGTTTTAATCCGTTAAATGTGTCATATGGAACTTGGTATCTTGATGAAAAGACTCAAGAGATAAATTTGGAACTACAAATTGCACCTGACAGCCCATATTTACCATCTCTGAAAAAAGCTAAAATCGTAAAAAAAAGAAAAGACGGATTTTATTATCAAAAACCTGTGAAGAAAAAAATATTGATTTATTCAAAAGACGGAATGACTATAGCAGATAGAGAAAAATACGTATTAATTTACAAGCGGAAATAAATACTGTTTACAACAAAGTATAAAAATAATGCTTAGTTTAGTGCTTAATCGATAGTCCGTGCTTTTTTGTTACATCTGATTTTCCTGCGGAAAATCCTCGCACACAAAACCGCACTATTCTTATACATAAACGTTGTAAGCAATTTAAGAAAATGAGAAAACTGATAATAATTGGAACATTTTTTTTGACTTTATTTTCTTGTCAATACTTAAACCAATTGAATTCGGACAATTCTCTGACCGAAAAAATTGAATCG
>NZ_JBEFOG010000002.1:0-2520 GCF_045063645.1 Winogradskyella sp. Asnod2-B02-A
TGGTCCTTCAGCAATATGCAGCTTAAAAAATAAAACTAAATTTTACTAGGATTTGATCTTGGAATACGTATATGGTTTGTTGCGTGGTTTAGCACGTAATTTAGCAAATAAAAACCGAATAGAAAATCCGCGAGGATTTTCGTAAGTAGGCTGGAACTAGCAATAAATTATATACGGTGTTGGCAACCGTTATTTCTCTTTTAATTTTCTATAATCTTCAATATCCAAAAGTTCAAATGGTTTAGAATCATCTTCTACATCACAAGCTTTTAGATAAGTGATTTTTACTTTTCCATTTTCTTTTTTCAAAAGACACTTTCTAACACTTATCAACTTTAGTTTATCCGCAACTCTTGGATGAATAGCAGTACAAAGTCCTATTCCAGCTGCTCTAACACTTGGGAATAGAACTCCATCAAGTCCAGTATTTGACATTAAAGTAGAAAGTAACGCAGAAATATAATATTCGTGATTATTTCCTGCTTTAACATCTTTAGAAAACTCGTTTGCTAGAAACTTTAAATATTCAACTCCTTTAGTTTCCAATTCGGGATTTTGTTTCAGTAAAATTTGATAATCATTTTTTATTTTCTGTAGATAATCAATTACATATTCTTTTGTTGGGTCAAAAATTGTAGCTAAAGTCATAAACTCTTGAACTTCCCAAGTTCCAATAATCATTAGCCTTTCTCCTTCTGGAATTGAATTGTCTCTCAATAATTCGCTTGTTTCACAACAAGCTGTTAACCTTGTACTAGTGTGGTCGTCAATAGTATAATTATCTTTAAGAACTGAACCATAAAACATTGTGTTTTCAGGCGTGCTTGCTCGAAGATAGTTTGTATTATATTCAGCTGGTGCATATGATAATCTACTCCTTGTATTAAAATCGGCTTCATCAACATCGATTCTTACAGCTCTATCAAAAATTTTTCCTTTTTCATATTCAGTTCTCATAATTGGTAATGCACCAATTTTATTAATAAGTTGATTAATTTCTTCAACACTATTTTTTGTAAGGTCAATCTTTTTCAGAGCTTTTAAATTTTCCATATTTACTTGATGTTGATTGGGTTTTTAATGGTTGCCAACGTGATTGTGTATGATTAGTTGCGTGGTTTAGCAACTAAGTTAGCAAACTTTCACGAACCCGTGAATATTCCGCAGGAATATTCGCAAGTAGGGAAGAACCTAGCAATTAATTATACACGGTGTTAGGCACTGGCTTTTAGCGATAATAATTTTCCGAAAATCTCTTTATGTTTTGATTCATCATCTACTGTTTTCAAAAGTTCAGTAACTGCTTCTTCTGAAAAATAGACTTTAGTACGATTAGAAAATTTGTCAGTAGTTTCTATCCAAATAAATTTTTCAAATTTGCTATTTATATTTCCATTAGTTGGATTAACAGCATTAAATTTAGGATTTTTAACCCAATCTAAATTAAACATAACTTGTTTTAATTGTCCACTTGAGAATTTATATTTTGAAAGACGTTGAATTTCTTTATGAAGATTACTTAGCATTATGTGTTCTCTAACATTTTGTATTTCTCCAACAATTTTATAAATGGGTTTTCCTTCTGTTGTAGTTATTTTTCCAATTTCTCCTGCTGATATTGCGTTTAAAATTATATTAAAAACTCCGTTTTGTGTTTTGTCAATTTCTATGTCACTTCCTGATAATGTTTTTTCCTTACTATTAAAACCATAAACTTTATTTTGTGCAGGATTTAATATAAGAACTTCTCTTGGGTTTATGTCAACCATTTCAGGAAGTAATTTGGACCAAATTTCCATAAATTCCTTACTTTTCTCATTAGCTTTAATTTGCAAAAATCTATTAAAATCTGTCGTTGATTTGTTTGCGTGTTCATTTTTACTTGAAGCTCGATAGTAAATTGCACCTTTTTTTATTTTTAATTCAGAAAAATCGTTGATTGGAACTAATATTTGGCTACTCTTTTCAATTAATAAATAATAAAATTTTCTTGTACTTATTTGAAATATTTGTAAGTCAACTGAAATTCCAATCTTAGCAATTTTTTCGAATTTTTGAGTTACATCATTTAAGTCAATTTGTTTTAGTAAATCAAGATTTTCTTTATCAAGACCTGTGTCAGTATGAATTCCAGTTTTTGAATCTTCATCAATTCCCAACAATAACATTCCACCATCTGAATTGGCGAAAGAAAGTATGTCTTTAGCAAAATTTAGAAGGAAATTTTCAAGCGGACTTTTCGTTTTGGCAATATTTAATTTAAGCTTGTAATCAATTCCATTATTTTCTTTAGGAAATCGACCATTGTCTTTTAAATCCGTAATTATTAATTCTGCTTTTTCTGTTAATTGCTGTAAGTTCATTTATTGACGGATGTTTTTTTAGCTTGTGCCTAACGGTTTTGTGTATGATTAGTGGCGTGTTTAAGCACCTAATTTAGCAAATAAAAACCAGATAGAAAATCCGCGAGGATTTTCGTAAGTAGGCGAGAACTAGCCATTAATTATACACGTTGTTGTA
>NZ_JBEFOG010000003.1:0-1107 GCF_045063645.1 Winogradskyella sp. Asnod2-B02-A
CTGAGCTTACGATTTAAGAACAGACCTAGTTCAAACTATTTTTTTGCCTTCTAAACGGCTAAAAAAAATCTTTTGAACGTGATAATATTAACAAAAAAAGGTCAACCTATATCAGTATAATACACAATCTTTATGGTAGAAAAAAAAGACATCGAAAAATTAATTATTCAGAACAAAAAAAGTACTCTGAAAAATCATTGGAACGATGCGTTTTTTTACAACACAACAAAATACAGCGGAGAAATAAAACCGAATGAACTTCTGATTTGGAGGTCTGCACATTTTTTAAGAGGAGCGTATCCAATTTTTCATCTGACTTTTGGCAAAAATGCAGAACTGAATGGAATAAAAACGGAGAAAAACCCTTATCACAAACTTCTGAATAAAATATCAATCGGATTTTTTATTGTACTTGCTTTGGTTTTGTTATTTACGACTGAATTTAAGACTGCCATTATTGGAATAATCGGATTTTCTGTAATTGGAACTTTATTGCATTTAGTAATGTCAAAAGCAAAAAAGTACGAAACAAAAATTTTGACTGACGAACTGAAACAAGCCATAGAAAATATAGGACGTGAAAATAATCCTGAACTAATAAACAAACCGAAAACGGAATTAAAGAAAGAAAAGATTAAAGAATGGACTTTCGCAAAGATTTTGACAAGACTTCTTCTCTATCCTTTTTGCTTATTGATTTTATGGTTTTCAATAACATTATTTTTACCTGGAGGAATATTTAAGTATAAAACACTCGGTGTATTTGGAATTATTGTTTCATTAGCATATCCAATTACTGACCTAATAATGATATTTAGAAAAAATAAAAACTACAGCTAACACCGTGTATAATTAATTGCTTTATTGAGCTTACTTGCGAATATTCCTGCGGAATATTCACAGGTTCGTAAAAGTTTGCTAAATTAGTTGCTGAACCACGCAACTAACCATACACAAACACGTTAGCTGTAATTACCAGAACGGTACTTTCCTGAAATAGGTTGACTAAAAATTAAACATTTAATTATAGTCACTTATGAAAACACGAAAACAAGACTGTCGAAAAAAACCTTACGAAAAAGTAACTTTTCAGTACAAATTATTCGT
>NZ_JBEFOG010000004.1:0-3075 GCF_045063645.1 Winogradskyella sp. Asnod2-B02-A
GAAATTATAAATTGTATAAAATCTATGATAACGGAGATTATTATAAAGCTTACCAATTATATAATGATGATGGATCTGACAGTGATATAGAAGAGATGGTGGATGTTATAGATACCATGCCTGTATCGCTTAAAAATGAAATGATCTTAAAACTAGAGACGCTTTTAGCTGAAAACGATACAAGAATACCACATTTTAATCCAGATTATAATGGTGACCCATTAGTTAATCAAGATATTGTTCCTTCTATAACTTCAACAGTTTATGATGAGAATACAGGTGTAGCCACAGCAACGCTAACTACTAATCCTGGAGATGCAATTATTGAAACCGCTTATTTGCTTTATAGGATAGAAGAAGTAGACACACCAGAAGAAGAATGGTTTGAACTTCCTGCAACCATAGATGGTAACGTGATTACAGCTGATGTGCCAGAAGTAGCGACAGGAGTTGTGTTTACGTTAATAGATGAAAATAATTTTGTAGTCATATCGGATGCCATATCAATATTTAACCCTCATAAGATAATACTTGCTAACGCTGTTGGAGAACAAGCTTTTAAAGTAGTAGATGAATATGCTGAGTTAATTGGGAATACAACGATAGGTGGTACAGCTTATTTACAAGCAAGGACTGAAGAAGGCGGAGATGGAGCAAAATTTTATGTAAAAGCTCCTGCAGATGTTGAAACTATAACTTGTGATAAAATTACATTAGGAATTATATCTCAATCAGCAGATACTGTAAATGTTGATATTATTATTGATGGAGAAACACAAAGTTTTACATATACAAGTACAAATAATAATACTCCAGAATTATTTGAATTTGATACTCCAGTGACATTTACACAGACATCTAAAGAAATACAGGTCATAACAACCTCACTTTCTAATTCAAGTGGGTTAACACCAAGAGTAAGATTTGTAGATCTCTTCTTTAATGTTTTAGGAGCTACACAACCACTTAGTGAAATAACGCTTAATACAACGGAAGAAGAACAACAATTTGAACCAGAAAGTACAGATGTATATGCAGAATTGATAGGAAATACTACTACTGGTGGTGCATTTGTACAAATGAGAACAGAAGGCGGAGGCGATGGTTTTAATATCAATGTAAAAGCTACTGAATCTGTATTATGTGAAAAGATAGTATTTAGAGTGCGGTCACTTGCAGGTGATACGGCAAACTTTGATGTTACCATTGGTGGTGAGACCCAGAGTTTTGAATACACAAGTACGAACAGTACAGCTGATTTATATTATGAATTTGATATGCCAACAACAATTACTGAAGCGGCTCAAACAATGGATTTTTTAGTAACTAACCTTACAAATTCTACTTTAGATACTGCACCAAGATTTAGAGTTTACGCTGTTACATACCATTTAGATTTAAGTACATTAAGTGTTAATGAGGTGATAGATAATAGTCAAGCACTTAAGTTATTTCCTAATCCTGTTAAAGGTACTTTTAGTCTTTCAAAACCTGTAGCATCTGGTGTGTTGTATAGTTTGCATGGCGCAAAAACATTCGAATTTAATAATCAGCATCAAGACATAGATATCTCAGAGCTCAAAACAGGCTTATACTTTTTGCAAGTCATACATGAAGACGGTAGTAAATCGACTTTAAAATTATTAAAAGAGTAAGGGGTACTTTTACTATTAAGTAATCGTTAGAGATTACAGTTCTTAGATTCCTATTTTCTACTCAATATAAATTTATAACCAAATGAAACAACTAGTTTCTAGGTTATTCAATTTGATAGCGTATTAATATGTATTGCAGTTAATAGTTAAAATTATTGCAAATTGAAAGAAGCACAATAGCGTTAAAACCTATAGTGCTTCTTTTATTTATATGAAATGATAGATATGAGAAACGTTTTGATTGAATATAGTAGAATCTAAATCTCTTTAAACTCTATTTTTGGCTAAACTAATTTCATGATGAGAAACACGACGCTACTTTTATTATTCAGCATTCTTTTTTTAACACAAATAAATGGTCAAGAGATAATTAAACCAAATATTGTTTTTATTTATGCAGATGATTTAGGCTGGCAGGACACTCAGTTAAATGATGTTGGTGATGTTGTTCCTTGGGAAACACCTAATATGTTAGCATTGGCTGAGAATGGAGCTAATTTTTCACAAGCCTATGCTTCAGCACCAAGTTGTGCACCGTCAAGAGGAGGTACAATGAGTGGTAGAATGCCTCTTAAAACCAAAATGACTCATGTCGCAGGAGGGCAAATACCTAAAGTTAAACTTTCAAATAAAACTATCGAGTCGTATTATCCTGGTAGATTACAACTCGATGAAGTTACCATAGCTGAAGCATTAAATCCTTTAGGATATGTATCTGGTCATATTGGCAAATGGCATATGGCAGCTAATCACAATATTTATCCAGAAGCTGTAGATCAAGGGTTTGATTACCAAGACACTGATAGAGGAATTACGAGATCCATGGGAGACCGATCAGTTGATTTTGCTACAGATGCTGTAGATGATCCTTATCGATTAGATGCAGATGGAAGACCTTATGACGCTGTAACAGAACTAGCATTGGATTTTATGGATGATAACAAAGAGGAACCCTTTTTTCTATACATGGCTCACTGGTTAGTTCACTCGCCAATACAAACAAGAGATTTAGCATTACTAGAATATTATTGTGATAAATTAGGAATTCCGGTGCCTACAACCGATGCAAATATTACGACTCCAGGCCAAACAAATCCCTATTATGGAGCGATGATTGCGAGTTTAGATTGGAGTTTAGGGAGAGTAGTAGATTATTTAAAAGAGACAGATGATCCAAGAAATCCAGGGATGAAATTATTTGATACAACGTATATCATATTTGCTTCAGATAATGGAGGTGCAGAAAATCATGGGTCAGAAATTATAACAGATAACTTTCCTTTAGATTTAGGTAAAACCCACACCAAAGAAGGCGGTTTGCGTACGCCATTTGTTATAACTGGACCTGGTATTGTAGAAAATCAAGTATATGATAACATAGTTTCTCATTTAGATTTTTATCCTACAATTATGGAGGTTA
>NZ_JBEFOG010000005.1:0-1684 GCF_045063645.1 Winogradskyella sp. Asnod2-B02-A
GGTATTAATTCGTTTGGGTCAATAGTAATCGTTTCACTTTCTTGTTTTTTAGTCTTATTAGTACAGGAAAATATTAATAAAGCAATTCCGATTACAGCAATTATTGTTAATGTTATTTTCATTCAGTGTATTATACTGATATAGGTTGACCTTTTTTTTGTTATTATTTCCACGTTCAAAAGATTTTTTTTAGCCGTTTAGAAGGCAAAAAAATAGTTTGAACTAGGCCTGTTTTTAAATCGTAAGCTCAGGTAAATTTACCTTATTTTTTCGATATGACTTGTATTTGATATTTGGATTTAAATGCACTTCAGCCGGTTTTCTTAAATCGAGGCTAAAATGCGACCTCAAGTTGTTATAAATATTTACAGCTTGAGTTGCCATTTTCTGAGCTATATCAGTGTTTTTAATGGTTTGTTTTAATCCATATTCATATTTTAAAGTTCTGTTAATTCGTTCTGCAATCGGATTTTCGTAAGGGTCGTATTGTTCGGTCATACTCATTGTAATACCATTGTTTTCTGCAAATTCAGTGTATTTAGGATTGCAGTATTGGAAGCCTCTATCTGAATGATGAATGAGCTTTTGGTTAGGGTGTTTTCTGTTTTTAATAGCCATAGTGAGCGCATCACTGCAAAGTGATGTTTTCATATGGTTATCTAGTTTGTAGCCCATAATTTGCTTAGAATAAGCGTCTGTTACGATAGCCAAATAGTTATGACCATTTTCAGTTTTAATATACGTAATGTCGCTTACCCAAAGCTGTTCTGGTCGATTAGGAACGTGGTCTTTTACTAAGTTCTTATACTTTCTAAAAAGATGTTTAGAATTGGTTGTAGTGATATAGTTTTTTCTTTTTTTGATGAGTAAATTATTCAACCTTAGAAAATCATAGAATTTATCTCTCCCTATGTTTATCTCTTGATTTATCATCTCTGTTTTAAGGTTGTGATATAGCTTGATTCCACCAGTTTCAGAGCTTACTTTTTTGCGATAATCTTTTACCATTGTCGTAAGTTTTTGATGGTTTATTTCTTTGTTTTCTTGGGTTTTACATCTTTTGTAGAAGGCTTGTTTACTAATCCCAAAACATTCATAGAGCCATTTTCTTTTAAACGGTTTTTCTTTTTTAGCTCTATCTCTTTTGCTAATGATTTGGGTAGCGACTTTTTTGACATATCGACACCAGTAATAAGTTCCATATCTGCAATAATATCTTGCTGAAAGTCTTTTACAAACTCCAGTTCTTCAATGCGTTACCTTAGTTTTTTTATTTCATCGTTTTTGCTCATACCTGTATTTTGTTGTACTAAGGTACTGTATTTTCTAATCCAATAAGAAATAGTTGTTCTAGGAACATCATATTTTTTGGAAGCAAAGTTTGTAGAAATCTGACCATTTTGAATTTGGTCAACGACTAAAAGTTTGGTTTCTAAAGTTGCTTTTTGGTAGCTTTTTTTTAGCCAGTGCTCTTTTTTTGTTTTCATAAGTGACTATCAATAAATGATGAATTTTTAGTCAACCTATTTCAGGAAAGTACACAGTTTAAATGTTTTACAACGGTTTTGTGTATGGTTAGTTGCGTGGTTTAGCAACTAAATTAGTAAACTTTTACGAACCCGTGAAAATTCCGCAGGAATTTTCGCAAGTAGGCTAGAACCAAGCAATTAATTATACACGGTGT
>NZ_JBEFOG010000006.1:0-1861 GCF_045063645.1 Winogradskyella sp. Asnod2-B02-A
ATTCACTATCAGTTTTAGTTCCTATTATAGAAATTCCAAAAATTGCTAGTCCAACAAAGCTAATAATTCCTATTACGACTACAATTAGTAATATGTTGAGTATTTTTTTCAAATTAGAGATAACGTGATTGTGTATGGTTAGTTGCGTGGTTAAGCAACTAAGTAAGCAAACTTTTACGAACCCGTGAAAATTCCGCAGGAATATTCGCAAGTAAGCTCAATAAAGCAATTAATTATACACGGTGTTAGCAACTGGCTTTTTTTAGCTCCATTTTTCCTTTAAATATTTTTGCTTTCTCGGTTTTTAAAAAGCCAAGGTCATCTGTTAATATTGATATTTTTCGGATTTGTTCATTATTTTTTAGACTTTCAATTTCGTCCGTACTCAAAGTCCATTTAGAAATACTGTCAGATATATTTTCTGTAATTCCGTATTCCAGAATCAGTTCCTTTGTTATTAAATCTGAAAAATGGCTTTTGTTTAGGTAATTAACATGATAAAGACGCTTTATAAAACCATCAAGTATTCCGACCGAGTGAAAAGTCCAAGCGTGGTCTATTTCATTGAATTCAACACTCGTTGAGAATAAGCCTTTTTTTATTTTTCTTTCAGTTCCAGAATCATAATTCGAAGGTAATTTTGTGATATAACCATATTCGAAATCAAAACTTCCAATTAAGTTTTTAGTTATCAGTTCAATCGTATTCAATTCAGCTAAATCACTCGCAATTTGTATAGAAATATCGATAGAAGAGTTTTCTGGTTGTTCAGTCCAGTTCAACATTGGATTGTCAACAGTAAAATATGTGTTCGTTTTGTTTGAATTAAATCCAACAAAACTGTAAACAATATCTTTTTGTTTTTTTAACGCCTTTTTAAATCCATTTAAAGTCTTTCTCGAATTCTTATAATTTATATCGAAATGAGTCGCTTTTAATTCCGTTTTTTGACTTATCAAATCTATTGTCGAAAGAACACAACTTTCCATATCAAACTGTTCAGCAGTCTTAATGTTGGTTATTTTGAATAGCTTAATTATCCAATTTTCAGCTCTATTTTTTCCGAAGAAGTTCATTTTTTTCAGCTTGTTGCTAACGGTCTTGTGTATGATTAGTTGCGTGGTTTGGCAACTAATTTAGCAAAAATTGACCGAACCCGAGAAAATTCCAGCGGAATTTTCGCACGTAATCTAAAAAAAGCAATTAATTATACACGTTGTTAACTACTGGCTTTTTTCTATTTAGGCAGCGTTCAAATTTTTATATTTTCCTTTAAATTCATTTTGGAACTCAAATTCTCGCAAGAGTTTAAGCGTATTACTCCGTTTAGTGAATCCAGATTAGTACAGATTGGTTTTCCTGCGTGTAGTTCAGCCGTAATGATAAACGTTTGCTTTTCAATCTTGGTTTACAATATCAATCTTTTTAATCTCAATTTATCTTAGTTGTTTTAATTATCAAATAGAGTAGAGCGAGTTGATATTTGGTTTCTATATTAGTCTTTTTTAATCTTAAATTATCTTAGTTTCTTTTAATTCAAGCAGAGTAGAGTGAGTTGTAAGTTGGTTTACTTTCTTTAATTTTTTAAATCTAAATTATCTTGGTTATTTAGTCAAGTTGAGTTTACTCCGTAATGCTTTTGAGTTTGCATTATTCATCCGAGTAATCAATCCAAAGTTGTTAGTTTGATGTTTAAATTTTAGAAAAATGTTGATTTGGAATCAGCTTGTAGTTAACGGTTTTGTGTATGGTTAGTTGCGTGGTTTAAACACTAAAATTAGCAAATAAAAACGGAATAGAAAAGCCGAAGGGCTTTTCGTAAGTAGGCACGAACAAAGCAATTAATTATACACGTTGTTAA
>NZ_JBEFOG010000007.1:0-2812 GCF_045063645.1 Winogradskyella sp. Asnod2-B02-A
TGGAACGGGTAAAGGGGAATCTGAACCTAAAATAGATTGTTCAGCTGGTTGTACTAAAGAACAACATGCTGAAAATAGACGCTCTGAATTCCTTATTGTTAGCGGTGCGCCAATGACAGAGTAAGAAGTAAAAAATTAAAATTGTTTAGTTAAGATTATGTTTCATCAAACACAACAAGCAGAAAATAAGGTTTCTAAAAACAGTATTAACTGTTCTTATTGGTTAAAATTTGAGTTAATTGAATTTTGCAAAGCTAATGAGCTCTCTACTCAAGGGAGTAAAATTCAGTTAATACAAAGAATTAAAAATTTTCTAGACAAAAAAATTGTAGATAAAGCAAAATCTAATTCTCTTAAAAACAAGCGTAGAACAATAAAGAAAATCTCATAAATATTTAAAATAGATAATTAGATGAGCTATAGGTTTTTTTTGAGAACTTGTAAATTCTAACATGAGTGATTATAGCAAACGCAATCATTTTTTTGTGAACCTTTATTCATTATTATAGTTGAATGCGTAAATATTGCCTTTTTATGTTTTTAAACATGAATAATAGGCTTCTCATTTGAAAAATGTATGTTGATTCATGTATTTTCATTAAATTTCCATTTTAATAAAAAAAGTTTTTCTACCACTCAAAAAGAAAAAGAATTATTTAATTGAAAATTAGCTATGAAAAAAACTTTATATATTCTTACATTAATTATATCATCGTTTAGTTTCTCACAAGATATATTGATGGAGAATGGCTCTTTTACACGATGTGCTCCTGATAAATTTTATGATTCTGGTGGTGAATTTGGAAATTACGAAAATGATGAAAATCTTGTAACTACGATTTGTCCACAAAACGCTGATGAGTTCATTATTCTTAACTTTACATCTTTCACTACACAGTTAGGTGCACAGCCAGACGTTATGAATATTTATGATGGTGATGATGTAACGGCTCCATTGATAGGTAGTTATCAAGGGCCAGTCAATGTAGGTGCTGTTTCTGCTACAGATGCTAATATCTCTGGTTGTTTAACAGTAGAATTTATTTCTAGTGGTAGTGGAAATATTGATGGATGGGAAGCAGATATTTTATGTGCAACTCCGTGTCAGGATATTGTTGCATCCATAAGTAACTCAAATCCTGCTCCTAATGCTTCAGGTGTAATTGGCATTTTACCTGGTGATTCTGTCGATTTTTCTGGTAGTGCTACGTTTTCAGTTGATGATACAGATGCAACATATAATTGGAATTTTGGAGATTCTACTTTAGCTACAGGCGCTGATGTCACTCATACTTTTAATACTGCAGGTACGTATACTGTGACCTTAACGGTATTAGATAATAATCCACAAGGCTGTTCAGATACAACAACAATTACAGTTTTTGTTTTAGGGCCTAATGTTGTTATAGATCAAGAAACTTTTACTCCAGAGCAACTAATTCAAGATGTTTTAGTAGATAGTCCATGTGCTTCAGTATCTAATATTGTTGCTTCCACAGGTTCAACTATCAATGCAACATTACCTAATGGTATAGGTTATTTTTTTAGTAATGGAATTGATTTTCCTTTTGAAGATGGTTTATTACTTACTACAGGTGATGCCAGTAGAGCAGGAGGGCCAAATAATGCGAATTTGAGTGATGGCTCTTGGGCAGGAGATACAGATTTAGATACTTATTTGGGTGTTGATTCTAATGATGCTACTTATATACAGTTTGAATTTACACCACTCGCAGATAGTATTAGTTTTGATTTTTTAATGGCATCGGAGGAGTATGATATGGGATCTTTTGAATGTAATTATTCTGATGCATTTGCATTTTTATTAACAGATTCCTCAGGTAATGTGACAAATTTAGCAGTGTTACCTAATACAACCACGCCTATCTTAGTTACTAATATTCATCCCAATAATGGTGCTTCATGTGGTGGTATAAACGAAGAATATTTTGGTGCTTATACGCCTGCTTCAGGACCTCCAATAGCATTTGACGGTAGGACTACTGTTTTTACAGCTCAATCCGCAGTTGTTCCAGGTGAGGTTTATACAATAAAATTGGTCATTGCAGATGATAGAGATAGTAGTTTTGATTCTGGTGTATTTATAAAAGCTGGTAGTTTTAATTTAGGAGGAAATTTAGGTGATGATATTACCATTGCTGCAGGTACTGCAGAATGTGATGGTACAGAGATTGTTTTAGATACAGAGCTTTCATTAGCAACTCATATTTGGTATAAAGACAATGTTGTAATTCCTGGAGAGACATCTTCGACTATTACAGTTACCGAACCAGGTGTTTATTATGCTGATTTTGATTTTGCAGGTGTATGTACTGGGTCTGCAGATCCAATAATAATTGAATTTAGAAATAGCCCAACTGCTAGTCCTGCACAAAATTTATTGATTTGTAGTGGCACTGGTATTGAAGAATTTGATTTATCAGAAAATGATGATGATATTTTAGGAGGGCAAGATCCTTTAGATTTTTCTGTGAGTTATCACCTTACGGAACAAGATGCAATTGATAATATTGGGGCATTACCTGTTCCTTATACTAATATATCTAGTCCTCAAACTATCTGGGCGAGATTGGCTGACGTTACTCAAACGTGTGTAGATACTGTGTCATTTACAATATCTGCTGCTGGCCAACCCACCATCAATCCAGTTTCAGATTTAGAGATATGTGATGATGAGAGCAATGATGGATTTTCAGAGTTCGATTTAGAGTCACAGACTGCGATTATTTTAGGATCACAACCCTCATCAGATTACAATGTGAGTTATCATTTAAGTTTTGATGATGCAGAT
>NZ_JBEFOG010000008.1:0-1758 GCF_045063645.1 Winogradskyella sp. Asnod2-B02-A
CGACGAATAATTTGTACTGAAAAGTTACTTTTTCGTAAGGTTTTTTTCGACAGTCTTGTTTTCGTGTTTTCATAAGTGACTATAATTAAATGTTTAATTTTTAGTCAACCTATTTCAGGAAAGTACCGTGAGTGAACTTGTTGCTAACGGTCTCGTATATGATTTGTTGCGTGTTATAAGCGAGTAAGTTAACAAATAAAAACCGAAATAGAAAAACCGTGAGGTTTTTCGACAGTAGGCAAGAAGCAGCTATAAATTATATACATTGTTGGCTAACGTTTTTTCTTTTTACGAACTACTCCTTTGTGTATTTATAGGATCTTTGGTTTTTCGTACGTTGTTTCGTTTTTTACTTAAATGTCAAAAAAATCTTCAAATTATTATTCCGTTTTTTTTCGCAAAGAGTATCAGTTTTGATTTTCGGCCGAAATTTCGTGACATCAGAATCGATTGATTTAAACAACTAATTTCAATTTTTTAAAATTGCGAACAGTTCAGCCGTACGTTTTGCCATTCCGCTTATCATCCAAAAGTTGAGGATTGCTATAATATTGATGTAATGATCAGAAATCGGGTAAGCCGAAATTCGTGCGTAACGTTCCGCAAGAGTAAAAAATTCCAGCGTAATGTTTTTTTATATTCAGCTTTAAATTCCAACTAAGTTTTCTGAAGCAAATAAGTACAGAACTTGGTAAAAGCCTTGAAATTGTTGACACGCGCGAAATGTTTGCTAACGTGTTTGTGTATGGTTAGTTGCGTGGTTAAGCGACTAAGTTAACAAATACTCACGACAAATAAAATCCGAAGGGATTTTCGTACGTAAGCACGGAAAAGCAATTAATTATACACGGTGTTGGCAAATCGTTATTTTTTCGATTTTGTTTTAATTTCAATAACTCCGTTTTTTCCTTTTTCTCCGTATTTTTCAATTGCAGATTCTTTCAAAACGGTAACCGATTCTATATCCTCAGGTTTGTATTTTTCAATTTCTGCTTTAGTTACTTCTTTTCCGTTTAAAATTATCAGCGGTTCTTTTTTATTTTTTTGAGTAAATTCATAACAGTTTGATACAATATCAATTCCTTCAATTGCTTGTGTCAGATAGAATTTTTCATCAAGTGGGTATCTTGATTCTTTAGTTTGGTCAATTGCCACATAAAAATACATTGACTTATCAGTTAGACTCCAATAGTCAGAACAACCTCTTGAATTCCAAGTGTTAAATTTCGGGTACTTTTCAAGAATTTTTTCCGCTGTTAAATTTGAAAGGTCAATAAAGTTTCCATCTGGTAGTTTTCCTTTAAAGTCTTTCGTTAATCTAATTTTAGAAATTAAGTCAGTATCTCTGTCTTTTTGGAAAATTATTCCATTATAAAGTATTGAAATATATCCTTTTCTATTCTCAAATCGAGCATCTTGAACAAAACCATCAGAGCACAAATCCATTTCTATTAATTCCACTTCTTTTAAATTTTCGTCTTGTTTTTTTAATTCAGATAATGTTAATTCGCAAAGTTTTATTTCTGAAAGTTCAATTGTCTTTTGTTCCGATTTTTGACCGAACAAATTGATAGTTGAAATTAAAATAATTATGGTTAAATAAATTTTCATATGTTGTTTTTCCTAATGTTTGCCAACGTGTTTCTTTAGTTTACAATAAATATATTTATATAGAAAAAGAGGAGAACTATAACGTGTTTTAGATTAGTGATCCCTTAGACGTACGAGTCCTCTCTTTCTATAAAGTTGCCAAGAACC
>NZ_JBEFOG010000009.1:0-3474 GCF_045063645.1 Winogradskyella sp. Asnod2-B02-A
GGGCATTTGCCGTGGTAAAAAGAGGAACACCGTATGTGGTCCTTCAGCAATATGCAGCTTAAAAAATAAAACTAAATTTTACTAGGATTTGATCTTGGAATACGTATATGGTTTGTTGCGTGGTTTAGCACGTAATTTAGCAAATAAAAACCGAATAGAAAATTCGCGAGGATTTTTGTAAGTAAGCGAGAACCAGCCATTAATTATACACGGTGTTACCTGCTGTTATTATCCTCAAATGGTGTTATTTCATTAATGTCTGTAGGAATTCCTTGTTCTTTATATCTATTTTCGATATTTATTTGAACTACATCAACATCCTTTTTCCAAATAATCAATGATAAGAATGCAATTGTAACTCTTACATTAACTTCAATATCTCTCGGATTTGTTAATTCTTTCCATTTTTCTTTTAATTCTTTACTTTTTAATTCAACAACAGAAGTATATAATTTCAGTTTTTCATCTATTAATTTCAATTCAAATTTTTCCTTTTCTTCTTCGCTTAAATCTCTATGTTCAATACTTGGTAAATCTTTTGTTTTGAGTATGAATAATGTGTTACGAATTTGGTTCTGTGTAGAAGGGATATTTGCCAGTATTGTTTTGTATTTGCTTAATTTATTTGATAACTCATCGCTTATGTTAACTCCTACAATAGTATAATCATTAATATTTATGTTAAGTTTCTCAATACCAAAAATTATATTGTCCAAATTTAATAAGTATCTTCTTGTTCTTGCTATTAAAAAGGAGTTTGGAATATACCTCTTAATATTGCCATTAGATATTTGACTTGCTAATACTGTGTCAAAATTTAAGTTAGGTATATCTTTATCTGTAAACGCTGATTTCGAAAATAACGTGTTTATTCCTGCTACAGTTAATTTTAAGTCCGATTTTTTTGATTTTTTATCGATTGGAATAAATATATTATCATATAATTTGAAAGCATTAATAATTATATTTTTCGTTTTTTCATTGAAGTCTTTTATCTTTTCTTTCGAAAGTGGTGCATTTAATTTTTCAGCTCCAATTTTTTCAATTATTTTTTCTTTTAGTTTGTAAACAAAATCAAACATTTCAGTTTTTTTTGTTTTTACAATGTTCGAAAAATTTGTTTCTGACAATAATTCGTGGTTTTGGGTAACATCTTCTAAGCATTTTTCAAAATAAGATAAACCGTCATACCAATTGTTTAATTCTAAAATATTCTCTGGTAATTCAGGAAGTGATGTGAAATTTTGATAAGTAAGATGCTTATTTCGTGAAAATTGTCTTATAAACAGTAAAACAATATAACTAGATATCCTATATGTAATTTTACCACTATTTCCATAATTATCTAATTCTGGGAAATAGTATTTAATATCAACAGGTTTATCTCTTTTAAATTCATTCCTAAATTCTTCAAACCAATAAAAAATATCGGTCATTGTTTCAGGTAATAACTCATAGCTTGGAGGTACAGATTGCGTGTAATTTAAAATATAATCTATTGTTTTATATAGCTTTTTATGAAGTAATAAACCTCCTAATGCATAATGAAATTCTAAAAACACTAGTCTTTCTTTTCTGCGTTTTTCTACTTCATCTTTGTTTTTTGTTATTAACTCTTCTTGTGCATTCCACTCATAATCTTCCATTATTGGTCTTAATCTATGAGAGAGATATTGATGAGCAGTACTCCAATGACTTCGTATGTACTTTTCTTTTTTGCTAATTGTAATAATATTTCGCCATAACCAATTATATGTCTTTTCTGATATTGGAATTTCATCAAAACTTTCTCCTAATATCCACCAACTACTAACAGCTCTATGCTCTAAAACTGGTATTTGCACGTTATCTTTTCTGACTACAGAAGAACATAAATCATAAACAAATTCATATAATTCATTTGGGTATTCTAATCCTTGTATTTCACTATTATAGTTTGTTCTACTTTTTTTGAACTCAAAATAATAAAAATCGACTAATGTTTTTTGAAGATGTTTATCGGGATTATTTAAATTATTTAGTGCAAAAAAAGAAAATTCATTAATTGTTTTTAAATGATATTTTTTTTGAATGTCATCATCATTTGTGAATTTGTTGTATTTAGCTATTATTTTTTTTAATAGAGTAGTCGGTTTTCCATTGAAAAGCATAACCTTATCAAGCCAAATGAAGAATTGAATAGTTAAAATTATCGTAGATAGTAATATTAGAATCTCAGCAGAATTGCCAATAAAGTTGTCAATTATTGAAATATTTGTTTTGAATAATGGAGGTAAGTTGAGAATTAGAAAAATGAATAAAAAAATATTAAAATAGAGAGTGAATTTAAATGTGGAAATATCTAAATATTTAAGCCTCCTTTGTGGATATTCTTTATTAAATAATTCAGAAAGATAATTGGAGTTATATTTATCTCCTATGTTCGAGATTTTGTCTACAATTATAGGATAAGCTATACCTAATATTGCGATGTCTATTGCTACGCAAATTTCAATTATGTATTTCATTATTTCATAGGTTCGTTTTAATTGCAGGTAACGTTTATGTGTAAGGAACGTTGCGTGTTTGTGTGCGAGGATTTTCCGAAGGAAAATCGGATGCAAGCAAGCAAAGCAACGACCAAGCGATTAAACTAAAATAAGCAATGTTTTTTACACGGTGTTACCCAACGTTTTTATTCTTTTTTTTTGGTCAAATTTCGGATTAACATAATACCTCCAATGATTATTCCTATCACAAATAAAAATCCAAATATTTTTCCAATAATCAGCCCTTTTCCGTAGTCGTTATTCCTTTTAACTTCAGGTTCATTACCATCTTTGATTATTGCAGAAAAAGAATTAAAAAACTTTTCTTTATTGGTTGAAACTAATTGTTCATTTTCTTTAAAAGTCAAGAATTCGTAACTTATTAAATGATTACTTATATATAAAAGTCTTTTATATCTTAAATCAGGTAATTGAGGGTTTGAATTAGCTAAAAATATTATTTCTAAACCTTTAAGGTTATTGTATTCAAATTCTTTTTTTTCTAATAATTCTCCATTCACTGCTTCTAAAGTACCAGACACAACTCCTTCATAGAATTCAGATAATGTTTTTATTGGATCAGAATTAAAATCTTTTACTGTCACAATATAAGCTCCTAGGTCATCAGAAGTCGAAAAGTATACTTCTCCATTAGATTCGGCTTTATCAGGTG
Organism: Winogradskyella sp. Asnod2-B02-A; assembly: GCF_045063645.1. Taxonomy (NCBI): domain Bacteria; kingdom Pseudomonadati; phylum Bacteroidota; class Flavobacteriia; order Flavobacteriales; family Flavobacteriaceae; genus Winogradskyella; species Winogradskyella sp. Asnod2-B02-A. The sequence goes on from NZ_JBEFOG010000009.1 coordinate 3,202, forward strand.
AGAAAGGAAATTCGATTGAGGAAAAATCATTTAATTTAGTTTCCGACCATTCTTGACTAAAACAAATGTTGGTGATTAAAAGTAGAGCGATTAGGTATTTCATAAAATAATTTAGTTTGAATTTCGTGTTTTTTTCAAATGTTGGGTAACGGTTTTGTGTATGATTAGTGGCGTGTTTAAGCACCTAATTTAGCAAATAAAAACCAGATAGAAAATCCGCGAGGATTTTCGTAAGTAGGCGAGAACTAGCCATTAATTATACACGTTGTTGTA
>NZ_JBEFOG010000010.1:0-1982 GCF_045063645.1 Winogradskyella sp. Asnod2-B02-A
AATGGTTCTTGGCAACTTTATAGAAAGAGAGGACTCGTACGTCTAAGGGATCACTAATCTAAAACACGTTATAGTTCTCCTCTTTTTCTATATAAATATATTTATTGTAAACTAAAGAAACACGTTGGCAGTAATTAAAATTACAGAAAATAATAAGCATAAATTTGATTATTACTGATTTATAATTACTTTTGATATTATCTCCCTATATTTTTCCCTAAATTAATTGATAAGCTAGTTGTTATTTAGAATAACATAAGTTTATTATAAAATCATATTATAATTTTGAATAAAATTATTAAACTTTTAATGGTAGCTACCTCGCTTTCTCCAATATTGTTAACATATTGGTTTATTGAGCAGGTAAAAATCTATGACAGTAATTGTAGTGTTTTTGAGAATTTTATAGAAAATGTATCTGTTGGATATGGTTTATTTTTGTTTACAATTGTTTTAGTAATAATCTGTTTGTTTATAATACGTTTAGCAAGAAAACAACTAGAATCTTTGCCTATTGAGATTGAAGAAATCAAAACAGCTGACAATGAATCTATTAGTTTTATTTTGGTTTATTTATTGCCATTAGCAAGTGGTATAACTGATAAATTCAACTTACCAATTTTAATTTTTGTTGCAATTTTATTTTTCTTCATTGTTATGACTTCTAACTCATATCATTTCAATCCTCTTCTAAATTTTTTTGGATATCATTTCTACGAAGTAAAAGTGCAAGGAGGCATTAATTATATATTATTATCTAAGAAAAATATTACGAATAGTAAATCAATAAAATTTGCCCATCAACTAACTGAATACATGATTTTAGAAAAAAATTAAGCTTATGAATTTATACGCCATAGTAGAAAATAACGATATTCAATCGGTTTATAGAATTCCGTTATCTGGATCTATTCAAACAAATTTAGCAAGTGTTTTTGCTCAACAAAGTATAAATCTATTTAGTGATAGAGAAGAAGTAGAGTTTGATGGTAATTATAATGCAAATGATGAAGAAATATTTATCATTAGAAATTACCCAATAACTCAAGAAATTTTAGATTCAGTTGCTAACCCATTAAATTGTGATATTCTAGATATTGAAAATTTGGATGGTAAAGTAAAAGCAATATTTGCGACTACAAATCAAGCTAATCAAACTCAAATAAATTTTCAATATTTTGATTCAAGAAAAATTCTTGCTAATCGAGGAATATCACTATATCTAAGCGGAGACACTTATAGAACCTTTGATACTAAGGGAATAGTAATATCAGAAAGTATTACAGCTATTTTCAAGGATAGCGATCTATATTTCAAATCATATTTTAATACAAGAAAATTCTTGAATTTAGTAGATTTCTATGAAGAAGCTACTGAAGAAGATATTGATGATTTCGTAGGTCAATCCATTTTTAGTTTTGAAGATGCAATTGGTTTCCGAGATGACCTAAATTCTAGATTAAGAAAAAAAATAAAAGGAATTCAACAAAGAGGTGTATTACAAAATAATAGCGCGACAGAAATAAGAGATAAAGCTCATGGTTTTGGTATTTCTTTTGATATTGATAATGGGCAATTAGTTCTTCCAAGAAATAAATCTTTAATGAGAGATTTAATTAGATTTTTAGATGAAGATTATTTCGTAACACCTTTAACTGACAGAAGATGTATTACAAATTCAAAAAGAGAGGTTAATTAGAAAACTACTGCCAACTTAAGATGTGCATAATTCATTGCTTTGGTCGTTGCCAACTTGGAAAATTCCTTCGGAATTTTCTCGGGTTCGTATTTGTTTACTAAATTAGTTGCCTAACCACGCAACTAACCATACACAATACCGTTAGGCAACATAAGAAAAAAGGTACTTTCCTGAAATAGGTTGACTAAAAATTAAACATTTAATTATAGTCACTTATGAAAACACGAAAACAAGACTGTCGAAAAAAACCTTACGAAAAAGTAACTTTTCAGTACAAATTATT
>NZ_JBEFOG010000011.1:0-9207 GCF_045063645.1 Winogradskyella sp. Asnod2-B02-A
GGTCTATTTATTATGCACAATATTTTTCAGATTGAGGGATTCCACAGAGTGATTTTCTAATATTGGAAGTTAAAATGTATCAATCTTTGAAGGATGTTTATTGGTCTGGCAAACTTGTAGTTAACGTGTTTGTGTATGATTAGTTGCGTGGTTCAGCAACTAATTTAGCAAACTTTTACGAACCCGTGAAAATTCCGCAGGAATTTTCGCAAGTAAGCTCGATAAAGCAATTAATTATACACGTTGTTGTACACAGTACTTTTATTTCCAACTTCTTAAAATTTCTTCTATTCCTTTATTAATTCCATCGTAATAATTTCCGTTTTCAAATTCAGGAATGATAGTGTTTTCAATAATCTTTTCACGAGTACTTTCCGATAAAATATCTTTTGTGTCTTTGGCTATTCCAATTCCGATATCTTTTAAAGATTCACTAACAGTTATTATAATTCCGCTATTTGTAAATCCGTTGTCAATACTCCAATCTTTGTTTAATTTCTCTTTTGAAGGAACCGTTAAAATCAGAATTTTTTTCCCGCTTTCTTTTTGAAGTTTAACTAAAAGTTTTTCTAATTCCTGATTTTGTTCTTTCGTAAAGATTTTTTCCAAATCATTCACGTAAGTTTCAGGTTTAGCCTCATAATTTTCTGGCATATCAGAAAAGTCAAATTCAACTTTTGGCGGATTAGTTTTGTCTTCAGTCTTTTTTGAATTATTACAGGCAAATAAGCTGATTATTAAAATTACGATTATCAGTTTTTCGATTTTCATTTCAGGCGCTTGGGTATTGTGTACAACGTGTTTATATATGGTTTGTTGCGTGAATTTTGTACTAAATTAATAAATAATTACAGACAAAGAAAATCCGCGAGGATTTTCGCAAGTAGGCAAAAAACCAGCAATAAATTATATATGGTGTTGGCAAACGTATTATTCTTGTTTGTATGTAAATTTATTCACAATTTTGCAGTTGTCTATTAAGTACAATGTCAAATCTTTCATAAATAAATCTGAACTTTCTTCAAAAGACAAATCATAAACTTTCATCATTTTTTCTACATTTTCGGATAATTTTGGTACCATTGCATTAGAAAGTTTCTCCGAACTAAATTTTTCAGTTTCATTTTTCGATAAGACTTCACAAATTTCTATTCCAATTGATTCTATAAAATCTCGTTTTTTCTTATTCTTTTTTTTCTCTTTTCTACTTAATGATTTATTGATGTCTAATTTAAGTTCAATAATAATATTCTTATTTAGATAATCTGTTTCTTCTTTCGTTGATTTTGCTTTCTTGAAATAAATTTCTACTGCTTTACAAGTTTTAAAAGCAATAATTTTGCTCAATTTTTTTTTAACACCAATAGTTGCTACAGTTTTAACTATTTCGTTAGAATTCAAATTTTCATTCAAATCAGATATTAATACAATTCCTTCACTAAACTCAAAACTTTCTTTAGTATATATTTTTTGGGATGTAATTATTCTAAATGATACTGTTTTTTGTGATTCAATTTCAGTTTCAATTATTTCAAATCCATTTCCACAATTAAATTCAGGTTTTTCCTGTCCAAAGTTTTTTGTAGATAGAATTATAAATAAAAAAATCAATAAATATTTTTTGAAGTTCATTTTTTTATGTTTGCCAACGTTTATGTATAAGAATAGTGCGGTTTTGTGTGCGAGGATTTTCCGCAGGAAAATCAGACGTAACAAAAGTGCACGGACTCTTGATTTAGCACTAAACTAAGCATTATTTTTATACGGTGTTGGCAGCTGGTTTTTATTTTTCATTCTAATTCCTTGTTGTAAAATTTATATTCTAAATCTTTTGAAACTCCCAATTCAATTCTTCCTTTTTTGAATTCAAGTTCGTTTTTATATTTATGAATTTGATAATTGTTGTTTACGTTCCGAATTTCAATGATGTAAAAATTGGTAATGTTTTTATTCGCTCGTAAACTGTCAAAATCAATTAAATGCGATTCAGTATTTTCACATGGATGTTGTTTCGCAATTATAAAATCGTCATTGTGTCCAACAGCAAAAACATCATGTCGAATTATAATCTTTTCAGGATTGTAAATATCATTATCTGTTGTGCTATAAACAATTTGCCAATCTTTTTCGTCCCAACCAATCAAATGAAAATTCTTGGTTATTTTTCCGCCAGATTCATTTGCTCCGAAATAACAACTAGTTAAACTTGTTAAAAATAATATTATCAGGATTTTTCTCATAGTTTCTGAACTTGCTGCCAACGGTTTTGTGTATGGTTAGTTGCGTGGTTAAGCAACTAATTTAGCAAATAAATTACAGATAGAATATTCCGCAGGAATGTTCGTAAGTCGGCAGTGACCAAGCAATTAATTATACACGGTGTTGGCAGCTGTAGTTTTATTCACAATGTTCTTCTTTTATTTCTCTTAGTAAATTAAATTCAGTTATTTCAAGTCCGAGCGACTCCGCTTTTTCAATTTTCTCACAAGCAGTATCAAATGAATCTTGATAATAATAGACCATTGCTAAATTTGCATAAAATGACCATTGAGTAGAATCCAATTTGATACCTTGTTCATAATCTTTTATTGCTTCTTCATCCTTATTGATTTTGTAATATAATAAACCTCGATTATTATAAAATTCAGGGTAATTTGGATTGATACTTATAGCTGTATCCATAAGTGCAATTGCAGTTTCTAATTCATTTATATTGGCATAAGCTTCGGATAATTCAAATAGCAAGCTGACATTTTTAGGTTCTATTTTTCTTCCTTTTTGATATGCTTTTATTGCTTCAGTATAAAGTCCTTCTTTTTTTAATTTATTTCCCTTTTCGTTAAGTTCCTCGGTTTCTTTACGTTCAAATTCGAATGGTATTGATTTAACGTAACTTTTAGGTTCGCCATATCTATCATACCAAGATTGAGGAATATAATGCCTTGGTGATTCGTTAAATTCAAAACCGAATAAAGGAATTGTCAATATTAAATATAGTAATGTAACTATTGTCAATTTTGTTTGTTTTTCTCTTTCTGTAATTAAATAAACTAAAGCAGAAATTATGAAAATTGGAAGAATAACTAATGTTGGATAATCTCCGAAAATATGATAGAGATACTTTGTAAATAAGCAAAAAGACATTAATACTAATAAGATATTCAAGACAATAATTTTTTTTGAAACTTTATCTTGAAATCCGCTAATTGTTTTTTTTACATAAAAAATTAATAATCCTAAAAATCCAAGAGTCAACAGAATATGTCCACCAACTATGTCATATATTCTGAGTAAAATTCCAATTGGAATAAGAATAATAGTTAGTATAAAGAGAATGTTTTTCATAATTAGAACTATGTATTCAAATGATTACGGAATTTTTTTGACTATTGCTGCCAACGTGTTTGTGTATGGTTAGTTGCGTGGTTTAGCAACTAAGTTAGCAAACTTTTACGAACCCGTGAATATTCCGCAGGAATATTCGCAAGTAGGCTCAATGAAGCAATTAATTATACACGGTGTTAGCACACGTTTTTATTCCGATTTTTTATATTCGTATTGCTTGTCAAACAATCCGCCTTTATTTTTATAAATCAGTTTCTTTTTGTTGATTTCAATCAGAATATAATTCCGATTTCCAATAGTCAGAATTGAGTCAGTCAGTTTATAAGTCGCATCATATTCATTTCCCATTTGGTTAATAAATATTGTTTTGTCCTTATTAAAAGTCAGAGTGGTTTCCAATTCAGTTTTTGAGTCAGATTCCGATTCAGAGTTATTTTCCGTAAGTGGCTCAATATCGTCATCAAAAGAGTCAGTTTCCGCAACCAAAATCCATTTTCCGATTAGTTTTTTTTCAGATTCAGATTGCGCTGTGCAAGAGTTAACTCCGAAAATTAAAGTAAGGATTATTAATATTCTCATAGTTTTTCTCAAATGTGTGCTAACGGTTTTGTGTATGGTTAGTTGCGTGGTTTAGCAACTAAGTTAGTAAACATTTACGAACCCGTGAAAATTCCGCAGGAATTTTCGCAAGTAGGCTAGAACAAAGCAATTAATTATACACGGTGTTGTGGGTAGTATTTTAATTCGTAAATACTGTTCCAAATATTATAATTATAAATCCGATTACAGAGAAAACATAATCAGCTGGTCTCAACTTTCTTCCGTCTTTTGGTTCAATCCGATTCGGGTCAAGTCGAAATGCAGTTACTATAAAATTATCTCCATAAACTTTTTTATTAATTAAGTTCAAAATAAATGAAGTCAGAATTGTCAAAGGCAATGCTTTTAGCCAAATCAAGTCATTTCCATTTACAGCTTGAATTTGAGGTAAATCGCGATAACTATAATAGGTAATTAATTGAATTACTCCAATAATTCCCCAAATCAGTAGAATTCTGTTATTCCAAAATCGTTTATGATAAACATCAAATATCAGGAAAACGTAAATGAAAGGAATTACAAAATAGACATTCAGAATCCATTCTCGGTCATATAAATCAAACACATATATCAATCCGATAATAATATGGATTCCAATGTATGTTATTAATAATATCCAATCTATTTTTTTCAATTTCAATTTCAATTTCAGTTTCGGTTTTCCGATATTACCCACAACGTTTATGTATATGGAAAGTTGCGTGTTTGTGTGCGAGGATTTTCCGAAGGAAAATCAGATGCAAGCAAACAAGTAACTAACTTTGGTTAAGCTAAAAGTAGCAATTTTTTATATACTGTGTTGTACATAGTTATTCTTCTACCAACAATTTATCAATTTTAAATCTCCAAAATTCCACTAAATGATTAAACTCCATATTAGTATTGAAAATTGAATCTTCTGTCGCAAATAAATCGGCGAAAATAGGTTTTCCGATTTCCTTTAATTCTGGAAAAGTTAAATCAGTATTGTTTTTACTTCTGAGCTTTTCAATTTCCTTATTATATTTTTTTGCGTAAGCTTCATAAAGGTCAAATACAACTTTTTGAAGTTTGTATTCTTTCTTGAAGTCAGCTGAGTTTTTTATCCATGATTTATTTTTGTAAAATACAGCTTTCACATTTGCTTTTTGGATGTATGTTTTTTTTATCATCAGACCATGAAAATAAGAAATATCAGATTTTGAAGTCAAATTAATGTTGTCTGTGAAATCTGATTCTGATATTTTAACATCATCAGACCAATAAATTACTTGAGAATTTAAAAAAAGGTATTTTATATCCATTCGAAGAAACCACAGCAAAAAAACTATTAATATTATCGGTAAAACAATTTTAAGTAGGATTTTCTTCATAATTATGTACAACGGTTTTGTGTATGGTTAGTTGCGTGGTTTAGCGACTAAGTTAGCAAATACTCACGACATAGAAAATCCGAAGGGATTTTCGTACGTAAGCACGGAAAAGCAATTAACTATACACGGTGTTGCCAGTAGTTTTTTATTCCACTTCAAACTTTTCATTAATCGGAATATCAAATATCTCATCTCTTTCATAATACCTCAAAATTCCATTTATTTGATAGCTTCCTTTTTGCAATGAATCGAATTCAATATCTGCAAAAGAGAAATTATCTTTAAGTTCATAATTTATCTTTTTCTCATTTCCGTTAAATTCAATTTCATTAATTATAATGCGCCTATTTTCTCTTATGGTTTGTCCGTATTTAGAAGTGAGGCTAAGTTTAATTCCGTTTTCATTTATTTTTGTGAAATAACTGTTTACGTTTACCTTATGTAATCCATCAAAATCATCAATCCAGTTATTTACTGAATATTCAAAAGCATAAGACGTTGCAATTACGAGTCTATTTTTTAAACAATTCAAATAAAATTCATTTGAGTCAGTTTTTACTTTTTCTATATTATCAAACTCAGTTTGTAAATAGTCTTTTCTATTGTTCACAATTTTAGGAATTTCGTCCATAATAATTTGAAAGTCCGAAATTATATTTTCAATATTATTTTCTTTGTTGGCAATAGCTCTATCAATATTGGCAATTAATATCTCAAATTTAGAATCCAATTGGTCTATTTTGTCAACTGAACGATATGGCTGTTCTTCTATTCTTTGAAAATAATTCCCTCTATTATGATTTAAAACTCTAAAATTGAATTCATAATTAGATTGTAAAAATGAATTTAATTCAGTCGTTTCTTCTCGTTGATTTTGACAAGAGAAAAAAGTGAAAATTGCTAAAGAATAAACTAAAAATTGGGTTTTCATTTAGTCAATAAATATTAATGTTCTTTGGTTCGGTCAAATTACTGGCAACGGTCTTGTGTATGGTTAGTTGCGTGGTTCAGCAACTAAGTTAGCAAACTTTGACGAACCCGTGAAAATTCCGCAGGAATTTTCGCAAGTAGGCTAGAACCTAGCAATTAATTATACACGGTGTTGGCAAATCGTTTTTATTTTTCAATCGCTATTTTTCAACCAACTAATATATTTTTCTTTAAATGATTTTCCGTTATCTTTTTCAATCCAAGGTAAATAATACTCTATCAAGTTTGGATTGTTTTTGCAAAATTCCATTGTACAATTTTGAACTCCAGTCAAAAGAGCAAATGGCATTCCTTTAATTCTGTCAGCAATAATTATTGCTAATTCTCCTTTGGTTAAATTCCGATTATGACATTCAGATTTTATTTTGGTCAGAGTAGAATCAGTAAAAAATTCCGCAAGAATTGGTAATGACTTTTCTCCAAAAGCCATAATTTTTTCGGCTTGCTTTGTTTTTATAATTCCAATTGAATTTTCCGTTTTAGAAATTCCGTTTAAAAGCGAGTCAATTTCAGATTCGGTTTGTGAGAAACTCAAATTGAGATTCAGCAGAATTGTCAAAAGTATTAGTCCAATTTTTTTCATTCATTTTAGATTGTTTTCAAATCTATTCTTTGTTTAGTAATTGCGAAACTCTAATTGAGTGAACGATGATTTTCAATTAGTTAACGATTCGCTTAAATGTTTGCCAACGGTCTCGTATATGATTTGTTGCGAGTTTAAAGACTAAAGTTAGCAAATAAAAACGACATAGAAAATCCGAAGGACTTTTCGTGAGTAGGCGAGAAGCAGCAATGAATTATATACATTGTTGGCTAACGTTTTTTGTTTTCGTGCGTTCTGTTCCAACGTAATTGGTTCGTACGTTATGCAATTCAGGTGTTAGTTTCTTTTTTCTTTAAAATTCTCAAAAAAATTTCCGAATTAATATTCCGCACTTTTTTCAGATCATGATTGGTTTCTGTTATTCAGCCGTACGATTTGACATTCCGCTTATCAGCCGAAAGTTGAGGATTGCTATAATTTCGAACTTAAGAACAGAAGTTGGGCTAGCCGAATTTCGTGCGTGAAGTTCCTTAAGAGTGAAAAAATCCTGCGTAATACTTTTAAAGATTCAGATTATAATTCCAGCGTAATATTTGTAATGCAAATACTAACAGAATTGAGTGAAAGCCGTAAAATTGTTGGTGCGCCAAAATGTTTGCCAACGTGTTTGTGTATGGTTAGTTGCGTGTTTCAGCAACTAATTTAGTAAACAAAAACGAACGCGAGAAAATTCCGAAGGAATTTTCCAAATAAGCACTTGCCAAAGCAATTAATTATACACGTTGTTGCCAACTGGCTTTATTTCAATATTTCAGTCAGATAAACGATTCCGAAAATCCAACCAACATAGAGTAGAGTATAAGTCAGCGAGTAAACTGCTGAAATTCCAATATCTCCTTTTGTGTCCTTTGATTTATTAAAAACGAATTTTAATGCTCTGAAAAAAATCCAATATAGCATTGCTAAAATTATAAAAAGTGAAAACCAGAAAATTGCCTCCAAAACGATTAGCAATATAATTATCAAAATCGTCATTCCAATCCACAGTAAAATTGATAAAATCAGTCCTCCAATTCCGTCTCCAACCTCAATTGAAGGCGTATCGAAAGTCGGTGAAGCATTTCCCATTATATCACCTCGTTTAAAATTCCGAAATTTAGGAAAATTGTCAATCAGTCCAATTCCTTTATACAGTCCGTAAGTCATAAAAAGAAAAAGAGCAGTTGCTATAATTCCGAGAGACAAATAGAGGTTAGAAGTCAGACTTCGGTTGAAGTTAATTCCAGTCAGATAAACAGTCAGAATTGTAATTCCGATTACGAGTAATGAAACTATGAAAACGGATTTTCCTTTTAAATAATTCTGTTTTATTTTCAATTCAGAGGATTTTGGTCAGCTTGTTGGCAACGTGTTTGTGTATGGTTAGTTGCGTGGTTAAGCAACTAAGTTAATAAACATTTACGAACCCGTGAATATTCCGAAGGAATATTCGCAAGTAAGCTCAATAAAGCAATTAATTATACACGGTGTTGTACGCTGGCTTTTACTTTGTATAATTAAATATTTCTTTTTTCAATTCACGATAGCCATTCCAATCACAACTGCTATCATTTACTGAAAATCCAGTTTCATTATTTAAGCTAAAAACATAAAGGTCAGAAGTTGTACATCCACCCATATTATTTTTCATTTGTTTTACTTTTTTTTCAAACCCGATTAGATATTCCAGCGATTTTGAGTCCACTTTTTTTCTTTTAACTAACTTTTCGGAAATATATAATTCCGCTATAAGTTTTTCCTTTTCATAATAGAATTTCATTTGCTCATTGTCGAAATGAAAGCAACCTGATGAAGCATATTCGATAATGAGTTTGTCTTCACTTGTTAATTCCGAGAACAAGGTTTTTTCATTAGTTTCTTGAAATGTGTCTACACAAATTGTAATTTGATTTCCGTTTTTTAAAATCTCGGTTTTATAATTTACTATTTGTCCAAAAATATTGGTGAATTTAAATGTATAAAAACCTTCTTTTAATCCTTTGACTTTAAATTCTCCAAATCTCGTTTTGACATTTTCAACAATCACGCTGTCATTTCGTGTAACACTTAAATATCGTTCTCGACTATCTGTTCTATCAGTTTCGCAATATTTCTGAATTCCTTTCACGCTAAATGTTTGTGAATTTGCAGAAATTCCAATTAAAATTAGAAAGATTATTGTTAAGTTCTTCATTTTTTTCAGCTTGCGTACAACGTGTTTCTTTAGTTTACAATAAATATATTTATATAGAAAAAGAGGAGAACTATAACGTGTTTTAGATTAGTGATCCCTTAGACGTACGAGTCCTCTCTTTCTATAAAGTTGCCAAGAACCAT
>NZ_JBEFOG010000012.1:0-1001 GCF_045063645.1 Winogradskyella sp. Asnod2-B02-A
GAATAATTTGTACTGAAAAGTTACTTTTTCGTAAGGTTTTTTTCGACAGTCTTGTTTTCGTGTTTTCATAAGTGACTATAATTAAATGTTTAATTTTTAGTCAACCTATTTCAGGAAAGTACCTTTTCTCAAATGTTGGGTAACGGTTTTGTGTATGGTTAGTTGCGTGGTTTAGCGACTAAGTTAGCAAACATTTACGAACCCGTGAAAATTCCGCAGGAATTTTCGCAAGTAGGCTAGAACCAAGCAATTAATTATACACGGTGTTGGGCTTTCGTACTTTTAATCGACGTCTTTTTTTATCTTATCAGGATTTTGTCGTGTGTCAAAAATTGTAATGATTTCTATTTCTTTTCGTTCAGCTATTATTCTGTAGAAAAATGTCGTTTGCTTTGTTACAACACATTTATAAAGATTTTTAAATTCCGATGATTTTGGACAACTATCAGGCTGATTTGATATTTGTTTGATTTTATCGCTTAGTTTTGAGATAAACTTGTCACGAGTTTTTACGTTCCACTCTTCCAGTAAATATTGAGATAGCTTTAGAAGTTTTGATTCGGCAAGTTCGGATAAGAATACTTTCATTAAGAAATTTTCTTTAGGAATGACTCGAAGGAAACTCTTTTTCCTTTATCCAATTCCTCAACACCTTGTTTTATTTCAGATTGTTCAGATAAAGATAATTCGTCCCAAAAATCTACTTTTTCTTTTTTTACAAAATCAGCTACCCTTTGGATGAAATCAGTGTTTTCAGTCTCCAAAATCGTTTTGAGTAGTTCAAGTTTTGTTGTTCGAATATCCATTTTAAAATTTCTTTTAATCAAATGTACAAAAAAATATGATTTAGTTCGTTTTTTTGTCAGTATGAAGCCCAACGTGTTTCTTTAGTTTACAATAAATATATTTATATAGAAAAAGAGGAGAACTATAACGTGTTTTAGATTAGTGATCCCTTAGACGTACGAGTCCTCTCTTTCTATAAAGTTGCCAAGAACCAT
>NZ_JBEFOG010000013.1:0-12365 GCF_045063645.1 Winogradskyella sp. Asnod2-B02-A
GTTAGGAATAAGTTGATAGCTAGGGCATTTGCCGTGGTAAAAAGAGGAACACCGTATGTGGTCCTTCAGCAATATGCAGCTTAAAAAATAAAACTAAATTTTACTAGGATTTGATCTTGGAATACGTGTAAGATTAGTTGCGTGTTTAAGTAACTAATTTAGCAAATAAAAACCGAATAGAATATTCCGCAGGAATATTCGTAAGTAGGCTAGAACTAGCAATTAATTTTACACGATGTTAGCAACTGGTTTTATTATTGATTTTCAGATAATTCTATTAAAACTCTAATTGCTTTGTCTGAGTCTTTTTTATCAACGAAAATATGGTCGTGATAATAACCAGCAATTACATTGCAGCTAATATTGTTTTTTGCTAATTCCGTTGAAAATATAGCTGTCAAACCTACAGCATCAAGAGATGAGTGAATCATAAGTGTAATCCAAGAAGCGATATATTCATAGTTCAATTTCAGTTTGTCTGCTTTTTTTCTCTCAATAACAATAGTTATTCCTTCTTTTTCTTTGAATTCACAAATAGTATCTTTTCGGTCAATTATATTAATATCTTTTATTGTCGAAAACACATACTCTCCATCAATCAGTTTAGGCGTCATCCCTTTTATTAATTCCGATAAATTTGTTTCTCCAGCCATTTAATGTTTTGTTTTATATTTTATAAGCGAAATTAAAGATACAATAGTCCACACTCCCTCAAGTATTATAAATGGAATGTATTCCATAAGTATTGAAGCAAAACAAGCCATACTTGCACCAATAAGGTTCAGTAAAATAAAAGTCAAATCAGTGCTTTTTATTTTGCCAATTACATTAAGTATGTATGCTAATAGTATTTGAAAAACTCCAATAAAACCAATCCAATCTATATTATTCATTTGTTGCTTTTCAACTTGTTGCTAACGTTGTTGTGTATGGTTAGTTGCGTGGTTAAGCAACTAAGTTAATAAACATTTACGAACCCGTGAATATTCCGCAGGAATATTCGCAAGTAAGCTCAATAAAGCAATTAATTATACACGGTGTTGTGTGTAGTTTTTATTCTATTTATATTTTTATTCTTTGCTTTAATTCAGAAAGTTCTATCTCAATCTGTTTGTCTTTTGTGACTAATTTTAAATATCCTGTAATCGAATCATCATTTTTTATTAAAAAACAGAGGTTATCTGCTCTTTTAAAAAAAATAGCAGAATCGTATTTAACTTCTTCGATTTCTCCTTTTTCAATTCTTTCGTAAACAATTATTTCTGTTAGCTTGGATGTCGCACCTAAAAGAAGTGAACTAAAATTCGGATAGTGGATAAGCGAGTTTTTTAGTTTTGGGTCTTTCTTTGTTTTTATGTCAGCTGGTTTTTTCTCAATTCTTGCGTTTAATTCGAAATAATTAATTCCCTCTTTTTGTGTATCTGACCATTCATTTGTGATTATCAAATATTCCTCACGACTTATATTTATTGATATTGTTGTAGTCAAAATAAAATCAGTTCGTACATCCAATTGAAAATTTCCAGATTTAATTGATTGAACTGATTTGTTGAGCATATAATTCAACGCTTGTTCACTTTTCGAGTCTAATTTTTTTATGATTTTGTTCATTCAGTTGAAGTTGCTCAAATTACACACAACGGTTTAGTATATGGTTTGTTGCGTGATTAAGTCACTAAGTTAGTAAATAAAAACCGAATAGAAAGTCCGCAAGGACTTTCGTAAGCAGGCTAGAACCTAGCAATAAAATATATGCATTGTTACCTACAGTTTTTGTATTGATACATATTCATTAATAATTTTTTCCGATTCTGTCTTTGCAAATTTCATTTCCCATAATTCAGTTGTGGATTTAATTAAATTGGCTAAAAATGAACCACAATACATAATCAAAAATGATAACATCAAATTATTAAATTCACCATCAGTTTCCATTCCTTGTGTGAAGACTAATTGTGTCACAGATGTTGGCGATGAATGTGTATGAACAGACATTAACTTATAATAAGCACGAAACTCTTCTAAATCTAAATCACGTTTTTTAACGATTTCAAATTGAGTTAAAAGTGTACTTTTTTTCCCGTTGAGAATGAACTTTTTTGTTTGTTTATCTAATTTTTCAAAGTGAGGGTTGTTTTCAATTTTGTCTTTAAATTCACTTATTTTATTTTCTAAATATTCAACATTTTTTTCGTCGTAAAATATTCTATTAAAAATTAAATCGGTTGAAATATAATCGTGGTAATTTAGAATATCAATTCTAAATTCAAATTCATTCTGTTCAATGTTATCATCTATTAAATACCAGAAAATATTTGATAATTCTATTAAATTCCGACAAAGAGAGAAAACAGAAGAAATGTCAAGATAGTTTTCTTTGTCATCTGAATATTTACTATCAGGAATTAGTTTTAAAATTGAAAAACTGTTGTCTATTGCTTTTGCGAGTAGATGAGTTGATTTTGTTTTTATTTCGTCATCAACATATATTCCGCGAAAATGTTGAGATAAATCACAACCAATTTCGGTAAGTAGTTCAAAATCCGATATTACATTTGGTTGTTCTTTCAATCAGTTCTGTTTTTTTTGAAATTGTAGGTAACGTGTTTGTATATGGTTTGTTGCGTGTTTAAGCACTTAATTTAGCAAATAAAAACCGAATAGAAAATCCGCGAGGATTTTCGTAAGTAGGCTAGAACTAGCAATAAATTATATACGGTGTTAGCCACTGTGTTTTATTCAGTTATAAATTCTTTATTATTTTCTCTAATATACTTAATTCGTAAATCACTTATATTTTCGGAATCATACAGTTTATAAAATTCAGTGTCCAAATCGTTTAAAGGATTGTCTTTATATGATTCGCTAAAACTTTTCATAGTTCCATCGTCAAATTCCTCAAGTCTCTCTTTGTTTTCCGTAAATATGCTATTCGCACGTAAAGTCAATTCCGAGAATTTTTCCGCTCCAATAGTTTTAAATCCAATTTCAGCCATTTCAGCAAATTGTCCACTTGAATTAAAGTAGAATTGATTAAATCCACCATTATTAACTTCTGCTTCTAGCCACCAAGTCGAAAAGACTGCTTGTTGTCCTTTAGTTAATTTTGACATTTTATCTAAAGTGTAATGTTCTCCATTTTCAAAGTTGGTATCAATATTGTCCATAATTGCCTGTTCCAATTTGTCGTCAGGAATATTGGTCAAAATTTCGGGTGATAGCTTTTCGTAAATTTTCCGATTGTTGAATTCATCAACGCTTTTTTCGATAAGTAAATCCATTTCAGATTTTTCCTTATTCGGTTCATTTTTTCCTTTGCAACCGAAAAAACTTAAAATAGAAGTTAGAATCATTATCGTTATTATCCTTTTGTTCATTGCTTGGTTACATTGTGGCTAACGTGTTTGTGTTATGGCTAGTTGCGTTGGCAGGAACTAAGTTAATAAAAGAAACCGAACCTGTAGAAAATTCCGCAGGAATTTTCCGAGTAAGCACTGACTAGCAATTAGTTATACACGTTGTTGTGCAACGTATTTATAATTCCGAAAGTTCATAGTCTAACGATTTTATTAAATTCTCAAACTTTGATTTATCCATTTCAAAAGTTCCGTTATTACTAAATTCATAATAATTTTGCGAATGACCTTTTGTTAAATAAAAAGTCAATATTTCATTTTTGTCATTCACTAAATGAATTTTGAAATTGTACATACATTTATGAGGTTCAATTTCGTAAGCATTTTCCGTAAGAGTAAGAAATTCCGATATAATGGTTTTATCAGTTGTTTCTTTTTTTTCTTTTTCCGTTTCTATAATCAGTTTTTCAGGGTTTCTAAAATCAGATTTAATTTCGCCATATTTTTTTCCACAACTATGAAATAAAATCAAAATTAATATTAGTAATATGGTTTTTCTCATATGTTGCACAACGTGTTTGTGTATGGTTAGTTGCGTGGTTTAGCGACTAAGTTAACAAATACTTACGACATAGAAAATCCGAAGGGATTTTCGCACGTAAGCACGGAAAAGCAATTAATTATACACGGTGTTATATTTAGTTGTGAGACATATGAGTGAGTCATATCGTTTTAATTATTCGACAATCAATTTCATAATAGTCTCCTTAAAATCATTTCGTATTTTGATAAAATAAATTCCGTTTTCTAAATCCCTTACGTTAAATTTTATTTCAGAAAATGAGTTATTTATAGTTTTTAAATTCATTTTTTTTCCTTGAACATTGTAAATAGAGATATTAGAAATTTGATTTGAATACTGTATAGTAACTAAGTCATTAGATGGATTAGGAAACATTTTTAAGTTCTGATTTTTAAATGACTCAATACTTAAAGCAACATTCGATTCCAAATAATCTGGAATTCCACTATTGTCTGTGTCATCGTCTGTTGGGTCTCCATTATTGTTATAATCTTCATCGATTGTCAATATACCATCATTATCATCGTCATCGTCTAAATAATTTGCTAAACTATCCATATCAGTATTATCATCTTCTAAATTTCCATTAAAGTTTAAATCTTCGTCAGAATCTTTTACTCCATCAGAATCTGAATCGCTACAGTCGATTTCTATAATACTGAATGAATACTGATTAGAGCATTGAGTAAGAAAATTGGTTGCAATTACGTCATAATTTCCAGACTGGTCAATATTAAGACTACTTCCATAGGACATTAAAGAAACACCATTTAGATACCAATAGAAGAAATAGTCGGTCTCAGAAAGATTGGTGTTTATGTGTGTCGTTGAACCAGTATCACAAATAAATAAATCTCCACTCAAATTAATATTTGGTAAACTATTTATTATCAAAGTGATTGTTGTTGTGTCATAGTTTGATGAACTGTTTTCACTAACTCTACCATATATTGTTTCTGGATTAATAACATTTGTGTAAAGTGTTGGAAGTTGGTTTATGTTATTATCTGCATCTACTTGTGTTAAATGGTAAGTGACTGTGAAATCTGTTTGATTTTGATTTCCTAGAATTTGATAATCCATTACACTTAAATCAAATTGAGAAGAGTCATTAGAAAAATCGCCATCAGACTCTACATTATCATCGCATAGTTCATTAACCAAAGGTCCATTTGCAACTTGAGAATAGCATAAATTAATAAATAAAATTGTAGATAATAGTAAAAGTAAAGTTTGCTTCATTGTTTATGATTTTTGTTCGGATTATTTTTTGAGCAATTAAATATAACGTGTTTGTGTATGATTAGTTGCGTGGTTCAGCAACCAATTTAGCAAACTTTTACGAACCCGTGAAAATTCCGCAGGAATTTTCGCAAGTAGGCTAGAACCAAGCAATTAATTATACACGGTGTTGGCAGCCGTAGTTTTATTCACAATGTTCTTGTTTTATTTCTCTAAGTAATTTGAAATCGGTTATTTCTAAACCTAGTGATTCCGCTTTTTTAATTTTCGAACAAGCAATTTCAAGTGAATCTTGATAATAATAAACCATTGCCAAATTTGCGTAAAATGAGGATTGAGTAGAATCTAATTTTATACCTCGATTATAATCCTCTATAGCCTCATTATCTTTACGAATTTTATAATAGAGTAAACCTCTGTTGTTATAGAATTCAGGATAATTTGGATTAATACTTATTGCAGTATCGAGTAAAGCAATTGCAGTTTCTAATTCGTTTATTTTAGCGTGTGCTTCGGATAACTCAAAAAGTAAGCTTAGATTTTTAGGCTCTAGTTTTCTCCCTTTTTCATATACTTTTATCGCGTCAGAATAGAGTTGTTGGTTTTTTAAGTCGTTTCCTTTGTCATTAAGTTTTTTAGTTTCTGGAAGTTCAAATTCGAAAGGTATTGATTTAAAATAACTTTTAGGTTCACCATATCTATCATACCAAGATTGAGGTATATAAGGTCTTGGTGATTCGTTAAATTCAAAACCGAATAGAGGAATTGTCAATATTAAATATAGTAATGTTACTATTGTCAATTTTGTTTGCTTTTCTCTTTCGGTAATTAGATAAACTAGAGCAGAAATTATGAAAATTGGAAGAATTATCAATGTTGGATAATCTCCAAAAATATGATAGAGATACTTTGTGAATAGACAAAAAGACATTAATACTAATAAGATGTTTAGCACAATAATTTTTTTCGAAACTTTATTTTGAAATCCACTAATTGTTCTTTTTACATAAAAAATTAATAATCCTAAAAAGCCTAAAGTCAACAGAATATTTCCACCAACTATGTCATATAGTCTGAGTAAAATTCCAATTGGAATAAGAAGAATAGTTAGTATAAAGATAATGTTTTTCATAATTATAACTATGTGTTCAAATGATTACGGAATTTTTTGACTATTGCTGCCAACGTGATTGTGTATGGTTAGTTGCGTGTTTAAGCAACTAATTTAGTAAACAAAAACGAACGCGAGAAAATTCCGAAGGAATTTTCCAAATAGGCACTTGCCAAAGCAATTAATTATACACGGTGTTAGCAAAAGTTATTTCTCTAGTTTAAAAATAAATAGATCATCTGTGTGACTGTTGTTTGGGATGTCAAAATCACCATCAGTGCCAGCTGTACCTCCAATTAAATATATAAATTCGTTTGTTTCAATGATTTCTTTCACATTGTCACCAACATCACTATCACTTCCTAATCGTCTTTCAGAAACAACTTCTAAATTTTGAGTTAAAGTAATTAATCTCATGTTTTTTTCATTTGGTATGGCACTAGCATTTTTTAATATTAATCTTAAATTCCCATTATTGTCTTCTAAAATCCTAGATGCTCCATGCCGTTCATTAAAAGAGTTATCAAACAATAGATTACCATTGCTATCAAAAATTTCTATTTGAGTTTTATTAATATTACCATTATAGTTTTTAGTTAGAATGTTTCCATTATTAAGAACTAAAGCTAGCTGTTCGTTCCCTATTTTATTGCTTAAGTTTATATTAAAATCGCCTAACAATTCTAATGAAGAATTATAAATTTCACAATAAAAATTTTCGTAAAAGAAAGGATTATTTGCTATAAAATTTTCTTGGCCAAAAACATATGAAAGATCGTTTTTAATCAAGACTTTACAGTTATGAGTTGCATATATGTTTGTTGTTATATTATTAGTTTCAATAAAATTACCTGTATATGTATAACTATTAATAATTACATTATTAGATTCATACTTCATTGCATAAAATTTATCACTATTTGCTTGTAATCGATTATATCTAGTATTTGAAATAACACCATTATTCGTAACGCTACCATTAATATCTAATTCTATAAATTTGAGACCATCGTTTTGTTGATAAATAAAATATAAAACAGAACCTATTTTTTTGAATAAACTAAATTCAATAAAGTCATCTAACAACTCAAGGTCTCTTGTCCACTCTATAAATCCGTTAGAATTTACTTGACTAATTTTATAAGTAAAATTACTTTCTGCGTAAACGATTTGTATATTATCGTCAAGAACTATTGAAGAAATAGGGGTTGCTTCAGGTATCAACATTACATATTCTGGTTCTTGAAAATTACTATTATTATTCGATTCTTCAGAATTATTTGAATCATTGGTACATGAAATTAGCACAATGGTAAAGATTAAAAGTAGTTTTGTTATTTTCATATTAATTTTTGCTAACGTGATTGTGTATGGTTAGTTGCGTGGTTAAGCAACTAAGTTAGTAAACATTTACGAACCCGTGAAAATTCCGCAGGAATTTTCGCAAGTAGGCAAGAACCGAGCAATTAATTATACACGGTGTTACCTGCTGTTATTTTTCCATACATTTAATATTTTCTTTCGTTTTTTTCTATCTTTTCCTTTAGCTCTTTTTAACCTGTCATTTCTAAATAACCATTCCACATATCTTTCTTTAAATACTTTGCCATTCAGGTAATTGTCAATACCAAAATAATATTCAATTCGATTCGGATTATTTTCGCAAAAAGTCAGCGTGCAATTTTGAATTCTAGTAACTGTAAAATATGGCATAGGCTCAATTCTATCAGCCATTATTATTGCAATTTCTCCTTTAGTCAAATTCCGATTATAACATTCCGATTTAACTTTAGTCAAGGTTGAATCCGTAAAAAATTCCGCAAGAGTTATCAAAGAATTCTCTCCAAATGCTATTATTTGTTCGGCTTGATTAGTTTTTATTATTTCTTTTGAGTTTTCCGTTTCCGCAATCATATTTAGTAAAGAGTCAATTTCAGATTCGGTTTGAGAAAAACCCAAGTTGAGATTCAGAAGTAAAACTGATATTATTAAACTAAATTTTTTCATTTGTTTGCAAATTTACTCTTTACATAATTATTCAAAAACCTTAAATGAGTGAACTGACGTTTTTGTTTAGTTACAGGCGTTTTTTCATAATTGCAGGTAACGTGTTTGTGTATGGTTAGTTGCGTGGTTCAGCAACTAATTTAGCAAACTTTTACGAACCCGTGAAAATTCCGCAGGAATTTTCGCAAGTAGGCTAGAACAAAGCAATTAATTATACACGTTGTTATCTCTAGTTTTTACTTTTTCAATAATTCTTGTTCTATATCTAGATTTGAATCTTTGGGTAAATAGAATAATTGTCTTCCAGCCGACCATGCATCTAAATNCAACAATTCTTGACTTATTTCTGTTCTTTTTATGCAGTTCAGATTTAGAAGAAACATAAAGTTGATATTCTAAAAAATCCGAGAAGTTTAATGTGTATTCTAATTTCATTTCGTATTAATGCCAACGTGTTTGTATATGGTTTGTTGCGTGGTTTAAGCACTAAAGTTAGCAAATAAAAACCGAATAGAAAATCCGCGAGGATTTTCGTAAGTAGGCTAGAACCAAGCAATAAATTATATACGGTGTTATGTGCCGGCTTTATTTCGTTCGTTTAAATTCGGGTGTGCAAAAACTTCCAATTGCTCCACTTCCATAATTCAGCACAACGTTTTCTTTATAAAACATTTGAGAGCAGTCATCTGAATATTTTTCTTGTAATTCTAAATTCAAATTTTCATCAAATATTAAATAACTAAAAGCTCCCATTCCTTTAAATCCGTATTCTATTTCTGTTGGGTTTCTGTTAGAGATTCCCATACAATTCACATTGTCCAATTTATTATATAAATCAATAAATGTTTGATTTGTCCAGTCTAATTTTTCTTTAACTTCTATAAATGAATTTGTTATTCCGTGATATTTTTTATCATAATCACTTCGCGGATTTTCAGGTTCATAATCGTCAATATCTAAATCCCATTGTTGAAAAAGTAATTCACGCTTTTCTGAATTCTCAATTGGTTGGTAAACAAAGAAATCAATATTGTCGGATGAATTAAATCTTATTCGGATTATAAAGTCTTCAGGGACAATTTTATTATAGTGATTCTTTAGCTCAAGTATTTCAGTCTTATTTTCGTCATAGTTTTCAGTCAGCCCTTGTTTTGTTTTCATTCCGCAACTTGAAATGAAAAATAATATTATTAAAATGACTAAATTTTGTTGTTTCATCGATGTTTTTTCAGCTAGCACATAACGTGTTTGTATATGGTTTGTTGCGTGGTTTAAGCAACTAATTTAGTAAATAATTACAGACCAAGAAAGTCCGCGAGGACTTTCGTAAATAGGCAAGAAGCCAGCAATAAATTATATACGTTGTTGTGTACAGTTATTTATTCGTATTCATATATAAATTCGTTCCTCAATTTATCATTTCGAGCGAATTCTTTTTTTCTTTTGAGAATTCCATTTTTATCATAATTGAAAATAGTGTACTCTACGACAGCGTTCTTTTTTTTGTAAACTTTCTCAATTTTCCTAATTCCAAATTCGTTGTAATCGTAGCGATAGAAATGATAATCGTCGTCCTCTCTTTTTACTAATTGACCTCTCTTATTATATTCGTAAGTAAACTTTTTTCGGTGTTTTTTTCTAGTAGGAAATGTTTCGGAAATCAAAAGTCCATTTTTGAAATTATCTATTCTATACAAAACAGAATCTCTGTAATGTTCAATTCGTTTGAGTTTTCCAAATAGATTGTATTTGTAGTAGTTCTTTCCGTCTAAATCCGTTATGAATTCAAGTTTTCTGTTTCTTTTGTATTGTTTTTCAATTGTAGTTGAGATTCTTTTAAAATCTGGCTCATATTTTAATAAAACAATACTATCAGGATTTTTGAATTTATCGTAGTAAATATTTATAATTCCGTTTCCCATTCCAGAAACATGATTTTCAATATCTGCTCTTTTTTGAGATTCTATTTTTTCTCCTTTGTAGATAAAGAAATGTCCAAACTTCGACGAGTCATTTAGGAATTCCATTTTTTCATGATAGAATCCACTTTTATATTCAGTCAGTTTTGTCCAAAGAGTAGTATCGCTAGTTTTCGGATTTATATTCCATTCATATCTTATCGATTTAATTTCAGATGTGTCAATTTTTACTTGCGAAAAACTCGAAGTAGAAACTGAAATTAAAATGATAAGCAGAAAGTTTCTCATAATTGTACACAACGTGTTTGTATATGGTTTGTTGCGTGGTTAAGCACGTAATTTAGCAAATAAAAACTGAATAGAAAATCCGCGAGGATTTTCGTAAGTAGGTTAGAACTAGCAATAAATTATATACGGTGTTAGCCATAGTATTTTATTTTCCATTCAGCATATTATAAATCAACGCAGTCACTATAATATCACTTTCGGCATTATGTTCTTTCAAATTTGGTTTAAGTGCTTGCCATTCCTTTTTATTCCCAAACAATTTGTCAGCTGAATTATATAATGAAATTTTAAATCCATATTTATGTCCAAGTTGTTTTCCTGTCAATTTCATTGTGTCAACTTTGTTCTTTTTCTTTAATGAAAACGGAATTCCAGCTTTTACAAATTCAGCGTGCAATACTTTGTAGTCAAACGCAATATTGTGTCCAACAATGTCATCAACTTTTGATGAGGCAACAGTCAAAGCAGATAGAGCTTTTTCTAATTCCACGCCTTCTTTTTCACATATTTCGTTCGTAATTCCGTGAATTTTTATTGCTTGTTTTGGAATATCCTCTTTCTGTTTTATATAAAAAGTTTCTCCATCGTAATTTCCATTTATATCAACTAACATAAAAGCTAGTTGAACAATTCTTGGAAAGTTGTCTGAATGGTCAATAACATTTTGTTTTGTAACTCTAATCGAATTGTCATTTATTAATCCAGTTGTTTCTGTGTCGAGGATTAATGCAATTGGTTTGAATGTACTTTTATTTTTTACGGGTTGTAAAGCAAATTCTTTTTTAATTGTCTTTGTTACGACTTGTTTTTTTCCAGAATTAGTTGTCGAAGTGTTTTTATTCGACTTTTTCATTCTGCTAAATCCGACTATAATTAATACGATTGCAATTATGATTATTAAAAAGTCCATTCGTTGGTTTTATATTATGGCTAACGTGTTTATATATGGTTTGTTGCGTGGTTTAAGCAACTAATTTAGTAAATAATTACAGACCAAGAAAATCCGCGAGGATTTTCGTAAGTAAGCAATTAGCCAGCAATAAATTATATATGTTGTTGGCAACAGGCTTTCTTTTTTTCGTTCCGATTTTTATTTTATTCGTTCATTTCAATTATTAATTTTTCTCCGTAGTTCAGGTTTTTAAAGAAACTCAATTGTCTTTCAAATATATATCCGTTTTGCGTGAATTCCATATTTTGATTTTCAGTCTCGATTTTTAATTTCATTTCTTCTATTGAATATTCTCCTAGCACAATTCTAAAATATCTCGCAATTAATTTAGAAACTCCTAATTTCAACATAATCCACATTGGTGATAAAGTCAGAGGTTCAACGCTTTCTTTTCCACGTATTAATTTTATGTATTCAATTTCCGATTCTTTTATTGTCAACGCACTTGTTTTATTAGACAAGTTTGACCTTAAAAGAATTCCTCCTGAATATTTTTCAAAACTACATTTAGAGTTTTCTTTTATAAATTCCGTCGAATTATTTTTTGCTTTAAAAGACTTTAGATAAAATGATGAACTTCCAATTGCTTTCGGTTTTTTCCAATCGATTTTTGTCGGTTTTCCAATATTTTTCTCGATTGTTCTTGAGTTCATTTTTTTTCGTTGAGTTCGTTTTTCAGCTTGTTGCCAACGGTTTTGTATATGGTTTGTTGCGTGTTTCAAGCACCTAATTTAGTAAATAATTACCGACCAAGAAAGTCCGCGAGGACTTTCGCAAGTGGGCAAGAAGCCAGCAATAAATTATATACGGTGTTGTAAGTAGTGCTTTATATTATTCGTTTTAATTCAGTTAATTCGTTTTCCGATAAAGACTGTTTCCATAGTTCATTCACTAACCACAATCCGCT
>NZ_JBEFOG010000014.1:0-5713 GCF_045063645.1 Winogradskyella sp. Asnod2-B02-A
GTTAGGAATAAGTTGATAGCTAGGGCATTTGCCGTGGTAAAAAGAGGAACACCGTATGTGGTCCTTCAGCAATATGCAGCTTAAAAAATAAAACTAAATTTTACTAGGATTTGATCTTGGAATACGTATATGGTTTGTTGCGTGGTTTAAGCACCTAATTTAGCAAATAAAAACCGAATAGAAAATCCGCGAGGATTTTCGTAAGTAGGCTAGAACTAGCAATAAATTATATACAGTGTTGTAGTGCGTTATTCTTCTTCGTCTGTATCTTTTTTAGGATTTCTTTTTTCATTCAAAAATTCTGCTGAACGTTGAATTATTAATTTCTTATCCTCATCAGTTAAATTCCATTTAGAATCATCTTCAAATGATATTTCTCCTTTTAATGCTTTCTGAAAAAGTTCCTCGTCCTTTTCATATTCCCCAATTAGATTTTCAGCAACTTTACTCATATATCTTAATCTTACTGGGTCTTTTATTTCGTTGTGTTCTATTATTGATTCTACTCGAATATCAATATTCCTTTGTTCTTTGAGTATAGTTCTGACGTAAGAATCTATTGTGTCAACTGTACTATTAGTGTCAGAAGCTGAACTTTCAGTCCATTCTAATAAGTTGGATATATTCTCGACTTTTGAACTAATATTGGATTGCATAAAATCAATTGTTGATGTAACATTGTCAATATTCTCAACAAGATTTTTAGTCGCTTTTTTAAATTGCTTATTGAATTTCTTTGCTTCTTTAATTAAATAAATATCAAGAATTTCATTTGGTGTTAAAACTGAATTTCTGCCATCTTTTCTAATTTTATATGTTCCTCCGCTTGTACAATGAGGTTTTTGTATTCCACTTGGAATTTCTAATCTAAATATTGGTTTTTCATTGGTGTTTTCAATAAAAATTGATAGTGAAATTGGTGGAATACAAGCTAAAGCTTTAGACATAATAACAAGTCTTGACTTGTCAGAAGTATCACAACCATAAATTTCCCCTACTTGCGTTTTTCCGTTTGATTTTTCATCGACTCCAATTAGAATTGTACCTCCATTATCTGAATTAGCAAAAGCTACTAAATCCTCGGATTTTAATCCTTTTAAGTCTCTTTTATAATCAACCTTTTCATTCTCTCCAGATTTTAAAAAATCTTTCGTGATTTTCGTTAGAGTTTTGAATGTTTGTTTAATTTTCATAGGTTGATTTTAATGCACTACAACGTGTTTGTGTATGATTTCGTTGCGTGTTTAAGCAACTAATTTAGCAAATAAATCACAGATAGAAAGTCCGCGAGGACTTTCGTAAGTAGGCTAAAACCAGCAATGAATTATACACGGTGTTGTGCTTTCGTTATTTTTCATTCAATTCATTGTCAATTATTGCAATAGTTTTATTTGTTAATCTAACAAGACCATATTTAAGCCAAACTTCATCGGCCGCATGATTTAAATATATTTTATTTAATGTTAGATAGGTGTCAGGATCTTTAACTAGAGCTGATAATTCCTTATTGCTTAATAAAAAATTAGGATGTGTTGGAATTAATGGATGAATTAAATATTCTTCTGGAATTACGGGAAGCATGTATAATCTAGCCATTAAATTTACGATCTTATTATCATTATCAACATATAGCATATCAGTTCTCCTGTCGGTAATTGCGTTTCTAGAACTAGTATAGTCTTTTAGTTTAGACAAGTTCTGCTTTAAGCTATCACTTAGCATTTCAAATTTACCAGAATTAATTGCTTCTTCTTGAACCGAATTCAATAAAGATAATGTTCTATCATAAATCATTTCAGACAGATAATACTTTAGACTATCAATAGGAATGGCATAATCTCCTACTGAATACAGAAGCACTTTATTAAATTTACTATTACTTTCATGTATTCCAAGTAGGTAATTATCCAACTCATTTTTATTGTTAAGCAATTCCTTTTTTAAGGCTAGCATGAGGTTGTTTTTGTTGTTTTCCAGCTTTCTATTCTCATTCCAATTATTTATCTGTAGAGCAATTAAAATTCCAATTACCACTAGCACAATTTCTCCAATGGCGTATTTAAAATACTTTCCAGTTTTGTTTTTCTCCATAAGTTCGTAACGTATTTTTCTAAAGAAATTTATCATTGGTTATTGATTGGTCATAATGAAGCACAACGGTTTTGTGTATGATTTGTAGCGTGTTGTAAGCACGTAATTTAGCAAATAAAACCCAAAATAAGAAAAACCAGCGGTTTTTCGTAAGTAGGCGAGAAGCAGCTATAAATTATACACGGTGTTGCCCATCAGGTATTTGTTTTTCACGCATTTGTTTTTCAGGCGCAATATATTCGTGCGTTGTTGATTTATACGTAATCTGCTTTTTTACTTAAAAATCAAAAAAAAATCTCCGATTTATAAACCAATTTTTTTTACGAATGTTTAGCGATTCTGATATTCAGCCAAAAGTTGTAGGATTGCTATATTTTCGATGCAATTGACAAAAGTTGGGCAAATCCAATTTCGTAAAATTCAGCCGTAACGTTTAGCGGAATTGCTAATCAGCCGGAAGTTGATGGTTTTCTAAATTTTCGATGTGATGATCTGAAGTTGGGCGAGCGGAAATTCAAGCGTAATATTTTTCACGTCCCGCAATTCCGCACGAGAAAAAAGTCCAGTGTAAAATTTGTCACGTTCAGATTGTTTTTCGTTCGTAAATAACTAAAGATATTAATGAAAGTACGATGTTTGTTGGTTTGGGATACTTGTGGGCAACGTGTTTGTGTATGGTTAGTTGCGTGGTTAAACAACTAAGTTAGCAAACTTTTACGAACCTGTGAATATTCCGCAGGAATATTCGCAAGTAGGGAAGAACCTAGCAATTAATTATACACGGTGTTGTACGCAGGCTTTTTCCTCCATTTTATTATTCTTATCAGACTAGGTATAATCGAAATGATTGCACTTGTTCCAATTATTAATCCGTAATTTATTTCATTCCAATGCAGTTTTCTGATTCCGTCATCACAAGCTGTACATTCCACAATTTTTAGATTGGCGCCAATTGCTGAAATTCCGATTAACAGAATTGAAAAAATCAGAACACATATAATTCCACTTTTCAGCACTTGAGTCAATTTTTGATTTAGATTTTCGAGTGTTAAAATCAAAGGAACTATTCCAAGTGTAATGTAGTAAGTTTTGTTCGAGAAAATATACATATTTTTTCCAACAAATTTTATTTTATCAGATGTTGACCATCTATAAATATCTTGAATTATATCACGAAAAAATGATTCGGAATAGAGAGCAATTCCAATTCCGATTATAAAGGCTAAAATTCCAAATATTATCTTTTTTTTCAAATTTGAGTGAGTTTTTCAGCTTGCGTACAACGTTGTTGTGTATGGTTAGTTGCGTGGTTAAGCAACTAATTTAGCAAAAATGGAACGAACCAGAGGAAATTCCGCAGGAATTTTCGCAAGTAGGCTAGAACCAAGCAATTAATTATACACGGTGTTGTACACCGTTTTTTTTATTTCCGATTGAGTATTTGTTCCACATATTTTCTGTGATTTTCAAATCCGTTTTTCTCTGGATTTTTCAAGTCAATCATTTCTCCAATTCCAGAGTCATAAATCTGCCAATTATGCTTTTTCGCCAATTCAATAAGTTCATAAAGTCCATTTTCTCCATATAAACTTAACATTGTGTTGCTCACAGGTTCATTATGAACAATAAAGTCAATTGTAAAATCAGTTCCGATTATTTCTCTGTGATTATCATCTTTTTTTATTTGGTCAAATGAGCTTTCCAAAATTCCATCAAAATCAGTCGGTTCAAGTTGGTTTTCGTCCAATTCCGCAACAGTATTTATTTTTTGTCTTGAATTAAAAAGTACAATATCCCAACTCATATTCTAAAAATTAAATTCATAAATATTCTGTTCAGCTCTTACTCTTTTTAAGCATTCGGTAATAAATTCTGAAACTCTTGAAGTCGGAATAATAGTGTAATCGTGTACAGTTCCGATTTCGTCTCTTTTATTAGAATCCCATTCGTATTCCGTTCCATTTTCATCAATAATGACTGATTTTCCCTCAAATATATCTTGCCATTCTACTCGTTGAATTAAATCAGGAATGTTCTCGTAAACAACTACTTGGTGTTCGGAATCTACTATGTCAATTAAGAATATCATTGGTTTCGTCAAATGGTGTACAACGTGGTTGTGTATGAGTTAGTTGCGTGGTTTGGCAACTAAGTTACTAAATATTTACCGAATAGAAAATCCGAGAGGATTTTCGTACGTAAGCTCTATAAAGCAATTAATTATACACGGTGTTAACTGTAGTAATTACTTGGTTTTTATTTGTTTGAGTATTTTCGATTTCTTGATATTCCACAATATTTATATTCCGATGATTCTGAATTAATTTTAATTATTAAACCTCTAATTTATAAAAAAAAAATCGAGCGATGCTCGATTTCCGTTAAGTTCGGCTTTTGCAAACTTGCTAAAATTCCGACTGAGTGAATTTCTGCAGTTTTCAATTCGGATTTGAGTGAGAATTCGGATTGAGTGAGATTCCAATTCCAATTAATCAAACGAGCTAAAATTCCAACGTATTTTTATTCAGATTTCGAGTGAGAAATTCGTGCGTTGTGTTTATTAATCTAACGTTTTAAAATTCAGAATTCGAGTGAGTTTTTTGCATTCAATTCGGCTTAAGCAACTTGTTTTTTTTTGCTTAAAGTTCCGAATTTGGTTGCGCTGCGTTATTACAGTTAACGGTTTTGTGTATGGTTAGTTGCGTGGTTTAAACACTAAAATTAGCAAATAAAAACGGAATAGAAAAGCCGAAGGGCTTTTCGTAAGTAAGCGAGAACCTAGCAATTAATTATACACGTTGTTAACTACAGGTTTTTTAGTTTATTTGGAATTCAGATGTCTAAAGTTTATTCGAAACAATCTGATGTCCTTAAAAGTCAATCAACAGTTTTAGGATGTTGTTCCGTTTTCTTGTTCAGTATCAATTCCGATAAGTTCAATCGCGTACATTTTAGCCGTAACGATACATGTTTCTTTTCAGAGTTGGTTTCTAAATCAATCTTTTTAATCTAAAATTTATTGGTTTTTTTAAATTTCAATCAGAGTAGAGTGAGCTGTTTCTTGGTTTTCTCGATTTATCTTTTTAACCTTAAATTATCTTGGTCGTTTTAGTTCAATCACGCACAGTTCAGCCGTAACGATACACGTTTCTTTTCAGAGTTGGTTTTCTAAATCAATCTTTTTAATCTAAAATTTAATTGGTTCTTTTAAAATTCAAACAGAGTAGAGTGAGCTGTTTCTTGGTTTTCTCGATTAATCTTTTAAAATCTAAATAATAATTGGTCTATTTATTATGCACAATACTTTTCAGATTGAGTGATTCCGCAGAGTGATTTTCTAATATTGGAAGTTAAAATGTATCAATCTTTGAAGGATGTTTATTGGTCTGGCAAACTTGTAGTTAACGGTTTTGTATATGGTTTGTTGCGTGTTTCAAGCACCTAATTTAGTAAATAATTACCGACCAAGAAAGTCCGCGAGGACTTTCGCAAGTAGGCAAGAAGCCAGCAATAAATTATATACGGTGTTGTAAGTAGTGCTTTATATTATTCGTTTTAATTCAGTTAATTCGTTTTCCGATAAAGACTGTTTCCATAGTTCATTCACTAACCACAATCCGCT
>NZ_JBEFOG010000015.1:0-2692 GCF_045063645.1 Winogradskyella sp. Asnod2-B02-A
ACGAATAATTTGTACTGAAAAGTTACTTTTTCGTAAGGTTTTTTTCGACAGTCTTGTTTTCGTGTTTTCATAAGTGACTATAATTAAATGTTTAATTTTTAGTCAACCTATTTCAGGAAAGTACCTTTTTCATAATTGCAGGTAACGTGTTTGTATATGGTTTGTTGCGTGTTTTAAGCACCTAATTTAGTAAATAATTACCGACAAAGAAAGTCCGCGAGGACTTTCGCAAGTAGGCAAGAAGCCAGCAATAAATTATATACGGTGTTGGCATTAGTTTTTTTAGAATATATTGTCAAGAAATTTCTTTAAATTCCTTTCAACCTTAGTTTTTCCAGCAATAGAGTTTTCGTAAAACAATGTCCTAAATCCAGAGATATCAAAAGGCAATTTCTCTCTTTTAACATCGCTTAATAATATCGTAGGTTTTTCAATAGCGTGTGCATAACCAACTTCGTAAAAAACATTTGGATTATCAGGTGTTATTTCAGCTATTATTACAGATGCATTTTTAATTGACTTTACAATATCTTGAATAATTGGTGTTGCAGTATAAAATTCATCAGCTCTTTCTACTTCTAGTCCATAGCTTTCGCATACTGGCTTAATTACTTCTGTATATAGTTGGTTATATTCATCTGAGAATTGCATTACAATAAATGCTTTTGGTTTTAGAAGAGATACTTTGAAGTTTTTTACTATAACTTCTTCTTTTGAAGAGAACGCAATTTGAAGTTGCCCTTTTCTTACGTTTTTAATAGTTGATGCCACTAAAATATCATTGATATAAAGTGAAATTATTGAACCCGAAACTGTAATTTTAACTTTATAAAATTTATTTGTGTCAAAGGTTTCTGGTTCACCAACTCCAGCTAATAAATCCCATTTATTTGTTTTTCTATCAAATTGTACAATTCCATATAAATAACCTGCAGTATTAAGACCAATATTTAAATCAGCTCCTGTGTCAGTATTTAAAATTAATTGACAAATTCCAAATTTATCTTTTGATTTTACATCGAATTCGATTGTTCCATTTTCAAATGATATATCAGAGCCAACAAATGAATTAACTATTCTTTCATCTCCTAATTCGTCTTTTTTAGTTTTTGGTATATATTTAATTTCTGTGTCATTAATTTCAGAAAATCCTGATGTGACAAGCCATTTATATTTCATACTATCTGTTTTTTAAATTAATGCCAACGTCTTCGTGTATGGTTTGTTGCGGTCAGGTACACGATTAATTTTCCACAGTAACAATATACAAAAAAGTAGGGAAGGACCTTCGTCTTAGCCAGCAACCGCTATGAACTATACACGTTGTTGGCAATTGGTTTTAATTTTTAACCAGCTAAAAATAATTTACTTAAAACTTAATCTAAATGAAATATTGAGTAGTATTTGAAAATTCAATTTTTCATTTTTATAAAAGAATGATTTTCCAAAGTTTATTTTAAGTTTATAAACGTATATTATTTAGTTCGCTATGTTTTGAATTAACGTTGTTAATTCTTCGGTAGTTCCATAATCTACTGCTATATTAAAAATATCGTCACCTAATACTGTTATTGGTAGACTACCAAACTTTAAATAATTATCTGCATCAACAGTCATCGCAATTAATGTTGCATTTAGACCTGTTGGTATAGAATTATCATAGGCTTTTAAAGCGGTCATAGCAGTATTTATCGATGTTATCATAATAACAGAAGGAAAATCATCTATAACCATCCAAACTGTAGTTGATGTATAGTCAGTAACATCTGATATTGTCACCTCAAATTGTGTAGGTGTGTCTCCATTCATATTATATAAAACATCACAATTTGAAAGTCCTTGTTCTATGCCAAAAATATTAAAAGTATCCTCATCCATCCAAGCTTCATTATTGTCACCAGCAAATTCCCAGTTTACCATTTCTCTTCCGTCAACCATATCATATTCTCCAATATAGTATTGCATTTGGTTTTCATAGCCAGTTATCTCTGTTTGCACTGGCATTTGACACGCAATACTCCAAGGGTTAGCAATTACACTTGCGCCATTTTCATCTTCAAAAGTTAAATTAAAACTTCCTCCTGTTATTAAAATTTGATTGTTCGAGCTTGTTTGTGCATTAGCTAGTAACATATCTTCAAGAGTTAAATGCTCTCTCAAATTTACAGTTATCGCTGATGATATTAAGTTACCTTCATCATCTGTAAAGGCGTTTTGGTTTATATTAACTATTGTGCCATCAGTTCCAGTTACCGTTTGGTTGGTTGTAGGATCTATTGTAAAAGACTGTACGTTAGGTTTTAATGCTTGTACTAAATCGTTTAAAGACGGATATGTGTCAGCATTTATTGTAACTGGGTTAATATCATCATCGCTTTTACAATTAAAGAATAAAAGCGAAAAGGTTAAACAAATTAATAGTGATGTAATGTTGGCTTTTTTCATAATTCATTGATTTATTTTTTAATAAGATGTGTAAAATGCAAAAAGGTTGCGTGAAATAATATAAAAAAGACATAATCATTGGTTAAATCACAATGCTGGCGGACAGGTTAACTTATTGCCAACGGTTTTGTGTATGGTTAGTTGCGTGGTTTAAACACTAAAATTAGCAAATAAAAACGGAATAGAAAAGCCGAAGGGCTTTTCGTAAGTAGGCACGAACAAAGCAATTAATTATACACGTTGTTAA
>NZ_JBEFOG010000016.1:0-5055 GCF_045063645.1 Winogradskyella sp. Asnod2-B02-A
ATGTGATGATGAGAGCAATGATGGATTTTCAGAGTTCGATTTAGAGTCACAGACTGCGATTATTTTAGGATCACAACCCTCATCAGATTACAATGTGAGTTATCATTTAAGTTTTGATGATGCAGATGCAGGTACAGGAGCATTACCACTAACATATACCAATACAGAAAACACCCAATCGATATTTGTAAGAGTAGAGAATTCAGGGGATTCAGATTGTTATAATGCCACAGCGACGGCCTTGTTTGATTTAGTAGTCAATACAAGAGCTTTAGCAACAGCACCAGATGATATGTTGGTTTGTGATGATCCTAGTAATGATGGTTTTGCGACGTTTGATTTAAGCAGTCAAGAAGCGGTTATTTTAGGGGCACAAGATCCAGCGACCTACACAGTATCGTTTCATACGAGTCAAGATGATGCAGATACTAATACAGGATCTTTACCAACAAGTTACACCAATAGTACACCAAATCAAGAGACGATTTATGTAAGAGTGGAAGATCCATTATATCCAGATTGTTACAATACCACAAGTTTCGATGTAATCATAAACGCTTTACCAAACATTGTTTCTGTAACACCATTACAAGTTTGTGATGATGATACCGATGGCTTTGTAGGATTTCCTTTAAGTACTAAAGTAGCGGATTTATTAAACGGTCAAACAGGAATAAATGTTACGTTTCATGAAAACTTAGCCGGAGCCGAATCAGATCCAGCGACAGCAGAAATATTTGACGGTTACATTAATACAACAATGACCAGTGAGACGGTATTTGTACGATTAGAGAATACCACGACCAACTGTTATAATGTGAACACTCTTGTTCTAGAGGTTTTAGAAAACCCAATCGCGAATACCACAACCGCTTTAGAAGTTTGTGATGATAATTCAGACGGTTTAGCCGTCTTTGATTTAAGTCTAAAAGATGCTGAAGTTATCGGTTCACAAACAGGAATGACGGTAAGCTATTATGCGAACCCAGCAGATGCAGAAACAGGAGATAACCCATTGGGAACAAACTACACAAACACTGTAGGAGGCGCCCAAGAAATTTATGTACGCATAGAAAATGACGTTACGGGCTGTTACGATACTGGGATATTACAACTTATAGTGAATCCAAAACCATTAACTGTAGCTGTGACAGCATACGAGTTATGTGATTATGATCTACCAGGAGATGAAGAAGAACGCTTTGATCTAAGCACCAAAACAGATGAAATTTTAAATGGTCAAGTCAATGTTTCGGTAACCTATTACGCAGATGCCGCAGATGCCGCTGCAGAAGTTGATCCTATAACAGGGTTTTATACCAATATTAGCAATCCACAAACAATAGTTGCGGTCTTAACCAATACACTAACCAATTGTACTTCAGAAGTGACTTTTGATTTAATAGTAAATCCGTTACCAACAGTAATCGCACCAAGCGCATTAGAAGTTTGTGATGATGGTACACCAGACGGTTTAACGGAGATGGATTTAAGTATCAAGAACACCGAGATTACAGGAAATAATCCAATTTATGCAGTCAGCTATTACGAATTTTTAGTAGATGCCGAAGACGAGATGAATCCGTTACCAACACTTTATACGAATACCAGCAACGGCCAAATTATCTTTGTACGTGTAGAAGATACCAATACCGGTTGTTATGAGACTACAACATTAGAGTTAATTGTAGAACA
The DNA here is from genome assembly GCF_045063645.1 of Winogradskyella sp. Asnod2-B02-A. Lineage (NCBI taxonomy): Bacteria > Pseudomonadati > Bacteroidota > Flavobacteriia > Flavobacteriales > Flavobacteriaceae > Winogradskyella > Winogradskyella sp. Asnod2-B02-A. The sequence continues at coordinate 1,696 of NZ_JBEFOG010000016.1, forward strand.
AGCACCAGTGGCTTTTACACCAGAAGCTCTAAGATATTGTGATCCAGATAATGATGGCTTTGGATTATTTGCACTTACCGATACAGAAAATGAGATTACCGGAGGAGCTTCAGGCTTATCGGTGACTTATCACGAAACAGAGACGAATGCCAATAATGGAGTTGATGCCATAGACACTACGGTAAGCTATAATAATATTGTACAAGACGCACAAACCCTTTATGTAAGAGTAGAGAGTGAGACTATTGCTACAGACTGTGCTACTATTGTCGTACTCGATTTAATCGTAGAGCCAACACCACAATTAGTTGCGCCAACACCATTAGAAGCTTGTGATGATATCTCAGCAGATGGTTATGCGACGTTTGATTTAACGACCAAAGCAGATGAAATCTTAAACGGTCAAGACCCAATGCAGTATATTCTTAGTTATTATGTAACCGAAGAAAATGCCGCAGCAGCGACAAACCCAATAGCAAATCCACTAGCTTATACCAATACCGATGATTTTAATCAAATCATATGGATCCGTGTAGAAGATAATACGACAGTAGAAGGCTGTTACAAGCTAATAAGTTTAGAATTAATAGTAAATCCATTACCAGTTTTAGTGACACCAGCACCATTAGAGCTGTGTGATGATAATAATCCAGGAGATGAGCAAGAAGCCTTTATCTTAGAAGAGGCGAATGCAGAAATTTTAAATGGTCAAACAGGAATTACTTTAACATATTATGAGACCCAATCAGATGCAGATACAGCGACAAGTCCAATTGTAAGTTCGTATGTCAATGTATTAAGCAATCCTCAGACTATATTTGTAAGAGCACAAAATGATATCACAGGCTGTTATAATACGGTTACCGTAACCCTTAGAGTGAATCCAATTCCATCGCCAGAACCAAATCCAGAACCAATCGAAGTTTGTGATGACGATAATGATGGTTTTGCAGAATTTGATTTAGAACTAAACACAATAGATATCACAAATGGGGAATCTGATGTGGAGATTACATATCACGAAACACAAAGTGATGCACAGACCGGAGACAATGCCATTACAGGTTTGTATACCAATGTTGTAGCGAATAATCAAATGATTTATGTGAGATCAGAGAACACATTGACGGGTTGTTACAGTCTTACACAAAACACGATGGAGCTTATTGTGCATCCAGCACCAGAAGTACCAACCACAATAGAACCTTATACGATTTGTGATAGTGATTACGATGGAGTCTCTCAATTTGATTTGACGACCATGAACGATGAAATTTTAAACGGTCAAGATCCAACAGCCGTAGAATTAACTTACCATATTAGTGCCGCAAACGCAGAAGATGGCAGCAACCCAATCATCAATGTCGGTAACTATACTAATAATGGTAATCCACAAATCATTTATGTACGCTTATATGATCCTATCACCACATGTTACGATACCGGTCTGTTTGAATTGATAGTCGCATTGCCACCAGCAGCGATACAACCAAGCCAGTTAAGTGAATGTGATGATTTAGGAGAAGTGCCAGGAGATGAATACACTATGTTTGATCTTACGGTAAAAGATGCAGAAATCACAGGAGGCAATGCCAGCTGGTCAGTAGCCTATTATGAGACTAATGCAGATGCTCAAGCACAAGACAATGCGATACCAGATCCAACCCAATACACCAACACCGAGGTGAATGGTCAGGGAGCAAACCCTCAGACACTTTATGTCGTGGTTACCGATACCGATACAGGTTGTGTAGACTATGTGACTTTAACGATACGCGTATTACCAAACCCAACACCAACGCCAAGCAATTTATTACCAAATTTAGAATTGTGTGATGAAATCAATACAGGAGATGGCTTTGAAGTGTTTGATCTTACAGAAAACGAAACGTTAATCCGAAATGAAGAAGACGGAGTAACTATCACGTATCATGAGACAGCAGAAGATGCGGACTCAGGAACAAACCCAATTCCAGACCCAACGCAATACACTAACATAGAAACACCAGAACAAGAGATCTATGTAAGAATGACCAAAGACGCTACCGGTTGTTATGCTTTGGTAGACTTTACTATTGTTGTACAGCCATTACCAACCGTTGTTGCCGTTACCGATTTTATACAATGTGAATTGTTTACCGATGGCTTTGATAACTTTGATTTAACCACCAAAGACGCAGAAGTTTTAAATGGTCAAGATAGCAATGCGTTTACGGTAAGTTATCATGAAAATATTGCAGATGCCGAAGCCGGTATGAATGGTTTGGTAAGTCTATATACCAACATTAGTAATCCACAACAGATTTTTGTGACTATTACCAATAATGAGACCGGTTGTTCAATAAGCACACAAAGCTTTAATATCGAAGTTCAAGAAGCCGCACAGGCGAATCCAGATTTAGACGCTATTGTATTTGAAGAATGTGACAATAACATGGAAACGGATGGAGATACCACCAATGATGTTACACAGTTTGATTTACTCACTATGAATGCCGAGGTATTAGATGGTCAAGATGATACCAACTATATCGTAACGTACTATGATAATGAAGATGATGCTAATAACAATGTCAATCCATTACCAACGGAATATGAAAATGTCGTTAACCCACAAGTAATCTATGCCAGAGTAGATAATGACACACCAGACGGAGTAACCGGAATTGACACCTCAATTTGTTATGCCATTACAGAGTTGACTTTACAGGTGAACCCGTTGCCAGAGTTCATTATAGATGAGAATTATATTTTGTGTGTAGGTACAGATGGAAGCGAAGTCTTAGATCCTTTAGAGATACAGACAGGATTATCTACAGCCGACTATAGTTTTGAATGGAGTTATGAAGGCACTGTAATGCCTGCAGAGACAGGATCAAGTTTAATGCCAAGTGTAGGAGGAAATTATAGTGTTACAGTAACCAATATAATAACTGGATGTTTACAAACAGATGAGACCTTGGTTACAGAAAGTGGACCACCAACACTTACAATAGATGTGTTAACACAAGCTTTTGAAGAAAACAACGTTTTACAAGCAACAGCGCTTGGAGATGGAGTGTATGAATACAGTATGGATGGAGGTGCATGGCAAGATAACGGTATTTTCACCAATGTTTTTGCAGGCATACATTACATCACCGCCAGAGATAAGAATGGCTGTGGATTGACCACGGAATCTGAGTTCATAATCGATTATCCGCTATATTTTACGCCAAACGGAGATGGACAAAATGAAACTTGGAACATAGAAGGTATTGGAAGTAATGCAAAAATTTATATATTTGACCGTTATGGAAAGCTGTTGAAACAATTGAGTCCTGATGGAAACGGTTGGGACGGTACCTACAATGGTAATGC
>NZ_JBEFOG010000017.1:0-1414 GCF_045063645.1 Winogradskyella sp. Asnod2-B02-A
GGTACTTTCCTGAAATAGGTTGACTAAAAATTAAACATTTAATTATAGTCACTTATGAAAACACGAAAACAAGACTGTCGAAAAAAACCTTACGAAAAAGTAACTTTTCAGTACAAATTATTCGTCGTTGGCCAAATACAAAACGGTCAAATCTCTGCCAATTTTGCATCTAAGAAATATGATATTTCAAGATCAACTATTGCTTATTGGCTAAAAAAATATAGTACTTTAGAGCAACAAAATACTGGTATGAGTAAACAAGATGAGATTAAAAAATTAAAGGAACGTATTGAAGAACTAGAGTTTGTAAAAGACTTCCAACAAGATGTTATTGCTGACATGGAACTAATTACTGGTGTCGATTTGTCAAAAAAGTTGTTGCCCAAATCATTAGCAAAAGAGATAGAACAAAAAAAGAGAAAAATTTCAAAAGAAAATGGCTCTATCAATGCTTTGGGATTAGTAAACAAGCTTTCTACAAAAGACTCAAATCAAACAAAACCAAAGAAGTAAACGATAAAAAACTTATTCTTATGGTACAGCAATACCGCAAATTAGTGGGACAACAATCTGGTGGAATTAAACTCTACGCTGAACTTAAAAACGAGATGGTAAACCAAGACATTAAGTTAGGAAGGGACAAATTTTACGGATTCTTAAGGTATTACAACTTATTAATACCTAAACGCAAAAACTACGTTACAACAACCAACTCTAATCACTTATTTAGAAAATACAAAAACATCGTAAAAGACCACGTTCCTACTCGTCCAGAACAACTTTGGGTAAGTGACATTACATACATCAAAACCGAAAATGGACATAACTATTTAGCTTTAGTTACAGATGCCTATTCTAAGCAAATTATGGGTTTCAAATTAGCTAATCATATGAAAACATCGCTCTGCAGAGATGCGCTTGCTATGGCTATTAAAAACAGAAAGTATCCTAATGAGAAGCTTATACATCATTCAGACAGAGGATTTCAGTACTGCAATCCTAAATACACAGAATTTGCAGAAAACAACGGTATTACAATGAGTATGACAGAACAATACGACCCCTACGAAAACGCAATTGCAGAACGCATTAACAGAACTTTGAAATATGAATACGGATTAAAAGAAACACTTAAAAATACTGATATTGCTCAAAAAATCACAAAGCAAGCTGTATATATTTATAATAATTTAAGAACGCATTTTAGCTTGGATTTAAGAAAACCAGCTGAAGTGCATTTAAATCCAAACATCAAATACAAATCGTATCGAAAAAATAAGGTAAATTTACCTGAGCTTACGATTTAAGAACAGACCTAGTTCAAACTATTTTTTTGCCTTCTAAACGGCTAAAAAAAATCTTTTGAACGTGATAATATTAACAAAAAAAGGTCAACCTATATCAGTATAATACA
>NZ_JBEFOG010000018.1:0-1124 GCF_045063645.1 Winogradskyella sp. Asnod2-B02-A
GGCAAGAAGCCAGCAATAAATTATATACGGTGTTGTAAGTAGTGCTTTATATTATTCGTTTTAATTCAGTTAATTCGTTTTCCGATAAAGACTGTTTCCATAGTTCATTCACTAACCACAATCCGCTATCTTTTATTTTTTGTTTTGGCGAGGATAATCCTAACCAATTTTCACTCGGTTTACAATTCGTACAGTTTGAAACTGTAGAAATTATTCTTGATTCAATTCTTAATCTCTGTTCTTTTTCCAAAACCTCAAAAACTACAAAAGAAAAATTATTTTGAATATATTCAGATACCTTTTTTTCAATACTTTGCTGTTTCTCAAAATCTATTTGTTCCGAATATTTTTTCTTATTTGCTCTGGTTGTCAAATCTAATTCCCATTGCTTTAAAAAACTGTCATTTTCTGCATTTAATAATGCTCGACCAATATTTTTTCTAAAAATGCTACGGTCTTTATTTTCTTTAATAAAATGTTGTTTTAATCTTGATTGAAGTTGATTATTTCCTGTGTGAGTTCCAATTCGGACTATTCTCTTTAAATCATTAAATTTCTCGCCTTTCTCAAACAAAATATAAATTCCATTTTTCGGGATTTCTTTCTCGTTAAAAGGAAAAGAATATTCTTTTAATTTGTTGAATATTCCGTGTATTTCATTACAAATTTTACTCATTAATTATTCTGTTTTGTTAACCATTGTAATTGTTTTCCGATTTTCAGACCTTTCATTGGAATTTTTACATTACTCAATTCTGGAATTAAAAATTTTCGATATTTTTCTCCCGCTAAAAAAGTAAATTCATCGTTTTTTAAATCAGTCAAATTTTTCAATTCATAAATGACTTTTTTCGACCATTCTTTAATTTCGTTTGAACGCATATTATTCAAAGTTTTGTCATAAGGTTCAATTTCGTCTGTTAATTTTAAAAGTCCGTGTTCAGCAGATAGAATATAAATTTCATTGGGATTTAATGATTTTGCATAAGTTAAATTCTTTTTGAAAAGAGAACTTATATAAATATTTTCAACTGTCGATTTTCTATCTAATTTTTTACTAACGCACGAAATCAATACTATTTTTCTCATTCAGTTCGGGTGTTTTTGGGCATTACTTACAACGT
>NZ_JBEFOG010000019.1:0-1371 GCF_045063645.1 Winogradskyella sp. Asnod2-B02-A
GGTCTATTTATTATGCACAATATTTTTCAGATTGAGGGATTCCACAGAGTGATTTTCTAATATTGGAAGTTAAAATGTATCAATCTTTGAAGGATGTTTATTGGTCTGGCAAACTTGTAGTTAACGTTGTTGTATATGGTTTGTTGCGTGTTTCAAGCAACTAATTTAGTAAATAATTACCGACCAAGAAAGTCCGCGAGGACTTTCGTAAGTAGACGATAAACAGCAATAAATTATATACGGTGTTGGCAAATCGTTTTTTATTTCCAATAACTTATTTTTCTCGAATCAACATAAATTGGAACGAATTCCTTTGAATTATTAAAATGTTCTTTCATTGATACATTTTTCTTAATCCAATTCCCATTTTCATCAAATTCATAGTCAAATTTTAATTCACGATGTAATTTTGAATCTTCATATTCTTTTGAGTTGATTACATTGTAAAGTATGTCAAACTCTGTAACATTATTTAAATGCTTTTTTAAATCGGCTGATATTGTATAAGAAGTTTGTTTAGAAATTCGTCCGTTTTTCCATTCAGTTTCGCTTATCATTTCAACCCATTCTGTCTTATGTGAAGACTCAATTAAATTGTCGTTGTCGTCATACTTGTTGCGAATAGTTGTTGCTGATTTGTCATTTCCTTTTTCTTTTTGAGTTGCAAGTACAAGTTTATTATTATGATTAAAGGTTTGTTCGCTGTTTACTTCAGTCGTATCATTTCCTTTAACAGAAATTCGTTTTATTTGATAATCATTTTTTCCATAATAAAAAGTTGTTTTATGGTCAATTGTATCATTAACGAAAACACTCAATTCACTCGTGTTTTTGATAGTATCATATTCTGAAATTTGAACAATATTCGATTCGTTTAATTTGTTAATTGAAACACTTTTTATGAACTCTTGGTTTTTGTTGTAATCAATAACATTGGTTTGTGTAATTTCTCCATAATTATCGAAGTATTCTACTTTTTTCAATTCCCCAAAATCGGTGTATTCTTCTATTTTGTTCAGAATAGGTTTATCTTCATTTCCTGTGTTCTGAAAAGTTGTTTTGTAATATTTAATTTTTTTAACTTTTCCATACAGATTGTTTCCTTGTAAAGCGTTTTTCGAATCTGAATAAATTGGCTGTAAATCAGTTCTCAATTCCGTTTTGTTTTGGCAGTTAAATAAAATAATTGACATTAAAGTCAGTAAGTAAATTTTTCTCAATGTTCTTATTTTCAAATGTGTGTCAACGTGTTTGTGTATGGTTAGTTGCGTGGTTCAGCAACTAATTTAGCAAACTTTTACGAACCCGTGAAAATTCCGCAGGAATTTTCGCAAGTAGGCTAGAACAAAGCAATTAATTATACACGTTGTT
>NZ_JBEFOG010000020.1:0-1092 GCF_045063645.1 Winogradskyella sp. Asnod2-B02-A
CAACGGTTTTGTGTATGGTTAGTTGCGTGGTTTAGCAACTAAATTAGTAAACTTTTACGAACCCGTGAAAATTCCGCAGGAATTTTCGCAAGTAGGCTAGAACCAAGCAATTAATTATACACGGTGTTAGCACACGTATTTATTTTATCTTAAATCCGATTATTGGTTTATAGTCAAAATAAAAAATTAACGATTTTTGTCTATTTAAGTCAGATAAGTCTATTTCAAATTCCAAATTTCCGTTTTTCTCAAATACATCCACTTGGTGATTTTCTTTTCCAATATTATAAGTTAAAGTATTCATTTCTTTATCTGTTTTGAAACTGAATTTAACTTTACTTACTTCTGCTTTTTTTATTATTCCACTACTTGGTTCTTTTATCTTAATATCGTTGTTGTAAATAAGAGGTCCATTCAAAAAGTCTTCTTTTTCAATTTCTTCTGTTAATAGTGAGTTTTCATAGTTGTCTGGATAATGCTTTTTTATAAACTGATTTGGGTCGGTTAAGTAAAAATAATAATCTACATTTTTTTCGAAACCGTTTCTATAAGTTCCTGCTCCCCAAGTCACATCAATTAAATATTTTCGGTTCTCAATTTCTACAATATTCCAAGCGTGGTTTGAATAGTATCTTCTGCCAATATCTGTTATTGTCGTTTTAGAACCTCCAGTGATTATTTTTGACTTAATATCCAAGTTGTCGCAGATTACCTTGAATAAGGTTGAATAGCCTTCGCAAACAGCTTTGTTTTTCGAAATAACTCTTGTAGATAGTTTCTTTTGAAATTTAATTTCTTTTTTTTCTAATTCCGATTTTGTTTCATAAGAGAAATTATATTTCCCATATTCGGTTGGGTCATAAACAACATTGTTGGCAATCCACGTATATATTGCTCGAACTTTATCAAAATCAGTTGAAAAATCTGAAGATATTCTATCAGCTAGTTTTGTTACAGAACTAAATTTCGTAGGATATGTCAAAACTATAGAATCTACTTTTTTATAATTCTGCGACCAACCCAAAGTCGAGAAGAAGATAAATAGTAAAATGACTAAAGTTCGTTTTTTCATATGTGTGCTAACGTGTTTGT
>NZ_JBEFOG010000021.1:0-4762 GCF_045063645.1 Winogradskyella sp. Asnod2-B02-A
TTTGCCGTGGTAAAAAGAGGAACACCGTATGTGGTCCTTCAGCAATATGCAGCTTAAAAAATAAAACTAAATTTTACTAGGATTTGATCTTGGAATACGTATATGGTTTGTTGCGTGGTTTAAGCACTAAAGTTAGCAAATAAAAACCGAATAGAAAATCCGCGAGGATTTTCGTAAGTAGGCTAGAATTAGCAATAAATTATATACGATGTTGGCAATAGTTTTTATTCACTATATTCAGCTAAGTATTTTCTATAATGAGTGTATTTCTTTTTTTCTTTTTTAAATCTTGTTAATAATTCGGGTTTATCAGATAGGATTTTTTTTAGATTTCCATTGGTAAAATTCTGATATATAGTTTGTGTTTTCAAATCAACAACATTAGTTGTGTTTGACAATCCTGAGTTCAAATTTCTATATGTTCCCTCATAATACAAGAAGCGACCTATAAAATCAACTTTGTAAAATAATGCAGCATTATTATAAAAATCTCTCGAAAGAGTAAGGTAAACATTCTCCCCATCAGAAAATCCAATAATTGTTCCTAATTTATCTGACTCTTCATTCGACATTTTGAGTTTATATCCTAGAATATAGGTTTCCTTTTTTTGCCAGTTTTTTTCGGCTTTTTCTTTTTTGACTATTAAATTTTCGAATTCTAAAGGATTGTTTTTAAATAAACTTTCATAGGTCAAATATATACCTGACTTTAATTCAGAATCCGTTAAATTGTTTTGACCAAAACTATAATTGCAGATGATTATTAATAGAAGGATAGTTGCTTTTTTCATTCGTTAATGATGTTTGTCTTAAATTATTGCCAACGTTGTTGTATATGGTTTGTTGCGTGTTTCAAGCAACTAATTTAGTAAATAATTACTGACAAAGAAAATCCGCGAGGATTTTCGTAAGTAGGCTAGAACTAGGAATAAATTATATACGGTGTTGTGCGTTCGTTTTTTATTTCCATTGTCTGTTTTTCAAGTGGGTTTTCTTTAATGATAATCCATCGTTAAAAAACAATTTTCCGTTATTCAAAACCATTATTTTATCAGTCAAAAATCTCGGAACAGCGTTTAAGTCCAAATCTCTCACAATAATTTCAATTTCGTTATAATTCGGATTGTCGATTTCGATAGTTTCTTTTTGTCCTAAATAATGATATGTAATTGTTTTTATTTCTTGAGTTTCCAATTCCGCAATTCCATTTACGTCTGCTGCTTTTCCAGAGTTTTGGTCATTCGCTACAATGAACGCAGCTGCAAGAGGTAATTCCAAATCTCGGATTTTAATTTTGACATTCTCAATTCGGTCAGGATTTATTTTTCCGCTATAAGTTGTACTTGGATTTTTTGGTTGTTCAAAAGTGTTAAGTTTTATACTGTCAGTAGATATTTGTTCCCAATTTCCTTTGACTACATTTCCACCACCAACATCCATAAAAATAAAATACTCAAATGTTTTGTCCGATTTCAGTTCAATTTGAGTGCAAGCAAAATAACTTTTCTCGCATTTTCCATATAAGCCAATTACTGATTTATTCGTTGAACACGAACTTAAAAAAAGTAAAATTAAAATCAGTTTAATGTATTTCACGGGTTTTTCTTAAATGACGCACAACGGTTTTGTGTATGGTTAGTTGCGTGGTTAAGCAACTAATTTAGCAAACATTTACGAACCTGTGAATATTCCGCAGGAATATTCGCAAATAGGTAAGAACCAAGCAATTAATTATACACGTTGTTCTATGCAGTTTTTATTCAGATTGTTTAATGTCAAACTCAATATTCCAACGTTTTAAATAATCTTGTAAAGGTTCAAGTCCCATTTCCGTTCTCCTCTTATTTACAGTTTCTGGATTTGCAAGGTCGTATAAAATCCATTCATTCTCATTTTGAATTACTTGAGTTCCGTATACTTGAGGTAAGTCATCGTTCATCATTGTTCTATCTTTCATCAAAGCAATTTGCGATGCTTTTAAATCTCCATTTTTTGCTGATTTTTCTAAAAGTGGTAAGTATTTTTTTCGATTAGCATTGTCTCCATGTTGGAAAACTACCCAAACTGCGCTCATTTGCACATCGCTAACTACTTCTAATGTAGGCATTCCACATTTTTCAATTAAACTAACTACTTTTATCAGATTTTCTTTATCTATTTTAGGGTTAATTTCTCCTCCATTTGTTCTCATTCCTTGGTCACTATCAAAAACATTTTGCAAAATTTCCGGCACTTTATTGCAATTAATATCTATCAATTCTAATGGTTGATAATTTTGATCCTTACAAGATGAAAGGATTATAAATAGGCTAAATATCAAAAGTTTGTAATTCATTCACGGTGTTTTTCAAATTGCATAGAACGTGTTTGTGTATGGTTAGTTGCGTGGTTAAGCAACTAAGTTAATAAACATTTACGAACCCGTGAAAATTCCGCAGGAATTTTCGCAAGTAGGGAAGAACCTAGCAATTAATTATACACGGTGTTAGGCACAGTTATTTTCAGTTCTTAATTCAATTATTTTATCCGCATTTACTTTCCATTCGCCATTTTCCAAAATCATCTCAATCGGAAATGGCCAACCCGAAGTCAATATCTTTATGTTCTGTCCGTTTTCAGATTCGTAAATTCTCTTTATCGATTGTCCGTCTGATAAATCGCTTAATTGCTCAGCTACAGATTTGGGATATTTTCCAATCCATAATAAATCCGCTTTTTCATTATCGACAATTAGAGATTGGATAACTTTCTTATCTCCTTTTAATAATGCATTGTCAAATTCCCGAAACACTTTTTCAGGTTCTCCTTCTTTCGTTTTAGCATTATCAATAGCAAATTGCATTATTTCATCTTCGTTCATTCTATTTTTCAATTCACAAAATTCGAGAATTGTATTTTTCATAAGCGATATGGCTTCTTCATCATTTTTCGCACAAGCCTTAATTACATAAGTCCAAATATAATTTGTCGGAAATGAATTTTTTAAACATACAAATCGATGAAAATCAGTTCCGCTTATTGGTGTTTTTTTAGCAAAAGAATATCCATTTATAAAAGCAGAGATTTCATTAAAAGTGCTTTCCAAACAATACATCAAAGGTCTTTTGCATATATGCTCAATGAATTCCGTAAATGTTGGTTCTTTTTCCACAGTTTGTTTTAATTGTGCCTAACGTGATTGTGTATGATTAGTTGCGTGGTTAAGCAACTAATTTAGCAAACTTTTACGAACCTGTGAATATTCCGCAGGAATATTCGCAAGTAGGGAAGAACCTAGCAATTAATTATACACGGTGTTGGCAATAGTTATTTTATTTTCTTTCCGTTTCGATATTCCTTTTTGGTTTCAGTTCCGTCGTCATTCAGGCAATATTCCGTTCCGTTTTTCTTTCCGTTAATAAATTCACATCGATAAGTCATTTTCTCTCCGTTTTCTCCATAACCCAACTGAAGTCCGTGTTTCTTTTTTCCTAAATATTGACAACTATAAATCAAATTCCCATTTTCAAATTGTTCTACAAGAATTTTGATTCCATCGTCATTATAGGTTATAGTTTCATAAATTTCACCATTTAAACGGTACTTAATTTCTTTTGAAAGAACTAATGGTCTATTCGGACTATAAATCGTTTTATTAGAAACTCTTATTTCTTTTCCATTATAATATAAATTACTCGACAGAATAATACCATTTTTATATTCCTCTTCATAAACTAAATGTCCATTTTTTCGTTTGCTTTGAGCAATTCCTGAAAAGAGTTCGTCAGTTGCGTTTTTATAAACCAAATTATTCTCAATGTAGACTTCTTTCATTCCGATTATTTCTTGCGAAATCAGTTCGTTGAAAGTAAAAAACATTAATAAAATCAGTAGGTTTCTCATTTGGTTTTAATTATTGCCAACGTGTTTGTATATGGTTTGTTGCGTGGTTTAAGCACTAAAGTTAGCAAATAAAAACCGAATAGAAAATCCGAGAGGATTTTCGTAAGTAGGCTAGAACCAGCAATAAATTATATACGGTGTTACCTGCTGTTATTTTTCCATTCAGTTAATATTTTCTTTCGTTTTTTTCTATCTTTTCCTTTTACTCTTTTTAATCTGTCATCACTAAATAACCATTCCACGTATCTTTCTTTAAATACTTTGTTATTTAGATAATTATCAATACCAAAATAATATTCAATTCGATTCGGATTATTTTCGCAAAAAGTCAGCGTACAATTTTGAATTCGAGTAACTGTAAAATATGGCATTGGCTCAATTCTATCAGCTATTATAATTGCAATTTCTCCTTTAGTCAAATTCCGATTATAACATTCCGATTTAACTTTAGTCAAGGTTGTATCAGTAAAAAATTCCGCAAGAGTTATCAAAGAATTTTCTCCAAATGCTTTTATTTTTTCGGCTTGATTGATTTTTATTATTTCTTTTGAGTTTTCCGTTTCCGCAATCATATTTAGTAAAGAGTCAATTTCAGATTCGGTTTGTGAAAAACCCAAGTTGAAATTCAGAAGTAAAATTGATATTATTAAACTAAATCTTTTCATTCGTTTTTATTTGTTCCCAAATTTACTCTTTATATAATTATTCAAAAACCTTAAATGAGCGAACTGCCGTTTTCGTTTAGTTACAGGTGTTTTTGTATTATACTGATATAGGTTGACCTTTTTTTGTTAATATTATCACGTTCAAAAGATTTTTTTTAGCCGTTTAGAAGGCAAAAAAATAGTTTGAACTAGGTCTGTTCTTAAATCGTAAGCTC
>NZ_JBEFOG010000022.1:0-13363 GCF_045063645.1 Winogradskyella sp. Asnod2-B02-A
TGCCAACACCGTGTATAATTAATTGCTTTTCCTTGCTTACGTACGAAAATCCCTTCGGATTTTCTATGTCGTGAGTATTTGTTAACTTAGTCGCTTAACCACGCAACTAACCATACACAAACACGTTACCACACATTAGACAGACAAGACGAAATATTATGAATAAAAAAGTAAACAAAATAAAATTTATTTTAAAAGGAAGTTTCATCATAATTATTATGTGTTTCTTTACTTTTGCATGCTCATCCGAGTCAGATACAAACAATGAGACGGAAAATTCTGAATTGGCTATAATTGATATTTCACCAAATTCAGGGCATATTGGAGATGAAGTCACGATTAATTGGTCTGGTTTAAATGAAACTATTACTTCTTCAAACGTAAAATTTAATAATTTAAATGCTGATATTGTTAGTATTAATCCAAACCAATTGACATGTATTGTTCCTGAAAATGCTATAAGCGGAATAATAGAATTATCACTTAACCAAAATCAAGTATTTTCTGATGAAGATTTCATTATACTAGAAAATACTGAGAGTTTTAATATTTCTAGTCATTCGCCTGAAATCCCAAAACCAGGATATAAAATGCAACTTTTTGGAGAGGGATTTGGTATTGAAGCAAACAACGTACAGATTATTTTTAAAGATTTTAATGGAGGTGATATTGATGCCAACATATTAAATATAAATAATGATTTAATAGAACTTGCTATTCCCGTTAATGCTTCAAATTCAAATATAGAAATCAATATAAATGATGAAGTAATAATTTACGAAATTACTTTATCAGATATTAATCATGAACCTATCTACTATTTTTTTGCAAATAAATTTTACAGCTTTTTGTTAGATAATAATGGGGAGGTTAATTCAACTCAAGAAAGTACTTCATTTAGTGGAATTGATCAAATAACCAGTATAGCCTACGACAATATGGATGATACATTTTACGGTTTATCAAATTATACATCAGGTGCTTCACCGAAAACAAGATTTGTTAGTTTTGATGATAGTAATAATTCAAAATTTAGTACTATATTATGCTACTGTAATAATGACCACTCATAATTAACAAACACTACAATAGGAAAAAAAATAATTGTTACATATAATCAAGACTTTGGCAACTATTATGTTACTTTCAAAGAAATAGATTCTAACGGAAATGTTTTAAATGAATCTGACCCAATAAACACACAGAACTACGCAGGAAGATTCGTTTATATACCTAATATTAATTCTTACGTTTATGTAGAGGATCAGTATACGAGTTTCACAATTTATAAAATAAATGCATCGAATTTTGAATTAAGTATTGAAGAAATTGGATCAGATGTAGTTGAAAACCACAATATTGGTTATTCTTTTGCAGGTCTAGTCTATGACCAATTTAGTCAAAAGATTTTTTACCCAAGAGGAGATGATATTTATGAAATTGATTTAAATAACAATACTGTAGAAAAAATGGATACAGATTGGTATAATTTTTTTGAGACTAATTATAATGAAAATGATTTTTATGAATGGAGCAGACCTGTTATCTCTATTTATTACCCGCCAACTAATGAAATTCTCATCCATAATTATTCTAATTTTGATTCATATTCTAGACATAAAATATTTGCTGTTAACTTAGCTTCAAAACAAACAAGGGAATTAACCAATGGTTTAAATTTTATTTATAGTGGTAACTCTAACCCGAATATTTATGAATGGGTTATGAAATATCAATAAATAACGTGTGGTAACACTGTGTATAGTTAATTGCTAGTTATAGCTTACTTACGAAAGTCCTCGCGGACTTTCTATTCGGTTTTTTTTTGCTAACTTTAGCGTATAAACCACGCAACTAACCATACACAACCACGTTGTGGTGCATACCTGAATGAAGAACATTTTAATAATATTAGGAGTTTTAATTGGAATAATCGGACTGGTTTTTCTTGCTTTATTTATTGCTTCGTATCGAAGAAGACCAAAATTTAATAATAAGGGATTTACGACTTTGGAAAAAAATCTTCTTTCCGAATTTTATGAACTTTTTGATTCCGAGATTCAAACTAAATTAAAAGCTCAAATTGAATATTTTGAACCAAAAAGAAAATGGAGACAGTATTGGGAAAAAAGTATGTCAATGGAACTTTACGGAGACAACGAAAACCCACTTTCGGACAACTTACGATATAAAAGAAAAGATGAAAGTAAACTCGCAACAATCCAATTTAAAACCAATGACGAAAAATATCATATAGAATTTGACAATTATGATGGACGAATTTGGGGCTGGAAAATCAGACCAAACCCAAAGTCGATTATGAAAACATCAACAATAAGCGTTACAAGCAAGAAAATAAATAATGACCCAAATAGTTTTGCTCAAAGCACTTTCAAAAAAGAAAAACTTAAATCAATTCCTAAATTTAATGGACTTCTTGGAAAGCTAAATAATATACAATCGATAAATCAAGTTTTTGAACCAATTAGAGCTGAATTTTTAGAGAATTACATTAAGAGAATTGACTCAAAGTTACCAATAGAATATCTAGACATTATTAAACAATCCGAGGGAGTTGATTTCGGAGATTGTTGCATACTCGGAATATCCGAAATACACTCAACAGGACTCGACGATGGAAATTACTTACATTTAGCGGAATTTGATGATGGCATATTAGCTGTCAAAGAGGAAGAAAAAAACGGAACTGTTTACTATTGTCATCATTCTGGACTTTTAGATAATTTAGGAACTGACTTTGGGAGAATAATAACGGAAAGAATAAATGAATAAAAAGTACGACACCACAACACCGTGTATAATTAATTGCTTTGTTCTAGCCTACTTGCGAATATTCCTGCGGAATTTTCACGGGTTCGTAAAAGTTTGCTAAATTAGTTGCTTAACCACGCAACTAACCATACACAAACACGTTGTGTGTCATTTAAGAGCAACGTAACTCAACGAAAGACATAGTTCGCTCAATGTGATTTTTTCGATTAAAAATATTAAATGAAATTCGTAACTAAAATCAAGAAAATGAAATTAATTGTGACAATATTACTTCTGACTTTCTCTTTTGGTTGCAAATCCCAAAACAATCCTGAAAAAGTTGAAACTGAAAAAACAACTGAATTAAAACCACCTTTTAAAAATCAAGGAGAACAAGAAAAATATTGGGCACAAGAATTTTTCAAAGAAGAATACAAGAAAAAGCATTATTCGAAATTTGTAGGAGAAATAGAAAAATCTGAAAACAAAATAAAATTTGGAAAAGTTCAATATGTAGAGCTTTTCGACACGAATTCTGACTATAATCTGATTTTCGAAAAAGGTCTGTTTTATCCTGATATTTTAAGTGCAATCAGCTTACGAATTGGAAATTTAGAGGAGCTTGAATTTTTATCTAAAAACCCAAAAGTTAAGAGATTTTGGTTTTGGCTTTATCAACCAAATATGGCTAATCCTCAAGTTTATTTATTTGAATTAACAAATGAAAAAGCGAATGAAAAAACTGATTGGAAATCTTTTATTAAAAACGCTGAACTCACTTTTGTGAAAAACGGATGGATAATAATCTGAAAATAAAAACGAACACACAACACCGTGTATATTTAATTGCTTTATTGAGACTACTTGCGAATATTCCTGCGGAATATTCACGGGTTCGTAAATGTTTGCTAACTTAGTCGCTTAACCACGCAACTAACCATACACAAACACGTTGCCACACATTTGAGAAAAATGCGAACTAAAATATTAACCATAGTATTTCTAATCAGAATTTTAAGCGTTGTAAATGCTCAAGACAACGTGGACAAAAATGAAATGGTTGGATTTGCTTGCTATTTTGAGGGAAGCGAATCTAAAACGGTAGAAAAGTTTGCGGAAAAACTTAAAAGCGAAAACTATAAATGGATTTCGAAAAAGCTGAACTCGAAAAATAATGCAGAAAAGTATATGTCTGTTATCACTCTAGAAAAACTGACTGAACTCGGAAAATATAATCTCACTCAAACGGAATTGAATTTGATTGCGGAAATTAAAAAATCGACTGAATTGGTTTCTGTTTGTTCAGGTTGTACTTATTTCCAAAAAGTCGAGCTGAAAAATATGTTTACGGACGAAATGTTGACAATGGGAAGTTATTGGCTAAATTACAATCTGAAAGCTGACTGATAATTATGTTGACTAAAGTTGCAAATAATATCAGCCGAATAATATACAATACAAAATTGTCTGCAATTACTATTTGCATACTTTGTTTAGTAGGAATGCTTACTGGAAAATATGTCGAAATATGGTTTCGCTTTTCTGACTATCGATGGATTTATCAATATGGAAGTTTATTATCAAATGGTCTTGTCCTCTTAATGGTAGGTTGGTCTTTTTTGCATCCAATAATAGTTATTTCAGAAAAGAGAAAACAATGGAAAAAATATTTGATTTGGATTTTAATTGGTTTAATTCCATTTCTATATTTCGGAATTATGATGACAATTTCAATGACAAGAACAATCGAATAAAAACGTGTGGCAACACCGTGTATAATTAATTGCTAGGTTCTTACCTACTTGCGAAAATTCCTGCGGAATTTTCACGGGTTCGTAAAAGTTTGCTAAATTAGTTGCTCAACCACGCAACTAATCATACACAAACACGTTAGAGCACATTAGAAAAAAACTTTATGGCAATAATAAAATTTTCAGGAACACCAATAGAGAAACTGATTGAGACAGTTAGCCAAGGAATCGGAATTCTTTATGAACCAAAAAGAATTAGAAAAAAAGCTGATGCGGAAGCTTATCGATTAGAAAAACTTGAAGAAGCTAAAGCAAAAGGTTTGATTTTAAAATCTGACGCAGAATTTGAAATTATAGAAAGAGCAAAAGAAAGATTTGCTCATCGAGAAATAAACCGACAAATAAATCTTGAAAGTATTGTCGAAAAATCAACTAAACATCTCGGAGAATCCGTTTCAGAAGAACCTGTTGATGATGATTGGAGAACTAGATTTTTCGCTAAAGCACAAGATGTCACTAATGAAGAAATGCAAGAAATTTGGGGAAAAATACTTGCTGAAGAAGTTACTCAACCTGGAAAAATTAGTTTTAGAACATTAGAAGTCATAAGTAATATTTCAAGAGCTGAAGCAACCTTATTCACTAAAGCTTGTAAACTAGCATTAAACGATGGAATGATTTTAAAAATTAATTCTGATAGTGCGTTCGATAAATATGGTATTAACTATACCGATTTATTAATATTACGTTCCGCTGGTTTAATATATGATAGTGACACTCTTAATGTAACTATTAGAGGAATCGAGCCGATTGGAGGTGCATTATTGCCTTTTGGAAAAAAACTGATTTTATGTAAAAAAGAGAACACTAAAGATTATAAATTCAATCAAATAAAATTCACGCCTTCTGGTGCTGAATTAATGAAAACTATTGATAGTGATAAAAACGATACTTTTATAAATGATTTTATAAATGAGTACACTAAAAAAGGATATGAATTTCAGTATCTGAATAAATAACGTGCTCTAACACCGTGTATAATTCATTGCTAGTACTCGCCTACTTAGAAATTCCTTCGGAATTTCCTCTGGTTCGTTTTAGTTTGCTAATTTAGTTGCTGAAACACGCAACGAAATCATACACAAAACCGTTGTAAAACATTAACCAAATAACATGAAAAACTATTACTACCTCTTATTTTCCATACTTATTTTAAGTTGTTCCTCTGATGATAACAACTCAGAAGAACAAAATCAATTTAATTTAGATAGTGATTTAGTTCAAATAAACGAGAACATTAATATAAACAATATTTATGCAAAATGGTCTTTACGAAAAAGTGAATATAGAAATTACGGAAACTTTGAAGAATTACCATATATAATTACTGGATGCGCAGAAGATAGATATTCGGATTATCAACAAGATGGTGAAATTAAAGTTTATAGACAAGAGACAACAACCGTTTCAAATGAATATGAACTAAATAATGAAATTATTCGAGAGTATAATTGCATTGGAGAAATAGAACACAGAGCTACTCGTCAATTTTCGACTATCGGAAATAGAATCAGTTTTATTAATGATAATGGTACACCATCAAATGGCATAATACAAGATCTATCCGAAAATGAAATGATTTTATTATGGAATGATGGATTAGCAGAATTTGAACGATGGAAAAATCGAGAAACTTATATAAAGGTTCAACAGTAATTTGAATAATTAAACGTTTTACAACACCGTGTATAATTAATGGCTAGTACTCGCCTACTTACGAAAATCCTCGCGGATTTTCTATTCGGTTTTTATTTGCTAACTTAGTTACTTAAACACGCCACTAACCATACACGTATTCCAAGATCAAATCCTAGTAAAATTTAGTTTTATTTTTTAAGCTGCATATTGCTGAAGGACCACATACGGTGTTCCTCTTTTTACCACGGCAAATGCCCTAGCTATCAACTTATTCCTAACGTTGTTTATGGCTAGCATTTTATCTTTACCTTCTGCTAGTTTTCTATTGTAATACAATCGTAATTCGCTATCATGCTGTATCGCTGAAACACTTGCCNTGGTTCTTGGCAACTTTATAGAAAGAGAGGACTCGTACGTCTAAGGGATCACTAATCTAAAACACGTTATAGTTCTCCTCTTTTTCTATATAAATATATTTATTGTAAACTAAAGAAACACGTTGTAAGCAATTTGAGAAAAAATGATAATATTATCAGTTATTGGAATTTACTTAATCTATATTCTTTTCATCGGAATATTCTTTTTTAGTTTTAAATATTATAAGACTGAACAAACCATAATAGAGAATAAAGAATTTACATTATTGATTTTCTTTCCAATAATTGGACTTGGGAATTGGCTATATAATAAGGAATTAAGAAAAAACGGAACCACAAAATTTCCAAAAGAATGGTTTATTTGGAAAAATGCGATTCCCATAAATATTGGATATTTAGTGCTTTTAGCAATTATCGGATTTATTCTTCACGGAATTGCTACTGGAAATATTGGTGGAGGAATGGAATGGGCGAATAAACAAGATAATGCATCTTTGATTGGAGTTGGTCTATTAACTGATATTGCTTCTGGAATTGCAATTCTTTTTGTAACAGTAATTGCTGTATTTGGATTTGGAATACTTGCATTTTTTTTAATTTTCATTCCAAAATATCAAGTTAAATCAATTGAAAGAAAATATTTTCAAGAACAAAATGAATTAAATAAATCGAAATAAAAACTGCTTACAACACCGTATATAATTTATTGCTGGTCCTAGCCTACTTACGAAAATCCTCGCGGATTTTCTATTCGGTTTTTATTTGCTAAATTACGTTCTAAACCACGCAACAAACCATATACAAACACGTTACCCAACATTTGCGAAACTGTATAAATTGGACATTTCCCTAACTGAAATAAACCCTTCACTCATTATGAGTTTTGAAAATAAAAATTTCAAACTATGTTTGAGCAGTTAAACTAATCAATAAACCTTATGAAAAACATTCTGATTTTAGGACTTACTATTTTGCTATTCGCTTCTTGTGGAAAAGAAAATAAACCGAAAATTGTACACGCTGAAAATAACGGAAAAGAAATTCCTGAATTGAAAAAAGATACAGCCTTTATTGAAATTTCGGATTTGCCAATTCAAATAGACAGTACTGACTATTTAATTCATCCAATCGGAGATTTTAGAATAGAAGACAATAGAGGGAAAATTATTTACAAATCTTCTGGATATGGTTCTAATAACTTTAAAATTTCAAGTTATGGAGGTTATAGAATATCAGGAGATTTAAACAATGTGAAATTCCAGCATGTAGATTCTGAAAAACTATCGTCTCTAACCGAAAATGTAATCAAAATACAATCAATTTCCTTTTTAAGAAAAGTATTTGACAATACTAAAAAACAGTTATTGGTTTACGAAGTAACTGACAGAGACACGAATCAAGATGGAAAACTTGACTTTAGTGATATAAACACTTTGTATATCAGTAAAATTAATGGAACTGACTTTAGAAAATTGACTGACAACAATAAAGAACTCATTGATTGGAAAATAATTGAGTCAAAAAACAGGCTTTATTTCAGAACGATTGAGGACATCAATAAAGACGGAGAATTTGACAAAAAAGATATTGTTCATTACAAATTTGTCGACTTGAACTCTGACAATTTAAAAGTAACTGAATATAAACCGATTTAAAAAACGTTGGGTAACACCGTGTATAATTAATTGCTTGGTTCTAGCCTACTTGCGAAAATTCCTGAGGAATTTTCACGGGTTCGTAAAAGTTTACTAAATTAGTTGCTTAACCACGCAACTAACCATACACAATCCCGTTGGCAAACATTTGAATGGAACTACGAAAGAAAATATCATCTAACATTATATTCAGAAAATACTTCCTTTCTTGGTTTGTGTTGTTACTAGCTTATATAATAACTGAATTTTTTAATTTAAGTCGATTTTGGGACTATGGAACTTGGATTATAGCATTACTAGCGTTCACTTTGTTTATTACTTTAAAAAAAGTAGAATTTTCAAAAAGTGCTGTTTATTTTGACAATAAAAGAGTTGAATATGAATCAATAATTGATTTAAAAACTTTCGAAGTTCAACAGAGACCTTTCTACCTTTTTAAAACAGACTCTGAAAATTTAATTAAACGTTATCATCTTACCCAATTAGGAGGTATTGGTTATTTTTCAATTATTAAAATTTTATTTTCTAAAAAAAGTGCATCTGAATTACCTCTCGCTGAATTTTTAGCTCTTTTAGATGAGAAATCGAATATTCCAAAAAACTAAAAACGAATTAAAACGATTTGCTAACACCATTTGGCAAACACTCAGGGAAATCATTACGTATGAATATAAAGACTTACTGAAAATGGGAATGGCTACAAGAATTTATGGATGTATAACGGAATCGGATTATGGATTAACAAATTCTGAAATACAAAACCAAATTAATAATCATAATAAAAATGTGATTGAAAAACTGCCATCAAAATCTGAATGGCCACCTCTTGTGAAAAAAATGTTTTCGATTACAGATAATTCTGATTTTTTGAATGAAGGACCTAATTTTGCCTATGGTGGCAGAATAATCCATTTTGGAGCAAATTTTAAATCAGTTGAATATGAATGGAAGGAATGGAAAGTCAAGTTTGAAAACCTTTTATCCGAATTAATTTGGTCACACGCTGAAGTTCATTTTGTAACGGAATATACAGGAGTTCAGACATTTCAATGGAGCATTAATTTTGGAAAAGTGAACAGAGAAAAGAAAACCGAAATTATAAAACCATTTGACAAAAGTTTGTGGGAATATGAAGGAGATAAAACTTGGGATGAATAAAAAACGATTTGCCAACACCGTGTATAATTAATTGCTTGGTTCTAGCATACTTACGAAAATTCCGCTGGAATTTTCTATCTGTGATTAGTTTGCTAACTTAGTTGCTTAACCACGCAACTAACCATACACAAAACCGTTACCTGCAAGCTGAAATGAAGAACATTTTAAGAATAATATTTCTGATTTTAACTTTAAGTTCTTGTAAAAATGAATCAGGAAAAGACTCGGCTGAGTCCAAACCTGACCTCAATAAAGAAATTATAAAAGAGCAGAAAACGGAATTGACCGATTTGACTATAATGGAAATTGACTCACTTTATGACAATGGAATTCTAACTAAAAAATTCTATCCGAATATGTCAGCTTGTGGAGGTGGACTTTTCGGATTCTATTACAATAACGAATTGAAATTAATTGATTCAAAATATCAAGCTGAATTAGGCTACTCAAGCAAAAAAATATATTGGAATGGAAAGAAAATATTAAAAATAAGGTATCGAGAATATTTTGCAGAATGGGGAAAATATGAGAGAAATTATCCGCCTGAAAAAGTTGAATATGACCCGAACAAAATGACCTATTCTGACACTATTTACGAGGTTACTTTTGGAGATAAATACGAGTTTAAAAAAATGTCTGACAATAGATTAATCTCAACAAAAACTGACTCGACTCTAATTGAAAAACTGACCGATTGTGGAAAACGAATGAAAACGGAATTAGAATCTATAAATGAATAAAAGCCAGCAGGTAACACCGTGTATAATTCATTGCTAGTTTTAGCCTACTTACGAAAGTCCTCGCGGACTTTCTATCTGTGATTTATTTGCTAACTTTAATGCTTAAACACGCAACGAAATCATACACAAACACGTTAACTGCAATTATGAAAAAACACTCTGCATTCAATAACTTTTGGATATTTATTTTACTTTTTTTATTTTTAAGTTGTAAAACAATGGATATTTATTCGGTAGTAAACTCTGAACTTAATACTGAAACAATAAACGACAAAGTAGCAAAAACTGTTACTAAAAGATATTTAGGAATGGAAAATTCTGAGTTTATAAAAGAAGAAATTCACATAGAATACAATAATGGCTTAGTAACAAATATGGTATTTTACAATACAATTCCTAGTTTTGAAAGAGACACTAAATATACTACCGAAAAGATAGGTGAAATTAAATGCAACTACGATGGTAAAAAATTGATTAAACGAGTTGATGCTTTTAAAGACTCTGACGATGAGACCTCAGTAAGAACATTAAATTACTCTTATTTAAGTGATAAGTCTGTTATTTATAAAGGTTACGTAGAGAATACGTTAGAAATTAATGGAAAAATTACATTAATTAATGATACTCAATCAAAAGAAGTATATGAAACACAAGATGAAGACGTTAACGTAATTACTTATTATAAAGAATTTAATAAAAAACTAAGAGTTTCCACATTTAAGACAGAATACTTTGATAATAAAAAACTAAAAACTGAAAGTTATTCTTATGCATATAAAGATGACAATTTATATTTAATTAAAGATTTGAATTACGAAATGCGATATGAATATATTTATGATAATAACGGCAATTGGATAAAAAGATTCGGATATGAAAATGGAGAAGTTGTCGAATTATTGGTTAGAAAAATTATTAATAAATAACTGCAGTTAACACCGTGTATAATTAATTGCTTTGGTAAGTGCTTATTTGGAAAATTCCTTCGGAATTTTCTCGCGTTCGTTTTTGTTTACTAAATTAGTTGCTTAAACACGCAACTAACCATACACAAAACCGTTAGCAATAATTACCAATGAAAATCCGAAAATTCATAGAAAATCTAACACCTGAAGAAATTGAAGAAAAAAACCTTCAACAAATTAAGGAAAATGATGAATTCTTTAAGGAATTTAAAGATGCTCACGATAAAAAATGTTGCGTTCTGTGTGGTAATAAATTAGATTACTTTTCAGATTTTGAACCTTGCTTCCATTGGTTTCTATTACCAAAAGGAATAAAGAAAAAGCATTTTAAAAGTTACCTATCTGAACCTATTGGATATTATCGACTTGAAAGTTATTTTAGATGGATTGCTACATTGGAATCACCCCTAAAAAACATCAATGATTTAACAGATGAAAAATCTGATTCTAAATTAAAAGAAATCACAATCAAATACGAAAACATTGAGTGGTCTATGAATTTTGGACAAAATGATTTGGATGGACATAAAGATTCGAATAATGCTAAATTCCCACATTTTCATATTCAAATGTTGGTTGACGGCAGACCTTTTATTAGGTTTAACGACTTTCATATTCCTTTTTCAAAAGAAGATATTTTCAACCTTGAAATGATGGAAGAAGCTTCTGATTTAATAAGTTTAGATTATGATTTAGGAACAGGTATGTCATTTATTGAAAAAAACGAAAACTTAATTGAACTCGATAAAGTTATGTCACTTGCGGAAGATGAAAATAAAGCTACATTTAATACAAGTTCTATGTTTCAAATGCCAGAAGGTAAAACTATAAAAGGAGAAGAAATTGAAAAATTCATTAAGGAGAGTAAAGAGACTAAAACACCTTTAAGAAAAATAATGAAAGAAAACGTTCCTGACATAAAAATTGTAACCGAAGTTAGACCAGGTAATTCAGTCCCGAAAATGAAAAAAAGAAATTCAAGAAAATAACTATTGCTAACACCGTGTATAATTAATTGCTTGGTTCTAGCCTACTTGCGAAAATTCCTGCGGAATTTTCACGGGTTCGTAAAAGTTTGCTAATTTAGTTGCTTAACCACGCAACTAACCATACACAAACACGTTATCTCTAATTTGAAAAAAATACTCAACATATTACTAATTGTAGTCGTAATAGGAATTATTAGCTTTGTTGGACTAGCAATTTTTGGAATTTCTATAATAGGAACTAAAACTGATAGTGAATTGCCAACACCGTGTATAATTAATTGCTTTTCCTTGCTTACGTACGAAAATCCCTTCGGATTTTCTATGTCGTGAGTATTTGTTAACTTAGTCGCTTAACCACGCAACTAACCATACACAAACACGTTGGCAATAATTAAAATGAACATCGAGAACTTTATCATAAATAGAAAATCAATTGAAAAATTGACATCGGAAATGACCGAAATCGAAAGTGATGAATGGGAAACTAAATATATTGACAAAAGAGACCAATCTGAATGGATAGAAATTCCTCTTGAGTCGGAATATCACGGAGGTGGAAATCCAATATTATTCAGGTTGCCGAAACCAAACCAAACGGAATTGATTAAACTTTTGATTAAATCAACGGATTTGAATCAAATATCGGCTATCTCTTGCCTATTAAAGGAATCTGAATTTGACAAATCTGATAAACACAAAGAATATCGAGAGGAATTAATAATTGAATTGGAAAAAATAGTCAATGACAAAGAATTTAAATGGAACGGATTTGAGAAAAAACGACTGACAACAATTATTTACGATAGTGATTTGAATTTTCCACACAACCAAAGAGAGAGTTTAGGGAAAAAATACAAAGAGGTAGAAAGCGACTATCGATATTATAAAAATATAGCCGATAGAGCTGAAAAAATAATCACTTCTGCGAAAAAGAATAATTCAATATTGGAAAGGATTAAAAAATTGTTTGACTAGCGAAATAAAATGTCTGAATTAGAAAATAACTATTGCCAACACCGTATATAATTTATTGCTAGTTCTAGCCTACTTACGAAAATCCTCGCGGATTTTCTATTCGGTTTTTATTTGCTAAATTAGGTGCTTAAACAACGCAACAAACCATATACAACAACGTTGTAAGTAATGCCCAAAAACACCCGAACTGAATGAGAAAAATAGTATTGATTTCGTGCGTTAGTAAAAAATTAGATAGAAAATCGACAGTTGAAAATATTTATATAAGTTCTCTTTTCAAAAA
>NZ_JBEFOG010000023.1:0-1239 GCF_045063645.1 Winogradskyella sp. Asnod2-B02-A
CAACGTGTTTCTTTAGTTTACAATAAATATATTTATATAGAAAAAGAGGAGAACTATAACGTGTTTTAGATTAGTGATCCCTTAGACGTACGAGTCCTCTCTTTCTATAAAGTTGCCAAGAACCATTTGGAATACCAGGAGTGTTAATTCCCGATAAAGGAAGTAGTTAAAGCAACATAATTATAAACTTTAATTGTAAAAATATGAAAAATTACAAAGAAGTCGTCGGCATCGATGTCTCAAAAAACACACTAGACGCTTATTGTCACCAATCTCAAGAGCACAGGGAGTTTATCAACGATATTGTAGGTTATAAAAGCCTATTAAAATGGGTTTTAAAAATCACAAAAGGAGATTCTGTTTTTTACTGTTTTGAGAATACAGGCTATTATTCCCTAAAATTAGCACTGTACCTAGATAGTCAAAAGATTGTTTATGTAGAGGAGAGCCCTTTAAAGATTAAGCGTTCCTCAGGTATTGTTAAGGAAAAGACCGACAAATTGGATGCCGTTTTAATAGCGCGTTACGCTTGGCTTTACCGCGAAGAATTGACACCAAGTAAGGTTAAGGGCAAGTCTCATTTGGAGTTAGGTAGATTGTTGGCATTACGGGATCTGTTGGTTAGAAATAATGCAGGTTTAAAAGGGACATTAAAAGAGATGAAAATGCTTTTGTCCAGTCCAACAACAGACACAGGCTGTATTGTGTTAAAACGCAGCATTGATTACCAGGAGAAACAAGTAAGATCGATAGAGGATCGTATACAGGCGATCATATCAGCAGATGCTTCGATGAGCAAGAATTATGAATTACTAACAAGTCTAAAAGGCATTGGATTGGTGATTGCCTGTCAGCTTATCTATCACACAGGTAACTTTACACGTTTTGATAGTTGGCGTGCCTTTTCGAGTTATTGTGGCACAGCACCATATGAACATCGCTCAGGAACGAGTATTTATAGAAAAAAGCAATGTCATTATTTAGGTGATAGAAAAATGAAGAGTTTGCTAAGCATGGCAAGTGTTTCAGCGATACAGCATGATAGCGAATTACGATTGTATTACAATAGAAAACTAGCAGAAGGTAAAGATAAAATGCTAGCCATAAACAACGTTAGGAATAAGTTGATAGCTAGGGCATTTGCCGTGGTAAAAAGAGGAACACCGTATGTGGTCCTTCAGCAATATGCAGCTTAAAAAATAAAACTAAATTTTACTAGGATTTGATCTTGGAATACGT
>NZ_JBEFOG010000024.1:0-106910 GCF_045063645.1 Winogradskyella sp. Asnod2-B02-A
CTGAGCTTACGATTTAAGAACAGACCTAGTTCAAACTATTTTTTTGCCTTCTAAACGGCTAAAAAAAATCTTTTGAACGTGATAATATTAACAAAAAAAGGTCAACCTATATCAGTATAATACAAAACATAGATGGAAGAAGAAGAAGATTTAACTTCAGAAGATATAAGGTTTTTTATAGATTCAATAACTGAACAATTTGAATTTGAAGAATTAACTAAAAGTAAGGACACTTCAAACGATTTTGAATCTGTTCAAATCTTAACAACAACAAAAGGAGTTTTTAAAAGTAAGGATGCATATTTAGGAATAGTTTGCAATTTTGTTGATACGAGCAAATTAAAATCAGATTTTAAAAAGACACTTAATAATAGAATTGAAGTAGAAAAAATATTCGAAGGAGAAAAATACCTACTTTGTTTAGCTAATTCAAAAATCTATAGTTACAATATTGATTTCTACAAGCGTTTGAATTCAGTAATGGATGAAATCGACTATGAATATCATTTAACAGATGTCAAAACATATATCGGAATTAATCCTGACAATTCAAATCACTTTTTAATAATAGCTACAAATTTAGCTTACTTTTTAATTGCTGGACTTTTAGAAGACAGCCAAGAAGAAGAGGAAAGAGTTATTTTAAGTAATAAACTTGAATCCTCTCAACCATTTTTTGAATTTAAAGCACCTATTCATTTTGAATGGGGAAAATTACTTGGCGACAAAGACAGACAATTTGAAAGAATATGTGAATTACTTCTTCAAAAAGAATCCAATATTACGAGTATTATCCCAATTGGAAAAACAAGAGCTTCTGACAGAGGTCGTGACTTTGAAGTAATTGAAAAAGTTGGAGGATTAAACTCTAACAATGAATTTAAATGGTTAGTTCAATGTAAATTTTCGATAAATAGTATAAGTCCTTCTTCGATTTCCGGATGGACTGACAGAATTATTGAACATAAATACGATGGATTTTGGTTAATGACCAATAATGATTTAACACCGAATCTTTTTGACCAATTTAAAGATGTAACTAATAACGAGGATTATCAAATTAAAACAAGATTTTGGCAAAGGAGTGATTTTCATATTAAACTAAACGTACATTCCGAATTATTTACGAATGGAGATATTTTTGAAATTGAATAAATTACGTTGCCTAACACCGTGTATAATTAATTGCTAGGCTCTTCCCTACTTGCGAAAATTCCTGCGGAATTTTCACGGGTTCGTTAAAGTTTACTAACTTAGTTGTTTAACCACGCAACTAACCATACACAATCACGTTGTGCATAATGTCCAAAAACCGTAATCTGAATTAAAACCTTGAGAAAAAAAGAAATATTTTGGCTGATTGGAACGACAATTCTCGTTCTGATTTTGAACACGCTGATTTTCGGAATCGACGGATTAAAATCTGACTCTACTCTTGATATAAATATTCACGACACTTATTTCGTGATTGCGAATTTACATTTCATTCTATTACTTGGAGTTCTGGTATTTTTCGGAATTTATTTGGTTAGAACATTACGCAGGAATTTTAAAAACTTGACCGCAAATCTGATTTTAATGATTTCGACAATACTTTTGATTTTAGTATTAATCGGAATAGATTCAATTTTAGACGCATTTATTAGACAAACCACGAGTTGGACGATTTATCCGCCTTTAAGCGCTGGAGAAATTGAACCTGAAATGGAACCAAAAGAAAATAATCTAGGAATTTTGTCAAGTGCTCTTTTTTACTTCCAAATATTATTGCTGATTTTTTTAGCTTATTGCGGATTTAAAACTGGACGGAATTACAAACGGAATGAATAAAAACACTATGCACAACAACGTGTAAAATTAATTGCTAGTTCTAGCCTACTTACGAATATTCCTGCGGAATATTCTATTCGGTTTTTATTTGCTAAATTAGTTACTTAAACACGCAACTAATCTTACAAAAAACCGTTGTAGCACATTGCGGAAATCAATCTTCATAATATTATTTGTATCTTGTAAACAACTATTAACCAATGATATATAAAATTATGAAATCAAAAATGACATTTGTATTGATTATGATTTTCGGAATTGTAATTACAGGATGCAAACAAAAAGAAGAAAAAGTTGAAGTTGTAGAAGTGAAAATTGATTTAATCAATGATGAGTTTCCTGAAGCAAAAAAGGAAGTAATGGAAACCTATGACGCAATTGTTCAAAGTATTAAAGAAGGAGATATTGAAAGGCTTATTTCTTTACACGCTTACAGTCCAAAGTTTACAGAATTCAAAAATGGAGAACTACGCAATGGTGGTGAAGCAAATGAAACATACGAACGAAATATTTTTAGCTCTGTAACCGAAGTGGTAAAATTCGATTCAAACGATTTTAAGGTTGCAGTTTATGGAGATGTTGCAAACGTAACCTTTCATTCTGATTTTCATTTTAAATTCGGAGAAGACCTTGTGGTAGTTAATGACCAAATTACTCTACTATTTGTAAAAACAGAGAATGGTTGGAAATTGGTTCACGAGCATCATTCACCTTTGAAAAAAGAGGAAAAATAAAAACGTGCCACAACAACGTATATAGCTCATAGCTAGTTAGTTGTTTAATCGAAGTTAAGGCATATTTGGAAAGTCGCCAAATTTTTAAATTTGACGATTTTCCAATAAAAAAGATAAATAGTAAAATTTAAAAATCTGGCTTGTGCTTAATCCGAAAATTATTTTCTAATTTACACGCTACGAGCCATATACAAGACCGTAGCCAATTAGAAAATCAAGATTCACAAAACAGGTTCTACATTTGCAAAAATTAAATATTTTATGAAAAACATCTTATTTCTATTAATTATTCTGATTGGATTAACTTCTTGTAAAGATAATTCCAAAAAACAAACAGCACCTGATGAAACATCGAATCCTATTGATTATTCTGTAGAAATGACAGAAGAGCAAAAGGATTTAAAAAAGAATGCGATACCTATTGAAAGCTTATCAAAGTTGAGCAACAAGATATACGATGAAATTGCAAATTTTGAAATATTAATGATTGGGGAAATGCACGGAACAAATGAACCTGCTGAATTTGCTTATGGACTATGTGAACTGATTGCTAAACACGAAGGCAGCGTGATAATGGCTATGGAAATTCGTGCTTCACTTATGAATAACTTGTCAGACGAGATGTCAATTTCCGAGTTAAAAGAATTGGATTTCTTTCGTGGAAAAAATTTTGACGGTAGAAATGGTGTAGCATGGCTTGATTTAGTATACAAAAGCATTAAAAATGATGGAATTATTTTAAAATTCATTGATAATCCTTACCCATCTTCACCCAGAGATTCATCCATGTACAGGGAAATACGCAACATCCATATTAAAAATCCAAACACCAAAATAGTTACTCTAACTGGAAATGTACATAATTCTTTTATACCCCTTTTTGACAAAGTAAGAATTGGAGGTTACTTGTTAAAAGATTCTGTTAATTTTGATTCTAAAAAAATCATGTCTATTAACCATGTATTTAGTGAGGGAAGCATGTTAAATAATGACGGTACAGGGTTAAAAATCAGCACTATTGAAAGAGAGGATAATATCTATAATACTACCTTATCCCATGATATGTTTTTATATAAGAAATTTCCTGAAGAACAAAATGAATGTACACATATCATATATACTGATAAAGTAACTGCTTCAGGAATAATTAAAAAAGATGATAGGTAATGATAGTATATATCTCTTTTACTGAAAAATGGTTTTGACAAATTTGACTCTAGAACATGGAATTACAAACAGAAATTCAATAAATCGAATAAAAATAACTAGCTACAACAATGTGCATAATTCATTGCTTTGGTCGTTGCCAACTTGGAAAATTCCTTCGGAATTTTCTCGCGTTCGTTTTTGTTTACTAAATTAGTTGCTCAAACACGCAATTAACCATACACAATCACGTTAGGCAACATAAAGAGAAACGACATTGACAGATAGAAAAACCAATTTCAAAACCATTTGGCAAAGAGCCAAAATCAGACCAATATTACTACTTTTTGCTTTTCAAGGAATTGCATTTGCATTACTTCTTTTTCTTCCAATGGGCTTAATGATGAATTCATTAGGGAATAGTTTTCCTTTTATTGAAAACGCCGAAAAAATTCAATCTGATGGAATAAAAACAAATGCCATTCTAACTGGAATTAAAGGAATTGATAACATAACTATCAATGGGAATAATCCACAAATTCTGACTTATGAATTTGACAACAACGGACAGAAAACAGAATCAAAGTTTAGTGTTTTTGAACCAGAAAAAACTGATAATTTAAAAATTGGCGATTTAATTCCAATTAAACATTTGAACGGAGTATCAACACCAACGGAATTTGAGCAGTATTCGTTTAGTATGGATTTTATGTATTACATAGCTGGAGTTGTTCTTTTAATTGGACTAATCCTTTGTTATCTTCTATTCGCACGAATAACTAAAGAACTCTTATTGTATAAAACAGGCAGAATTATGGAGGGAAAAATAATTTCAATAAGCCATAATAAAGGGTTCACATTTTCGAAATTCGGTTCATCAATGGATGTACATTATGAATATGGAAATAACGTAGCGAAATCAAGAACTAATAATTTTGCTTTGACAAATAACAAATCAATTGGAGATTCAATAAAAATTTTGGTTTCGCAAGACGGAAATTCATCTTGTTTATATCCAGAATTGATTGCGAAAACTAATGGCTGGAAAGAAAATTACGTTGCCTAACACCGTATAAAATTAATTACTGGTTTCAGCCTACTTACCAAAGTCTTCGCGGATTTTCTATCTGTGATTTATTTACTAACTTTAGTGCTTAAACACGCAACGAAACCATACACAATCACGTTAGCAGTAATTAAACCTAATATTTAAAATAATAAAACTTGAAACAATGAAATTAAGAAATATCTTTTTACTATTAACAACAATAATTTGTTACAATCTTACGAATGCTCAAAAAGTAAAATTAAAAAAAGATTTTGTATATATTGATGATACAAAAGTATTCAAATATGACAGGAATGCTGGAGAAGGTTGGTTGACCTTATATAATTTAGATAGTGACGATGAAATTATATTTATTAGGGAAAATGATAATGGTACTGATTATAGAGATGATGATTATACTCAATATAAATTTCTTAAGGAAGACATAACTATTGAAATATCTACTTATACTTATTGGAAAAATCATGTGAAATTCTTGTATAAGAATAAATGTTTTGATTTAAATGGTGAAATAGATCTGAAGAAAGTCCAGAATACTTTTGATAAGTTTGATGAAAATATTACAGACAGAACTTTTAAAAACTAAAACTACTACCAACACCGTATAAATTAATTGCTTGGTTCTAGCCTACTTACCAAAGTCCTCGCAGACTTTCTATCTGTGATTTATTTACTAACTTTAGTGCTTAAACATGCAACGAAATCATACACTAGACCGTTGTGTTTAATTTACTAAAAAAATTAAAATCCAATTAATTCTTTGAGCTTACGAGAAAAAAGACACTAAAAAAATGAGGACTAAAAAAGAATATCTAGAATTACTTCATAAGATTAAATGGGAAAAAGGAAATAAAATTGAATCATATCTAATTCCTGCTATAAACATAGAAGTCGAAGAAAGTAAAAACGAAAGTGAAGTTGGAACATCTAAATTTGGAGGAAACCCAGACTTACCAATAAAAACTGAATGGCCAATATTCAAAGACAAGCCAATGACTTTTTTAGCTCAAATTAATTTAGAGCAAATTAATGTATTTGATTTAGATAAAATTTTACCAAAGTCAGGTTACTTATATTTCTTTATAGAGAATCCAGACGAATTTAGTTTTGACCACAAAGTGATATACTCTAATGATGCAGAATTAAGTAGAAGAGATTTTCCAAAAGAACTCAATAAAGAATATCGAGCAAGTGAGTTTAAGATGCTTTTTGAAAACATTTACACTTTCCCTTCTGGAGAAACTTTAGAAATAGAATCCTTGAGTTTAAATGATCAAGAATCATATATGGATTTATATGAAGTCGAAGAAGATTTTATGACTTATGAAAATAATCAAATATTAGGTCATACTTATCCAATGCAAGGAGATGTCAAAATTGACTGGGCTTGCGGAAATTTAGGTGTTGAATTCTCTTTTAAAACAATTAGCGAAAATCAAGAAAAAATTGATACTCTAAGGAATGATTTTATTAATTTATTTCAATTTTCTACTGAGAATTCAGTTCCTGAATTTTGGGATAACTTCCATATTTGCTCAATGGGATATTTTGGAATTAGAAAACAAGACTTAGAAAGAAAAGAATTCAACAAGACTATTTTAACATTTCAAAATTCATAAAACTAAGCACAACATCGTGTATAATTAATTGCTTTGGTCGTTGCTTATTTGGAAAATTCCTTCGGAATTTTCTCGCGTTCGTTTTTGTTTACTAAATTAGTTACTTAACAGCATAACTAACCATACACATAATCGTTGGCAATAAGATGACAAACAGAATCGCAATGAATAATAATTTATTTAGAATAATATTATCTCTACTCGTTGTTAGTTTACTTTTTAGCTGTAAAACTGAAAATAAAAAGTCATCTGAATCAAAAAAAGGGTTCTACTCTATTGAAACAGTTGGAAAGAAAAAAAACGCATCATATACATTTTGCGGAGCAGTTGGTACGGAAGTAAAATATTCTTATCGGATTGGAACTTGGACATTCAAAACCAAAGAGAGTATTAAAATTGCTGAAGGAGAATATGACACAGTTATTAAAGTAAATGATAGTACGAGCGGAAGTGATTGCGAATATACATACATAGAAAATACTGTTGATCCAGAAAAATGGAAATTTTGGAATAAAGATGGACATATAATTGAACCAACTAAAAGGCTAATTAATTTAATTGAATCCAACCAAGAAGAACATAGTTTTTATTTAGAATAATATCCAGTTGCCAACACTGTGTATAATTCATTGCTAGTTCTAGCCTACTTACGAAAGTCCTCGCGGACTTTCTATTTGTGATTTATTTGCTAACTTTAGTTCTTAAACACGCAACGAAATCATACACAAAACAGTATGCCATTTTTAAAAAAGAAAACCTCATAAAATGCAAAAAAACAACTAAATTGTGCAAGTTCGTTAGAGATAGGACATCTAAAAGAATAATATATAATTAAAAAATAAACTTATGAAAATTAAACTAATATCAATGCGCTTTATTACCTTAGTCTTATCATTTTTTGTGATATCTTTAGCTATGGTATCTTGTAATACTGATGATGACTCGGATACAGATACAGACACTACTGATTGTGTTCAACAAGACTTGGCAGAAGGAAGTGGTGTTTGTGATACACAATTAGCTTATGATTCATCTGTATCAATTAGTATTGATGGATCTGATAGAGTTATCACATCTAATAGTATTCCTGATCATTTAGTAGGGACCTTCATTAATGGAGATATTACCGAACAGAATGAAACTTATACAATAACTACAAATCCTGTACTTTCGGGAAATTTAACTTCGCTAGAGGGCAATAATGGTCCTGAATATATTTTTGGAATCTTGTTAGACGGTGTAGAATTAGACCCTATTGCAGCTGAACCTTGGCCACATAGTGAACTTGGAGTTATGGATCCTGATGTAAATTGGGATTGGAATTTAGAAGCATTAAATGTTCCTATAGGTTTAGACTGTAACTACTCACATGTTCAGCCTACTGGTAAATATCATCATCATGGTACACCAACATTATATGATTTAGTTGCAGATGCAGACGGAACTGAAATGGTACAAGTTGGATGGGCTGCTGATGGATATCCTATTTATTATAAATACGCATATACAGATGCTGATGATAGTAGCTCTGCTGTTATAGAAATGACCTCAAGTTATGAATTATTAACAGGTGATAGACCTGGAGATGGTGTATCGGCACCTTGCTCTGAGTACAATGGTGCATATTCTGCAGATTACGAGTATGTTGATGGACTTGGAACTCTTGATGAGGCGAATGGAAGAACAGGTGTAACCCCTGAGTTTCCTAATGGTACATTTTATTATATATTGACTGATGGTGATTCTTTTCCAAGTATCCCAAGATACTTTAGAGGAACACCTTCTAATGACTTCCAACAAGGGCCAGGGAATTAAAAAAATCTTAAAAAACGAATCAAATATGTATAAATTATATTTATCATGTTTATTCTTTATCATGTGTATACCTTTTACGTATGCACATGATTCTGATATTGCTTATTTTGATATTACAACAGAAGGTACTCAAACTATAATTCATGCTGAATTTTCATGGAGTATTCGAAATGCCTTAATTGCATTCGATTCTAATTATAATAATGCTAAAACAATAGAAGATATTAATGACATATTTTTACGTTACACCAAAGAGAAGTTAAAAATTTTTGACACAAAAGACAAACAATTACATTTATTAAAAGTTGTTCTTGAAAAGAATAATGAAGAACATAACCATGCCACACGTTACACATTAATATTCGAGGGTTCAGATATTAGTAAAGTTTCAAACACCATGATGTTTGAACAGAATAACTCTCAAAAAAACTATCATTGGTATTTAAACAAAGACGGAAAAAAGGAAGAAGCAATTACAGACAACACTACTTCATCTTTTAATATCACCACAGAAACTAGTAGTTATTTAAAATATTATTTAATTATTGGTGCAATACTGTTGTTAGGTTTACTGATTTTTTCTTTTAAAAGAAAGACAGCATATTGACAATAAAAATTGGAAATTTAAGTAATGACGAATATGAAATTTTGGAATTATCCTCTAATAAATTAATCCTGAAAAGAATAATTACCTATAAAGCCTACTGACCACAAAACTTTGAAATTAAGTAAATAAAAAACTACACATAACACCGTGTATAAATAATAACGGTTTTAGAGCTTACTCAAAGTTAGTTTTTTATCTTTAAAGTCAAGTAATAAACCGAAAATATAGTAAATAAAATCCGCAACTAACCATACACAAACACGCTGGCAACAAGCTAAAAAAAACGAACTAAATGAGAATTATTCTAACTTTGACAATGATTTTAACTATGTGTTTTACACAAATATCTTTCGGACAAGATGAGTTAAAAATAGAAAAAATTGACAACACTCAGCTGATTAAAATCCTGAATAATTCTCAATTAATTGAAGCTAGTAAAGACAACTTTTTATCTGTAAAATTATTTATAATTGACAACGGAACTGGAAGCGCAGGATTCCCGAATTCGGAAGTTTCATATAATTTGCTAATTGCAGTTTCTGAAATTGACGAAAAACCGGATCAAAATCTTTTCGAAATCGGACCTTTTTATAATCCAAAGATTGTAGAATGGACTAGCGAAGATGAAAAAAAAATAGAAATAGAAATAGAATACGGGATTTACAAAAATCGAAAGACTGTAAAACTGAAAATAAATATTAACGAATTGGAAATAAAAAAATAAATCCAGTTGCCAACAACGTTTATAATTTATTGCTAGTTCTAGCCTAATTACAAAAGCCCTCGCTAACTTCCTATCTGTTATTTATTTGCTAACTTTAATGCTTAAACACACAACGAAATCACATCCTAGACCGTTGCCAAAAATTTAAGGAAACACAAGAACTATAATAAATTAATTGACATGAAAAACTCACTGATAATACTTCTGTTTGTCCTTATAACTTCATTTACTTTTGGACAAGATAAAGCGGGACCTGAACTAAAAAGAGTAATATCTATAATTGACTCTACCAAAACGCCAGAATTAGTTTTAATACAAGAATTCATGGTGAAATCACCAATTGATTCAGTTTGGAACTCATACACCACAAAAAAAGGTTATGAAAGTTGGGCGGCACCGCTTGCTGAAATAGATTTAAGTGTTGGTGGATTTATTAAATCAAACTACAACAAAGAAGGAAAAATAGGAGACAGTACCACAATTGTTACTCACATAATAAATTACGTCCCTAAAAGATTGATAACACTTCAAGCAGAAATTACCGATAATTTCCCTGAATTTATGAAAAAGGAAGCAAAAGACTTTTATAATGTTATTTATTTTGACGAAATGGAGGATGGTTATACAAAAGTTAAATCATTTGGAATTGGATATAAAAACAATCCGAAATATCTTTCACTTATGAATTATTTTATTCCAGCTAACGAAAAGATTTTAATGACTTTAATAAACCACTTAGAGAAGGACTGAAAACAAAAAGCTATAGGCTAGCAAGGTGTATAATTAATTGCTTGTTTATAGCCTACTTGGAAATTCCTTAAGAATTTCCTTTGGTTCGTTCCATTTTCACTAAATTAGTTACTGAGCCACGCGACTAACCATACAAAAAACAGTTAGGCAAAATTAGAGAAGCAGCTTACTGAAAACAAAAAAAAAAAAAAAATGGAACTATATAAAAGGATTGTTGCAATATTTGATGCTAATCTGATTTACTGCCTAATTCCTATAATTCTGACTTTAATTTATGTTGAATTGATTTTTAAAAACCGATTTGAAACAAAAAAAGTCCTTAATTTAATTAGATGGACAATTATCTTCTACACAATAATTACTTGGACTTTCTATCTAATTGGAATGGCAACGACTGAAAACCCTGAGGAATATGCTTTTATTAATAGAGCAACTGGTCCTTATGCTTGGGCATATTGGATAA
The DNA here is from genome assembly GCF_045063645.1 of Winogradskyella sp. Asnod2-B02-A. Lineage (NCBI taxonomy): Bacteria > Pseudomonadati > Bacteroidota > Flavobacteriia > Flavobacteriales > Flavobacteriaceae > Winogradskyella > Winogradskyella sp. Asnod2-B02-A. Next base: position 10,758 of record NZ_JBEFOG010000024.1, read on the forward strand.
TGTTTGTATCCGCTATAATTTTACCTCTGACTCTATTTATTAAAAAATTGGCATCAAAATTTTGGTATGTGATTTTAGTCGCATTTGGAATGAAAAGCGGAATGTATTTTGAGCGTTTTGTAATTATTGTGACTAGTTTTCATCGGGATTATTTACCTGGAAACAGAAATACTGAATTAGAAAATGGTAATGTTGAATTAATAGATTTATTCGCATTAAGCATTGGAACGCTATTCTTTCAAGGCGTAATATTAACAATTTTAACTTTGGGAATATTCGAAATCATAAAACAAAAAAAAACCGTGCACAAAACAGTCTAAAAATAATTGCTATTTTTAGAATTAATCGTAGGATATTGCTGTTTTGTTATACGTAATCGCCGTAAGAAATTAAAACTAAAAAATTGAAATACAAGATATTCATCTTATTTATGGTTTGTTTTACAATTAATTCTTGTGGAATTTTTAAGACGCATCATAAGGACAAACTAATTGATTTTGAGGACAATTCATTAACAGAAAAATCATTAAAACTAAATGGATATTATTTTGCAGAATCAGAATTTGAATATGGCGAAAATTCACCACCTTTTATTGACGAATACATAGAAAAAACTGGAATAAATAAAATAAAACATCTATCCGTTTTATTTATCTATGAAGATGGTTTTGTAGTCAAAATTGGCAGAATTAATGGACTTTCACATTATTATTGTGCAGAAAAAGATAACTATGACAACACATACGAAAGTGCACATAAAACAATTGAATTGATGCTGAAATCGCAAAATTCTATTGAAAAAAGGACTAAACGTATTTGCGGATTTAGACCTGATGATATTGGAAGTAAAGGATTAGCTCAAATCGAAAAGGATAGTATTAAAATTCAACTTTACCGAATTGAAATGCAAAATCCAACAAAAGATTCTTTTAATTCAGCTTATTTATACGAGCTAAATGGAATTATAAAATCGGACTCAAGTTTTGTCATAAAAAGTGAAACGGAATTCAGAACAAATGAAATAAAATCTGAAAACAAAATTTTTGAATTTAGACAAACTGAACAAAAACCAAATGTTCAAAATTACTTTAAAAAGAAGAAAAATAGATTTAAATAACTTCTTACAACACCATTCATAATTAATTACCTGGTTTATAGATACCTTACAAAAAATACGCTCTGATTTTATATTCTATTATATTTGCTAAATTAGTTTCTAAACCTTGCAACTAACACATACACGCACTATGCTACTTAGAACCTAAAAAACGAACTCAAATGAAACAACGTAACATAATAATAATATCTGTTTTTATTATGGGAATGATATTATTGTTTTCCTGTAATAGAAAAATAACAAGTTCACCTGGTTCTATTACCAAAACAAATTCAAACGTTGTTGAAAAAAAACCTTACTTAATATTAATTTCACTTGATGGTTTTCGTTGGGATTATGTAGAAAAATACAATCCACCTAATTTAAGTGCATTCATTAAAAATGGCGTTAAGTCACAATCATTAATCCCCTCATTTCCTACTAAAACATTTCCCAACCATTATACCATTGCTACAGGACTTTATCCAGACAAGCATGGCATAATAGGAAATATATTTTATGATTATAAAAAAGACACTCTATTTAATAAGAGGAATCCAAAAATGGCAGATGACGGGAGTTTTTATGGAGGTTCACCTATTTGGGTTGAGGCAAATAAAGCAGATATTATAACTGCCAGTTATTTCTTTGTAGGTACAGAAGCAGCCATTCAAGGTATAAGACCAACATACTACTATAAATTTGATAATAGCATTAAAAATGAAGAACGCGTTAATCAAACTATAAATTGGTTGAATTTAGAGGAGAAAAGCAGACCACACTTAATCACTTTATATTTTGGTGACATGGATAATCTGGGACACCAATATGGTACTAATGATGACGATAAAATGAAAACAGCATTGTTAGAATTAGATAAAAATTTAGGCGATTTGTTTAAAGGAGTATCAGAAACTGGGCTTCCTGTAAATATTATCATCGTTTCTGACCATGGCATGGGAAATCAGTCTACTCACAAAATAATACCAATAGATTCTATCGAAAACGACGACTTATTCATGACAATTGAAAATGGTACAATAGTAAATATTCATCCAAAAAAAGAGGTTGAAATAGATTCTGTACTACACTATTTAAGACAAAAGGAAAATAATTTCAAAGCTTATAAAACTGAAAACACACCAGGTTTTGAGTACATCCCAACAAATAAAAATTGGGGAGCAATACAATTAATACCAGATTACGGTTATCATTTTTGGAATCAAAGACGTAAAGATGCGCTTATCAAAGAAGGTGTTACAACCTTTGGCGTTCATGGCTATGATAGCAAATACAAAGAGATGCATGGCATATTTTATGCAAATGGTCCAGCTTTTAAAAATGAATATGAAATACCTTCTATAAAAAACATTCATATCTATCCATTAATGTGTGAAATTTTAGGATTGAAAATTCCTGAATCGATAGATGGAGACATAAATGAAATAAAAAGTGTTTTGAAAGAAGATAATTGAGTTAAGAATAAAGCCTGCAGGAAACATTGGGTACAATTAATTGCTTAGGTCATTGCTAATTTGTAAATTTTCTTCAGGATTTTATCGCATTTATTTTTGTTTGCTAAATTAGCTGCCTAACCACGTAACTAACCATAAACAATTATTGTAAATCATTAAAAACACACAAAATTGGAAGAAATAATTGACAAATATTTAAACGAACTTATTGCTAACGAGATAAATTCATTGCCTATTAAAATTGAATCTGAGATGGCTGATAAAACAAATCTCGAAAACCGAGAGTGGAATAAGTGGTTGCCAATTAAAAGTACTGTAACAGATTTAGAGTTAAACGAATTAGAAAAGGAAATCGGACACAAATTACCATTGAGCTACAGAGCTTTTCTAAAATATAAACACTTTTACGAATTATACATTTCAGATTGTTCATTTTGCTCAAATCCTATTAAAACTTGGCGTGCAGAAATAATGAAAATGATTTTTAATGGTTACCCAAGTGAAGATTTAATTGATACAGGTAGAATTCCATTTGCCAATTGGAGTGATTGGGGACTTTTATGTTTTGATACAACGGTCAATTGTAAAAACAATAATTATCCTATTGTACTCTGGGACCACGAAGTTTATGATGAATTTGAAATACAATATTCAGATTTTGAAAATATGATAACGGAATTAGCTAAAGAACACGAAAAACAGCGTGGTTAAAACGCACAAACCACTAGTTACGCAATCTCACTTATGGCACATTTGTAAGTCCAGTAAACTTTTAAATTTGACTTATTAACAGCAAAAAGCGAACAGTATAAATATCAAAAAATATGATAAAAGGACTTTATGAAACTCACTTATTTGTTGAGAATTTAGAAACATCAATAGACTTTTATAAAAATGTACTACAGCTAAAACTATGTCATTTTGAAGAAGAAAGGCGTGTCGCATTTTTTTGGATTGGAAAACCAAAAGAAGCCATGTTGGGACTTTGGGAAAAGCCAAAATCAGAAATAGAAAAACGACATTTTGCTTTTCGTTGCGATAAAGAATTTATTCTAAACCAATCAACTGATTTTTTAAATGAACACGGATTAAAACCTTATAACTTTTTAAATAATGGAACAGATATGCCTATGGTTTTTGCATGGATGCCTGCAATAGCAATTTATTTTTCTGATCCTGACGGTCACTATTTAGAATTTATTGCAATTTTGGATGGCGAAGCAAAACCAGAGTTAGGAATAGTATCATATGAAGAATGGATAAATAAAAATAGCATAACGTAATACAAACCGCTTTTAATACTATGATTTATTAATAACGACTCCTCGCCTACTCATGAAAATCCTTATGGATTTTTCACACAAGATTTAATTCACTATCTTTAGTTCATTAACACACAATAAACCCAACATAAACTTAAGCATTTATTGAGGCAAAAAGTTAAAAACGAAACTTATATGAGTAATTTATCAAAAATTAAATCGGAAATTGAAAACTATGCCAATGAATCAAATTTGACGGAATTGCAAATTGTTAAAAAGTTGGAAACTCATTACTTTAATAAAAAGGTAAATGAGAATTTAAAACTCTATAAAAAAGGAAAGAAAAAAGTAAGTGATATCACCAAAGATCTCAAAATATCACCAAGAAAATTTTATGCCATTTTAGAAAAGAAAAATGTTGTACATAAAAAATACAATAAAAAGGAATAAAACAAAAACACTGCTATAATTTATAACTAGTACTCTCCCACTTACCAAAATCATTTCTAAGTTTCTTTATTCTTTTAACTGGGATTAGGTATATCCCTAAATCATACACAACCACATCTAATACAGATTATTGCAACTAATTACAGTAAAGCAGACTTTAATAAATAATTGACCAAAACCTGTGGACGATTTTAAAATAAAATATAATAAAGTATCTCAATTACTAGAAAAAGCTATTGGATATTACTATCAAGGAAATTCATGTGCTTGCCAATATCCAAGGTTTCTCCAAATAGTTGGAATAAATTGTATTAACTATAGAGCTTCTTTTAAAGCTTGGGACACCACATTATTAATTGAAAAAGTAAAACCTTATTTTGAAATCGAAACGCTTAAAAACGGACCTGAAAATTCAAATGAAAAATGGACTTGCAGAAAATGTAAATCTGAATATAATTATGGATGGTCAGATTTCAGTATTGCAGTAGAAAGAGACGTTTTGTTACCAATCAAATTAAAAGCTAAAGAAAAGGGAGAAAAAGCGATAGAACCTATTCCAATCTATCTAGGACTTTACGGTCATAGCTATCCTTCAAAAAAAGAAATTACTAATGTGAATTTTAATGCTTTCAAAACATATATAATGGAACAATAACATCTTAAAATTCAAATTATATCTCGATTATTGTGGTAGCTAATCTTTTTAGAAACTATCAAATTTTACTTCTCTAGTTTGTTGAGTTCAGTTATTTTAGATTTTTATTTGCTAAATTACATACTTAACCTCGCAACTAATCATTCCTAATAACTCACATAAAACTAAAGCCAACCATGACACTAAGATTTTTACTAATTATTATGATGTGCTTTTGCATTAAGACTTATGCCCAAGACAACAAAATTAATTTTCAATTATCACTAGGACCAACGATTTCAATTCCAAAAACAAGTGAACTCACTAATACTGATGTTGATGGAAGTCCTAAAATTAAATCTTCAATAAATATAGGAGCTTATATTTTACCCAGCCTAAATTATTCACTTAACGAAAAATTATCTATAGATTTCGGAATCGGTTATTATCTCGATCGGTTTTCTGTAGAAGATAAAGTTGCCGCAACTACTAATAAAGGCAACCGCAATATTAGCCAAATTCAAACACCAATAAATTTTAACTTTCATTTTTCTAAAGACAAATCGTATCAATTAGGTATTGGAGGATTTACAAGTTTTTTAATTGCAGCAAAAGAAAAAGGCGAGACCAGAATCGATCTTTCTCAATTTAATTTTATTGATCCTAATGACCCAGTATTCTATGAAAATTCTGTAGTGAGTTATGACAAGAACATAAAGGACAATTATAATTCTGTAAGTTTTGGTGCTTTTATTCAATTAAAAAAAAACATATCATTTTCAGCAGATAAAAAAGGCTTTATTCTTCTAAAAATCAATCAATATTTTAATGCCATAAAGAACAACGATCCTGATTCGGATTTAACTCAATATATTGACTTTAAAAATGAAAAAGAACCTACCACAATTAATTTAGGAATTGGATTAGTATTATAAAACCCATTAAAAATTGCATAAAATTAGTCGTAACACTAAAAAAAAACATTATTGAGTGAGAATAATCACAAGTTGAACATTCTGTGCGTAATTTTAGACATAAAGTACATTGCTTTAAAAGTGAACTAAATAACATTATTACATAAAAAAAGCGACCTGAAGTTCAGGTCGCTTTTTATTTGTGTTAATTGCTATAGACTAGTTATTAATAATCGTTAACTCATCAACAATATGTTTGGCGTTAGAGTATTTGTCTATTAACCAAAGTACATATCTAATATCTACATTAATGGTACGTTGTAAATCTTTATCAAAAATTACATCACCTGCCATAGCTTCAATGTTTCCATCAAAGGCTAAACCAATTAATTCACCTTTTCCATTTACAACAGGAGAACCAGAGTTACCACCTGTAATATCATTATCTGTTAAGAAATTTACTGGTAATTGACCACGTTCATTAGCATAACGACCGTAATCTTTCTTTTCGTAAATATCTAACATACCTTGATCTAAATCAAACTCACTATCGTTTGGCTTGTATTTTTTAATCATACCTTGAAACGTTGTGTAGTTGTTTTCGTTAGCATCGTTTCTTTTATCTGCTGGTAAAGCTCTCACTTTTCCGTAAGATAAACGTAATGTAGAATTGGCATCAGGATATTTTATATCGCTTAATCCAGATTCACGTAAACCTTTTACTAATAATCTAAATGAGGCTTCAAAATCATTTTCTGGTTGTTCTAATGCTTCTGGACTTTCTCTATACTTATCTAATAGTTGATTAGATAATTTAAATAAAGGATCATTCTCTAAAATTGCTTCATCAGGATATTGCAAAAATGATAAGGCTCTTTCTTTTGAAGAAAATAAACTTAAATCGAAAATAGCATTAGTATAAGCAGTAAAATCATTATTGTTTTTTTGCCCTACTTCAGCAACCAATTCTGGTAGCGAATAGTTAGATTTTGATGCTAATAAACCTAGTTGTTTTGCTAAAATTTCTTTTTCTAAAGGCAAATGGTAATTTTGATAATTACTTTCAATAAAAGCTTCTAATCTTGGCAATAAGTTTTTACGTTCTGCTTCACTAGCACTCACATATTGTTTTAAACCAGATCCAACTCTATATGGCAAAACAGAAAATTTACTAGAACGTAAAATCCCTAATAAATAATTGGTTTGCTTTGCTTTTTCGTTAGTTAAGCTATAATAATTATTGATATTTTCAATAACCTTTCCATAGGTGGCTTTATTATCTTTCTTCTTCGCCCATTTTTCAAATTTAGCTTCGGTTTTGCTCTTTTTCTCTACGGTTTTATGCTCCGTTAATGCTTTAATCATACCTGCTCTATTTTTCCAATAGTTAGCAATACCTGCATAAGCAGAGGCATACATTAAATTTACAGATTCGTCTGCATCCATGTATTTCTTCATCACATCCATGCTTAATTTAGAACCCTCTACCCAAGCAGGATATGCATATTTCACATTTTGCTCAACACCTTGTGCAGGCATCCAACGGTTTGTACGACCTGGATAACCTAAAATCATAGCAAAGTCATTTTCTTTTACACCATCTATATTTACTGGTAAATGATATTTTGCTTTTAAAGGCACATTATCAGTAGAATATTCTGCTGGCTTACCTTCATTATCTGCATAAACTCTAAATAACGAAAAATCACCAGTATGTCTTGGCCATTCCCAGTTATCTGTATCTCCTCCATATTTACCAACATTTTCTGGAGGTGTACCTACTAAACGTACATCTTTATAATCTTCATAAACAAAGTAGTAAAACTCATTACCTTGATAAAATGAACGTACAGAAACGGTATATTTTCCACCTTCACTATTTTCTTGTTCAATTTTAGCAATCTCTTTGTTAAGTGCTGCTTCACGTTCTTTTTCGCTCATACTGTCATTAACTTGAGCTAACATACGTTTAGAAACGTCGTCCATTCTCACAAAAAAGCGAACATATAGACTTTCTGGTTTCATTTCTTCTGCCTGAGAACCTGCCCAAAACCCATTTTTTAAATGATTTTGTTCTGCTGTAGACAATTCTGCAATGGCATCGTAACCACAATGATGATTCGTTAATACCAAGCCACTATCTGAAACTATACTTGCCGTACAACCTCCGTTAAATTGAACAATAGCATCTTTTAAACTTTGATTGTTAATACTGTAGATTTCTTCGGGTGTTAATTGTAAACCCATTTTTTGCATATCGCGATAATTTAAGCGCTCTATATGCATTAAAAACCACATGCCTTCATCTGCCATTACGGACGTAAATGAGATGATAAAGGCAATAATTGTAAGGGATATTTTCTTCATGTTTAGTTGTTTTTATTATCGTGCTAAAAATAATGAATTTTATGTGGTTTTAATAGTTGTATGAGTGTTAAAACTACCATCCCATAAAACAAAAAACACCCACTCTTTCGAGCAGGTGCTTTCCCTAACAAAAAAACTCAAAAAACATCATAATCAACTTATGATTTGATACATCTAAACCCTAACTTTAGAGGCATCTTTCTTGCTAGTTAACAATCAACAAGAACCAATCTGCTTCCCCACAGATTAACTTATTGAAAGCTTTTAAAACCGATAACTAACTGTTCCTTTTAAAAAGAAAGGTGTTCCGGGTGTAAAATGAATTTCTTCTACAGATGCTGCTTCGTTTTGTAAGCGAGACTCTGTTGCAAATTGTGTTTCATTCCAATCCACATCAAATAAGTTTTCTACTGCCAAGCCAAAGGTGGTATTGTTCCACGTATAATTCACATTAAAATCTGTAACCATATATCCTTCTGCAACTATAGAATTGTCTTCATTTGCAGCTCTATCATCTAAATATCTAAAACGCAAACCACCTGAAAACCCTTTAAAATCATCAACAGATAGACCACCTGTTAACGTAAAGTCTGGTGCTAGAGGAATATAATCTTCACCATCTGGCTCATCTATACTTCTAGCATTGGTTAAAGTAGCATCTGTATCTACAAATAACCAATCATTAAGCTGGTAACGCAACCCTAAATCTAATCCGTAACGTCTTGTTTTTCCACTTGGCTCTATAATACCTGCATCACCTACATAAACAAACTCTTGTTCTAAAAACAAATACCAAAGTGCAGAATTCACAATTAGTTTCGGAAACGGTTTCCAAATGGTTCCTAAATCTGCTCCATAAGAACGTGGTAAAATAGCTTCTCCTCCATTAGCTACAACTACTCTAGTGTCGTTAGAATGAAATCCTAATCCAGATTTTAAATACAGTTGTAAATTATCTTGTGCATTATAGAAGAAATTTAATTTTGGACTTACAATTGTTTTAGTTTCAGATAAGGTTTCGTAATTAGTTTGAAGCGCATCATTGTACATAAACTTAAAATAGTCTAACCTTAAAGCTGGTGCTATTTTTAATTTTCCAAATTCAAATTCAGCATTAACAAAGGCATCAATATTAGTTTGATTAATATTTCCTAATTGAATGTTTTCTAAAGTTGTACTTCGGTTTAAAGTTCTAGACAATTCTACATCATCAGAAATATCATGTCTAATACCTATACCTGATGTTAGTACTAATTCTGTTTCACCTAAAAATGTAGTGTGAGAAATAGACGTATTTGCACCAAATATGTTTCGGTCTTCCTTTTGTTTTATTTGATCTCCGTTTATTGGGTCTTCTAAAAAGAAGGTAAAATTTGAATACAGCTCAAAAGCATAGTGTGCATAAAATGCATTAGCTTTAAGTTTTGTGTTATCATTAATATATTTATCTAACGTAACATTGAAATTAGTACGTTCTGTTTCACCACCTTCTGTGTCATCAATAGCTCCAAATCTTGAAATATTGCCATTATCAACTTCGCGCTGAGGAATTTGACCAGAAGCATCCCAACGACTTGTAAAATGTGATGCCGTTAAAGTCAGTTTATCATTCTCTGGTGAAAACACTACATATTTACCAAAAAGGTTTAAACGATTAAAATTTTGTGGTGAATCGTAAGGACCATCAGTAGCAATATATTCCATAGCCACATAAGCATTTTGGTTTTTAGTATTCTCCATTAAATTAAATAAACCAACAGTTCTTAAGCTATTAAACTGACCTACAGAAAATGAGATTTCACTGTCTTTTAAGTAATCTTTTGTTTTAAAGTCTACATAACCAGCAGTGTTAAAATCACCTTGTTGTGCATAGTAAGCTCCTTTACCAAAATCAATTTTGTTTACCGTTTCTGGGATTACAAAATGCAAATCGCTATACCCTTGACCATGTGCATGAGACACCATATTCACTGGCATGCCATCTACTGAAAGTGATATATCTGTTCCGTGATCTATATCAAACCCACGTAAAAATATCTGTTCTGCTTTTCCTCCTCCTGCATGCTGACCAATAAATAATCCAGGTACTTTACGTAATACTTCTTGAGAAGAATTTACAGGTGTTACGTTTAAATCTAGTCGAGAAATTGTGCTTACGGTATTTAGCTCTTCAGTAATTACCATTTCATCTAATTGAAACGTTTTTTCTTCGAGAGTAATCTTAAGATTCTCTGTATTATCTACCTTTATAAATCTTGTTTTATAACCTAACAAGCCAATTCTAATAGAATCACCAATGCTTGTATTAACAATTACAAATACACCATTTTCTGTGGTATGTGCATGACTTTCTGCAGTTTGATTATAAATATATGCAGCTTCTAATGGCTGATTGAGTTCATTAACTACTAATCCTTTTAGATTTTGAGCCGTTACTATTAATGAAAGGCACCCAAATATTAGGGTTGCTAAAATTTGCTTTTTCATATCTATAGTTGGTTGATTTTAGATTCCATTAAAGGTCCTAATTCATACAAACTAGCCATTAACTCTTTCTTTAAAGGTTTTAATTCTTCCATTTTACCAGCAGCTTTATATATCTCAGCAACATGATATAATACGGCTGGCTCAAAAGTTTTACCATCTACAAATTCTTCAATAATTTGATTTGCTTTATCAACATTACCTTGTTTAAAATAACTCCAAGCTAATAAATCGTAAGACAATGGTGTTGGTCTGTTTTCCACTTCTGTGGTTGCAAAGTCCATAGCAATTTCTGGTAATAATAAATCGTCGGTAAAAAGCGTCACATTATACGCATTGTACATGTCACCATATTGCTTATTGCTAACAGCTACTTGATAATTTTCTAAAGATTTAGATTTTAAGTTTATGTTATCCTGAAATTCTGCAACCTCAGCTTTTAGTAATTCGTAATCTGGAGCTTGGTAATAACTTGAAACATGATTTAAAATATGTAAAGCCTCTTCTGCATTATTCTCATAAGAATATACAATCCAAGCTATTCCTTTTTTAGCATAAGCATCTGTAGGATCTAACTCTAAAGCTTTCAGAAAATATTTATATGATTTTTTTATATCGCCTGCATGTCCATAAAAATCTGCCGAGTTAGTGTAAGCCCATTGTTTCATACCTTTTAGATTGGAGGATTCTGCAATTTTTGTAGCTTTCTCCATATTCTCAATGGCTCCCTCTAAATTTCCTTTATGGTCTTCCCATTTTGCTAAACGAATTAAATAATCAAAATCAGAATTGTTTTTTATATCTACTAAGTAAGATTCTGCATCAATATAATTTCCTAATTCTAAATGCACATCAAAGAGCATTTTTTTTGTTCCGTTTAATTTATCACCTATAGTTTCAGCTCGTTTCAATTTTTCTAAAGCTTCTTTAAAACGATGTTGAGAAATATAATTTGCAGCTAAACTTTTTAGGTAAGAACCGTTTTTCTCATTGGTAAATTTTATGGCTTCCAATAAATCATACTCGGCTTTTTTTAAGTAATCTATGTTACCTGTTGCACTAAATAGCTTTGAATACGCACTTGCGCGTTTTCCTAAGTAAGGAAATTGATTTGGGCTCGCTTCTATTTTGTCTGTCCAAATTTGTGCTGATGCCAATAATTCAGTTTGGCTTACTGTGTTTGTTAAATACGTATTGTAGTCTTCTACATTAGTCACCTGTTTAGAATTGCAACTAAACACTGCTACTAATAAAATAAAGGGAAAGATTTTTTTGAGTATCATGGTTATAGGTTTTTGAGTTTTTTATTAAAATAATCTTGAAGTAACGCATTAACCTTACTTCAAGATTTTAAGATTTATAGTCTACCAAGGCGAAGCCAAGTAAGGGAATGAAGTTGAAAATGCTTTATCATTAGCATCTACATTATCGTTTGACAGTCCTGGATTTTCTGAGAAGTCTTCACCACCAAAAATCAGTAACAGTTCTACAGTAATAACATCGTCAGCTAAAGCTCTACCTGTTAATACGTTGGTTCCATCATAGAAAGTAGTTGTCCCATCTAAAGACACGTTTAGGACATCTGTAGCCAATAAACCTGTAAATTGAGCAGATGTTAATGTTAAAGCATTTGCATCTGTAGGTGTATTATAAGCAGGACTCAATCCTTCTAAATTGGTTTGAAACATCGATTGAAAAGACGCTCCTTGTTCTGAAGGAATTGTTGTATTAAAAGCATCTTTCATTCCGCTAGACACAAAAACAGTGTTTACTGCTGGTCTTCCCATTTGATCTTCTTGTGCATATGTTCCGCTAAAAGTTGGTTCTGTTGATATATTAATATCATCGTCGTTATTACAATTTAAAGCTGTCACTGACACTAAAATTGCAATGGTATAAAGTTTTATATTCTTAATTTTCATCTGTTCTAATTTTTAAAATTTAATTATTGTTTTCTTTTAGATTCTACCCAAGTATTAATTGTACCTGAACCACCAATCATAGATTTTGGCACTTCAACTACTATAGACATAACATTAGTACCTGCAAAAGTGTCTGTACCAGGACTATTAAAACTTGAAGCATTACCTGCTATAATTTGTCCATACTGTGCAAAATCCATAAAGAAAGGATCATCTCTAGGGCCAGCGAAAAATTTCATGCCATTAGCATTTTCAATCGTTGCGCTTTCTCCATAAGCCGAAATATCTACGGATGCTTGGTTTGCTGTTGTAGAAGCAATTGTACTATTTAAACCTGTTTGAGATGGAGCAACTGGTCCGAAAAAATACATTTTACCATCTCTTGCAGTGGCTTGGATCACTAAGTCCTCTATTTTGTCGTCATTGGTATCAATGTTAAATTCTATTAGAACATTTTCATCGAAGGCTGCGTTTTGAGTATCACTCCCAGAACCTAACAGTCCTTGTACATTGGCTACAAATGCAATGTTAGAATCGTCTTCACCTTCAAAGGCGTAAAAATCTGTGATATCACTTGTACCACCTTGCACAGCAGGCGCATCAATGTGATCTGCAGCAATTGCTACTAATGTCGCAATACCTAGTACTGCTGTTGAAATTAAAAATTTTGTTTTTTTCATAATTTTGAGATTTTTGTTAATTAATTGTGTCTCTGATCTACCTACGAAAAAATGAAATAGGCGGTTTTGTTAAAATTTTGTTAACGAAATAAAATCATGGAGTTTTGGTATAAAAATTTACCTTTGCTACATCAAATAAGATGTTATGAATCCATCAGCTAATGGCTGGATAAAAAAATTACTCAATCAAGTCTCAGAAACGAACTACGCTGAGACTGATACCTATGAGTTTTACAACCGCTTAAAACAAGCTGGATTTATTTATGGAAGTAACATTAAAGTGGTTTTAGATATCGTTAAACCATTTGATCTCACTGAAGAAGAGCGCTGTAAAATTAATTTGCTTCTCACCTATTATTTTGTTTACTCAAAGGAGAAATCTCAAGACGATTTTATAGATAGCTTAATTAGATTTTACAAAGCTATTAGCGATCAAAAACGCTCGTTTTTTGAAGAATTGTTTGGAGATAAAACTCCAGATAGTTTATTAGAAAAAATGATTCATAAGCGCATTCATATCGATGATAATTTTATCACCAAAAACTTTAATTATTTTTTAATTAATGCCCTTTTATTTGTTGACGTTTTAGGTTTTCAGCGATTTTTAAAGAATGAAAATGACATAAAAAACTATGTCAACAATCTTGAATCTGCATTAGAAACGATTGTATTCTCTGTTATTGATCATAAATCTGAAAAAACAGAATACGACGAAAACCTCATAAAACTATTTGAAGACTCTATTAGACAAAAGAATGCAGAATTGCCGTCTTATAAAGATGCGGTTTCATTTATAGATGCGCCTTTTGAAAAATTATATGTCATAGACCTCGTTTGTATGGCGTCTTGGACAGATAAAATAATTGACACAGAAGAACGAGAATTCTTAGTGCGTTTAAAAAATGATTTAACCATAGATACTGATATCATTGCGCAGTCTATGAATGATATTAATTTATTTTATGATGAGCACAAAGACGATGTAGCCTTTTTAAGTTCTAAAAATCTTGCACAGAGTTTTTATGACAATAGTAGTAAAGTCGTTGCTAAACTTATTACCCGAAATAGTAAGCGTTTAATAAAAGAATTATCAGAAAGTAAGGAAGCCATGACACTACTTGCGCAATCTACACAACGAAACCTTACTGATGATGAACAGAAAAAAATTCAAACTCAATTATTAGATATCTTTAAATCTATTCCTAGTTTGGCTATTTTTATGCTACCTGGAGGCATGTTACTTTTACCGCTTTTTATAAAGTTTATCCCTAAATTATTACCATCTGCTTTTGATGACAATAGAATAGATGACCAAAAGAAAAACGATTAATTTATTTTATTAAGATAGCTTTTAATGAACTATAACAGCTAATCTTTTCTTTTTAATTACTTAAAAATTAACTGGTATTATTCTAACCAATTTTTAAAATCCTTTACACGTTCTCTTGCAACTATAATATCTTGCTCGTTAAAACGGTTTAGTTTTATTTGAAGTCGAGAATTGGTGTAGCTCACCATATCTTTTATGGCATTGATGTTTATATAAAATTTTCTACTGATTCTAAAAAACACATTGGGTTCTAAGTCTTCTTCTAATTGATCTAAAGTTGCGTCTAAAAGATAATTTCGACCTTCACTTGTATAGGCATAAGTGCCTTTATTTTCACTATAGATACATTCTATATCTTCAATATTTATGAGCTTTAAATGTTGACCCACTTTTACCGAAAAACGCTTTTTGTATTCACGTTCTATAGGATTAACTAATAGGTTTTTAATATCATTAAAATCTAAGGTAACCGATTGCTTTTGCGGTGTTCTTCCTTTGTATTTTTCGACAGCCGTTTGTAAGTCCTCATCATCAATGGGTTTTAACAAATAATCAATACTATTTAATTTAAAAGCTTGCAAAGCATATTCATCATAAGCGGTTGTAAAAATCACTGCCGATTTTATATCTATAGCTTCAAAAATCTCAAAAGACAAACCATCACTCAATTGAATATCTAAAAAAATTAAATCTGGATGCTCGTTATTCTGAAACCATTCAATAGATTCTTCTACCGAATGCAACATTGTTTCAGCATCCATTTCTAAGGCTTTTAGCATACGTTGTAGTCGTCTTGCTGATGGTTTTTCGTCTTCAATTATGATTACATTCATTCTTTTAATTTATTTAATAACTAATCTGTCTATTCCCAAAAGGTGGTTTCTTCTTCTTTATCTTTTAAAAATTGTTCTGTTTTCTTGTCCTCCCAACTTTTCTTAAAAATCTGTTTTTGTTTAAAAACATTTATTCCATGGATAATTATAAAAATGGTCCAAGCAAATAAGACACTTAGATTTAAACTGATAATGTTGTTTTTATATGGTCCTGCTACAATATATAAATTATATAAAAGCAATGCCACAACAATAATATAACCAGCTAAATGAATATAGAAAATCTTTATTTTTCTAACCTTATCTTTTGCATTTATTAGTTGCTGCTTTTCTTTAAGTTCTTTTGTCATAATATTAGAATTATTCCCAATGTTCATTTTCTTTATCCATAAATTCTTGAATTTTTTTATTTTCCCAATTCTTACCGAAGAGAAAATTTGTACCAAAAACACCCAAAAAATGAAATACTAATCCTATTCCCCAAAATACAGCTGTAGCATAAGGACCAAAGCCTGAAAAGCCAGCATTAACACCTATGAGAATAATTAAGAAGATATTGATAACCACATAAACGGCTAAATGCCAATAAAAACCAACTATGGCATCTACTTTTTTCTTTGCTCTTAAATACGCTTCTTCATTTCTAAAATCACTGGTTCTTCTTTCTTCTTCGTAAGGTTCTATATGATATTTTTCCATTATTTCTTTCTTTAATCGTTTTGTAATTCATCTTTCATATACTTTTCAATTTGTCGTTCTTCCCAATCCTCACCTAAAATAAGAGGAAGTCCAAAAACTGAAAACGCATGTAACCCAATTGCAATTCCCCAAACTAACCAAGTAATTATAGTTGAAAAGTCAAAAAAAGCTTCATTGAATGTTTCACCGTTCTTCAAGTTATGCCTTATTTTAACTGTTGTAATTACGGTATTTATAATAAAGTAAACCGTAAGATGCACGTAAAATTGTTTTAGTTTTTCAACTTTGTTTTTTGCCTTTATGTAGTCTAAATCAGAATCTAGTGTTTTCATAATTCTATATATTAATCCCAACGTTTTGTTTCATTTTCTTTCCTCATATACGCTTCTATTTTACGTTCTTCCCAATCTTGAAAAAACACAACCGAAATAAAATGTATTACTAAAACTAATCCCCAAACCGTCCAAGAGCTTAAGACATCAAAACTTAATAATTCGTTTTTAAAACTCTCCCAACTGTCTAAATTATTATATACTTTAAACCCAGTAATTATTGAATTAATTATAATATATACAGTTAAATGGTTGTAAAACCGTTTCAACTTTTCAACTCTATTTTTTGCCTTTAAATATTTCAAATCCGTATTATTTGTTTCCATTTTGCTAAGTATTAATTCCAACGGTTATTATCTTGTTTACGCATATATTCTTCAATTTTGCGTTTCTCCCAATCACCTCCTAAAGCTCCATTATCGATAAACACTCTGTAAGCTTGAATTACCAAACTTAAACCCCAACCAAACATTGGAAACCAAAACCATTGTATGGTATGTTTTGAATATGTGTACCAAATGAATATTAAAAACGGTATAACAAATACATAGGAAATTAAACTATAATAAAACCCTTTTAATTCTTCTACGCGTTTACGAGCTCTAACATAATCGTCGTTTAGGCGCTCTTTTGATTTCTGAGTTGTTCTCATTATTGATACTTGTTTTGAGAGCATAGGTATTGCTACTGCAAAATCCTTTTCTCGTTGATTGATGATGACTTTTCTATTTGAAAGTAGTTGGTAACGTTGTTTTATATTTTCTAACCCAACACCACTACTCTTCTTTACAATTTGTTTGGGCTGAAGATTATTCATAACCACAAGATTATTTCCGTCTTCGTAAATTTTAATATGCAATGGTTTACTCGATGTTACCATATTATGCTTTACTGCATTTTCTAATAAAAGTTGTAATGATAGTGGTACAACTTTACTGTCTGGATTTGTAGCTTTATCCGGAATTTCGAAAATAATACTGTCCTCAAATCGCATTTTTAATAGCGACATATAGGTTCTGGCAAATTTCAATTCTTCATCTACAGTGACTAACTCTTTGCTTTTTTGTTCTAAAACATAACGATATACTTTAGATAAAGACGTTGTAAATTTTTGTGCATTTTCTGGGTTTTCTTCAATTAAACTTGTTAATACATTTAAACTGTTAAACAAAAAATGTGGATCTAACTGATTCTTTAAAGCGTCAAACTTTGCACTTGCAGTACCTGCAATAACCTTTTGCTCTTTTACTTTAGATTTTTGTAGTTCTTTATAATAATAAACAGCATGAAAAAACAAAGAAATCACCAAGGTTATTAAGAGCGCACTAAAATAAAACTGTGAGTTTTCAGAGCTTAAAAACTCTTCCCATGTTTCTCCTTCAATACCTATTTCAAGGAATGCTCTTACTAAGAAAATAGCTATAAGTGTAATTACAATTGATCCAAAGAATCCAATAATTAATTTATATTTCTTGTAACGATTCCATTCTACTTCATAATTTATATAATGAAAGAAATAAGTATTTACTAAACTTAGCGGAATTGAGTAAATTAAGTAATACAAAAACGAACGGAAGAAATTAGCATCAAACACTACTTTAGCTCCAGAAAGGTAGCTGATTAATTGATCAATTATCATAATAACTAGACCAACAACAAAACCAGATATTAAACTTTTAAATAATTTCTTCATTTGTTTTCTTTCAATTACAAGATAGATTTACTCTTTACACGACTCAGATATCTGCGCAGCGCGTTCCTTTCCCCAATTTGGATGAAGTTCACTCTTTGGTTTAAAGGTATCAAAAAGTTTTAGCGATGCTTCAATGTCTTTACAAAATGGTGCTGTATCTTGACCAAAATATTTTGCGCTATTTAAGCTCCAATCTGCTTTACAGAATGCTGCTCTAGGGTTCTCAGGATCTAACACTAAAGCTTTGCTATATAATTCATTAATTTTTGCTCCATATTTCATACCGTAAGTCATCCCATCAAAAACAACCCAGTTGGTTAAAATTTGAGCTTGCATTACTATTATTTCGGCATTATCTTCACTGATAGTCATGGCCAAATCTAAATGTTCTTGTGCTTTATCTAACTGTGCTTTTATTACTGATCCGTCTTTCTCGTTCCAACTTTTTAAGCTATTAATCTGAGCAATGTAATAACTAGGTAACCATTCTGTGGGCTCAGCTTTGGCTATACGTTCAAACATGTTCTCGGCATCGTCCATGTTACCATTTTGCCAAAGAGTAACGGCTTTAGTCATTCCTTTTTCAAAATTTGTTTGCGCTCTAGTAATTCCTGATATTACCAGTAATGCGATGATGATTATATTTTTCATTATTATAAATATTAAAGTGTTATAGTTATTGATTTGTTTTCTCTTAATTGAAATTTAGCATCTTCCCATTGTGGTGGTCCCATAAAACCTTTGGCATCATTGGAGCATCCGTAATCTTCAGAAGGAATACCAAAAAAGTTAGTATCCATTTTCCCATTATCGTTTTCATCATGAAAAATTGAAACCGCATAAACTCCATTAGGAATATCTTCAAAAGTTACCGTACATTGATTATTTTTTATGGCGCTTTTCGATCCTTTGTAAGACGTACTTAAAAAACTGTTTTCAGCATTATAAAGCGCTATAAACATTTTACCATCGTTACTACTGGCCTCTTCAACATTCACCGTAATTGTGAAATTGTCTTGAGCTTCTAATTGAAATCCTAAAGAACCAATAATAAAAACAATAATGATTTTGGTAAGTGTATTCATGGTGGTTTAATTTTTATTTGATACAAATATCGAATACAAGTCTTGGTTTTTAAAACGGATATTACTGAAATGTATTTTTTATATGATGAACTGTGATTATTATATAATTCTATTCAAAAACCGTAACTTTTCAATAAAGTATTACACTTGTATTACTAAAGTGACTCAGCTTTAAAAATAATGTATTAAATAATGAAAGCAACATTTAAACTTGTTACATACAAAAAAAGCATGGAGGAAAAAGACAGCTTTGTCGTCACTGTTATTACATCTTTTATACTCGTTATGGCTGGTGCTTACTTAGTTATTGAGTTAAAAATAAATCCTTTTATTATTGGCATTCTACTAATTGGCTACAAATATATTATTGGTCCATATATAAGAAAACAGTTTTCAGATTGGGTTAAGGAAAAAGATATTACTGGTACTGTGGAATTCTTTGACGACTATTTAGAAGTTAAAAACAATACAAATTCCACAAAAATATTCTATGCAGAATTAGAATCTATCTACATAAATTATAATCATATAAAAGGAAAATCATTTTCTGCAAAAGATATTATACATAATGGTTTGGCAGAAATAAAACTGTATACCAAAGGCGAAGAATTAAAGAAATTCAAATTTTTAATAGAGAATGAAAATCAAATTAATGACCTAAAACCTATTTGGAAAAACTTATACCTTTCAGGCATATTTATACGCGAAAAATTAGGAAACCATGAGCATAAAACGGTTATGTTCGACGGAGATTTAACAGACGACAAACTCAAATCTTTAATGACAGAATTACAAGTAAGTTCATTTTACAAAGCGCCTTTACTCAATAAAAAACACAACAAATGGAAATAAAAAAAGACCATCTATTACAGATGGTCTTTTTTAATATTATAAAAGATATAGCTTAAAACATATCTCTTCCAGCAAAATGGAATGCGCTTTCAATAGCTGCATTGTCATCACTATCACTTCCGTGAACAGCGTTTTCTCCAATAGAAGCTGCGTATAATTTACGGATAGTACCTTCAGCTGCATCAGCAGGATTAGTAGCTCCAATTAAAGTTCTAAAGTCTTCTACAGCATTATCTTTTTCTAAAACTGCTGCAACGATTGGTCCACGAGTCATATATTCTACTAACTCTCCAAAAAATGGACGTTCGTTATGTATTGCGTAAAATTCCTCAGCATCTGCCTTGGTCATTTGCGTTAATTTCATTGCTACGATTCTAAATCCTGAAGCTGAAATTTTTTCTAATATTGCGCCAATGTGTCCTTTTTCAACAGCATCAGGCTTTAACATTGTAAATGTTCTGTTAGTTGCCATGTATTTTTTTTTAATGAGGTGCAAAAGTAATGTATTTCTTTAATTAATCAAGTACTTCAAATATTAAAAAATTGTATCTTCGTCAACTATGAATAAAGGACAGATTTCAGAAATAAAAGCACTTTTAAGTACACCTAAGAACATTGTGATTGTTCCGCACAGAAATCCAGACGGAGATGCAATGGGTTCTACACTAGGCTTATATCATTACTTAAAATTATATCATCACAATGCAACTATAATTGCACCTAACGATTATCCCGATTTTTTAAAATGGCTTCCAGGAGATGATTCTGTGTTAAAGTTTGAAAACAACCCAGACACAAGTAATCCACTCATAGAAACAGCAGATCTTATTTTTACATTAGACTTTAATGCCTTTCATAGAGCGGGACATCAAATGGCTGAAGTTTTAGAAAAATCTGAAGCTACTAAAATAATGATAGATCATCATCAACAACCAGATGATTATGCCAAGTATATGTATTCGGATGTAAAAATGTCTTCAACCTGCGAAATGGTTTATAATTTTATTGAAATGCTTGGTGACACCAACAAAATAGATAAAAATATTGCTACATGCCTCTATGTTGGTATTATGACAGATACTGGATCTTTCCGCTTTCCGGCAACAACAAGCAGAACCCACGAGGTCATAGGACAGTTAATAGAAAAAGGTGCTGAGAATTCTCAAATCCATAATAATATATACGATACTAACAGTTACAGTCGTTTACAACTTTTAGGTAGAGCAATGCAAAACCTAAAGGTAATTCCTGAATTAAGAACAGCTTACATGACGCTTTCTCAAGCTGAATTAGATGAATTCAACTTTAAAAAAGGAGATACTGAAGGATTTGTAAATTATGCATTATCCTTAAAAGGCATTATATTTGCTGCGATTTTTATTGAAAACAAACAAGATAGCATTATAAAAATCTCGTTACGTAGTAAAGGAGAATTTTCGGTTAACGAATTTTCTAGAGCACATTTTCACGGAGGAGGACACACAAATGCCGCAGGTGGACGTAGTGATGATGATATGCCAACAACTATAAATAATTTTATTAGTATATTACCACTGTATAAACAAGAGTTGTCCCATACCCAAAATGGGCTTTAAAATTAATTAATATGAAAAACCTACTCATCGTATTTATCATCGCTTTACTAAGTTTTAGCTGTAAATCTCCAGAAGCTCGCATGCCAGAATCTGTACAATCTGGTTCATTCTTAAAAGCATCTGCAGAACGTAACAAAAAGCTTAATGAACTAGAGCATAAACAAATTCAAGGTATAATAAAAAGTAATCCAGATAGAGACTACATTGCCTCAGAAAGTGGTTTTTGGTATTATTACAACACCAAAATAGAAAGTGATACCATTCAACCAAAATTTGGGAACGTCATAAATTTCACTTTTGATGTTTCAAATCTTGAAGGCGACGAAATTTACGCAAACACCAATAAAACCTATGTAATGGACAAAGAAGAATTGTTCACAGGTTTGCGAGAAGGTTTAAAACTCTTAAAACCTACCGAAACAGCTACATTTATATTCCCATCCCAAAAAGCATTTGGTTATTATGGAGATGAATATAAAATAGGAACTAATGTTCCATTAATTTGTGAAGTAACTTTAAACACTATAATTGAAAAAAATGATTAAAAAAGCGCTTACAGCATTCGTTGTACTAGTAGTATTGGCTAATATATCTTGCCAAGAACGTTATCCTGATTTAGAAGATGGGCTTTATGCCGAAATTGTAACCTCAAAAGATACCATGGTTGCAAAATTATTCTTTGAAGAGGCTCCAGTAACCGTTGCCAACTTTGTTGCACTAGCAGAGGGAAATCATCCCTTAGTAAAAGAAGAATTTAAAGGAAAACGTTATTATGATTCGCTAACATTTCACCGTGTTATGAATAATTTTATGATTCAAGGTGGTGACCCAACTGGTACTGGTAGTGGTGATCCTGGATATAAATTTGAAGATGAACTTGTTGAAAATCTAAGACATGATAAACCTGGAATGTTATCTATGGCAAATCCTGGTGTTAATGCTAACGGAAGTCAGTTTTTTATTATTGAAAAAGCAACACCTTGGTTAGATGGCTATGATGAGCAAGGCAATCTAAAAGATTGTGCAAATCCTAGAGTATATTGTCATGCTGTATTTGGTGAATTAGTAAAAGGCTTAAATGTGCTAGATACCATCTCTAATGTTAAAGTACAGCCTCAAACTAACAAACCTTTAGAAGATGTTGTTATTGAGAAAGTAACTATTATTAGAAAAGGTGCTGCAGCAAAAAAGTTCGATGCACCTAAAGTATTCACTGAAGAATTACCTAAAATTAAAGAAAGAGCTGCTAAAGCTAAAGCGGAAGCACAAGCTAAAGCGGAAGAGGCTAGAAAAGAAGCCAAAGCTAAAGCAGATTTAGCAAAAATTGAATTCTTAAAAAAGAACGAAGAATTAAAAGGACGTAAAATTGAATCTCCAACAGGTATGGCTATGATTTTTACACACGAAGGCAATGGTGTAAAACCAAAACCTACAGATCGTGTAAAGATTGATTGTGCTGGTTATTTAGAAAATGGAGATCTATTTTGGACGACATGGAAATCGATTGCAGAGATGAATGGAAAATATGACGAAAGACAAGATAAAGGTGGTGGATACAAACCTTTTGATATGCCTTACAACGAAACCGCTGGTTTAATTGCTGGTTTTAGAGAAGCAATGCTCAATATGAAAATAGGTGACAAAGCAAGAGTTTATATTCCTTACTATTTAGGTTATGGAGAAAGAGGAAATCCTCCTGTAATACCTGGGAATTCAAACCTTGTTTTTGATATTGAATTAGCTGGAATTAAAAAATAGCCAATATCACTGATTAATAAAAAGACCTGTTCAGTTTAAAAACTTAACAGGTCTTTTTTTTTTTTTGCACTAATTTCAATATTATTTTTCCTAAAACAATAAGGTGAAGTTCCTCATCCCTTTAGAACTAAGCTTTAGGTATATTTTTTAATATCTCTAATACAAATTCCCAATACTTCTGAGCAGAAGAAATCTGAGCACGTTCATCCGGAGAATGTGCTCCTTTAATATTTGGCCCAAAACTAATCATATCCATATCAGGGTAATTGGTTCCTAAAATTCCACATTCTAAACCTGCATGACAAGCTGCAACATGAGGTTTTTCCCCATTATTTAAACGCTCATAAATTGGCACCATTAGTTTTAAAATGTCCGAATCCATATTTGGAGCCCATCCTGGATAATCACCAGAAAACTCAACTTCACAACCTGTAAGTTCAAAAACAGAACGCAATGTATTTGCTAAGTCTAGTTTTGTACTTTCTACAGAACTACGTGTTAAACAACCAATTTTTATATGGCCATCTTTTACTATAACTCTAGCGATATTATTAGATGTTTCTACTAAACCTTCAATATCTGGACTCATACGATATACACCATTCCAAGCCGCATACAAAGCTCTAGTTAAACCTTCTTGAACTCCTAAATCCATAATTTTTTCTGGAGTTTCTGTTTTAGAAACAACAATTTCTAAATCTGGCTCCATCGTTTTAAATTCAGTTTTTAGGCTATCACCAAATTCTTTCATTTCCGCTTCAAAAGCAGCTTCATGTACCGCATCAATGGCAACAATTGCATTACTTTCTCTTGGGATAGCATTACGTAAACTTCCTCCATCAATTTCAGAAATACGAAGTCCAAAATTCTCAAAACCATCAAATAATAAACGGTTCATTAATTTATTAGCATTACCTAAACCTTCATGAATTTGCATTCCTGAATGACCACCTTGTAAGCCTTTTACTGTAATTATATATCCTATTTTAAACTCAGGCGTATCTTCTTCATTATACTCGCGTGTTGCAGTAACATCCACTCCACCTGCGCAACCTACTCCTATTTCATCATCCTCTTCAGTATCTAAATTTAAAAGAATAGCACCATTTAGTAAACCTCCTTTAAGACCTTTAGCACCTGTCATGCCAGTTTCTTCATCAATAGTAAACAAGGCCTCTAAAGCAGGATGTGCAATAGTGTCACTTTCTAAAATGGCCATAATCGTTGCAACTCCAAGACCATTATCTGCACCAAGTGTTGTACCATTAGCTTTTACCCAATCACCTTCAATATGCATTTCTATACCTTGCTCATCAAAATTAAAAACGGTGTCGTTATTTTTTTGGTGAACCATATCTAAATGACTTTGCATTACAATTGGCTTACGGTCTTCCATGCCCTTTGATGCTGGCTTACGGATAATCACATTCCCTACTTCATCCTCTATCGTTTCTAAACCTAAATGCTTTCCAAAATCTTTCATGAATTTAATTACACGTTCTTCCTTTTTTGAAGGTCGTGGTACAGCATTTAAATCTGCAAATTTATTCCATAATTCTTTTGGCTCTAAGGCTCTTATTTCTGAACTCATATTTATATAATTTTAAAAAAGCAAATTTACAAAATAAGGATAACTCTATGTGGTCATTTTAAACTTGTTTCAGAATCTCATTAGAGTTCTATTTCTATACAAGAAAAATCATAAATCACTCCCATCTTTTTCCTATTTTTGGTCTATGCTCAATAACAAAAAATTAGGTTTAGTTATATTCTTGGGAATTCAAATTGCATTAATTGCTATTCTGAAGCATTTCCCTGAATTTATTGAGCAATTTTACAGCAATGGCCTTTATGTGTTCTTGTCTAAACTCAGTCGCTATGTTTTTGGTTGGGTGCCATTTTCGGTTGGAGATATTTTCTACACACTAGCAGGAATCTATATAATACGATGGCTAATTACAAATAGAAAACGCATCATTAAAGACACCAAAAACTGGTTTCTAGATATTGGCGCAACGTTGTCAATCGCTTATTTTGCGTTTCATATTCTTTGGGCTTATAATTATTACAGACAGCCTCTTTATAAATCTTTAAATCTTGAGGCAGAATACACCACAGAACAACTCATTTCGTTTACAGAAAAATTAATTCAAAAATCAAATAGTATACACCATCAATTAGCAAAAAATGATACTTTAAAAGTTGAGTTGCCTTACACTAAATCTGAAATTTTCAGTAAAGTAAAAGATGGCTACAAAACACTTTCTGAAGTGTATCCGCATCTTGAATATCATCCAAAAAGCATCAAGAAATCGATCTACAGCGTGCCTTTAACTTACATGGGGTTTTCAGGATACCTAAATCCATTTACAAACGAAGCTCAAGTTAATGGCTTAATTTCAACCTATAAGTTTCCAACCACATCTTGTCACGAAGCAGCTCATCAATTGGGTTATGCTGCCGAAAACGAAGCAAATTTTATAGGTAGTTTGGCTGCCATTTATAATGAAGACATTTACTTTAAATACTCAGGTTATACGTTTGCGCTTCGGTATTGTTTAGCGCAACTATATAAAAGAGAACCAGATATTTACGACACTATCCTTCTAACAATAAATAAAGGTATTTTAAAAAACTACCAAGAAGTTCAAGATTTCTGGAAATCTTACGAGAATCCAATAGAACCAATCTTTGAAAAAACATTTGATAGTTTTTTAAAAGCAAACAATCAATCTGCTGGTATGAAAAGTTACAGTTATGTTGTTGCGCTTTTGGTTAATTATTATGAGGATAAACCGTTATAATTCTCAATTAAAAACTTAACTTTACGCAACGCTAAATCTCTAGTAGCCCTAATTAAAAAGGATTCACTTAAGTTAGAAAATGTTAAAGTATTGAAATAATGAATACCCTTTTAGCTATAATTCCTATCTTTAGAATTCAATCTAACCAACCAAAAACATATGATTAAAGTTCTGTTACGACTGCTCATTTTTATGTGCAGTTTTTCGTTATTTGCACAAGATTACTTTCCCAGCAATTCTGGAGTCATTGCAAACAACTCTAACTACACAGCGTTTACAAATGCTACGATCCACGTATCACCAACCGAAATAATAGACAATGGCACTCTTCTTATTAAGGATGGTAAAGTTGTAAGTGTTGGTAAATCAGTAAATATTCCGAAGAATACCACAAAAATTGACCTTTCAGGAAAAACCATTTATCCCTCTTTTATTGACATATACACCACATTTGGTGTTGAAAAACCAAAACGAGGAGGCAACGGTCCACAATATGGAGCAAGCCGAAGCGGCTATTATTGGAATGATCACATTATGCCAGAACAAGACGTCATGGCAAGTTTTAAATATGATGAAAAATCTGCATCAGAGCTTCACAAATTAGGTTTTGGAGTTGTGAATACGCATATGCCAGACGGTGTTGTTAGAGGTACAGGTGCCTTAATTGCACTTAATAATAACGCTGACAATTCTATGCGAGTTGTTGATGGTGAAACCACACAACATTTATCATTTAGAAAAAGTGTTACCTCACGTCAATCGTATCCATCTTCAATTATGGGAAGCATGGCTTTACTGCGCCAAATGTATAATGATGCCAAGTGGTACGAAGCAGGTAACATTGACACCAAAGATTTATCGTTAGAAGCGTTAAACAAAAACAAGAACTTACTTCAAATTTTTGAAGCTGGTAGTAGAGCTAATTTAATGCGAGCAGATAAAGTTGGAGATGCGTTTAATATTCAATACACTATTGTTGGTGGTGGAGATGAATACGAACGTATTGATGAAATAAAAGGCACAAATGCCACAATAATTCTACCTATCGATTTTCAATTGGCTTACGATGTTGATGATGCTTTTTTGGCGAGTACATTGTCGTTAAGCGATATGCGATCTTGGAATCAACAACCACATAATCCAAGATTATTGGCTGAAAATGATATTAAATTCGCTTTAACGACGCATGGTTTAAAATCAAACAAAACCTTTTCTTCTAATTTATTAAAAGCTATTGAAATGGGACTTTCAAAACAAAAAGCTTTGGAAGCCTTAACTACAATTCCGGCATCTTTATTAGGAAAATCAGATGTTTTAGGGACATTAAAATCTGGAAGCTATGCGAATTTTTTAATCACAGATGGCGATATTTTTGAAAAGAAAACCAAACTCTATGAGAATTGGGTACAAGGTACAGCAAACGTTATTGCAGATATGAATACAACAGACATCGATGGTGACTATGATTTTAAACTCGCTGGTGATGACTATAAACTAACCATCTCAAAAAGCACAAGTAAACCAACAGCTAAACTTGTAAGTGGTGACCAAACTTTAGGTGCAAAACTAAATTATAAGGACGATTGGATCAACCTCACTTTTAAAACTGCAGATAGTACTAAAAAAGAATTTGTAAGAATTGTGGCTAATGCTTCAAATAATAATTCGCTAAACGGTAAAGCAATTTTACCAAATGGTAATGAATTATCATTCTATGCTACTAAAAATAAAACCGAAGCTTCCGATAAAAAAGGGGATAAAAAGAAGGCTAATGATAATTCTGATGAACCTTTTATGAGTCCTATCACCTACCCTAATTTAGCCTATGGTTTTACAGAGAAACCAAAATCAGAAACTTTATTATTCAAAAATGCAACGGTTTGGACTAACGAAAAAGAAGGTGTTTTAGAAAATACGGATATCTTAATTAAAGACGGTAAAATTTCAAAAATAGGAAAAGACCTTTCAAGTAAAAATGCAAAAATTATTGATGCGACAGGAAAACATGTTACAGCTGGTATTATTGATGAACATTCTCATATCGCTGCGTCATCTATAAATGAAGGAGGTCAAAATTCTTCAGCAGAAGTGACTATTGAAGATGTTTTAGATGACGAATCTATTGACATCTACCGCAATTTAGCAGGTGGAGTTACTTCTATTCAAATTTTACATGGGTCTGCAAATCCTATTGGTGGACGCTCAGCAATCATCAAACTAAAATGGGGAGAAGCTGCAGACGATTTAATCTATGACAATTCTCCTAAGTTTATAAAGTTTGCTTTGGGTGAAAATGTAAAACAATCTCGAAGCAGAACAAATTCGCGTTTCCCACAATCTCGAATGGGAGTTGAACAGGTATTTGTCGATTATTTTACAAGAGCAAAAGCTTATGACCAATTAAAGAAAAGTGGTAAACCTTTTAGGCATGATGCCGAAATGGAAACACTTGTTGAAATTCTAAATGGTGAGCGTTTTATTTCTTGTCACTCTTATGTACAAAGTGAAATTAATATGCTGATGAAAGTTGCAGAGCAATTCGATTTTAGAATTAACACATTTACACACATACTTGAAGGCTATAAAGTAGCTGACAAAATGAAAGCACATGGCGTTGGTGGTTCTACATTTAGTGATTGGTGGGCTTACAAATACGAAGTAAATGATGCTATTCCTTATAATGCTGCTATTATGCATAACGCAGGAGTTACGGTGGCTATTAATAGTGACGATCCAGAAATGTCACGTCGTTTAAATCAAGAAGCTGCGAAATCTGTAAAATATGGAGGTATTAGTGAAGAAGAAGCATGGAAATTTGTCACTTTAAATCCTGCAAAACTTTTACATCTTGATAACCGAGTAGGAAGTCTAAAAGCAGGTAAAGATGCAGATGTGGTATTATGGAGCGATCATCCTTTATCCATTTATGCAAAAGCTGAAAAAACAATTATTGAAGGTGTAACGTATTTTGATTTAGCTAGGGATAAACAAATGCGTGAAGCTATTAAAAGAGAAAAAAGCGAACTCACAAACTTAATGCTTCAAGATAAAAATAAGGGTTTAAAGACGCAACCTGTAGTAAAGAAAGAAGAGAAATTAATGCATTGTGACACTATGGATTCACACCAATAAAAACGATTTAAAATGAAAAACTTAAATAAAATAAATAGTCTATTGTTTTTGTTGTGTGTTACTTTAGGATTCGCACAGCAAACACCTGCACCAAAGCAAACCAAAGATTTTGCGATTGTTGGTGCAACTGCTCATATTGGTAATGGTACTGTAATAGAAAACAGTATTATCGTCGTTAGCAACGGGAAAATAATAACCATTGGACCAGAAGCTACGACTCCACTTACCAGACAAGCCATGGATATTATTGATGCCAAAGGAAAAGACGTCTATCCAGGTTTTATTGTGGCTAATGCCACTCTAGGTTTAGTAGAAGTCGATGCTGTAAAAGCCTCTAATGACTTATCTGAAATGGGTACTTTTAATCCACATATTAGAAGTATAATCGCCTATAACACAGAATCTAAAGTTACTGAGTCCATGCGACCTAATGGAGTATTACTGGGACAAGTTGTACCAAGAGGTGGACGTATTTCTGGCAGCTCATCTGTGGTACAGTATGATGCTTGGAATTGGGAAGATGCAGCTATAAAAATGGATAATGGTATCCATGTCAATTGGCCAAGTAGTTTTAGTCGTGGACGATGGTGGTTAGGTGAAGATCCAGGTTTAAAGCCAAATAAGGATTACACTAAGCAAGTAAAAGAACTATCGGATTACTTCAGTGAATCTAAAAGTTATAATAAAGGGAATAAGTCAGAATTACATTTACCTTTTGAAGCTTTAGCTGGCTTATTTGATGGCTCTAAACGTTTATACATTAATGCTGATGATGAAAAAGGCATCACTGATGCTGTAAATTTTGCGAAGTCTCAAGGTGTTTCTAATATCACTATTGTTGGTGGCTACCAAGCCGGAAATATCGCTAGTTTTTTAAAACAAAATGATGTCTCTGTCTTTTTAAGACGAATTCACTCAAGACCAGAATTAGAAGATGATGATTATGACACCTCTTACAAACTCGCAAAACCATTAGTAGATGCTGGCGTTTTAGTAGCTTTAGAACCAAGCGGACAGATGGAACGCATGAATTCTCGTAATCTTCCATTTTACGCTGGTACAACGGTAGCACATGGCTTAACAAAAGCCCAAGCCTTGCAGCTAATTACACAGAATCCTGCAAAAATTATGGGCATTGATGATATGTATGGTACTCTTGAAGTTGGCAAAAGCGCCACACTATTTATAAGTGAAGGTGATGCCTTAGATATGCGAACCAATCAATTAACTCATGCTTTTATTGATGGACGACAATTAAGTCTAGAAACCCACCAAACAGAACTTTGGAAACGGTTTTCAGAGAAACCTAATCAAGAAGATTAACTGAAAAAAGCGAGCCAATAGGCTCGCTTTTTTTTATCAATCAGTATCATTCAGTATCATTCAGAATGAAGTAAACATTTATAATCTCATTTTCTCTTAATTATAGCACTTTACTCATCGTAATACTAAATTCATTATTACTCAATAATCTTAGCTGTTTCTGGCATTACAAACATATTAGCATCTGGTGCTTTTTCAGAAAGTAGAACATCGGTAAACTCAACGGTATTTCGTTTTTCTGTTGGTAAATTATCTTTATAGTTGTACCAATCTATACTTTTAGGCACTACAAGTCCATTAACCGTTTGCCAATTATTATATCTTATAAAATGAAAATCTGGACTTCCTTCCGCTTTTCCGAAGGTTACTGTGTAAGCTAACCACTCCATCTGACCAGTTTTAGCATCGTAAAAAATCTTATATTGATCATTTGAAGATTCACCAACACCTGTTTCAAAAGTAATTAAGATACCTGAATAGGTCTTACCTTCAAAAATTAATGGTTCCGTATCTTCATATGTAATGCCTTCGTCACCTAAAACAAATGGCATCGCGTAGAAATAAAACATTAGACCTTTATAAAATTTAGCGTTGCCTTTATATGCTTTACCATCTTTTTCATTAATCCAAAGAGATTCTCCATCGAATCCTTGTGTATAAGCTGGTGTATCAATTAATTCGGCTCTTGTTTTTAAATTTTTAGTAATCTTTTCTATTCCTGTTGGTTTTGTAATAGAAAAAGAAAGCGATTGCATTTTGTTCCAGTTATCAATACTTCCATGAGCATTAAAAACTTTAGTTATAGATTCTGGATAAATACTTGTGGTAATTTCTTCTTGTTTTACCTCATCAACCATTTTAGAGTCTTGTTTAGGTTCATTTTTACAAGCTGTAAATAAGATTGCTAAGAGTAATACGTATACTATTTTTTTCATGATATGGTTTTAATTAGATTGTTTTGACGTGAATAAATACAATACATTACAAAAAAAGCTTCAGATAAATTCTGAAGCTTCTTTAAGTATTAAATAAGGTTGAATTTAATTCACAATTAACTTCTGAACGGTTGAAGCGTTTCCTATAGTTAATTCTACAAAATACAAGCCACTTTCTAAACTTGAAATATCAATGACTGATGTATTCGCTTGAAGCGTTATTTGTTTCAAAATCACTTTTCCTTGAATGTTGTAAATATTTACGCTTCCAGTTTCAAAATTAGACGATGCCAATTGAATGGTTACGTTTTCTTTCGCTGGATTTGGGAACATGTTAAAGCGAGTGACATTAAATTCATTCAAACTTAAAGCTACTGAACTTTCAAGATAATCTGGAATAGTATTGTTATTGGTATCATCGTCTGTTGGATCGCCATTGTTATTATAATCTTCATCAATAGTAAGAACACCATCACCATCATCGTCGTCATCTAAATAATTCTCTATCTCATCTTCATCGGTATCTACAAATTGGTGTATTGTGTTATTAGACCGTCCTAATACAATATTGATTTCAACACTAGTAGCAACACCATCACCATCGTCATCATCGTCTAAATAATTTGAAATGTCATCACCATCGGTATCATCATCGTTTAGATTACCATTGTCATTGATGTCTTCATCGGCATCAATTACGCCATCATTATCCGTATCTGTACAAACCACTTCCTCTACGTTAATCATAGTAGAAACTGTTCCACACCCAGAAAAAGCAACAACCGTTACATAATACAAACCAGGTTGTGTTATCGTAAGAGACGCTTGCATTTCACCTGGTATAGGACCACTATCAGTTGCCCATTGAAAACTATAGTCTGAAGCAGATAATTCTGTATCTAAGACCACTGAATCTCCGACACAAAAACCATAGCTACTTTCTAAATTTAACTGTGGCAACGTATTTACATAAATATCAAAATTAGTAAGTGCATAGCAGCCGTATAGATTTTCAACTCTAACATAAATAGTTTGTGGATTACTTACGTTTGTAAAATTAGTTGGATCTGAAATTGGAGCAAAATTACCTAAGGCATCAGCTTCATTTATAAAATAAGATAGCGTATAGGGCTCTCCTGACGGATTTATTTCACCCTCGTTTAGTGTTAGGTCAAAATCGGTAATTCCATCATTATTATCATCACATAGCATAATATCACTTGGAGTTCCCATAGCACCAGAAGGATTTGGTAAAACACGTATGGTTAATGTGGTGTAATCTACACAACCTGTATTAATATCAGTCACTACAACAAATAAAGTTTGTGGATTAGCTCCATATCCATTTACTGAATTATTTGTATATGCCGTTGGATTTGTAATAACGTTGGTCTGTGCTTGTGCATCTGCATTGGTTTCATAATAAGTTACGGACCAATCTGTATTACCATTTGTAATCTCAGTATCTTTTACAGTTAAATCAAATACAGCAATCTCATCGGCATCATCATCACACAACTCCAAAGGGGTTGATCCCGTAACTATAGGTGTTGGATTTACAACTAAGGCTAATTCAGTAAGCGCATAATTCCCAGTAGCATTAACTTCTAATCGTACATATAGTATCTGAAACCCACTAATTATATTCATATACGAACCGTTTATCGCATTAGTACCGTAGGTAGCATCACTCTGCGTTTCATGATATGTTATTGTAAAATCTATTGCACTTTGACTTCCTAAAACTTGAGCATCTGCATAAGTTAAGTCGAATAAAGCAAAACCATCATTGTCATCATCGCAAACTTCTAAATCGTTTGGCTGATTCGCCACCTGAGCAAATGAATTTATACTGATTGTTAAGAATAGAAATAGGTAAAGTAGTTTTTTTGTCATGATGGAGGTCTTTTGATTCTTTAAAGATATAAGAATATAACAATTAAAATCGCTCTAATAAAAAAAAAGCTTCAGAACTAATCTGAAGCTTTTTTTATTAAATATTATTTCAGCTTAATTCACAATTAACTTCTGAACGGTTGAAGTGTTTCCTATAGTTAATTCTACAAAATACAAGCCGCTTTCTAAACTTGAAATATCAATGACTGATGTGTTCTCTTCAAGCGTTATTTGTTTCAAAATTGCTTTTCCTTGAATGTTGTAGATATTTACTTTTCCTGTTTCAAAATTAGAATTTGCTAATTGAATAGTTACCTCATCTTTTGCTGGATTAGGATATATAGTAAAATTAACTGATTCAAAACTTGTTACCGATAATGTTTCTACAAATTCAGTTTGAAACGTATTTGTAATGATAGGTGCATTAAAATCGAAATAAATAGATGCTGAATTTTCAATTACATCTCCAATAGCATAACCTGCGTTTGGTTTTATTTTAAAATACACAAAACCATTACTGCCATCTGCGTCATCTTGTTCTGCTGGTAAGTTGATATTATCAAAATTCCATTCTAAATTATTAGCTGTTCTAGTGACTATATAATCATGACTAGAGCGTAACATCTGAAAAGTAGAGGCATCTAATTGCTCATCTAAAATATCTTCAATCCTTACATTTATAGCTTCTGCTGTACCCACATTTTGAAAACGAATGGTGTAGTATAAATATTCATCTGATACTGCAAAATCATCAAACAAGATATCTTTTCCATGAGACTCCATTTTATCGTTAGGATCGTAAGAGCCTATTACCTCTTCAGTAATAGAAGACTCGTTATTCTCTGATACTAAATCGTTTGTAGAAGTTGTATAGATTGCCGTATTAGTAACTATTTCACCGATTTCTAAACTTGCTGGTGTTTGCAATGAAATAACTACACTTATCGTTTGTTCTGGTAGTAAATTCACAAAATCTAAACTAAAGCCAGTTGCATTTGGTGTAACAGTGTAGTTACTACCTGTACTTGTGCTGTAAAGTATTAAGTCTTCATCTAAGGTATAACTAACCGTTCCTGAAGATTCTACTACACCCAAATTTTTAATGACTAAAAAGTTAGTATGTGTAAATCCTGGTCTTGGAGCTTGTTGATTAATTACATAAACCGCAATATCCTCACAACTTTGTTCATTAACAATTGGAAATTCTACCGTAGCGTTTTCGCCCAACATTACACTAACATCTTGAAATGAAATTGTTGAGGCATCATAACAATCAGTATATTCATTATAGAAATAGTAATTAATGTCAAAGGTGTCTGTTTCATCATAACTTGCAATCGTGAAGGTTCCAGTAGAAGAATCAACGGTATTTATTACACCATCGTTATTTGCTTCATAAGTAAAATAGCCATTTGAAAAATATAATTCGTTAGCATCTAAAACCGTATTCGCATTGCCATCATAAAAAGCAGTTACATTTATAATACCAACATCATCACAATCACTAAACGTTACTGTAATTTCTTCATAATATTCAGAAGCACACAAATCATTAAAGACTATAACACCATAATTTCCCGATTCTGTGACAGTAAGTGTTGGGTTTTCTTCATTTGGGATTATAAACCCATCAAAATACCATTCGTAAGTATCACCATATTGAGTCGATGCATCTAACACATAAGAATCTACATCACATAAGTTTTGATCTGGCCCTAAATCAATTTCAAAATCGGCCTTTAAAGACCCTGAGTTTTCTTCCCCAAAATTAGTTTGATTTAGAGACACAGTCCCTTCAATGCCAGAATAATTTGTTGTTAGCAATAAATATATTTCGTCTGCTTGCGCGTTAATAATTGTAAAATTCTCTACGGAAGATGTAGAAAAACTGCAATCCACAATATTACCGTAAGGATAAAAGTTTGGATCATTAGTGTTATTAGGGCATGTAGGACAGTCTACAAAAATGATCTCACTACAAGCACCAGCAAGAGTTTCAAATGGACCAAATAATGCAAAATCTACATCCAAACCAACTCCTGAATTACCTATTTGATTAATTTCAATTTGAATATCTCCACTATCATCAATTTCAAGAATATTCCATAGTGGATTTGGTGTTGAACCCAAACAAGCAACAGTGCCAACACTTGGTACGTCAGTAACATTAGAGGTAACAAAACCATTACCATCTGAACAAAAAGGTGTGGCATTCTCACATATAAAATTAGTCTGTGTTTCTCTTATACACAAATCAAAGGTTGACGTTTCTGGTTGATCAGCACTTGTAAAAACCCTTAAAAAATAGGTGTTTCCAATGATAAGATTTGGCGTACTACTAGACGTGGTGGTTGCACAATATAATTCTGTTAAGGTGTCGCAACTACCTTCATATAATGCATGGTCTATATCAAATGTGCCACCTTCTATGTTTATAATAGAAATACTATGTATTTCGCTAGTTGAAGTAAATGAATACCATACATCTGCACTAGGGGTTACATTACAATTGCTATTGGGCATACTAGATACTGTTGCTGCTAAAATTGTACCTGAAGTCAACGCATCGCACGTTAATGCCTCATTAACTGTTGCAACTGTAGCAAACTCACATTCGTCATTTGGTGGTGGACATCCTAAAATCTCATAATATTCACTTTGTATGGTGCAATTATTATCTTGTACATTAATTACAATGGCTTTAACTGAGCTTAGAAAAGGAAAAGGACCTGCTTGGTAGGTATCCGTTGTAGTAACTAAAATAGTTTCATCATTTAAGGTATTTGAAATTTCTAATGATGAAGCATCACCCAAACTAGTAACACTTACATCTATAAAAAAGGCATCGGTATCACAATCAATAACAACAGCATAATCAGCTTCTGGAGCTGTACAATTTAATTGTTCAATATTCACTGTAAAATCTAAAGTTACAGCCCAATCACCATTAAAACATGGATCTGGTATTTGTTGTAAAAGATCTGCTGTACCAATTCGCATTCGGTGTTCACCTAATGTTGCCGTTGTTGGCATTACAAAGGAAGCGTCTAAAGTATGAGGATTATTAACACCTTCTGATTCACCCTGAAAAACCAACTCATTAGTTTCAAACTCTAAATTATCATTAAAATCTATCCAAATATTAGTACCATAAGTGAACGAATGCCCAAAATCTATAGTTACTGTATTGTTAATGCCTTGAAAAACATTAACTACATTAGTTGTATGATTTTCATAAGTTAAATCACCTAAACTCGGAAAATCAGTAGTTCCAATGGTTACATTTGTAACACCTTCACCGTCATTGCTTGTAGGATTAGATTCACAATAACCAAATGAAAATTGATGCGGTAGCGACCAAGAGCTTTCGTCTTCTGGTCCACAAATTGATTGCACATACACATCATAATTGGTGTCAAGAACCAAACCTGTAAGAATATAAGGGTTAGATGAAACATAAGAAATCAACGTTCCTGTCCCTAAAGTAAAACCTGCTAGGCCATATTCAATATTCCAAGAGGTAGCAGTACCTGTTTCTGTCCAACTTACTTGGGCAGAACCTATACCTTGAGTAGTACTTATCTCTATAGGCTCAAAGCAAGTAACCACACTTCTTACTCTAAAATTATCTACAAATACATCAGTATCGTTAGTATCATCAACAGTCCCTTCAGATCCTAAAAATCCAATCTGCACTGTTTGTCCACTATATGCTGATAAATCAACTATAGGATGTTCACCTGTTACAGGCACCACTGAATTTGAGTCATACGTTAAAAGTATGTCCCATGTTGCTCCACTATCTGCAGTAATTAATAGCTGAACTTGATCGTCTGAACCCAAAGTACCTGCTTCAGTACTACTCGCATATTGCATTATACCAAAATCAAAATCCACCTGAAATGGACCGCCTGACAAATCAAACTCAGGAGACAAAATCCAATCACTTTTTACACCTTGCCACAAATTTATTCTATAAGCACCCGAATTTCCATTGTTAAGAAAACCGTCTGTTCCCCATAAACCACTACCAAAATCGGTTGGTCCTGTGGTGGCATCACCATTGTCAGCACTATCCCAACATTCTGGTGGTATAGAGGTAAAATCTTCTAAATAGTCTGGACTAATAACGGTACATTGTGCATTAAGTCTATCTGTTGCAAAAAATGCAATACAGATTCCGATAAAAAATAATAGTAATTTTTGTTTCATGAGGGAATGGTTTAGTATGGTTCAATTTAATAAAAAAAATATAGATGTAATCTTTCGTAAGATATTAAAACAGGAAAGCTTTCAAGATGAATAATAAAACACCATCCATCTGCGATTTTTCACTGATAGAAACCTAAGTCTCACTTATAAAACAAGTTAAACGTAAAAACACCTACTAATATAAAGTAAATTAATTTCAATTTATTCGCTTAAATTTGTTGCGTTACGCTATTGAGACCAACTATAATTATGAATAAATCTATTACAAGCACACAAAATCCAATAATTAAACAACTTATACTTTTAAAGGAAAAGTCTAGGCAGCGCAAAAAAACGAATCAATTTTTAATTGAAGGCAAACGCGAATTATCACTAGCCATAAAAGGTGGCTATAAAGTTGAAACGCTTTTGTTTTTACCAGATTTGTTTTCGGAAAGCGAAGCCAAATCAGTGAGTAGTTATGGAATTGAGATTATCGAAATTTCAAAAGTAGTATTTCAGAAATTAGCACATAGAGATACTACGGAAGGTGTTATTGCTGTTGTAAATTCAAAAAAACATACACTCGAAGATTTAAAACTCACATCTAAAAACCCTTTAATACTAGTTGCAGAAGCACCGGAAAAACCAGGAAATATTGGTGCGTTACTACGCACAGCAGATGCTGCAAATGTAGATGCTGTCATTATTGCAAATCCGAAATCAGATTTATATAACCCTAATATTATTCGCTCTAGTGTTGGCTGCGTATTTACAACTGAAATTGCCATGGCTAGCTCGGAGGACGCTATTGCTTTTCTGAAGAAATACAATTTCAATATTTATTCTGCAATACTGCAAGAATCAGAACCTTATCATTCACAAGATTATACCTTACCAACAGCTATTGTGGTTGGTACAGAAGCGACTGGATTAACTGAAGAGTGGCGAGAAGCTGCTACGAAAAACATTAGTATTCCTATGCAAGGAGTAATTGATTCTATGAATGTTTCTGTTGCTGCAGGAATTCTTATTTTTGAAGCGAAACGCCAACGTGATTTTAAATAAAAAA
This sequence comes from Winogradskyella sp. Asnod2-B02-A, assembly GCF_045063645.1. Classification (NCBI taxonomy): domain Bacteria; kingdom Pseudomonadati; phylum Bacteroidota; class Flavobacteriia; order Flavobacteriales; family Flavobacteriaceae; genus Winogradskyella; species Winogradskyella sp. Asnod2-B02-A. Next base: position 49,572 of record NZ_JBEFOG010000024.1, read on the forward strand.
AAACGTCAGTTCTAGTGATTTACGAGGAACGATAAAATTGTATCGAAAACCACCATTACAAATAAACTTCTCGATACAAAATTTTTAAAAAGAAATTTCACTCGAAGTGAAGAAAACACACAAACTATACTAATGACATCACAAACCCTCTTCTACATCATCATAGCCATAATTATCATCAACTTTATAATTGATAAAGTGCTAGATGCTATTAATGCTAAACATTACAACGACCCAATTCCTGAAGAATTAAACGATGTTTATGACGAAACAGAATACAAAAAATCGCAGAATTATAAAGCTGTTAATTATAAATTCGGACTTGGAACATCCTTGTTTTCTTTCGCCTTAACTTTAGGATTCTTGCTTTTGGATGGTTTTGAATACGTTGATAATTTTGCTAGAAGTTATTCGGATAACCCAATAATTATCGCCTTAATTTTCTTTGGTATTATTATGATTGCTAGCGATATTATTACCACACCATTTGGGTATTATAAGACCTTTGTAATTGAAGAGAAATTTGGGTTTAATAAAACCACAAAAAAGACTTTTCTTTTAGATAAATTGAAAGGTTTACTAATGACCGTTCTTCTTGGTGGAGGCATCATTGCGCTAATCGTTTGGTTCTATCAAATGACAGGTAATCAGTTTTGGCTGTATGCTTGGGGAATTGTAACCCTATTTACTGTTTTTATGAATATGTTTTACTCTAAACTGATTGTTCCCTTATTCAATAAACAAACACCTTTAGAAGACGGTGAATTAAGAAATAAAATTTCAGCTTATGCAGAATCAGTTGGTTTTAATCTTGAAAAGATATTTATTATTGATGGCTCAAAACGAAGCACTAAAGCTAATGCTTATTTTTCTGGTCTTGGTAGCGAAAAACGTGTCACACTTTATGATACTTTAGTTAATGAATTAAATGATGAAGAAATTGTTGCCGTTTTAGCACATGAGGTTGGCCATTACAAACGCAAACATATCATCTTTAATTTAGTGACTTCCATCCTACTCACAGGACTAACACTTTTTATACTCTCTGTTTTTGTTTCAAATCCATTATTATCTAATGCCATAGGTGTAGAAATTCCGAGTTTTCATGTTGGTCTGATTGCTTTTGGATTACTCTACTCGCCAATTCAGGAAATTACAGGTTTAATAATGAATTACGTGTCGCGCGTTTTTGAATACCAAGCCGATGATTATGCAAAAAACACGTATAAAGCAGAACCTTTAATTACCTCGTTAAAAAAATTATCTAAAAATAGTTTGAGTAATTTAACACCGCATAAAGCCTATGTCTTTATGCATTATTCACATCCAACGCTTTTAGAACGTATAAATAATTTAAAGAAATAAAAAGGTTGAATTTATTTAAACTACTCGCTAACAAATCTTATTAAAACGTGAATAGCTCTAACGCAGAAGAAGACTATATAAGCATCAATATTATTGAAGCACCAGAGTCCGATTATTTATATATTGAAACTTCACAAATTAAAAATGCTGGCAAAGGTTTGTTTACAGCAATAGACATCTATAAAGATGAAATAATCTCTCTATTTAAAGGTGAAATTATTGATAATGAAGAAGCTGCAATAAGAGCACAGCAAAGCAAGGACAGATATTTTATTAATTTGCTAGATGGTACTATTATGGATAGCATGCACATAGATTGCTACGCCAAATATGCTAATGATGCAGAAGGATTTTCGCAAAGTAATTTTAAAAACAATGCAGCAATAACTTTAGACGACGACGACAATGTCTGTATAAAAGCAACAAAAGATATAGAATATGGAGAAGAAGTGTTTTGTAGCTACGGTAAACCCTATTGGAAAAAACATCGAGAATAGCATTTATTGCCTTCCGATAAATACCTAAATTACGTATCTCACACTTTTAGAATGTTTTAAAATTTCAAGGCATTAACTTCACATTTTTATAACACTAAAGACCCACATTTTTTATAACTTTGAATAAAAGAAAACATAAAAGTAATGACAGATTTAAAAAATAGAAAAGCAATAATAACAGGAGGCGGAAGAGGTCTAGGAAAAGCGACTGCTATAGCTTTTGCAAAAGAAGGCATCGATGTTGCCATTACAGGTAGAAATGAAACTGTTTTAAAAGAAACAGTAGCAGAATTAAAGGCATTTGGAGTTAACGCTATTTATGCTGTTTTTGATGTTGGTAACTATGAAGAAGTTCAAAAAAGCATTAAGACAATTATTGAAACATTAGGTTCTGTAGATATTTTAGTAAATAACGCAGGTATAGCAGCTTTTGGTTCTTTTATAGACATGGAAGTGAGTCAATGGAGTCAAATTATACAAACCAACGTTATGGGAATGTATTATGTAACTAAAGAAGTGTTACCGCATTTAATCGCTAAAAATGAAGGAGACATTATTAATGTATCTTCTACTGCAGGCTTAACAGGTAATGCAACGGTTTCTGCATATTCAGCTTCTAAATTTGCCGTTATCGGAATGTCTCAGTCGCTAATGAAAGAAGTCCGCAAAAACAATATTAGAGTTTGCACTTTAACACCAAGTACTATTGCATCAGATATGTCTATAGATTTAGGTATTGCAAATAAAGACTCTGAAGACAGCGTTTTACAACCTGAAGATTTCGCAGAATTAATTGTATCTGGTTTAAAATTACCACGTAGAGCTATGATGGCAAATGCCTCATTATGGTCTACTAATCCGTAAGTTTGAGATTAAAATAAGTTATACAAAACCTGCATTAAATGTGGGTTTTGTTGTTTAATTTAAAAAAACATTTTTTTTAAACTGATTCATTTATAACTCAAATTGGATTTATTTAATAATTAATAGAAATTATTATAACTTGTAGTCTGCCATTTTATTTTACAATCATAACACAGCGCATTTATATAGTTTTATTAGAAGACTTCAAAACCGTAACAATTTTTAAAATATGCTAACAGAGGAACACAAAATTGAATATGAGAATTATTTTCAGTCAAATTCAGATTACTATTTGGAACAAATGGCAAAAATTGACAGTGGAAAAAAATTCACATTTAATATCGCTGCATTTTTCCTTGGTATATTTTGGATGGCCTATCGCAAAATGTATATTCATATTGTAATAGTATTTGGAATTATTTTCGCTGAAATGTTGATTGAAGAAATGCTATTAGATTTTGGAGTGATTTCCTATGCAGTTTATGAGACAATTGACTTTTTAAGCATGTTTGTTTGGAGTTTTCTATTTGCTACATTATCAAACGGATTGTATATCTCAAAAACAAAAAAGGAAATTAGAAAAATCTTGAATGAAAATGAAGACACTAAAATACAAAATGAATTGATTTCTAAAAAAGGAGGCGTAAACAGTTTTGCCCCTTTTATATTGCTTTTAATAATTATAGGCTTAATATCTATCTCAAGTATTTAACTTAAAATAACTAAACATTATTTATTGATATAAAATTGATTTTCAAATTTCATTCAAAAAAACAATTGCCCATTAAAAAGCAATTCACTAATTTAGTTCTATGACGGAAGAAGCGATAGAACTAGAAAACAAAGCCATTGCCAAAGCTTACAAAGAATTACTAAAAGTAAGTTATCAAACATTAACTGAAGACGACAAGAAATTAATTCGTCATGCCTTTGATGTCGCTGTAGATGCACACAAAGACCAACGTCGTAAGTCTGGTGAAGCTTATATTTTTCACCCTATTGCAGTGGCAAAAATTGTAGCACAAGAAATTGGCATGGATGCCACGTCTATTGCTGCGGCTTTACTTCACGATGTGGTAGAAGACAATCCAGATTACACCATAGACGATATGGAACAGCTCTTTGGAGAAACTGTAGCCAGAATTGTAGATGGACTCACAAAAATCTCATCTCTAAAAAAAGACATGGATGTGTCTTTACAAGCCGAGAATTTCAGAAAAATGCTATTAACTTTAAATGATGATGTGAGAGTTATCATTATAAAAATAGCAGACCGTTTGCATAATATGCAAACCATGGATTCTATGCGACCAGACAAACAAGTTAAAATCGCCTCAGAAACCTTATATATTTATGCACCCTTAGCGCACAGAATTGGGCTATATAATATTAAAACCGAACTCGAGGATTTAGGTCTAAAATATACAGAACCAGAAGTCTATAATGACATTCTAGAAAAAATACAAGACAGCAAGGAAGATCAAGATGCTTATATCAAAGCATTTTCAAAAGTTATAGACGATTCTTTAACTACAGAAGGCTTACATTACGAAATAAAAGGACGACCAAAATCCATTTTCAGTATTCGTAGAAAAATGGTAAAACAAGGTGTTTCATTTGACGAAGTTTATGATAAGTTTGCCGTTAGAATTATTTATAAATCGGATTTAGCCAACGAAAAATTCTTAGCTTGGAAAATATATTCCATCGTTACAGATCACTTCACACCTAACCCAATTAGGCTTAGAGATTGGATTTCCTCACCTAAATCTACAGGTTATGAAGCACTTCACATTACCGTTGTTGGCCCAAAAAGCCGTTGGGTAGAAGTTCAGATTAGAAGTGAACGGATGAACGAAATTGCTGAAAAAGGTTATGCAGCTCACTATAAATATAAAAATAATGATGCAAAAGAGGATAATCTCGATTTATGGATTAACCGTTTACAAGAAGCCTTAGAAAATCACGAAGCTGACGCTGTAGATTTTGTAGAACAATTTAAACTCAATTTATATTCTAAAGAAATATTTGTCTTTTCTCCTAAAGGAGATTTAAAATCACTCCCAAAAGGCGCTACTCCACTCGATTTTGCTTTTAGTATTCATACTGAAGTTGGCATGAGGACTCGTGGTGCAAAAGTGAATGGAAAATTAATGCCATTAAGTCATGAATTGCAAAGTGGTGACCGCGTTGAGATTATGACTTCAGAAAATGCGAAACCAAATGCCAATTGGCTAGATTATGCAACAACAGCACGAGCACGAAGTAAAATTAAATCGGCATTAAACGAGGACACTAAATTAATAGCAGAAGAAGGAAAAGAGATTTTAAGACGAAAATTAAAACAACTTAAAATAGCTTTAAATGAGAATTCTATTAATGAACTGGTTAGTTATTTTAAATTAAATACATCTTTAGATTTATTTTATCGTGTTGGGATTGGTACTATTGACAACACTAAATTAAAAGCCTTTGCATCATCACGTAGTAATGCATTTGTAAGTTACTTTAAAAATAAAATATACAAACCAACCACACCAAAGGATATTCATAAAGAAGAAATTACTTCTAAATATGATATGTTGGTTTTTGGTAAAGAAGAAGAGAAACTTAATTACACCTTAGCTAATTGCTGTAACCCAATTCCTGGTGATAAGGTTTTTGGTTTTGTTACTATTAATGAAGGTATTAAAGTACATAAAAAGAATTGTCCTAATGCTGTAAGCTTACAATCTAATTATGCATATCGCATTTTACAAGCTAAATGGATAGATTCGTCTCAGCAAGTTTATACATCACAAATCAAATTATCTGGTATAGACGACATGGGTCTTGTCAATCACATCACAAAGCTGATATCTGAAAATATGCACGTAAACATGAAAAGTCTTAGTTTTTCTAGTGACGACGGTGTATTTATAGGCAATATTACGGTTGAAGTAAAGAATCAAGCCATGCTTAAAAAAGTTATTGAGAAACTCAAAAAAATTAATGGTATAGATAAAGTGAGTAGAGTTTAACTGCTTTTTTGGAGCTTTTAAAAAGTTATTAAAAGAGTGTTCATTTCTTTCATTTTTAATACTCGTTTTTATCATTCATTTCATTTAAAATTTACCTAAATTTGTAATCATAATTATGAATGCAACCACACAAGAAAGTAATCAGGAAATTGTAAAACGTGTATTTACACAGTTCCTTGAAGATAAAGGTCATAGAAAAACACCTGAGCGTTACGCTATTCTTCAAGAAATCTATGATAGTAAAGAACATTTTGATATAGAATCTTTATATATCAAAATGAAAAATAAAAACTATCGTGTCAGTAGAGCAACCCTTTATAACACTATAGAATTACTTTTAGAATGTGCATTGGTACGAAAGCACCAGTTTGGGCAAAACCAAGCACATTACGAAAAATCATATTTCGATAAAAATCACGATCATGTAATACTCACAGATACAGGTGAGGTTATAGAATTTTGTGATCCTCGCATTCAATCCATCAAAAAAACCATTGAGGAGGTTTTTGATATTCAGATAACTAATCATTCACTATATTTTTACGGTAATCGTAAAAAAGACGACTAATTCAATTATATAATGGCAGTAGATTTACTACTTGGTTTACAATGGGGAGATGAAGGCAAAGGAAAAATTGTCGATGTATTTACCTCTAACTACGATATTATTGCGCGTTTTCAAGGTGGTCCAAATGCAGGACACACTTTAGTTTTTAACGGCAAAAAACATGTTTTACATACTATTCCTTCTGGAATTTTCCATGAGAACAAAGTTAATCTTGTTGGTAATGGAGTTGTAATTGATCCTGTTATTTTCAAAAAAGAACTTGATAAATTAGCAGAGCAAAATGTAGATTATAAAAAATCACTTTGCATTTCGCGTAAAGCACATATCATTTTACCTACACACCGTTTATTAGATGCTGCTAGTGAAACCGCAAAAGGTAAAGCAAAAATAGGCTCTACCTTAAAAGGTATTGGTCCAACTTACATGGACAAAACAGGCAGAAACGGCATACGTGTTGGTGATATTGAATTAGCAGATTTTAAAGATAAATACAGAGCTTTAGCAGATAAGCACGAAGCAATGATTGAATTTTATAACGTAGATATTCAATATGATTTAAAAGAATTAGAAGCTGATTTCTTTGAAGCTATTGATACGTTAAAAGGCTTAAAATTTATTGATTCTGAAGAATATATACATCAAGCTCAACAATCTGGAAAATCTATTCTAGCTGAAGGTGCTCAAGGCTCTTTACTCGATATTGATTTTGGAACGTATCCTTTCGTAACATCTTCCAATACTACTGCTGCAGGTGCTTGTACAGGTTTAGGCGTTGCACCTAACCAAATTGGTGAAGTTTTTGGAATTTTTAAAGCATATACTACGCGTGTTGGTTCAGGACCATTCCCTACTGAATTGTTTGATGAAGACGGAGAAACTATGGGACGCGTTGGTAACGAATTTGGTGCAACCACAGGTAGATCTAGACGTTGTGGCTGGTTAGATTTAGTAGCTTTACGTTATGCTTGCCAAGTTAATGGTGTTACACAATTAATTATGATGAAAGGTGATGTGCTTTCTGGTTTTAAAACCTTAAAAGTATGTACAGCTTACAACTATAAAGGTGAAACGATTACGCATTTACCATATAATATTGAAGCAGAAAACGTAACACCTATTTACACGGAAGTAAAAGGTTGGGCTGCAGATTTAACTGGTATGACTGAAGCATCACAATTACCAGAAAACTTAAATGGTTATGTTGAATTTTTAGAAAAAGAATTGAACCTTCCTATTACTATTGTATCTGTAGGACCAGACAGAAAACAGACAATTATTCGTAAGACTATTTAATTGAATGCTACAAAAGGTTATTCTATTATTAATAGGCCTTATATCAATTAAAGGCTTAGCTCAAGACTCAAAAATGAGTATTGAGCTAAGCTACCCCTTACCTATTGACAATAATTTTGTTGGAGATAATTATAATGGAATTATCGATCTTGGATTTAAGTATCGTTTTTTAGAATTGAATTCTATTAGTATAGGTGGTTCATTAAATATTGGTTATTTAAAAAATTCTAAAAAAGCACAAAATCAACCCTTTGATGTAAATCTATATTCTGTACAACCTAGAATTTTTGCAGAATTAAACTTAGAAAGCATTCCTAAAATACATCCATCAATAGGATTAGGATATAGTTTACTGTATTTTAAAGTAGTGCATAATGCTGCTGTTTTCAATTCTAATATATCTACAAATAACCAAAATGAATCAGGATTAAATATTAATGCTGGTTTATCTTATGATCTCACTGACAAATTTATGATACAAGCGCAATACGACTTCATAAACATTGGTGTAGATAATGATATACCAGATATCACCTACAACAAAAACATCAATATTCTCAAAATCGGATTAGGCTATAGATTTTAATTTAAACCTAATTATCTGTTAAAAAAAACGTTAACAGACACTAAAGCAAATCTAATAAGTGTTATTTTGTAAAAAACATATGTCTTTGAAACATTTTAAAAATCTATTATTTCTTGTTTGTTTTACTATTGTTAACTTCAGTTTTGGTCAAGAAAAACAAAAGATTACTATTGAGCACGCTCCTATAAGTTATACTGATCCTAAAATTGAAGATGGAGCTAATGTATTTCTTAGAGACAAATCTCAACAAGTTCATTTTATTCACAAAGGAGTTAACTTATGGTGTGATAAAGCAGTGTATTATCAAGACCAAGATTTTATAGAAGCGTACAGCAATGTTGTAATGAAACAAGGTGACACCATACAAATGGTGGCAAAATATTTAGAGTACAGTGGTAAAACCCAGTTAGCATTTGCAAGTGGAGATGTCGTTTTAACAGAGCCTCAATCCACATTAAAAACGGATACACTTCATTTTGATAGAATTAAACAGCAAGCTTATTATAACACAGGTGGTACTGTTGTAAGAGATTCTTCAGGAACAATTACCAGTCAAATTGGTCGTTATTACATGAACACAAGCAAGTATCAATTTGTAAAAGATGTAGTACTTGTTAATCCAGATTACACACTTAACACAGACCGACTAGATTTCTTTACAGAAAATGGACACGCTTATCTTTTTGGACCTTCAACAATAACAGGAGAAACAAATAAAGTCTATTGCGAACGCGGTTTTTATGACACTAATAACGATATCGGTAATTTTCAGAGAAATGCAAAAATAGATTACGATTATAGAACTGTTGAAGGTGACAGTTTATATTTTGACCGTAATAAAAATTTTGCCTCTGCAACCAATAATATTACAGTTACAGATACTTTAAACAAAAGCATTGTAAAAGGACACTATGCGGAAGTTTGGCGTGCAAAGGACTCCATGTATATTACCAAACGTGCCTTAGCAATTACAGTACAAGAAAAAGATTCGATATATATGCATTCAGATACTATAATGGTAACTGGCAAGCCAGAACATCGTATTACTCGTGCTTATTACAATGCCAGATTATATAAAAGTGATATGGCAGGTAAATCAGATTCCATTCATGTTGATCATAAACTAGGTTTAACAGAGCTCATTAATTTAAGTCGCTTTAGTTCTGAAGATGCTTTTGCCCTGAAAAGAAAACCCGTTCTTTGGAATATTGACAACCAAATGTCAGGAGATACTATTCATTTGATTTCTAATGCTAAAACAGAGCAGCTCGATTCCTTAAAAGTATTTGAAAATGCATTTTTAATAAGTAAGGATACTATAAGCAAAGATGCCTTTAACCAAATAAAAGGTCAACGTTTAATTGGTTTATTTAAAGACAATGAACTGTATAATGTTGATGTTATTAAAAATGCCGAAACCATACGTTATTTAAGAAACGACGATAATGAATTAATAGGTATTCAGAAATCAAAATCAGGTAGTATTAACGTTAAAATTATTGAACAAGTCGTAGATGAAGTAAGATTTATCAACCAAATTGATGGTAATATTTTTCCTGAAGCCGATTTTCCTAATAGTGGAAAAAAATTAAGAGGTTTCGATTGGAGAGGCGAAGAAAGACCATCATCTGTTGAAGATTTATTTAAAGATGATCCGCCTTTAGATTTACCTATCATTAAGGGCTTAGAAGATTATGTACCACCTGAAGAATTCCTGGATAGTGACGTTACCAAACGTGTTGAAGTCGCTGGTAAAGCAACACCGAACAAAACAAACAAAGCCGCTAGGAATCTACCTAAAAAAACTCCAGTTTTACCGCTACAGCAAAACTTAAAACCAAGTGACTCGTTAAAAGTTAAAACAAAAAAAGCAGGTCAATAATTGAAAACGGACTTCTTTAAATATCAAGCTCAAACCACACCTCATCCTTTAGCGATGGAAATCAGTCATGCAAAAGGCTCTTACATATACGATAGTCACGGTAAAGCTTATCTTGATTTTGTTGCAGGAGTATCTGCTTGTAGTTTAGGGCATTCTAATCCAAAAGTAGTAGGTGCTATAAAAGACCAATTAGACAAGTTTATGCATGTTATGGTTTATGGTGAGTATATTCAAAAACCGGCTGTAGACTTAGCTAAACTTTTAGCCAAACATTTACCAAAACCATTAGAATCAACATATTTAGTTAATTCTGGAACAGAAGCTATTGAAGGCAGTTTAAAATTAGCAAGACGCTACACTGGTCGTTCAGAAATTATTGCTGCAAAAAATGCTTATCACGGTAACACCTTAGGGTCATTGAGTCTTATGGATTATGAAGAGCGCAAACAACCGTTTCTTCCATTAATACCAGATATAAAACATATTGAATTCAATTCGGAAAGTGATTTACTTCAAATTACAGAAAAAACAGCTGGTGTTATTTTAGAAACCATCCAAGGAGGAGCTGGTTTTATTGAACCTACCAACAACTATTTAAACAAAGTACAACGTCGCTGTAATGACGTTGGAGCCGTTTTTATTTTAGATGAAATTCAACCAGGCATTGGTAGAACAGGTAAACTATTTGGGTTTGAAAATTATAATTGCCAACCAGATGTTGTAGTTACAGGTAAAGGATTAGGAGGAGGTTTACCCATAGGAGCTTTTACCGCTTCTAATGAAATGATGACCACATTAAGTGATAATCCCAAACTTGGACACATTACAACCTTTGGAGGTAACCCAGTAATTGCAGCTGCCGCTTTGGCAACTTTAGAAGAAATTACGACATCTACTCTCATGGCCGAAGCTTTAGAAAAAGAACTGCTAATTCGGAAACATCTGCAACACAAACACATTAAAGAAATTAGAGGTCGAGGATTAATGCTAGCCGCTTTCACCGAAAATGCAACGCTTACTAATCAGGTTATTTTGGAAGCTCAAGACCAAGGATTAATACTTTTTTGGTTACTTTTTGAACCAAAAGCTATCCGAATTACACCTCCTTTAACCATTTCAAACGAAGAAATAATTAAAGGTTGCCTTGTAATCACCTCAATACTAGACAAAATCTAAGCACTCAACAAACAGTAAAACACACTAAAAACCAGTGTTTTAAATCACCCTAACTACACAAACCATTTAATGTTAACTACTTTGTTAAAAACATTAGTTTAAAAATCCATCTAGCGCAAAGTATAACTGTAATTTTATTTCAGTGAACTATTAATCATTTTATGCAGTACAGTCACGAAGACGAAAATTTTCCACTTACCCGATTTGAATCGATGTTAAAGACCAATGATATTTTGTTCTTTGACTCAAATGAGTTCGAAAATATAATTCATCATTATTTAGAAAATGGCAAAATTGCCCTATCTAAGCGTGCCATAAAATTAGGACTAGAACAACACCCTACTTCAATAAATTTAAGATTATTTCAAGTTGAAATTTTAGTAATTGAAAACAAGTTTGCTGAAGCTGATGATTTACTCGACCAACTTCATAATTTAGAACCAACTAACGAAGAGATTTTCATTCAAAAAGCTAATGTTTTATCTAAACAAGATGAACATCAAAAAGCAATAGACACATTGCTTATTGCAATAGATATGTCTAAAACTCCAGAAGATGATGCAGATTTGTATGCATTAGTAGGTATGGAATATTTATTTCTAGATCAATTTGATAAGGCCATCATATACTTCAAAAAATGCTTAGAGAGTGACACAACAGACTATTCTGCACTACATAATATAATTTACTGCTACGATTTTTTAAACTTAAATGAGGAAGCTATTGAGTATTTAAATATATTCTTAGATACCAATCCATATTGCGAAGTAGCTTGGCATCAATTAGGCAGACAATATTTTGCGGTTAAAGAATATGCTAAAGCAAGTGCAGCTTTCGATTTTGCAATTATCTCTGACGATACCTTTGTAGGAGCATATCTTGAAAAAGGTAAAGTTTTAGAAAAATTAAAAAATCACGAAGAAGCCATTGAAAATTACAAAATATCATTAGCCTTAGACGACCCAACATCATTTGCTCTTTTACGAATTGGTCAGTGTTATTCAAAATTAGGTCAAGATGATTTAGCCATTCAGTTTTTCAAAAAAACCATTGATGAAGATCCTTTATTAGATAAGGGTTGGCTAGCCATCACTAAATATTATATGAAGCGTTTAGACTACCAAAACGCGCTAGATTACATTAAAAAAGCCGTTGCTATTGATGGAGACAATGTGCTGTATTGGAAATTATATGCAACAATAAATAAGCGTTTAAATTTTCTTGAAGAAGCAGAACAAGGTTATAAACGAGCAATAGAACTAGGTAATTACGAATTAGATACTTGGTTAAACAGAACAGATATTTTAGTTACCCTTGGAGAATACCAAGCTGCCATTTTTAATTTATTGCAGACTATAGAATTTTATCCAGAAAACGCAGAAGTCGAATATCGTTTAGCTGGTCTTTACTTTATGTTACATCAAACTGAAGAAGGTCGTTTTCATCTAAAAAATGCAACACGCCTTAATATTGATTATAGCTTTATAATTTCAGAATTATTTCCTCAACTCACAGAAAGACCTATAATTAAAGCCATAATTTCGGAAGCCAAAAAGGCATCGAACTAAAAAAAATCATACCTTAGCAGCCTTATTTAGACATAAAATGCAAAGACGATTTTTAGATTATTTAGCGATTACTTTTAAAGGTATTGCCATGGGAGCCGCAGATGTAGTTCCTGGAGTTTCTGGTGGAACCATTGCCTTTATATCTGGTATTTACGAAGAACTTATTGAAAGCATAGACAAGGTAAATCTCAACGTTTTTAAGGTATGGAAACAATCGGGATTTAAAACCGCTTGGAATTCCATTAACGGTAATTTTTTACTAGCCTTATTTTCAGGAATTGCTATTAGCATTTTATCATTAGCAAAATTGATAAAATGGTTATTACATAACGAACCTATTTTACTTTGGTCCTTCTTCTTTGGGCTTGTTTTAGCGAGTATTCTATATATCGCTAAGCAAATTAAAGGATGGTCAGTTAAACTAATAATTGCCATTATTATTACTTCCGTTTTATCTTTTTACATCACACTTGCAGAACCATTTGCTTCACCAGATAGTCCATTTTACCTATTATTTTGTGGCTTTGTTGCTATAATAGCAATGATTTTACCTGGCGTTTCGGGAGCATTTATCTTACTTATTCTTGGAGCTTACCAAACCGCTATTGATACTATAAATAACTTAAGAGATGGTTTACTTAATGGTGATATGGCACTTTTTAAAGATGCCTTTTTAAAATTTGTACTACTTGCTGTTGGTGCTGTAATTGGACTCAAAGTGTTTTCAAAAGCCTTAAATTGGATGTTTAAACATCATAAAAATTTAACGCTTGCCATCTTAACAGGTTTTATGATTGGCTCACTTAACAAAATATGGCCTTGGAAAGAAGTCTTAAAAACACGTGTAAATTCTGAAGGTGAAGTTGTCACCTTACTCGACAAAAGTATTTTACCATCTTCTTACGCTGGAGATAATGAAATAGTAATGTCCATTGTTTTTATTGTAATTGGTTTTGCTGCAATTCTTGTTTTAGAAACTTTAGGAAATAAAAAAACTGAGGTGTAATGCAAAGTACAAGAACCCTTAAAGATCGCATATTTTTGGTCATTAAAGGTTTGGCCATGGGAGCTGCTAACAAAGTTCCAGGTGTTTCTGGAGGTGTAGTTGCTTTTGTTGCTGGTTTCTACGAAGAATTTATTTACTCTTTACAACGCGTTAATAAAAAAGCATTTAAACTATTAGTTAATGGAAGGTTTAAAAGCTTCTACCGTTACATCAATGGTAAGTTTTTAAGTCTACTATTCTTAGGAATGATAGTGAGCTACTTCAGTATTTCTAAAATACTTGATTTTCTCATTGTACACTATGAACTTTATGTTTGGAGTACGTTTTTTGGGATGATCCTTGGTTCTATTTACTACATTAGTAAAGATTTTAAAGAATGGAATAGAACAACAATACTCGCTTTAGCCATTGGTGCAATAATAGGTATTAGCATAAGCTTTTTAGATCCTGCTACAGAAAATGACAACCTCATTTTTGTATTCTTTTGCGGAATTATTAGTGTTTCTGGTATGACTTTACCCGGATTTTCAGGTTCATTTATTCTTATTCTATTAGGTAACTATGTTCTACTTTTGGTAGATTCCGTCAACGCACTTTACGACACTATGTTCGATGTTTTAAGTGGTAATTTTGAATTTATCCATAACCAAATACGCATTAGACTTTTAAAAGTTTTAGTGGTATTCACATTAGGTTCCGTTACAGGCTTAGTCACGTTTTCTCATTTGTTAAGCTACATTCTAAAGCATTATAAGAATATTACGCTAGCAACGATAATGGGTTTTATTATAGGATCACTTGGTGTGGTATGGCCCTGGAAAGAAACCATTTACAAAACCAATTCTCAAGGTTCACATATTTTAGATTCTACAGGAAAACAAATCATTACCAATTATCAACGGTTTTTACCTGAGCTGAACAGTGAAACTTATATAGCAATTGCTTATATTGCCTTAGGAATCCTCATAGTTTTAGGATTAGAATGGTATGGACAACGCACAAGACAAACAAAAATATAAATTCGGGCTTTTAGGACGAGACATCTCCTACTCTTTTTCAAGAGGTTACTTTGCTAAAAAATTTAAAAACGAAGATTTACCGCATTCTTATGTTAACTTCGATTTACCATCTATTGATGACCTTACAGCAATTATTGAAAACACGCCAAACTTAAAAGGAATTAATGTCACTATTCCTTACAAAGAGCAAGTCATTCCTTTATTAGACAAATTGAATAAAACTGCAAAAGAAATTGGAGCAGTAAACACCATTCGGTTTTCAAAAAACAACGAACTTATTGGTTACAATACCGATTATTACGGCTTTAAAAACTCTTTAAAACCACATTTAAAATCGCATCACAAAAAAGCTTTAATATTAGGTACAGGAGGTGCATCTAAAGCCATTGCTTATGCACTTAAGAAACTAAAAATAAAATATGATTTTGTATCGCGAACAAAAAAGGAAGGAGTGACCTTTTTATATTCAGATCTAACTGAAAAAATCATTTCAGATTACACCATAATTATCAATTGCACTCCTATTGGTACGTTTCCAAATGTTGAAATGTGCCCTAATATCCCTTATACTGCTATAAGCGAAAAGCATATTTTGTACGATCTTATCTACAATCCCGAAAGAACCAAATTTTTAAACCATGGGTTTAACAATGGTGCCACAATTATTAATGGTTTAGAAATGTTACGATTACAAGCCGAAAAATCTTGGGAAATATGGCATAAGTCATAAAATATAACCTCTAGATGTATTTCCTTTGTAGTTCTAACAACTGTTAGTATCTTTAACCTCATATATATAAAACATTGACTTATGTCTGAGAATGATAACCTGCAAGATGCAGATGGAAAAAAAGAAGTAGAAACAACGGAAACTACTCCAACACAAGAAACAACTCCAATTGTTGAAACTGAAATCGAAACAACTAATGTTGAAAAGACAGATGCAGTTGAGGACGTTGAGATTAAAAACGAAACTGAAGGGGTAACAGAAGTCGCTGGCGATAATCATGTAGATGAGATAGATGCTTCTAATGCAGAAGATGCAGAAGACGAATCTAATGCAGAACGTCACGAGGTAGAGGAAAAAGATTACCATGCCATGACTATGGATGAATTGGCTACGGAATTAAACCGCCTTTTAAAGCATCATAAAATTCAGACGATTTCTAAACATGTTAATGAAATAAAAGCGGAATTCAATGCTAAATACAGTGAACTTCTAGATGAAAAGAAAGAAGAGTTTATTGCAGATGGAGGTAATGAAATAGATTTTTATTACACTAATGACACCAAAAAATTATTCAATTCACTTTATAAAGACTACAAACAATCTATTGGCGCTTATTACAAGGAACGTGAACAAAACCTGAAGCAAAACCTTGAAGATAGATTACAAATAATAGAAGATATTAAAGGATTGCTTAGTGTAGAAGAAAATATGGGCACCACCTATAAAAACTTCAAAGAACTGCAAGAAAAATGGCGAAATGCTGGGCCAATTCCTAGAGATAAATACAATAATGCTTGGAATACATATCACCACCATGTAGAACGTTTTTACGATTTTCTACATCTCAATAATGATTTGAGAGATATGGATTTTAAACACAATTACGATCAGAAATTAAAAATCATAGAACGTGCTGAGGAATTAGCACAAGATGAAAACACCAACCGTTCATTTAGAGAGTTACAAGTTTTACATAAACTATGGAAAGAAGACCTTGGACCTGTTGGTAAAGAGCATAGAGAAGAAATTTGGGATCGTTTTAGTAAGGCAACAAAAACGATTCACGACAAACGTCAGGCATACTATGCTGATATGGATAAGGCGCACGAAAAAAATCTAGAGCGCAAAGAAGAAATTATTGCACTAATAAATGCTGTTGCAGAAGACAAAGGTAATTCGCATAGTGCATGGCAGAAAAAAATTAAAGACATTGAAGTTTTAAGAGATGCCTTTTTTAAAGCCGGAAAAGTACCTCTAAAAGTTAACGAAGCAACATGGGCAAAATTTAAAGAAGCTGTTAGAACTTTTAATCGAGGAAAGAATAGTTTTTATAAAGATTTAAAGAAAGACCAATACGATAATCTTAAAAAGAAAAAAGATTTAATTCAAATTGCTGAGGATAATAAAGACAGTGAGGATTTTGCTACCGTAACTCCATTAATGAAAAAAATTCAGAACGAGTGGAAAAAAATCGGTCATGTACCAAGACGTGATAGTGATAAAATATGGAAGCAATTTAAAGGAGCTTGTAATCACTATTTTGACAAAATGCATGCGGCACGCAAAGCAGAAGACCAACATTTATTTGATGCGTTTGATAAAAAAGTAAAACTTCTTGATACTTTAAAAGCTATGGAACTTAGCGAAGATCCAAAAGCAGATATTGAAATTTTAAAAGCTAAGATTTCTGAGTGGAAAGAGTTAGGTCATGTACCACAAAACAAACGCTATATTGACGGTAAATTCTACAAAGCTATTGATGATACTTTTGATAAGCTTAAAATGGATAAGGCCAAATTAGAAATGATTAAGTTTGATAGCAAACTTGAAAATTTAGCCAATCCTGATGATACAAGATTATTAGACAATGAGTACAATTTCATAAAAAAACGTATTGACGAAATTAAATCTGAAATCAATCAATTAGAAAACAATTTACAGTTTTTCTCTAATGTAAAATCTGATAATCCTTTAGTTAAAGATGTACACAAAAACATCGCAAACCATAAAAAGGACTTAGATATTTGGAAAGCTAAATTGACAAAAGTACGTGGCATGTATTCTTAATTTTTTTAGTGCAATACACTTAAAATAAAATCACATAATTAATTACTAAAAAAGCCCAAACAAAAATTTTGTTTGGGCTTTTTTTTGTCTAACTATTTATTGTAAATACTAAAATAACCTACTTATGAGATTCTCTTCTGTCAAATTTCCCATCAATAAAAACAAGGATATGAGACATACCTAAAGGGTCATAGCTTCCTTTTATTTCTTGTATATAATACCTATTCTCATTTCCAACCTTTTCAGGATCATTCCAATTTATTTGGATAAATTTTGGCTGACTTTCTTTTACAGTTTCTATCATAGAATTAGGTTCAAGATCATCCATCCAATCTATAGTCTCATTGTAATAATTTTTACAACCGGTTACTAAATGTGTACAACATAAAAATAAAACAATATGTGAAAAATTTCGAACTTGTTTCATTTCAATTGTAAAATTCATTTTTAAAATATCACTAGTTTAATTAAGATTACTCAAGTAAACCTTACCATCTTTCATCACTAATACCACTTGCTCTATAGTATTTACAAAATCAGTAGTTATATGTCCTTTTACAGCAATAATATCTGCTTTTGCACCAGACTTAATAACTCCTATTTCATTTTCCTTATTTAAACTAAGCGCAGAAGTGTACGTTGCAGATTGTAGAATATCTAGAGGCTTAATACCTGCTTCAAAATAAGCACGAAACATATCTTTTGAAGATGCACCACGAGTGCCTCCGATATTTGTATAGTTATCAGAACCTGCTACAATTGTAACTCCTTTTTGGACGGCTCTAGTAAGTCTGTTTTTCATCCTAACTAAATAATTATCTATCCAATCTAAATCATCGCTATCATAACCTGCAAGTTTACTATAGGTTTCCATATAAGTTCTACTATTTTCAGTTGGTACCAAAAACACCTTTTTTTTAGCCATTAAAGTTAATGTTGAATCTGCCAATTTAAAACCATGTTCAATCCCATCTACACCTGCTTGTATGGCATTCCATGCTGATTGATTAGTTATGGAATGTGCAACCACACTTAGACCATATGAATCTGCGGTCTGTACAATTGATTTCATTTCATCAATAGATAAATGTGTATTATTAGGAATATTATCTGCGCAAATCTTAATAACATCTACGTTTTGATTCACATGTTCTCTAACAGCAATTTTAGCATCTTCTACTCCATTTATAATTCTGTATTCTAAATCTATGAGGTTTTGGTGTTTTGGAGATACATCATAAATTTGTCCTCCTGTAGCTGCCATAATTGGTCCTGATGCAAAAATACGTGGTCCTTCAATAGTGCCTTCATTAATGGCATCACGCAAAGCAACATCTAAAAATAGTCCAGAATTACCAAGATCTTTTACACTTGTAATTCCAACATCTAAATAAGATTTCGCTCTTTTTGATCCTCTAAGTGTTCTTATGGCATCACTTTCCATGGTTAATGAGTGAATGCTATGTTCGGAAAAATCTTCGGATGCGTCTTGAGAAAAAAGCACATGTGTATGTGCATCTATTAATCCAGGCAGAACAGTGTATGCTGTTAAATCTATAATTTCAGCATTATTAGGAATTGTATTATATGTTCCTACAGCTACTATTTTATTACCCTTAACATGAATAGCTTTGTTTTTTAAAAGGACATTTTGTTCACTGTCGTATAAAAGACCAGCTTTGATATAAACTTCATTTTGTTGGGCGAATACTCTTGATAGAGAACAAATAACTATGAGTAAAAGGACGAGTAGTTTGTGCATTGAGAATGAAGTTTAGTTATTATTATTAATCAAAAGCATACTGTTGAACATTTGAAAAATCATTTTCGTAGTTCAACAATATATTCTTCAAGTAATTCATAAGATCCCGTTTTTCAAAAGGATTTGTTTACCACTTCATAATCACACTTCCCCAAGTAAATCCACTTCCAAAAGCAGCTAATACAACAGTATCTCCTTCTTTTATTTTTCCTTCTTCCCACGCTTCAGTTAACGCAATTGGAATAGAGGCAGCTGTAGTATTGCCATACTTCTGTATATTATTAAATACCTGATCGTCAGATAATTTAAACTTACGTTGTATAAATTGTGAAATTCGTAAATTGGCTTGATGTGGAATTAGCATATCGATATCGGAAACCTCAAGCTTATTTTTCATCAAACCTTCCATTATCACTTCGCTAAAACGTACCACTGCATTTTTAAATACAAATTGACCATTCATATGCGGAAAGTAACTCACATCATCAGGATCATTATCTGCAAGAATATCGCTTACCCAACGTTTACCCATACCTGGTGCTATCAATACCAATTCTTCTGCATGTTCACCTTGTGAGTGCAAATGCGTAGATAAAACACCTTTAGAGTTATCTTCTTCTCTTGTTAAAACTGCTGCGCCTGCTCCATCACCAAAAATAACTGTAACACCTCTACCACGTGTGGTTTTATCCATACCATGAGAATGTAATTCACTTCCTATAACAAGGATATTTTTATACATTCCTGTTTTAATAAAGTTATCTGCTACAGACATTGCATATACAAAACCAGAACATTGGTTACGTACATCTAAAGCTCCAACCGTTTTTATATCTAATGCATGTTGTACTTGCACACCTGGACCAGGAAAATACATATCTGGACTCAACGTAGCAAAAACGATAAAGTCAATATCATCTTTGTCTATTCCAGCACGTTCAATAGCTTGCTTTGCAGCTTTTACTCCCATGCCTGCTGTAGTGTCTTCACTACCCTTTATTGCCCAACGACGCTCTTTTATACCAGTTCGTTCTTGTATCCATTCATCATTGGTATCCATGAATTTAGATAAATCATCATTGGTTACCACATTATCTGGTACGTATTTCCCTAAGCCTATTATTTTTGAATTGTACATCGAAAATCTATTTTAGTTTCCGAGACATCGGAAAACATATTAATTACCTCTTGCGAAGTTAATCTTTAAGATACAATATCTTTTTATTAGAATTTATATTCGTTATGCATGCATAGTACTTGTGTCAGTTTGTCACATTTTACGTCTTGGTATTTTATTTGACTATAGATAATCATTCAAATTAATAATACAAAAAACTATATATCATGACAAAAGGAAGTATTAATGTATCGGTAGAGAATATCTTTCCGTTAATTAAAAAGTTCTTATACAGCGATCACGAAATATTTTTACGTGAGCTTATTAGTAATGGTACAGATGCCACACTAAAATTAAAACACCTTACTCAAATTGGCGAATCTAAAGCTGAATACGGAAACCCAATAATTGAAGTAAAGATTGACAAAGAAGGAAAAAAACTTCACATCATTGACCAAGGTTTAGGGATGACAGCCGAAGAGGTTGAAAAATACATTAACCAAGTTGCGTTTTCTGGTGCTGAAGAATTTTTAGACAAGTATAAGGATTCTGCAAAAGATTCAGGAATCATTGGACATTTTGGTCTTGGTTTCTATTCTGCTTTTATGGTTGCTGAAAAAGTTGAAATCATTACAAAGTCGCACACAGGTGCTGAAGCTGCACATTGGACATGTGATGGATCACCAGAATTCACCTTAGAACCTTCTGACAAAGCAGACAGAGGAACAGAAATCATTCTTCATATTGCAGAAGATTCTACTGAGTTTTTAGAAGAATCTAGAATCAGTGAGTTATTGAATAAGTATAACAAGTTTATGCCTATTCCTATTAAATTTGGAACTAAGGAAATAGACGATCCAGATTTTACTCCGGCTACTACAACTGATGCTGAAGGTAAAGAAATTACAGAGCCTCAGAAAAAAATTATTGTAGATAATATTATCAATAATCCAAATCCGGCTTGGACAAAACAACCAGCTGATTTAGAAGATAAAGATTATAAAGATTTCTACAGAGAATTGTACCCAATGCAATTTGACGAGCCTCTTTTCCATATTCATTTAAATGTAGATTATCCGTTCAACTTAACTGGAATCTTGTATTTCCCTAAGATGACAAATGATATGAACATGCAGAAGGATAAGATTCAACTGTACCAAAACCAAGTATATGTAACTGATAATGTAGAAGGGATTGTGCCAGAATTTTTAACCATGTTACGTGGTGTAATTGATTCTCCAGATATTCCTTTAAACGTTTCACGTTCTTACTTACAAGCTGATGGAGCTGTGAAGAAAATTTCATCTTACATTACTCGTAAGGTGGCTGATAAGTTGAAATCATTATTTAATGCTAATCGTGAAGATTTTGAAAAGAAATGGGATGACATCAAAATAGTTATTGAATACGGTATGCTATCTGAAGAGAAATTCTTTGAGAAAGCAGATGCTTTTGCATTATACCCAACAGTTGATGGAAAATTCTATACCTACGAAGAGCTTTTCAATAAAATAAAAGCAAATCAAACGGATAAGGATGGTAAATTAGTGATTCTTTATGCTTCTAACAAAGACCAACAACATAGCTACATTGAAGCTGCAAAAGCTAAAGGTTATGAAGTGTTATTATTAGATTCACCTATTGTATCGCATTTAATTCAGAAATTAGAATCTACTAAAGAAAATATTTCTTTTGCTAGAGTGGATGGTGATCATATTGATAACTTAATTAAGAAAGATGAAAACGTCATTTCTAAATTATCAGAAGAACAACAAACAGAATTAGATACACTTTTAAAAGAAGTGATACCTTCTGAAAAGTTCGCTGTACAATTAGAAGCTATGGATAGTGATGCCTCTCCATTTATTATTACGCAACCAGAATTTATGCGTAGAATGAAAGAGATGCAACAAACTGGTGGAGGCGGAATGCACATGTTTGGTAATATGCCAGAAATGTACAACCTCATCGTTAACACAAATTCTGCATTAGTTGGTGAAATTTTAGAAACAAAAACTAAGAAGAAACAAGAACGTTTAATTACGCAAAGTTTAGATTTAGCACGTTTATCTCAAGGCCTATTAAAAGGTGAAGAGTTAACGAATTTTATTAAGCGTAGTTACGAGATGATTAAGTAACATAATTGAATTTGCATGCTAGAAAGCAACATTTCACATACCTAGTGTAGCCGAAATATTGTATTCTAATTACTATATAAAAACCACTTAGCCAAAAGCTTAGTGGTTTTTTTGTAACTTTTCAGCAACAATTATCGTCTTACTATTATAATCAATCAAAAAACATTATGAAAACATTTTATTCCTCTACTCTATTTCTACTGAGTATTCTATTTACAACAACTATTTCGGCTCAAAATCTAACCCAACAATTTGATGCCATTGTAGCTCAACATTACCATAATGCAGATGCACCAGGAGCAACTATTTTAGTCGCAAAAAACGGAAAAACCATTTACAGAAAAGCTGTAGGTAAATCTAGTCTAGAATTAGATGTAGATATGATACCAGAGAATGTATTTATGCTTGCCTCTATCACCAAACAATTTACAGCAGTTGCTATTTTAATGTTAGAAGAGCAAGGTAAATTGAGTTTAAATGATCCTATTACTAAGTTTATTCCAGATTATCCTACACATGGAAAAACCATAACAGTGCACCATTTGTTAAATCATACGTCTGGTATAAAAAGTTATACAGGTATAGGTAACTTAGTAGAAGTAGCTAGAAATGATAAAACATTAGATGAATTAATAGATTATTTTAAAAACGAACCTATGGATTTCGATCCTGGTGAAGAATTTAGATATAACAATTCTGGCTATGTACTGCTTGGTAAAATAATAGAAGTACTTTCTGGTGACACCTACGAAAACTATATTGAAAAGCATATGTTTGACCGTCTAGGCATGAAGAGTTCAAGTTATGGTAATAACAAAGAATTAATTAAAAACAGAGTTGAAGCTTACGAAGAAGATGACTCTGGTTACGTTAATGCAAGCTACTTGAGTATGACATTACCTCATGCTGCAGGTGCACTAACCTCAACCATTGACGATATGTTAAAATGGCAAAATGCTTTAACAAATAACACCCTAATAACATCTAATTCTTTAGACAAAGCTATTAATGGGTCTAAACTTAATAATGGAGAACATATTCCTTACGGTTATGGACTTGGAGAAATGGATCTCAAAGGCTCAAAAGGTTATACACATAGTGGAGGTATTTTTGGCACATCTACAAATGGCATTTACCTTATTGATGAAGATGTCTATGTTATAGGCTTAAGCAATTGTAGTTGTAATGACATAGGCGCAGTAACAAGAAATCTTGCTGCTACAGCTATAGGAAAACCGTTTCCAACAATGAATGATGTGGTAACGCTTTCTGAAGATAAAATGAAACAATGGGTTGGTGCTTATGAATTTGAAGATGGAGCGATTAGACATATTTTTATTAAAGATGGTCAACTAAATAGTATGCGAGAGTCTGAAACCAATACTATTTTTGCAATTTTTCCATTATCAGAAAACCGCTTTATGTTTAAAGAAAGCGGTACTGAATACCTGTTTTCAGAATCTGCCGACGGAAAACGCCAAGCTATATTCACCGCTAACAAAGAAAGCATTGGTAAAGAAGTTAACAAACCCATGCCAGAAGCCCGAAAAGAAATCACATTATCTAATGATATTTTAAAACACTATATCGGAAAATATGAATTAGCTCCAAATTTTAATGTTGACGTTACTGTAGAAGGCAATCAAATTTTTGGACAAGCCACTGGACAAGGAAAGTTTGAAATTTTCGCTGCAGATGAAACTACGTTTTTCGCAAAAGTAACTCCACTTAAAGTAACGTTTAATAAAAATGCTTTAGGTGAAGTAGAAAGTTTCACTTTGTATCAAGGAGGACAAGAGACCGTTGCTAAAAAAGTTGAATAAGCTGTTATACTCATAATTAATAATTTAAACCACTTTGTTAATTCAAAGTGGTTCTTTATTTTTAGACAAACTAAACTTATCGCTTATGAAACCACAGTATAAAAAAATAATCTTAACCATACTTATTATTGGATTCTTATTTTACATAGATCCTGTTTATGCTGGACCTGGTGGAACCATAGCCAAAGGTTTATTTAAAACGTGGTGGGGAAAATTAATATTATTTGCACTGTTTATTGTGCTCTTTCCGTTAATCGCTTACACATATACTGTAGAGTTTTTTGCCATTAAAAAATCTAAAAAACAGCTTAATGAGCTAGGGTTAAGAAACAAAGATTTTATGTGGTTAAATCTCGAAAAAAATGTAAACAATATCTTTACACGTGTCTATCTTGCCTGGGAAAGAGAGGATATGGCTGAAGTTTCTGAATATGTAAATCATTGGTACAGACAAAACCAGCAAGCGGTTTACTTAGATAAATGGAAGCAAGAGAATCTTAAAAATGTATGTAAATTAGATAAGATTAATAGTATTAAACCACTTTACATAGAAATAACTGACGATGAAAATTTAGAAGGTTCTAAAATCGCATTTGTAATTACAGCGAATATTAAAGATTATTTAAAAGATAGAACAACAAATCAAATTATTGAAGGAAAAAATGAATATGGAGATGAAGAGAAAATCTGGATATTAGAATACACAAATGGCAAATGGCTACTAGATGATATTAGAGAAGGAAAATTTAGTTTGGCTTTTGCTAAATTAAAAAACGTGGTTCCAATAATTCAACATAATCCTAGTACACTATCTAAATAATAGCTTAAGATAAATAGAAACCACTTCAATAATTTGAAGTGGTTTTTTAGTTTTCTAAATTAGCCGATTAACCATTTTATACCTATTACACCGAATTAATACACTCACTTAAAAGGTTTTATGTAACTTTTAATCCATCAATCTATGGATAGCGATAATACCTACATAAAGCAAATATTTAAAGACCTCGATTTCTCAGAAAAAGAAATTGAGCTTATTAATAATGCCTTTAAAAAGGTAAAATTTAATAAAGGTGCTGTTTTAATAGAAGAAGGGGAAACAGTAAATACGCAATACTTCATTATGGAAGGTTGTTTAAGATCTTATCGCATCAACAAATTGGGTAAAGAATTCACTGTTCAATTCGGAGTTAAAGATTGGTGGATTAGTGATTACACGGCATTCTTCTCTTCTGAGAAAGCTATAATGACTGTAGAAGTTATACAAGATGCTATACTTTATAAAATAACAAATGAGCAAAAGGAATTTTTATATGATCAAGTTCCAAAAATAGAGCACTTCTTTAGACTAAAATTAGAAAAAGCATTCGCTTCCTTTCAAAAAAGGATTATTGCAAACCTTTCACTGACTGCCGCAGAACGTTATATTAATTTTATAACAACGTACCCAAACATAGAGCAGAGCGTAAAAAACTATCATATAGCCTCTTATCTAGGAATTACTACTGAGAGCCTAAGTAGAATTAGAAAAGAATTAGCTCATTAATGCATTTATTATCATACATCAATTTTTTTATTCAATTAATATTTTATTTTTGTACCCCTAACAAGGTAAAATATTCCTTATTTTCCCTAAGATTAATAGCTAAAAAGCGCAGGTTTATTAACCTGCGCTTTTTTATTTATATTAGCTTATGGAAGAAATTAAAATATTGTTTTTTGTTATTGGGACTTTTTTCGGAATTAACCAAAGTAATATTATAGCTGAAAAAGCAACAGTAACAGTAGATCCTGAAGCTAAAACCATTACTGTTTTACAAGAGAATTTAATTTCAATCATCCAAAATGAAAGCGATAGTTTAAACGTGATGAATGAATTAGAAAAAATCACCCAACCCAACTATCCTTGGAGTTCAGAATTTGCAAATTTTTCAAAAAAAGAAAAATGCTTCTTTATTTCTGAAGACACCCAAACACTTAACTTAAAATTGACCCTAACTTACACTACTGCTAATGATTTAAAAACTTTTGGAATCAATAAAAACAGCGATGGTAAGTTCTCTATGACCAACTTCCCTAAGGCTCATACCAAATCTACAGATGGCATATTAAGCGAACGTTATTGGAATTTTGAAGCCAACAAACCTTTCACTTTTACTGAAGAACCTCTAACTGAAATGCCTGAGAAATACCGAAAATTTCAAATGAATTTGTTACCATATTGGAAATCGATTAAACGCTAAACTATGAATGTAATCTCAACCAATATTGCACAACCAACCAAATTTATTTGGAAAGGAGAAGAAATCACAACAGGCATCTATAAAAAACCAACGGACGTCCCAATATATTTAGGAAAAGAAGACGTAAGAGGAGATGAAGTTTCAGATAGAAAAGTACATGGTGGAGAATTTAAAGCTTGTTATTTATTCTCAGCAAACCAGTATCCGTTTTGGCAAGCATTATATCCTAATTTAGATTGGTCTTATGGTATGCTTGGCGAAAATATTACTATTGAAGGATTAGATGAAAAACAGCTCTTCATTGGTGATATTTATAAACTAGGTAATGCTCTAGTACAAATTACCCAACCCAGAGAACCTTGTTTTAAATTTGCTTATAAATTTGAAGACAAAGACGTTTTAAAGCAATTTATAGACCATGGCCACTCAGGTACTTATGTTAGAGTTTTAGAAGAAGGCATTGTAAAAACTGGAGATACATTTAAGTTGATAGAACCCGCAAAAGATAGTGTCTCTATTTTTCATTTTTTCGAATTACTATATGCTGAAAATAAAAACAAAGCGCATATAAAATTACTACTTCATAATGATGCGCTACCTCAACGCATAAGAAAACGCTTAAACTTTTTTCTACGTTAAATCATTCAAAATCTAATCCCATTTATTCATCGGATTTTTTTGAAAAAAGCAACAGATCATAGATTTTATCTTACCACACAACAAATACACAAGTACTTAAAATACAGGTTTTTAAAAATTATATGATTTTTACGAAAACGTTATCGTAACTCTTTTATATATTTGATACATAATATAGAATTATAGTCACTAAAAATTCAATTTATTAATATCTACATATTTAATCTACCATGAAAATCAAAAAAATTCTTGTTGCCAACCGAAGTGAAATTGCTATAAGAGTATTAAGAGCATGTACAGAGCTTAACATTTCTACAGTTGCTATTTACACCTATGAAGATCGCTATTCTCAACACAGAAATAAGGCAGATGAATCGTATCAAATTGGTGAAGACAATGATCCTCTAAAACCGTATTTAGATATTGAAGAAATTGTGGCTTTGGCAAAAGAAAAAAATGTAGATGCCATACATCCTGGTTATGGTTTTTTATCTGAAAACTCAGAATTTGCGAGACGTTGTGCCGAAAACAATATTGTTTTTATTGGTCCAGATCCAGAAGTTATGGATGCCTTGGGAGATAAAATTACTGCCAAAAAAATTGCTGTAAAATGTAATGTACCAATTATTGAAAGTAATAAAAAAAGCTTAACATCTTTAAAAATTGCTATTTCTGAAGCCAACACTATCGGTTATCCTTTAATGTTAAAAGCAGCATCTGGAGGTGGTGGACGAGGCATGCGTGTGGTAAGAAACAACGAAGATTTAGAGCAAAATTTTGAAGCCGCAAGTAACGAGGCCTTAAATGCTTTTGGTGATGGCACCATGTTTTTAGAAAAATATGTAGAAAACCCAAAACACATTGAAGTACAAATTGTTGCCGACAGACATGGTAATATTCGTCATTTATTTGAGCGCGATTGTTCTGTACAACGTCGTCATCAAAAAGTGGTTGAAGTTGCACCTTCTTATAATGTATCTAACAAAGTAAAAGAAGCCTTATATAATTATGCAATTGCTATCACTTCTGAAGTGCATTATAATAATATTGGAACCGTAGAGTTTTTAGTAGATCAGCAAGACAACATCTATTTTATTGAAGTAAATCCACGTATTCAAGTAGAACATACGGTAACAGAAATGGTGACTGGAATTGACTTGGTAAAAACACAAATTTTTATTGCTGGTGGTTATAAATTATCTGATCAACAAATAAAAATATACGAACAAGAGTCTATAAAAACCTATGGATTTGCATTACAATGTAGATTAACAACCGAAGATCCTGAAAATAATTTCACACCAGATTACGGAAACATTACAACGTACCGAAGTGCATCAGGAATGGGCATTCGTTTAGATGCTGGTAGTATTTATCAAGGTTATAATGTGAGTCCGTTTTTTGATTCTATGCTTGTAAAAGTTTCAGCACACGGAAGAACCTTAGATGGAGCTGTTAGAAAAATGACAAGAGCTTTAAAAGAATTTAGAATTAGAGGAGTAAAAACTAACATTCATTTTCTTCAAAATGTCATCCAACATGAAACCTTTAGAGATGGTAAAGTAACAGTGAATTTTATTGAAAATACTCCTGCTCTATTCCAAATAAAATTACCACAAGATCGAACATCTAAAGCCGTTAATTTTCTTGCTGAAGTTATTGTTAATGGAAATTCAGATGTTAAAAACATTGATTCTACTAAAATATTTAGAAATGCTAAAGTCCCAAAATTTAATCGTTCAGCTTCATTTCCAAAAGGCACCAAAGATTTATTAACAGAACTTGGTCCCGAAGCTTTTTGCCAATGGTTAAAGGAAGATAAAAAGATACATTACACTGATACAACTATGCGAGATGCGCATCAGTCACTTTTGGCAACACGCATGCGAAGCTACGACATGCTTAAAGTTGCAGAAAGTTTTGCCAAAAATCATCCTAATACGTTTAGTATGGAGGTTTGGGGAGGAGCCACTTTTGATGTTTGTTTGCGCTTTCTACACGAAAGTCCTTGGACACGATTAAGAGAATTACGTAAAGCGGTTCCAAATATTCTATTTCAAATGTTACTCCGTGGTTCTAATGCTGTGGGTTATAAAGCATATCCAGATAACTTAATTGAAAAATTTGTTGAGAAATCTTGGGAAAATGGTGTTGATATTTTCAGAATTTTCGATTCTCTAAATTGGGTGAAAGCTATGGAACCAAGCATAAACTATGTTCGCAATAAAACGGGAGGTATTGCCCAAGCTGCTATTAGTTATACTGGTGACATTTTAGATCCTAAACAAACCAAATACAATTTAAAATACTATACACAACTTGCTAAAGATTTAGAAAATGCAGGAGCACATATGATCGCTATAAAAGATATGGCAGGTTTATTAAAACCTTATGCAGCTACGGAGTTGGTTTCTGCACTAAAAGACACTGTAAATATTCCTATTCATTTACACACACATGACACTTCTTCATTACAGACCACAACCTATTTAAAAGCGATAGAAGCTGGAGTTGATGTTGTAGATGTTGCTCTTGGAGGGCTTTCAGGACTTACATCACAACCCAACTTTAACTCTGTTATTGAAATGATGAAAGGACAAGAGCGTGCACAAGATTTTGACATGAATTCATTAAATCAATTTTCAAACTTCTGGGAAGACACACGCGAAATGTACTATCCGTTTGAATCGGGTTTAAAAGCAGGAACTGCAGAAGTCTATCAGCACGAAATTCCAGGTGGTCAATATTCAAACTTAAGACCTCAAGCCATTGCTTTAGGTTTAGGAGACCGTTTTGATGACGTAAAAAAAATGTACGCACAAGTGAATACAATGTTTGGTAACTTAATAAAAGTGACACCAAGCTCTAAGGTAGTTGGTGATATGGCCATTTTTATGGTGACTAATAATTTAACACCTGAAGATGTAATGGAACGTGGTGAAACGATTTCGTTTCCAGAATCAGTAATCAATTTCTTTAAGGGAGATTTAGGACAACCCACTGGAGGCTTTCCTAAAAAGCTTCAAAAAATCATATTAAAAAATAAAGAAGCGTATACAGACAGACCAAACGCTCATTTAAAACCTGTTGATTTCACAAAAGAATTTGCTGCTTTTAAAAAGAAGTTTCAACAAGGCTTTACAAGAGCCATTGAGATGGAAGATTTTCTTTCCTATATGTTATATCCAAAAGTATTTGAAAAAGCACATGAAAACTATAAACTTTACGGAAATATAGCACTTATACCAACTAAAGATTTCTTTTTTGGTATGAAGCTTCAAGAGGAAACAAACATTACTCTTGAACCTGGAAAAACGATTATTGTAAAATTACTTTCAGTCAGTATTCCTAATGATCAAGGTGTAAGAACTGTATTCTTTAAAGTAAATGGTGAAAACCGTTTTGTTGAAATTTTTGATACATCTCTAAACATTAAAAAAGTTGAAAATGTAAAAATTGATGCTGAAGACACTAACCAAATTGGTGCTCCTTTGCAAGGCTCATTATATAAGATTTTAGTAAAAAAAGGAACGACCATCAAAGAAAACGATCCTTTATTTGTAATTGAAGCTATGAAAATGGAAACCACAGTAACAGCCCATAAAGCTGGTAAAATAAAATCGGTGACTTTAACTGAAGGTAGTATGGTGAAACAAAATGATTTAGTAATAACAATGGAATAATTTTCATTAAAATAATATTAAAGCATTTATAGAACGCATTTTTTTTGTAGCATTATTATTGCTTATTTCGTTGTGTTAATTCGTAAAATTCACTTCGAAATATTTAACAGATGTAACAATGTTAGTGCGCATAGTATTGATAGGTTTTAATAGCTATTATCCAATTAGTTTTACGTTACCTTTGCCTCATTAAATTTTTAAGCATTGGAAAAGAAAAAATCACATCCTCAAATAAAATCAGAACTTCACCCAAGGAGTCAACATAGATCACGCTACAATTTTGATGCGCTTATAAAAAGCTCACCAGAGTTAGGCGCTTATGTGGCACCAAATAAATATGGTGATGATTCTATCGATTTTTTTAATCCTAAAGCTGTAAAAGCTTTAAATAAGGCCTTATTAATTCATCATTATGGATTAGAGTATTGGGATATTCCTGAACATTATTTGTGTCCACCCATTCCTGGTCGTGCAGATTACATTCACAATATTGCTGACCTATTAAAAGGAACTGGTGCTGAGATTCCAAAAGGAAATCACATTAAAGGCTTAGATATTGGTGTTGGTGCTAATTGTATTTATCCAATAATTGGACAGCATGAGTATGGTTGGTCTTTTATAGGCAGTGATACTGATGAAGCCGCTATTATATCTGCTAAAGCTATAGAACAAAAAAATTATAAATTAAGATCGACCATAGAAATTAGACGTCAAGAGAAAGCGAACAACTTTTTTTATGACATTTTAAAACCTGAAGAAAAAGTAGATTTTACCATTTGTAATCCTCCGTTTCATGCTTCATTAGACGATGCTCAAAAAGCAAGTTTAAAAAAGCTAAAAAACCTAAAAGGAAAACGTCCTAGTAAAGCACTTCTCAATTTCGGCGGACAACAAAACGAATTATGGACCAAAGGTGGTGAAGCACGTTTTGTAAAAGACATGATTTATGAAAGTAAGCATTTTGGCAAACAATGCTTTTGGTTTACAAGCTTAATTTCGAAAGAAATCACTCTTAAACCTACTTATAAAATTTTAGAAAAAGTTAATGCCACTGCTGTAAAAACTATTGAAATGGGACAAGGTCATAAAATCAGTAGATTTATCGCTTGGACCTTTTTAACAGAACAAGAACAACACCAATGGATTAAGGAACGTTGGTAGCAAAGTAGCGTTACTTTGAGTATTCCTCTTTTTTTAAAGAATGCAAAGAAAAGTAATTGAATTGCTATAGTTCTCGATATTATTTGCTCATACTTCACAAATCACTCAAACAGACGTGGTTTGTAATTTTAATATTTTTATATCAAAGTTTCAATTAACAATTATTTTAACTTTGCAACAAACACAAAACCTATGTCATTTAAAGACTTAAGCTTAATAAAACCCTTACTAAAAGCTGCTGAAGCTTCTGGTTATGCAGAACCTACTTTGGTACAACAACGTACAATTCCGCTTGTATTAGAAGGCAAAGATGTTATTGTATCTGCACAAACTGGTACTGGTAAAACAGCAGCATTTGCTTTACCTATTTTACAAAAGCTCTACGATAAACAAGATGGACCAAGGAAAGGCAAAAAAATAAGAGCTCTAATTGTTAGTCCTACAAGAGAATTAGCGGTACAAATACAACAGAATTTTAAAACCTATGCAGAGTTTACAAATTTAACCTCTCTTGTTGTTTTTGGTGGTACATCTATTGAACCACAAATTGATATGCTAAAAAAAGGGGTTGATATATTAGTCGCTACTCCTGGTCGCCTACTCGATTTACACAAACAAGATTATATAAATCTTGATTATATTGAAACTTTAGTGTTAGATGAAGCAGATTTAATGCTAGACATGGGTTTTATAGATGACATAAAAAAGATTGAACGTCTTTGCCCAAAAGAGAAACAAAGCTTATTATTCTCTGCAACGATTCCTTATAAAATTGAAGAATTAGCCAATACCATACTTAAAGATCCTGAACGTATAGACGTTACTCCAACAAAATCTGTAGCTAAAGACGTAAGCCAAGTGTTGTATTATGTACCAAAGCAAAGTAAGATTGAATTGTGTCTACATTTATTAAGAAACACTATTGCAGGTAACGTTCTTATTTTTAGACGTACCAAATACGGAGTAGATAAACTTGAAGAGACACTATTAAAAAATGGCTTTTCTGTAAATAGCATTCACGGAGACAAGCCACAAAGTGAACGCCAAACGGCTCTTAATAAATTTAAAAACGGTTATGTTAAAGTTTTAATTGCAACAGATGTTGCTGCTCGTGGTATTGACATTAACGAATTAGACAATGTTCTAAATTTTGATATGCCAAATGTACCAGAAACTTATGTTCATAGAATTGGAAGAACAGGAAGAGCAGGCAAAACTGGTAAAGCATATGCCATGTGTTCTGCTGATGAAAAAAATTATGTAAAAACGATACAGAATGCTATTAATGTTCAAATTCCTGTAGAAACAGAACATCCTTATCCTTTAGACCCAAAAGCGAAGCCAATTGTGCATAAAAAGCAAGGTAGTAAGTATAAAAAAGGTCGTAAAAGTGAAGCTTCTAAGAAAAAGAAGAAACGATGGTATTAGGTTAGCTGTTAGCAAAAAAACAAAAAACACTTAGTTAACCTAATTGCTTTTTGTTTTTTTTTAATCTTAATTTTACTCTCCTAACTCAATAAAGTCGCTACCAAATCTAATAATTCCATGCGCTGTATTAATCCGAATTTTATTTGGATTTGATTCCTCGCCTATAACCATCATTTTTGAATATTCATTTTTACGGTTTGGTGTGATTTTAGTAATATTATCACCTTCATAATAAACGGTATCATGACCATAAGTTTCAAGATGAAATTTTATGTCTTCAGGATAGAAAATGTTGATTTCAGAATACTCTGTATCCATTTGAAAACTTTTAAAATCTTGTGAGAAATTATGAAGCCAAAATTTCCCGTTAAAATCTACTATTTTCACATTCTTTCCTATTTCTCCAATCTTTGTTGTTGAGAACTCTCCATCAATAGTCAAGTTTTTTACCTCAGCGATTTGCACTTCATCTACATGATTAAATTTATAAGCTCCACCATTTAAAATGTTGCATCTAAAGCTACCATTCACAATGTCAAAATTATTTAACGGATTATTATTACTCTGAAATTTTAAACTTGTATTTCTTGCATTGACATTTAATTGACTTTCTAAATCTAGTTTAAATGTCATATTAGAATTTACAGCCATTAGCCTTAAATTCAAATGAGAAGGCATTTTAATAGTGAATTTAGTTCTTAATATTTTTACGTTTTTAGAATTTATTTTTCTTTTTTCTCCTTTATCATCAACCTCTCTTAAATTCTTTAAATACTCTTTTAAACTTTTTCCTCTAGAGCTACTATTAATATCTAAAAAATATTGCTTTGATTTTCTAAACTGTCTTGTGGTTGGCTCTTTAAAATTAATATAATCACCTTCAAAGGTTATTCCATAAAGTGTTTCTATAGAATAAGTGACATCACTAGATATATTACTTCCCTTGCTTTTAAACTCTAATTTATCATTTATAATTTGTGATCCAGGTTTAACTGCTATTAAGATGTTTTCAATTTCTTTACTAGAGTAGTTTTCAAATTCAATGGTATAATTAAAATGGACTTTATTATCTTCTGAGGCTTCTATTTCTACGTAAGTTCCTTCTAAATCTAGAACTAAATTTTTCAGATTTGTAGCATCAAAGCTTTCTTTATAAATATCTCTAATTTGAGATTGCACTTGCAATGATGTGATGAGCATCAGAGCTAAGATTTTAAATGGTGTTTGCATGGTGTTCGTTTTTTTGATTTAATATTTTGATGTGATTTTGAATGTCTTTTAAAATTTGAAGGCGTGTTTGAAGATTTTCTACCAAAGCTTCTATCACTAATATATTATTGGTGTCATTTTTAAACTGAATAGAAATAGCTTGATAATCTGAATCTAGTTCTTTTAGCTTTATTCTAAAACGTTCTACTAAAACGTCGTCATTTGCAATGGTTATAAAATTCTTCCATTCTTCTTCTATATTTTGAAGATACTCGGCTTCAACGGCTTCAATTTGCGCCACCATTGGTGAAACTTTAACTTCTTCTGGCTGATTATAGAATACACCAAAACCAACGCTTATAGCAATTACTACAACTGCTGCAATTTTTAACCAAGAAAACGAGGATTCTTTCTTAGACTCGGTTCTAAGCTTTTCTAAAAACTCAGCGTTATGATTTTCTGGAAGCGTTTTTAAGCCATCTTCCTCTTTAAATAAGTTTCTAATATCTTGCTTCATTATACTTTGTTTTTAATAGGTCTTGTAGCTTCAATTTTCCTCTTCTTAAATGAGTTCGAGATGTTTTTATAGGTATTTCTAATATCTCTGAAATCTCTTGGTGGTCGTAGCCTTCAATTAAATAGAGCTTCACTACAATTTTATGCTTTTCGTTTAACTGTTCTATTGCAAATAGAATCTCTTGTTTACTTATGGCATTATCAAATTGCCAATTGTCTTCATTTGTAATTTGCAATTCTGAAACTTCCACAGCTTCAAACTCTAGTTTATTCTTCTTTAAAACGTCTAAACATTGGTTAATGATAATACGTTTTAACCAAGCACCAAAAGTAGCTTCTGGTTTATAAGATTCAAGATTTTTAAATGCTTTTAAAAAGCCTTCTTGCATCACGTCTTTGGCATCTTCTTCGCTGAGATAACGACAAGCAATGGTAAACATAGCTTGACTATACTTATTATAAACTTGCATTTGCGCAACTTCATTTCCTTTTTTGCAAAGCTTAATAAGATGAGTCTCTAA
This sequence comes from Winogradskyella sp. Asnod2-B02-A, assembly GCF_045063645.1. NCBI lineage: Bacteria > Pseudomonadati > Bacteroidota > Flavobacteriia > Flavobacteriales > Flavobacteriaceae > Winogradskyella > Winogradskyella sp. Asnod2-B02-A. Next base: position 85,453 of record NZ_JBEFOG010000024.1, read on the forward strand.
TTTATGCATTGGGTTGGTTAGCGGTTTCTATTTATAATAACGAGAGAATTTGAAAAGGGTTTCAAAATATGATAAAAAAGCTTGATTTTAATTGAATATGTCTAATTTTAACCTGAATTTCAATCCACCCAATAAAAGATGAGTGAAGAATATAATAAACCTGCGTTTAAAAAATTATTAGATCGCTTACAGGAAGAAAGCTGGCAATTAGAATTGCTAATATCGGGTTTTGCCATTTTTGGATTATTCTCTGCTTATCCTGCTTTAGAGTTAAAAATGGCTTATCATCAAGCTCAAAGCGATAATAATCTATTTTTTTTGTTGATTTTGCTTGTGGCACTTTCCGCTTGTTCCATTTTAATTTTCAACTTACTTCTGCATGTACTTTTACGAGGCTTATGGATTGGTGCTTTAGGTTTGCGTTATGTTTCTGGAGACATTGATTATGATACTTTAAATTATAGCACACGATTTCACAACTATTTAAAAAATAAAGTTGGCTCTTTTGATAAATATATTGCGAGATTAGAAAATTACTGTAGCATCATTTTTGCTGTTACGTTTTTACTCATTTTTTATGTACTTGCTCTTGTGCTAATCGTTGGTGCAATTGCTTTAATAATTACTTTATTTTTAAATGACCATACTTTTAAGGAGGTTTCAACTTATATTGGCGTTGCACTTTTAGTATTTGTAGTTGTTGGCATGGTGCTTACGTTTATAGATTTTATTACACTAGGTTTTTTAAAAAAGAAAAAATGGATTAGTAAAGTGTATTTCCCTTTTTACTGGTGTTTTAGCATTATTACACTTTCTTTTTTATACCGACCGTTGGTCTATAATTTTCTTGATAACAAATTTGGAAAACGCTTAAGTTTATTTTTAGTTCCCATCTATATTTCATTGATATGGATGACATCTTTATATTACAATAAATCTAATTATTTTAATTTTATTGAACCCTCTGCAAATTATGTCGCTAATTCATCAAATTATGAAGACATGCTTATTAATGATTCTGATTTTATAAATAATATTGCTATAAATAGTAAAGTTATTAATGACCCATATATTAAAGTATTTATTGTTTTTGATAAATTTATTGAAGATGAAATTTACCTATTTAATCCGAGTTTAGAACCTGAAGAAGATAGTAGAGGTATTAGATCAGAAATAAGCTCCATAAGTACAAACTCCATTAATAATAAATTAAAAAGAGACTATTTAGACACATTTAACACCATCTATTCCGTTGAAATTGATTCTACATTATATAAAACCGATTTTGTATTGGGTAAAACCACAAAAAAACAAAATGGGTTTGAAACTTATATTGGTATAAAAACCCTAAATGAAGGCAAACATTTAATACATGTAAAACGGAAAGAAATAAAAGAAGCTGACACCATAACTAAAACGGAAGCTTCTATTCCTTTTTGGTATTACCCTAATTAAACCGCCATCCGCTTATTAAAATATTGTTTTAACAATGGTATTTGAATGCTTAACATTACTGCAAACAACACAACAGCATAGGTTAATATTTTAGAAAAATTCAACGTTAGAGTTCCTAAAGGATTTTTAGTGTTTTTTATAAGGTTAAAACGATCTAACCACACATTACTCGTTGCAGGTTCCTTAAAGTAAACATAACTTACTAATAATAAAAAAGCACCTATTACGGCTACCCAAACATAAGTTGGTATTAACGGCTTATAAACTATTGGTGCTGATTTAGAAATAACTTCAACTTTAGACATTATGTTATCTGTAAAATCTAGAGAAGGCTTTTCTAAACGCTCATTAGACATTATTTTATCTATAAGTGCTTTTAATTCTTTATTTTCCTTTTCCATAGTTCCAATTGTTTTTGGGTTCTAAATACTGTTCTAAAATAACAGCTAACTTTTTGCGTGCTCTAAAAAGCTTCACTTTTACCGTGTTAGTTTCAATATTAATAATCTTAGCTATTTCTTCTAAAGTTAATTCTTCAAAATAAAACAAGGTTAACAACGCACTACTATCTTCTGGTAATTTATTGATACATTGTTTTATTACAACGCTCTTTTCTTCTTTAATTAAATTATCTAAAGCATTATCAATAGTTACTAATTTATTGAGAGTAAACGTATCAATTGCCACATCATTATAATGCTTCTTGTTCTTTTTTATACGATCTAAACATGTATTATAAGTAACTTTATAAATCCATGTAGAGAATTTTGAATCACCCTTAAACCGATTTAAAGATCTAAATACTTTAACAAAAGTATCTTGTGCCACCTCCTCTGCTTCTTCCCTATGCTTTAACATACGCAATGCCAAAGTAAAAACTAGGTCCTTATACCGATTCACTAATTGCGCGTAAGCTTTAGTGTCTCCTTGGCTTATTGCCTCGATTAGTTTTTGGTCGTCGTTGGTGGTCATTTTTATTTAAGACGACATATGGTTATATAAGGTTACAGTTATTAAAAATTATTTTTTTTGATAAAAGTGTAACCTCCAATTAATACTTATCGTCATAAGGTATGTAACAAATAAAATTAATCAATTAAAAAACAAACATTATGGGTGGAGAAATTTTAATACCAATTAGCATGTTTTTAGTCATTTTCGGAATATTCTATTTATTCCTTTCTACTAGAAACAGAGAACGTTTAGCACTTATTGAAAAAGGTGCAGATGCCTCAATATTTATGAGAGGACATTCAAAATCGCCAATCTGGAAAGTTATTTTACTAAATTTAGCGTTATTATTAATGGGAATTGGACTTGGTTTGCTTATCGCTTCCATACTAGAGAAAACGTTGGCTGTGGTTCCTGATGCAATTTATCCTGGAGTCACTTTTACAATGGCTGGCATTGGCTTATTTATTGGTTATAATATGACAAAAAACCTAGATAAAGAATAATCAACTTTATCAATTAATCAAAATTAGAATGCCTCATCTAAAGTAAGATTGAGGCATTTTTTTATGCGTTTAAATGATGTATCTTTAAAATCTTTAAAACCTATTCATGTATAAAATTCTTTTCACCCTTCTGTTTATTTCACAAATGAGCTTTGCTCAAACTACTATTAAAGATAGTATTACATCTTATCCTGTAAGTTACGCTACCATCTCTTTTGGTAATGGTAACGGTCTTTTTGCAGATGATGAAGGGCAATTTATTTTTACAAAAAAACTATATCCAGATATTGACTCATTGTTTATATCTGCTTTAGGGTTTAAAGATTTAAATGTAGCCACTAGAGATTTACCTTCACAATTAGTAATGCAACCAGAAGCACATCAGTTAGATGCTGTTATAATTGCGAATAACATAAATCGAAAATTTAAAGAAGAAAAACTGAAACCTTATTTAGATGACGATTATTATAAATGTTGGTTACCTACTATAGAATCTGAGATTGCCGTTTATTTTCCTAAAACAACAACAAAAGACCAACAACTTTCCGAAGTATTATTTCCAATAGCCTTAGAATCTAAAGATTGGAATAAAAGAAACCGTTCTAACAGTGATAAAAAAAAGTTCTCTACCCTATTTAAAGTAAAATTCTACGAAAATGATAATGGTAAACCTGGTAAGGTTTTAACTTATGAAACGACTGTTTTTAGAGCCACTGAAAAAGATGGAGATGCCTATACTTTAAATGTTGAAGATTATAACATTTTTATTCCTGAAAACGGCTTTTTTGTATCCCTTCAGGTATTAGGCTATACTAATGATGACGGCAAATTATTACCAAATAAAAAATATAAAGAAATAAAATCTAGACAAGGAGACGTTGTAAAAATACCAACCAATTTTAGACCATTATTACCTTTTACAGATCAAATGGAAACAAAAAACACCTTTATAAAACGTGTATTTATCAATGGAAATAATTGGGTGAAATTTGATAAAGGCAATCAATTTAAATCAAGTTTACTAGATAAAAATCTATTTAATTATGGTATTGGATTGACCTATAAAACGTATAAAGATGAATAATTCCATAATAGGAATGGCAGCCATGTACATTATTGCTAGACTAATGCACTTTGTTAAACCCAAAACCTATATGCGTATTATGCCCAAATATTTACCCAACCATAAAGCGTTGGTTTATGTAAGTGGTCTTGCAGAAATTGCTTTAGGTATTGCATTATGTATACCATTGACTAAAAACTTCGCCATTTATGGAATTGTTGCTATGCTTCTTGTATTTTTATTAGTACACTTCTATATGCTTTCAGGTGAGAAAGCATCTGTTGGAATTCCGAAATGGATATTAATATTGCGGATTCCGCTCCAATTTGGATTAATATATTGGGCTTGGACCTATTTAAACTAGAGGTCTTTTGAAAGCTAAAACAACGACATGGATTTTACCCATAATCATCTTTTCTCAATTTTGTTGCACATCTTTATGGTTTGCAGGTAACTCTATTATTAATGAGTTAATTGCATTTTTTAATCTAAGTTCAGAATCACTTGGCTATATAAGCTCTTCAGTGCAATTTGGATTTATTATTGGTACGTTTGTTTTTGCCATCTTATCACTAAGCGATCGGTTTTCACCTTCTCGTGTATTTTTTATTTGTGCTAGTTTAGGTGCTATATTTAATCTTGGTATGCTATATTCTAACAATAACATTTATACGTTATTAGGTTTTAGGTTTCTCACCGGATTTAGTTTAGCTGGCATTTACCCAGTAGGAATGAAAATTGCCGCAGATTATTTTGAAAAAGGCTTAGGCAAATCACTAAGTTTTTTAATTGCAGCTTTAGTCTTAGGCACTGCCTTTCCTTATCTTATTCAATCTTTTGAGTTTAATATTAATTGGCAAGTTGTGATCTGGACAACATCTATTTTAGCTTCAATAGGTGGCTTTTTAATTTTACTATTTGTACCTAATGGACCTTACCAAAAGCGTGCAGAAAAGTTTGATAAATCTAAAATTTTTAAGGTTTTTAAAAATTCGAATTTCCGAGCTTCAGCCTTTGGTTATTTTGGACATATGTGGGAATTATATGCTTTTTGGACATTTGTGCCTGTAATATTAATGTTATATCAAAAACTTCATAATGTAACAATACATATTCCGTTATTCTCTTTTATCATTATTGCTTCAGGAACTGTCTCTTGTATTTTGGGTGGTTTTATCTCACGTAAATTAGGCATAAAAAAAACGGCTTTTTTAGCATTAACCATATCTGGTCTTTGCTGTCTACTTTCTCCAATATTTTTTATGATCAGTTCTACTCCCATTTTTATCACATTACTAATAATTTGGGGAATGGCTGTGATAGCAGATTCACCTCTTTTTTCTACTATGGTTGCCCAAAATTGCGAAGTGCAATCCATTGGCACAGCTCTAACCATTGTTAATTGTATAGGTTTCTCATTAACAATTATAAGCATTCAATTACTAGGCGCTTTAATTGCAAATTATAACCTTTCTATATTTGTGTTTATGATTTTAGGATTAGGACCTATTTTGGGATTAATGTATTTAAAAAAACGTTAGATTACTCCACATCAAAATCAAAATAAGTCTTAGGAAATGGCTCCCAACGTAATGTAAAATGCCACCACTCTTTTGGGTAGTTTCTAAAATTATGTTTTAACATTACCGTTTGTAATAACTGTCTATTTTTCTTCTGTTGTTCCGTTAAGGCATCATAAGCAACCCAAGAAGACTCTCCAAAAAAATCGTAAGGACTTCCCATATCTAAAGGCTCACCTGTTTCACCATTTGTTATAGTCAAATCTATGGTACTTCCTCTACTATGGCCAGAACGCGATGCTATATAACCAGCCTTAAACAAATTTCGTTTGTTTACTTCTGGATAGAATTGCTGTTTATTAATAGTGTCATTTAAATCTTTTGCCCAACGCATAAAATGATTTACAGCAGGTTGTGGTCTATATCCATCATACACCTTTAAACATAGATTTTGAGATTGTAATTCGTTTTGAACCAATTTCAACTTTTCTGCTGTTTCTTTAGTTAATATTAAGCGATTAGCTTTGTAGCCATCAATGGTGTCACCGACAAAATTATTTTGAGAAAAATAACGTAATTCCACATCCAAATCCGGAATCACAGATTTGACATACACAAAACCATCAGGTAAAGTCTGCTTTTGTGGAAATCCCAACCAGATAAAGAGAAAGCTCGCTAAATATAAGAGTGTTTTATAATTCATATCGAATACTAAATTACAGAAAAAATAGAATTACAACTGATTTTCTAATAGAATAAAAAATATAGACCCTAAAAAAATAATGAAATAAAGTTGGTTAAGGATTAAAATAAAGCGATTGGCAGACGGTTATAAAAACAAAAAACCGAGATCCCTCAATCTCGGTTTTCGTTTATTTGCTTTTATATGCTGGTAGATTTAGGGTCTCTAATTAAACACAACATAAGGCAAATATTAATTAATTAATCCATTGAACTAAAAACTAAATTTTAGTACGAGTCAAATATATAATTCAATTTTAATTACAACGCTAAAAAACACATTTAATCGATTAAATACATTAAATTTTAACATTTAAAGATGAAATAGTGCATTTCACCGATAAAATACACCGTCAAATAATATAAAATGACCAATCCAAAATCAAAAATTTGTTTTAATTTCGATTAAAAATCAAGAATCAATTCAATATAATTTAACTTTAGAATTTTCTATCGTAGAATTTATATTAAACGGACTAAAACCATTTATAAATGAAATCACTTGTAATTTTTGCATTATGCCTAATGAGCTCTTTTAGTTATAGCCAAGAAACGTCCTATACAGAAGAGGAAGTATCCATAACCCAATGGATAGATGGTACTTTACTTACACCAATTGAAGGTAAAAAACCGAATTTAGCTATTATAATTGCAGGCTCTGGACCCACTAATAGAAATGGAAATCAAAATTTCCTTAAAAACAATTCCTTAAAAAAGTTGGCTCTAGGTCTTACTGAAAATGGAATTGCTACTTTTAGATATGATAAGCGTATTGTAAAACAAATACTTCAAAATAAGGTAGACAAAGATATTTTGTTCGATGATTTTGTAAGTGATGCATCAGATATAATCTCATTTTTTAAAGCGAAAAAAAAATATGGTAAAATATATGTAATTGGTCATAGTCAAGGTAGCTTAATCGGTATGCTATCTGCCAAGGATAAAGCGGACGGATTTATTTCACTTGCAGGCGCAGGCAATAATATTGGTGATGTGCTAATAGAACAAGTTACCAAAATGGCACCAATGCTAGGTGAAGAAACAGAACGTGTTGTTAATATTTTAAAGACAGGTGAATCCACAACGGATTATCCGGCTGCATTAGGCTCTTTGTTTGGTCCAGACATTCAAGATTTTATGATTAATTGGATGACCTATTATCCAACAAAAATAATAAAGGAATTAAAAATGCCTGTACTTATTGTTAACGGTACAAAAGATCTTCAGGTTTCGGTAAAAGAAGCCGAAGTATTAAAGGAAGCCAATCCTACATCTCAATTGGTTATTATTGAAAACATGAATCATGTTCTTTTTGAAATTGAAGGAGATGATTTAGAAAATTCAAAATCCTATAATGAATCATTTAGACCTATCTCTCCGCAACTTATTAAAACAGTTACTGATTTTATAAAGTCTTAATGTAATCGAACAATTTAAATAAAGCATAAAAAAAGCATCTCAAAACGAGATGCTTTTTTTATTATTCTTCTTTTTTTAAAAATGAAAAGCATCCCAACCACGAGATGCTTTTTCTAACTAACCAACCAACGTAATGTTACTACTTTGTAGTGCTGCTATCTGTTGATAACAGTTGTAATAATCATTACAATTATTAGTATGCAAACCCTGTGCCAAACTTTATTTTATAAATCTTTTAGTATTACTGTAACAAAAAATATTATTTGTGTACTTATATAATAAGTTATATCTTTATGATATCATTTTAATATCATATTGATTAATATTAATTATTAACCAATTAAACTAACACATCATGAAAGAAGAAAAAATTATCGTTCCGGCAAATGGCTACTTAATGTTATTTTTATTTATAATACTATTCTTTGGAAGTATTGCACTTATTCCTATTACAGAAACAGGTTGGTCTGTCTTTGGTATTGTAATAGCATTAGTTTTAGCCTTTGGGTTTTTAATGGTACAACCTAACGGCTCAAGAGTTTTACTTTTATTTGGAAAATATGTTGGTACTGTAAAAAAGAATGGTTTCTATTGGGTAAATCCTTTTTATACTAAGAAGAAAATATCTTTAAGAGCTAGTAATTTTGATAGTGAACGCTTAAAGGTGAATGATAAACTAGGTAACCCAATTATGATAAGTACTATCTTAGTTTGGCGTGTACAAGACACATATAAAGCCGCTTTTGATGTTGATAATTACGAGAATTTTGTACGTGTACAAACTGATGCAGCTGTGCGTAAATTAGCTAGCATGTATCCTTATGATAATTTTGCAGATGAAGGCCATGTAGAAGACATAACACTTAGATCTAGTGTTAATGAAGTCAGTGAAGCTTTAGAAAAAGAAATTGACGAACGCTTATCTATTGCTGGTATAGAAGTTTTAGAAGCACGAATTGGCTACTTAGCATACGCACAAGAAATCGCCAATGCCATGTTAAAACGCCAACAAGCGACAGCAATAGTTGCTGCAAGACATAAAATTGTAGAAGGTGCTGTTAGCATGGTAGAAATGGCTATTGATCAACTCAGTAAAAAACAAGTTGTAGATTTAGATGAAGAGCGAAAAGCCGCTATGGTAAGTAACCTAATGGTTGTATTGTGTGGTGATAAAGATGCATCACCTGTTTTAAACGCAGGGACTTTAAATCATTAAAATGAATCAAAAACAAATTTCTAGTATTGCAATTGCAACAGCGATAGGCAGTAGTATAGGTACTACAATTGGCGCCATAACAAATACTATAGCAACAAGTCTAATATATGGTTCAATTACAGGGACATTAATCGGTGTTGTTTTAGCTTTTTCAATTTTTAAGACAGATAAATAATGAAGGAATACAAAGTAATCATCCCTAAATTAGGGTTTAGAAACCGGGTTCAAAATTTTGAAGATTTACTCAATCAATACGCACGAGAAGGATGGACTGTAAATCAAATTGCTGTGAATTGGGCAACTGTAGTTCTTGAACGCGATAAAAATAGATAATGAGAATTTTTAAAGAAGAACAACGTTTTAACCAAGTATGGCTAATTTTGCTTATGGTAGTAAGTGCAATTGTTCCTATAAGTATTTATGTAAAAGAATACACAGAAAATCCTGATGGCTTTTCGAGATTAGAATTAATAGGTTTAATTTTTCTTATTCTATTTGCTTCTAGTTTTATCTTTCTCTTTAAACTTACAACACGTATTGATGAAAAAGGGATTCATTACCAGTTTTTCCCTTTTCATTGGAGCTTAAAAATCATAAAATGGAATGAAATTAACAACGCTTACGTAAGAACTTATGATCCACTTGGTGAATATGGTGGTTGGGGATTAAAAGGTGGTTTACTCTGGAATAAAGCTAAAGGAAAAGCAATAAACGTATCTGGTGATATTGGCATTCAACTGATCTTAAAAAACGGTAAAAAGCTTTTAATAGGAACACAAAAACAAGAAGAAGCAAAAAATATTATAGCAACTTATAAAACAAAAATTATTGCTAATGTCTAAAAAGAAAGCCTTTGCATTACGAATGAATGAAGATATGCTGAAAGCCATTGAAAAATGGGCTTCAGATGAATTTCGCAGTACCAATGGCCAGATAGAATGGATGCTTATGCAATATCTTAAAGAACACAATAGGCAACCAAAACCAAAGGACAAACCCATAGATAAAAAGTGATCGGAAACGGTCACTTTTTTAGTTTATAATTTTTGTATTTTGCGATTAAATAAAGTTAGAATATGAAATCAATTTTAAAAAAATCTCTTGTACTTATCTTGTTCTTATTATGTATCAATTTTTCCTTTTCACAAACATTAACTTTTGAAAAACCAAATTCAAGTCATTCTGAAGAGTTTACGATTCCAGTAAAAATTGATTCTATTAGCTTTAATACTTTTAAAATTCAATTCAGTATCACAGACGATTTAGCACAAGTTGTCCAATTTATACCGAATAAAAAAATAGCAATAGGAACTTTCAATTATTCCGAAAACAATAATATTCATAGCATTGAATACCAGAGCGATTCAGAAATTAGTTTTGAAAAAAAAGCTTCGTTGTTCGATATAAAAATGAATACTGACATTCGTTTTAAAGACAAAAAGATATTTAAGCTAATCACTACAGATTTTTTTTTAGAAGGTAAAGCACAACTCTTAAAAAAGCAGAAAATTGAAAAAGCAACAGCCAATCAATGGGTTTTATTTAAAAATGACGCAATTGTATTTGGTTTGCTTATGATAGCTTTAGGGTTTGTATTTTTTACGGAATCTAAAAAAACTGGATTTTGGAATAAATTCTATCGTATAGTTCCTGCTTTATTAATGTGCTATTTAATTCCTGCTATATTTAATTCATTTGGCTTAATTTCTGACAAAATTTCAGAAACCTATTTTATTGCTAGTCGTTATTTATTACCAGCTTCACTTGTACTTTTAACTTTAAGCATCGACTTAAAGGCAATTTTTAATTTAGGATGGAAAGCACTAGTTATGTTCTTTACGGGCACAATAGGAATTGTAATTGGAGGTCCAATTGCAATTCTACTAATTTCATCTTTTTCACCAGAAACGGTAGGAGGAGCAGGATTTGATGCCACTTGGAGAGGATTAGCAACTCTAGCAGGTAGTTGGATTGGTGGAGGTGCAAATCAAGCAGCTATGTTAGAAATTTATGAATTCAACCAAGAGCTTTATGGAGGAATGGTTTTAGTTGATATTGTAGTAGCAAATATTTGGATGGCTATAATATTATTAGGGATTGGTAAACGCAAAAAGATAGATAAATGGTTAAAAGCAGATAACACTGCGATTGACCAACTTCAAAATAAAGTACAAGCTTTTAGTGATAAAATAACAAGAAACCCAAGCTTAACAGATATTATAGTAATTCTAGCTATTGCTTTTGGTGCTGTCGGAATTGCCCATTATGGAGCAGATAATATTTCAGTATTTTTAACCAACAATTTTGAAGCTGTAAGTAACCCTAAAAGTCCCTTGTCTTCTTTTGGAAGTGGTTTCTTTTGGCTTATTTCCATTGCAACACTAATAGGTGTCCTATTATCGTTTACTAAAGCAAAAAATTATGAAGGAGCTGGAGCAAGTAAAATTGGAAGCGTATTTATATATATGCTTGTAGCTACAATTGGTATGAAAATGGATTTAGGTAAAATATTTGAAAATCCAGGCCTTATATTAATCGGTTTGGTATGGATGACTATTCATGCTATTTTATTAATATTAATCGCCAAACTAATAAAAGCGCCATTCTTCTTTTTAGCAGTGGGAAGTCAAGCCAATGTTGGTGGTGCAGCATCAGCACCTGTAGTTGCAGCTGCCTTTCACCCATCTTTAGCTACCGTAGGTGCTTTATTAGCAGTATTTGGATATGTGGTTGGGACATACGGAGCAATTCTTTGTACTGAGCTCATGAAAATAGCTGCAGGAGGTTAGTATTTTTAAAACTATTATAAGATATTTGCGCACCTAATTATTAAGCAACTCATGACAAAATTAAACAAAGCTTTAAGCCTAATTATTCTTTTATTAATTGTGGTTTCTTGTGGCAAAGACAACGATACCAACTTTACTTTAAAAGGTACAGTTAAAGGTTTAAAAAAAGGAGTAGTATATCTGCAAAAGGATGGAGATTCTAGTATTATAGATTTAGACTCTATGGCTATTACTGGTCAATCCGATTTTAATTTACATACCAATTTAGACGAACCTATTCTTCTCTATTTAAAACTCTTTAAAAATGATGGAGAGGAACATTACATTCCGTTTTTTGCTGATAAAGGCGTAACTGAAATTAATACAACATTAAAAAACTTTAATTTTGATTCAGAAATTAAAGGCTCTAAACAACAAGCGTTATTAGATGAATATTTAGAAATCATGTCGCAATACAACAATAAGAGTCTAGATGTAATTGAAGAACGTTATTTAGCTCAAAGAGATAACGATAGTATTGCTGTTGATTCTTTAGGTAAAATTTCAGATCAACTTATAAAACGTAAATATGCTTACACCATTCAATTTGCAATAAATAACAAGGACAGTGAAGTGGCACCATATTTAGCCATGTATGAAGCGCGATATGCAAATACAGTATATATTGATTCTATTTATAATAGTCTAACTGCTGAAATTAAGGAGTCTTTTTATGGTAAAAAATTAGGTGAAGTTGTAGCTAATAGAAATAAGAATTAAACCATAATAATTTTGACTGATTAAGTTAATTTTAAAAACAAAAAAATCCAATCATATCAATGATTGGATTTTTATTTTTTAAGAGCCGATGGAGGGACTCGAACCCACGACCTGCTGATTACAAATCAGCTGCTCTAGCCAGCTGAGCTACATCGGCAAAAAAGAAGCTTACCTAATTTTGGTAAGCAGCTGCAAATTTAAAATAGATTTTTAAATTTGCAAATCAATTTATTTTAATTTGTTGATTTTTTCAATAAGACCTCTACCTTTAGATTCAAGATCACTGTTAATAGCTTTAAAGTGCGCTTTCTTATTTTCTGCACCTCTATCATTAACACGAGTAATTAACTCATCAAACGTTGTGATAGCTTCATCAATAATAGCTTCACTCTCTTTTGTTGGTTTTTCAGCATTTGCTAATTCCCAAACGTAAACCGCTTCAATGATATCTCCTAATACGTAGTTAATATCCTTTTTTAATTCTCTTTTATTTGACATGATAATTATGTTTTTAATAACCGCAAAAGTACTAAATCCTTTTAGTTATATAACGCTGTCTTATTGACTTTTTATTTCTAGCTCTAAACATAGACCTCTAGCAGCCTTCCGTAACTAGATTTTAATTTAAAATCTTTAATATTAGCAGGAATCAAAATAGTCTCACCTTTAGAGATCATTGTACTTGAACCATTTGTTAATATTTCAACATTTCCATCCACACACATATAGATTATAAATGAATCGTATGTGTTCTCTTTATGTATTTCAGAATTAATTTCGATAAAATTTGTAGTAAAAAAAGGACAACTTACTATTTTGTTAGATGCATTCTTCTGCTTTTTATAGTCAATTTTAAAATCATTTGGCATTTCAAAATTAAAAGCATCAATTGCAATATCGTTATGTAACTCTCGCATGTTACCATCGGCATCTGTCCTATCCCAATCATAAACACGATATGTTACATCACTGGTTTGCTGAATTTCTGCTAATAATACACCAGCACCAATAGCATGCACTCTTCCTGCTTCAATAAAATAGGTATCTCCTTCCTTTACCTTATCAAAATTTAAAATTTCTGTAAGTGTATTATTTTCTAAATGCTTTAAATAAGTTGCTTTGTCTATGTCGCCATTAAACCCTACAATTAAATTAGCATCCTTGTCTGCTTGCATTACATACCACATTTCAGTTTTACCAAATGAATTATGGCGTTTTTTCGCCAACTCATCATTAGGATGTAACTGAATGCTCAAATCTTCTTTAGCATCAATAAATTTAATAAGCAAAGGAAATGCATTACCAAAACGTTTCCAATTTTTTTCACCTAAAAGTTCCGATGAATAATCATTAACTAAATCTTGTAACGATTCACCTTTTAAGTCACCATTAGCAACTATAGAAACATCATTAGGCACTGTACTAACCTCCCAACTCTCACCAAGTTTTTTAGAATGAGATGGTTTATTGAAGTGTTTATTTAGCTTCTCACCTCCCCAAATTTTTTCTTTTAAAATAGGTTGAAACACTAAAGGATATAGAGCTTTTTTCATCATATTAATCTCCAGAATAAGTTACAAAGTTTCGTGGCGTTTCGTAAAGTGTGATTTCGAGTTGAAATTTTGGATCTAACTTTGGTTTTATCTTATTATAGATAACGACCGCAATATTTTCTGCAGTAGGATTTAGATCTTTAAACTCGGGAACTTCCACATTTAAATTCTTATGATCAAAGGCATCTTCAACTTCGGCTTTAATAATGTCTTTTAAAATTTTTACATCAATTACATAACCTGTTTCAGGATCAATTTCACCAGTAACACTTGCAATTAACTCATAATTATGACCATGAAAATTGGGATTATTACACAGTCCGAAAACGGCCTCATTCTTCTCAAAACTCCAGTCTTTTTTGTAAAGCCTATGTGCTGCGTTAAAATGTGCTTTTCTATGGACGGTAACTTTCATTACTTATTAACGTTTATAAATTCGTAAAATTTTTCAAAAATTATTTTAAACCATGCTGTATACAACTGAGGATTCTGGGCAATATCAGATTTTACATCTTCTAAATTCATCCACTTCCAATCAGCTACTTCTTCTTCATTAATCTTAGGAACATCGTTATAATAACCAACCATAATATGGTCGTACTCGTGCTCAGTTAATCCATTATCAAAAGGAGCTTTATAAATAAATGCTGTCTTTTCAATCAAATCCGTAACAAAGCCCATTTCTTCTTGCAAACGTCGCTTACCGGCTTGCAAATTAGTTTCACCATCTCGTTGATGACTGCAACATGTATTGGTCCACAATTTTGGCGAATGGTACTTATGTGCTGCACGTTGCTGTAACATTAGTTCGTTACTATCATTAAAAACAAATACGGAAAATGCGCGATGCAAAAGTGCTTTCTCGTGCGCTTCCATTTTAGGCATTAAACCTATTTGGTTATCGTTTTCATCTACTAAGATAACTTGTTCTTCTGTCATTTTGCTAAATTAACACCTTATGCTTAAAAAAAAGTGAATGATTTCATAAAAAAATAGCCGTTTAAAAATCAAACGGCTATTTAGGGTTATATGTAATGTTTGTGATTACTCTTTATCTTCATCACAAGTTTTACCATTTATGCTTGTAATAATAAATTCGCTACGTCTGTTTAATTGATGCTCTTCTTCTGAACAACTGGATTCATTAGATGGTTCACAACCACAATCGTTTACCAATCTTGATTCTCCGTATCCTTTAGCTGTTAAACGCTCTGCAGCAACACCTTTATTAATTAAGTACTTACGAGTAGACTGCGCTCTTCTCTCTGAAAGCTTTTCGTTATAAGACGCTGTACCTCTACAATCTGTATGACTACGAATATCAATATGCATTGTTGGGTATTTTGTTAATACAGCCAATACTTTTTGTAATTCTATTTCAGCATCATATCTAATTTGAGATTTATCAAAATCGAAATAGATAATAGGAATATCTAATACTTTTGCTAAATCATCACAAGGTTCTATTTGCTGCTCATCTTGCTCTATTAATAGTTCAACCTTAAGCTCTTGTTTTTTGTTAGGAGTTGTTATACGTATTTCATCTGATGTATACTTATCCTTTATAACTCTTATTAAGTATTCTTTCTTAGGTTCTACATCAAATTTAAAATAACCATCTTCACCTACTGTAACTCGTTCGATCTCATTACCGTCTTTATCGAATAAAATAACGGTTGAATCTGGCATTAATTCTAATGTATTCTTATCTTGAACAATACCTTCTACCAATAATTTTAATTCTGTAATTTCAAAAGTATAGATATCATCACTGCCTTTACCGCCTTCTCTATTTGAGCTGAAATAAACTCTTTTGGTCACTAAATTTTCATAATATCCAAAGTCGTCCCATTCACTATTAACAGGTTTACCAATATTTTCAATAGGAAAATTACGACTAGAACCAGTTGTTACTTTAGGATCTAATTCTTTTGAGACAAAGACATCTAAACCACCTAAACCAGGAAACCCTGTAGAAGAATAATATAAATCACCATTTGTATTAACAAATGGGAATGACTCTTGACCTTCTGTGTTAATTGAACTGCCTAAGTTTTCTGGTTCACCTAAAGTTCCGTCATCATTTACATCTACTACAAAAATATCTGATTGACCAAATGTTCCTGGCATATCTGATGCAAAATAAAGTTTTGTACCTGTTAAGTTAAGTGCTGGGTGTGCTACACTATAGTCTATACTATTAAAGTGAATTTTATGTAAATCGTCCCATTCGCCATCTTCATTTAAAGTAGCTCTATATAATTGTAATCTATTAATACCTGTTTCATCTTCCTTATATCTCGCCTTAAAATAATTATTTCTAGTAAAGAACATATATTTTCCATTTGGTGAAAATACAGCGCTAGATTCGTGAAATTTTGTATTTACCTTTTCACCTATACTTTTAACGTCACCGAAAGACACACTATCTATTTTTTCAGCCGAAAACAAGTCTAAATAAGGCTCTTCATTCCATCTGTATTTACGTCCTCCACTTCTGGCTGAGGCAAAGACAATTCCATTTTCATATTCTGTAGTACCAAAATCAGACAATTCGGTATTGATATCTAAATTAACAATTTCTATATCTTCTCTACTTAATTCATCAATCGCAGACTTGTAATCTACTTTAGATAAAAAAGCCTTTCCTCTTAAGTCATTTGGCTTTAAAGTATTGAATTTCTCCATCCATTTATCAGAATTCTCATAGTCTTTAATCCCCTTCAGCGCCAACGCGTATCTAAAATAGTATTCTGGATCTATAACCTCATTGAGTTCCATTAATTCACCATACCACTTGGCAGCCTCTTCCATTTTATTCTGAAAGTAAAATGAATTCGCTAATTTTTGAAATAAATCTGCCGATTTATAACCTTTGTTAGCGACTTCTAATAAAACCTCACTTGTTTTTACATAAGCAAAATTTCTATAGTCATTTTTTACACTTTGAATTTTTCCGTTCTGAGCAAATGAATTTGCAGAAAATACAAGTACGATTGTTAATAATATGTATTTCGATAGTGTTTTCATAATTCTAGTTTTAGAAGAAACGAGGTGATAATATTCTACCTAATCTTTTAACTTCAAATCTTAATGTTAATTCGTGTGAGCCATTATTATAGTTACTTAAACCTGTTGTTGTCATATCATAACTATAACCAACAAACATGCCTGGTGTTATTTGAAAACCAGCCAAAGCACTAACAGAGTCATCCCATCTCCAAGCCAAACCTAACGTTACTTTCTTCTGAAACCAAAAATTAGCTGATACATCTGCTATTATTGGCGCTCCAGAAACTCCTTTAAGTAAAAAAGCAGGTTTTACTTCTGTTGTTTCACTAATGTTGAATACATAACCACCAATTAGATAAAAGTGCATACGTTCTGTAGCCACAGATTCTTCATAATCATCATAATGTTTGGTCTCTATAAAATTAGGCACAGCTAATCCTAAATACCATTTTCTAGTATGCATGTATAAACCTGCTCCTACCATTGGTGATATTAAATTCAAATCATTTTCAAAGGCTGGATCTGTATCTCTAAAACGACCTTTGCTCCAATCGGTATCTAACATATGAAATCCTCCTTTTGCACCAAATGACAATTTTAAATCATCTGCATTTAAAGGTATGGTATATGAAAAGTTAGCGTCCACAAATGATTCACTTGCTGGCCCTAAAGCATCATTTACAATATTTAGCCCTAGACCTATACGTTCGTTACGTAATGGACCATGAATACTTAAAGATTGTGTTTGTGGTGCTCCATTAATACCAACCCACTGTGATCTATGTAGACCAACAACACTCAAAGTCTCTCTCTGACCAGCATAAGCAGGATTGACACTTAATGTATTAAACATGTAGTGTGTGTATTGAGGATCTTGTTGTGCGAAACTAATAGTACTAACCAGTATAAATACTATAACTATTAATCCTTTTATTAGTGATGATTTATGTATCATTTTAATATATTTTATAATTCAGTATTTATTAGTTATTTCTATTTATATATAACCATCCTACTAATGGGTCTGATCCATCACCTAAGTCTAAAACATAATAATAGGTTCCAACTGGTAAATCATCAGATTGATTAATAACTGCTCTTCCATTAGACGTGCCATTCCAATTATTAAGATATCCTTTGGTACTGTAAACAATATTTCCCCATCTATTATAAACTTCTAATTTATTGTTTGGATATTGTTCTATACAATCAATCATAAAAGTTTCATTAACACCATTTCCATCTGGTGAGAACTCGTTATAAATAGTTAAACATATTGGTTCAACCGTGGCATCATCTTCGTTATTACTTGTATCAATATCTGTTCCTCCAACTGAATTATCAATATATGCTGTATTTAAATAATCACCAAACCCTAAAACTTCAACCGTAATTTCAAGAATCTCAACTTGATCTGGATTCAATTGAGGTATTGTCCATTCTCCGTTAATATCAGAATATATTCCCACCGTTGTAAGAGCTGAAATAAATGAATAACCACTTGGTATTTGCTCATCGACAATAATATCTGTTGCCGTAACATTACCAATATTTGCCACTTCAATAGTAAATGTAACCTGATCACCAATAACTGGATTAAGTTCATCTACTACTTTAGTTATTTCTAAATCAAAAATTGAAGTCACATAAACTATTGTTGGATCATCTGGGTTTCCATCACCATTGTCATCTACATCTTCATTATCATTTGGATCATCACTAATATCAGTAATATCATCTGAAGTATCATTAGGATCTCCATCAAGTTTCTCACTACTAACAGAAGCAGAATTTACAACAAAACCTAAATCTATATCTGCTTGAGTAATTAGATATGTCGCAGAATAAGTTATGTTATCTGAGTCCCCTGGAATAAGCAGTGAAATTGGACCTCCTGTTAAGTTTAAACCTGGAAGGTCATCTTGCACTACAATATCTGTTAATGTTAAATTACCAATATTCTCTACATCAAAAACATATGTAATAACATCATCAATTCCACCAACAATACCGTCACCATTTGTGTCTTCTAAAGGCAATATTGTTTTAATTAAACTAATTCTAGGATCTGGATCAATTGTTGTTACTGTTGCATCATCTTCTGTGTCACCATCTGCATCATCTCCGTCGTCACTTGTATCAACTACTGTAGTGTCATCTGGACTGTCTCCACTCGCTACAACACTATTGCTAAAGCCTCCTGCGTCAATGGCATCTTGCTCTATAACATAAGTTGCTAAGTATGTTGCTGTCTCTCCAACTAATAACAATCCTTCTGAGCTACCTTGGTCTGCACTATCAAAGGTTGGACCTGTTAATAAAGTTAGCACATTACCATCAGCGTCTAAGAATGTGTCTGTAAGAACCACATTGTCTAACGTTACATTTCCTGTATTAATTACAGTAATAGTATACGTCATTGTATCACCTAAACTTGCTCCTGCTGGTAGAACATCACTTGTAATCGCTACTGTTTTTACTGTTTCAATACTTGGGTCTTCAGAAATAGTCGTTTCAGTTGCATCATCTTCTGTGTTACCATCTGTATCATCATCATCATCACTGGTATCACTTACAGTTGTATCGTCTGGACTGTCTCCACTCGCTACAACACTATTACTAAAGCCTCCTGCATCTATGGCATCTTGCTCTATAACATAAGTTGCTGTGTAAGTTGCCGTTTCTCCTACTAATAAAGAACCGACCAAACTACCTTGGTCTGCACTATCAAAGGTTGGACCTGTTAATAATGTTAAAGCATTCCCATCAGCGTCTAAGAATGTATCTGCTATAGAGACTCCATCTAGAGTTACATTTCCGGTATTCTCTACAGTTATAGTATAGATCATCGTATCTCCTAAACTTACACCTGCTGGTAAAACATCGTTCGTAATCACTACGGTCTTAACGGCTTCGATACTTGGGTCTTCAGAAATAGTCGTTTCAGTTGCATCATCTTCTGTGTTACCATCTGTATCATCATCATCATCACTGGTATCACTTACAGTTGTATCGTCTGGACTGTCTCCACTCGCTACAACACTATTACTAAAGCCTCCTGCATCTATGGCATCTTGCTCTATAACATAAGTTGCTGTGTAAGTTGCCGTTTCTCCTGCTATTAAAGAACCGACCGAACTACCTTGGTCTGCACTATCAAAAGTTGGACCTGTTAATAATGTTAAAGCATTACCATTGGCATCTAAGAACGTATCTACTATTGCGACTCCATCTAAAGTTACATTACCAGTGTTCTCTACAGTTATAGTATAGGTCATTGTATCACCTAAACTTGCTCCCGTTGGCAGAACATCATTTGTAATCGCTACTGTTTTTACTGTTTCAATACTTGGGTCTTCAGAAATAGTCGTTTCAGTTGCATCATCTTCTGTGTTACCATCTGTATCATCACCATCATCACTGGTATCATTTACAGTTGTATCGTCTGGACTGTCTCCACTCGCTACAACACTATTACTAAAGCCTCCTGCATCTATGGCATCTTGCTCTATAACATAAGTTGCTGTGTAAGTTGCCGTTTCTCCTGCTATTAAAGAACCGACCGAACTACCTTGGTCTGCACTATCAAAAGTTGGACCTGTTAATAATGTTAAAGCATTACCATTGGCATCTAAGAACGTATCTACTATTGCGACTCCATCTAAAGTTACATTACCAGTGTTCTCTACAGTTATAGTATAGGTCATTGTATCACCTAAACTTGCTCCCGTTGGTAGAACATCATTTGTAATCGCTACTGTTTTTACTGCTTCAATACTTGGGTCTTCAGAAATAGTCGTTTCAGTTGCATCATCTTCTGTGTTACCATCTGTATCATCATCATCATCACTAGTATCACTTACAGTTGTATCGTCTGGACTGTCTCCACTAGCTACAACACTGTTGCTAAAGCCTCCTGCGTCTATGGCATCTTGCTCTATAATATAAGTTGCTGTGTAAGTTGCCGTTTCTCCCACTAATAAAGAACCTACCGAACTACCTTGGTCTGCACTATCAAAGGTTGGACCTGTTAATAATGTTAAAGCATTCCCTTCAGCGTCTAAGAATGTATCAGTAAGAACCACATTGTCTAACGTTACATTTCCTGTATTAATTACGGTAATTGTATACGTCATTGTATCTCCTAAACTTACACCTACTGGTAAAACATCGTTCGTAATCACTACGGTCTTAACGGCTTCGATACTTGGTGCTTCTGTTATAGTGGTTTCTGTTGGATCGTCTGTCGTGTTACCATCAGCATCATCTCCATCATCACTCACATCAGTTACATCATCTGTTCCTGTTGGACTGTCTCCTGTGGCTGTCGCTGTGTTACTTACTCCACCTGCATCAATATCGTCTTGATCTAATACATATGTCGCCGTATACGTTAAGCTACCTCCAACTAATAAACTGGCTGCACTACTACCTGAACTCGAACTTGTTAATGTTGGTCCACTTAATAACGTTA
>NZ_JBEFOG010000025.1:0-565310 GCF_045063645.1 Winogradskyella sp. Asnod2-B02-A
TACCTGAGCTTACGATTTAAGAACAGACCTAGTTCAAACTATTTTTTTGCCTTCTAAACGGCTAAAAAAAATCTTTTGAACGTGATAATATTAACAAAAAAAGGTCAACCTATATCAGTATAATACAAACCAAGAATTAATGATAAGTAAAAAACTAAAAGATTTTTCAACAATTGAATTTGCAAAATTCATAGAAAAAAGACCTGGTATGTTTCTTGGGGACCAAATCACTCTTACAAATTTGTGGAATATGCTTTTGGGATTTGATGTGAATTCCACGGAAAGTATTCCACCATTCCACTACTTTAATTATTGGACTAAAAAGAAACTTAATAAGTTAGGAGGTGGCTATAGTTGGAGAAATGCAATTTTGGAGGTTAATAATTCTGATGAAAAACAGGCTTTTGACAACTTCTTTGAA
This sequence comes from Winogradskyella sp. Asnod2-B02-A, assembly GCF_045063645.1. Taxonomy (NCBI): domain Bacteria; kingdom Pseudomonadati; phylum Bacteroidota; class Flavobacteriia; order Flavobacteriales; family Flavobacteriaceae; genus Winogradskyella; species Winogradskyella sp. Asnod2-B02-A. The sequence continues at coordinate 422 of NZ_JBEFOG010000025.1, forward strand.
TTACTCGATGAATTCCTAACGTTAAAACCGAAAAGTATTAATTCTGTTTTGCTAACCGAAGAAAACTTTACGTTTTACTATAACAAAGAGAACAACAATAAAAGCCGCATAATAATCGGCGATACAATGGAATCTGCGATTTTATATCCAGCACCTTACCAAATTAAATTAGTAGAATTTGATTATGGCACACACGCCTATCACTATAATTTTTATTATGTAGTTGGCGAATATGACAAAGGAAAGTATTCTCAAGAATTTGATGATTTGAACTCAAGTAAGGAGACTTACTCAAAAAAATTCGGAAAATTAAAGTGGACAGAAACTGATTATGGGAATATTGAAAATGAATTCAAATTGATAGTTGAAAATATAAATAACTACAGCTAACAACGTGTATAATTCATTGCTAGTTATAGCTTATTTACGAAAGTCCTCGCGGACTTTCTATCTGTGATTTATTTGCTAACTTTAGTGCTTAAACACGCAACGAAATCATACACAAACACGTTGTAAGTAATTTCAACGCAACCTTTTAACTAATTTTGTATCTTTAAATAAATTGAGTATTATGGAAAAACTAAATTTTATTTTCCTTATAATTTTATTCTCTTGTTCTAATGATGATGACACATCATTAAACTCTGAAGAATCTTTTCTTCCAATGCATATTGGTAATTATTGGAAAGTAGATGAAGAAAATTTCACTGAAATTGTTGACACTGTAAGGATACAAGAAAATTTATACTACAAATTTCATTCATTAATAAATGGAGATGCATTTGGAATACAATATTTAAGAATCGATGATAGCCAAAATCTTATTGAAAGTTTTCCTAACAATCCTAATTTTAAATATATACATGCTAAATTTAATGCACAACTTGGAAGTACATTTTGGACTATAAATGACCAATCGGTTAATGATTTTAAAGCTACTGTCATAGAAAAAGAAAATTCTTCAAGATCTTTTGAATTTCAAAGAATTTATCATCCCAATTTAAATGATACGCATATAAAGAAATATATTCGAGGCTTGGGTTGGAATAACTTTAATGAAATTAAAATTGACGGAAACATATTTAATTTTTAAATAATTCTTAAAATAAGTATGGAAGAACTACTTACAACACCGTGTATAATTAATTGCTAGGTTCTAGCCTACTTGCGAAAATTCCTGTTGAATTTTCTCGCGTTCGTTTTTGTTTACTAAATTAGTTGCTGAAACACGCAACTAACCATACACAAGACCGTTATGTGCAAATAAAAGAACTATGCAGAAAAATATTGAAGTAACAAGTTTAATAACGCCAATTTTAGATGGCTTGAAATTCGCCAATGCAGAGGCTAAAGCTTTACTAGAAATTGGTATACCTGAATACTTGCATAACCAAACTGAAAAATATTATTTCACAAATACCTTTTTACACAGAGCAGAAAAAGTAAAATTTGATGATATATACTTTCCTGTTTCAGTTCGTTATAATCGCTTAATTACTAAGTTTGATAAAATAAGTGAAGTATTTGACGAATATAAATATATAACCATAATTGGTAGCGCAGGAAGTGGTAAAAGCACACTTATTAAGTATCTTTTTCTAAACAGTATAAGAAGCTCATATAAAATACCTCTTTTAATAGAACTAAGGTACCTAAATGAATATATAGGAAGTATAGAAGACTTTATCTTTGAAAAGGTGTTACAGAATGACGTTAAGCCTTCTAAAGCAACACTTACTAGGGCTTTAAAAAAAGGAGCGTTTTTATTTTTATTCGATGGTTATGACGAAATATTCTCGAAAAGAAAACAACAAATTTCAAAAGAGTTAGATGACTTTACAGATAAATATCCAAATAACAAATATCTAATAACAACAAGACCAGGAGGAGGAATTGAAGGTGCGGAAAGATTTCATTCATTCCATATTCAAAATCTTTCTAACTCTGAAATCACTGATTTTATTAATCTTTTAGTAAATGATACTGAAAGAAAAGAGCAAATAAAAAATAATATTGAGAAAGCTGAAGTATCAGATTATAGAGAATACTTAAAAAACCCTCTATTACTTTCAATGTTTATTCTAGCATTTGAAAATCACCCAGAAATACCTAATAGAAAAAGTGCATTTTATAAAAATGTTTTTGATGTTCTTTATTCAAAACACGATGGAGTTACTAAAGGCAGTTTTCCCAGAGAGAAAAAAACCAAACTCAAGAGAGAAGACTTTGAGGAAATTTTAAGTGCTTTTTCTTTCACCAGTCTTGCTGAAGGTAAATTTGCTTTCACAGAAGAATATCTCTCAAATAAATTATCCTTAATAGAAAAAAAGAAAAGAAAATTAACATTCGAGATTGAAGATATCATATTTGATTTAAGAACATCAATCTCAATTATGATTAAAGATGGGTTTGAATTTAAATTTCCTCATCGGTCTATGCAGGAATATTTCACAGCTTTTTTTCTATCAAAATTACCAACTGAAAAGAAAGCCAGAGCTTATTCTCGTTTAAATAAGATTTTCACTAAATCTAGTAGAGATTATAGTTTGAATTTATGGAAATTATGTAAAGAATTAGATTACGCAAATTATTACAAATACTTTATAATTGTTGAATTAGAAAAGGCAGTTAATTTACTGAAAAATAAGAAGGGTTTGAACTTATTAAATTCATTTTTTAAACTATGGAATCCTTCATTAATACTTGTTCGAGAGAAAAAAAACCAAAAACACAAATTAATTATAGCGAGAAATGCTAATCTTTATGGGACATTGATTGAAGATGAAGATGTATATAATTATGAAGACTTTTGTTATTTTCCTGAAAAGAGTAAATGCAAGCAAGATATACTAGATACATTAAAATATAAAAAAGATAAAAAGAATGGAGAGGGCAACGTAATATTTGTCACTGATGATTTGAAGAATAAAAAAGTAAAGGAAATTTTGCTGGAAAATGGAATTCTGGAAGTCATTGAAAAATATAAATCTCTAATAAATAAAAAGATAAAAAACATCAATGATGAATTAGAACTTGATGATGAGGATTTGGATGATTTATTGGAAAGTTAAAAATCTGCACATAACACCGTATATAATTTATTGCTAGTTCTAGCCTACTTACGAAAATCCTCGCGGATTTTCTATTCGGTTTTTATTTGCTAAATTACGTGCTAAACCACGCAACAAACCATATACAAACACGTTAGCTATAATCTGACCAAACAATCGCAAATGGGAATATTTGACTTTTTCAAAAAAAATAAAGGAGAATCTGAAATTAGGAAAGTAGAAATCCGGATTTTGGAGAAACCAGATTTTATGGAAATTGACATTAAAAAGTTGGAGGATTATTATGATTGGACATTGAGTTATGGAAAGCGAAAACTGAATTTGGATTTTAATTTTGAGACTGAATCAATCGATCAAACTGAATTAAATCAAATCAAAGAGTTTGTGAATAAAATACCTGAATATGACATTCAAAATTGGAATTATATAAAAGCGGACTTTGAACAAGACGTAAGTATGACATCTGACTATCTGAATTTCTATCTGGACGAACTTGATGACAATGAATTAGCTGATATAATCGACTTAAAAAATCGGAAAAAATCGAGAAATAGTCTTTTAATGGAAAAACTGACTTTAATAAGAGTTGGAATTTATCCACGAGGTTCTTATTTCGGAACATTCGACTACTCGATTGACATTGATGGAGAACCTTGTAATCAGCTTTTGGTTGTACATATTAATGCAGATGGAACTTTGGACTATATAACTTGGGAAAGCTGAATAAAAACTACAGCTAACAATGTGTATAATTCATTGCTAGTTTTAGCCTACTTACAAAAGTCCTCGCGGACTTTGCTTCGCCAGTTCGCTTCGCTTGGGTCTATCCGCGATTTATTTGCTAACTTTAGTGCTTAAACTCGCAACGAAACCATACATACAATCGTTGTAAATAATTATGAAAAAAATATTCGCAATATTATTAAGCATTTTGATTTTTGGGTGCAAATCAGATTTAAAACTAAATAAAATTGAATTAACAGACTTCAATCTGATACTTCAAACAAATGAGGATATTGACAGTGTTTTAATCATGGATATCGGTCAACAAAGAGAAAATTATAAGGTAGCTTTTAATGACACTATTAGAATTCAATTTAACGATAGTATTAATGATTTATACAATATTTGGTTTCTAAAAGATAACAAAATTGTATCAAGTCCTTTATCGACTAATCAATTATGGCTTAATGGCAAAAACGTTGTAATTAAAGGAAAGTTGGATAAAAAATTAATCATAGATACAATAGTAGGTTCAGATTTATATTACAAGGTTAAAAATAACCAAATGAGTTTTAGGACACTAATGAAATCAAATCCTGATAGTACAGAAGTAAATTCTTTTCTTTTAGCTAAAATTAATGACAATTTTGACAACCCTTATTCACTAACTTTAGCTTCTATATTTATATCTAAAAATCAAAATAATAAGAGCAATCTTAAAAAACTATATAATTTAATTAGAAATCAAAATGATTTATTAAAAAACCATAGCTTTTTCAATGTCCATAATGAACTTGAAAAAAAACTTGGTATTACTGATTTAAATATAGAGAATTATTCTTTTTTTAATCTCGAAAACGAAATTGCTAAATTAAATTTTGAGAAAGAAAAAAAGTACCTCATAGACCTTTGGTTTGTTAATTGTCCACCTTGTATTAAAGACCATAAAATTATTTTTAAAAAGCTAAACTATTTAGAAAGCAACAATATCGAATTGATTGGAATTTCAAGAGATAAAGAACATTCAAAATGGAAAAATTACTTGGATACCCATAATTATAATTGGCGAAATTTTAGACAAATTGATTCTTTAAATACAATTACTAAAGATTTGGGGATTTCAGCTTTTCCGACGTATTTATTACTTGAAAATGGAGGTGAAATTAAAATTACGTTTAACTCATTCGAGCAGATAGAAAATTATCTGATAGAAAAATAACGGTTTGCACTACCGTATATAATTCATTGCTAGTTATAGCCTACTTACAAAAATCCTCGCGGACTTTGCTTCACCAGTTTGCTTCGCGCGAATATATCTGCGATTTATTTGCTAACTTTAATGCTTAAACAGTTAATGAAATCATACATTAGACCGTTAGGCACAATATGAAAAATAATATTTCATTTTTATTTATTACACTATATACAATTTGTTCCTGTTCAACAATAAAAAAGAACACTCCAAGTGATATAGAATCATCAGAAGAAATAACGATAGCTATTGGAGGAGATTGGGACGATAAATGGGGACCAGATGGCGCAACAGAATTAAGCTTAAAAAAAGGATCTTCTCATGATTTAATTTTAATGCTTGGGGATTTGTCATATGATGGTATTGATAATGATTTTAATTACAATATTCAAAATGCAAAAAACTGGGCTACCAAAGCAAACAAGGTCGTTGGCAATACACCTATACTTTTTGTAGCAGGAGATCATGACAGTAAAAGTCAAGACGGAGATATAATGACCTATGCAGAAATGCTTAATTTTCCAAATGGCAAAAAAGCTGTTCAAGCACCAACAGGAAAACTTTTAGGACACCAATACGAGGGCAAATATCCCTACCTATGGTTCAATGATATCGTTAAAGGAGAAGCCAAAGTCAGAATAGTTGCTACGTCAGTCGCATTTCAAGAAAGCGAGACAGAGCCTGCTGAAATGCAGAAATATTTGAAATCTCAATATGCTGTAGGAAGTGAGAATTATAAATGGGTAGAAGCAGTTTATGCAGATGCACAAAAAAAAGGGTATTGGATTATTCACATCAACCATCTTCCTTGGATTGATATGGGTAAAAATCAATCATTTGTTGATAGTCAAGGGATGATTGATTTAGCATCAAAATATAATGTTAATGTCTTATTAACTGCAAGTTCACACAATATATGGAGAACAAAACCACTTAAAACAAATGAAACTACCTGCACTTCTATAGCTTTAACCACCTCGTCATCAGGAGCTAACCCGAATTGTGTTGGAAATAAAAATAATAAAATGTATAAAAAGACGGATGGATTAATTCAAGCACATGTCGGTGTTGCTGGAAAAACCTCTGGTTTAAATCTTGAGAAATATCCAGACGCGTGTGACCCGAATGCTGATGGAGAAGTCAGACATTACTTAGCTGAAGATACGTGTGTAACTGATGCGATCACGGGAATTGTATCTTTAACGATTAAGAAGGACTACCTTAGCGGTGATTTTTTGAAGATTGATGGCAGTTTATTTATGCCATACTCTTTCATCATTGAAAAAAACTAAGATGAGTTTTAATTGAGGTATTATTAGTTATGCATAGAGTACAAACATTAAATCACTGTGCCTAACAGAGTCTAGAATTGAATACTAGTGTAGGCTTAGGCACGAATATTCGTGTAAATTCAAAAAATATTAAATACGTTTGTACATTGTAAGTTGAGAAAATGGATTTAGCTATAAATTTGTAAAGGAATAAAATTCTAGTAACAAGTAAAACAGTTATCGATGAAGAAATTAACTTTTGTAATTTTAATATTAGTGCTATTTTGCTGTAAAGAAGAATCAAAAGCGGAATTCTCATTGACCGGAAAAACAGAAGGCGTTGAAAACGGAATGGTTATTTATTTAGTGAATGACGCGTTTAAAGATTCTACCGTAATTGAAAACAATTCTTTTAGTTTTAAAACTAAATTACCATATTCACCTATTCAAGCAATTTTACGAACTAAAGATAATTTTGCTTATAGATTTTTATGGTTAGAGGAGAACTCTATGACATTTGATGCCTCAAATGGAGATTTTTTAACGGCTAATGTTACAGGTTCAGAATCAGAGAATTTAAGCCAGGATTTATATAGGGTTATAGATACATTACCAAGAGAAGAACGTTTAAAAAAAGAGTTAGAATTTGTTAAGAAAAATCCAAATAGTATTGTGAGTGCGTCAATGCTTGCAGTATATTCTACAACGTTTGGTAAAGAGAAAACAACGAAACTTTTTAAACAGTTTTCTAAGAAAAACAAAAACTCAGAATACGGAGAAAAAATTGCCAAATACATCAAATTAAATAAAGAACCAAAAATAGGAGAACAATTTGCGGACTTTGAAATGACAGACCAAAATGGTAAAGTCCAAAAATTATCTGACATTAAAGGAAAAGCAATTCTTCTTGAATTTTGGTCCTCTTGGTGTGGTCCTTGCCGAAAAGAGAATCCGAATCTCGTAAAAACCTACGAGAAATATCAACCCAAAGGATTTGAAATATTTGCAGTGTCTTTAGATCAAGATAAAGATAGTTGGCTAAAGGCTATTGAAAAAGACCGTTTAATCTGGCAACACGTGAGTGATTTAAAAAGTGACGAGAATGAAGCCTCACTCATTTATGGAATTACTGGAATTCCAGACAATTTTTTAATAGCGGAAAATGGACAAATAATTGGAAGGAACTTACGAGGAGATGAACTGAACCAAAAATTAAGTGAAGTACTAGATTAATAACACAATTAAATGATTTCGCATCACAAATAAAAACGAACATAAATGAATAAAATAATACTTCTATTAGTAGTCACATTTACTCTATTAGGTTGCAAAAATTCAGAAAGAGAAGTAGACAAACTTGATCTCGCGAAAAAGTATTATAAGTTCCTTGATAATTCTAACACTTCTGGCATGTTAACTTTACTAGGAGATAGTATTGTAATTAGAGAAAATGAAGACAACTATGAAGAACGTTTTTCTCAAAAAGGATATATTAATTGGCTAGAATGGGATGCTATCTTTGAACCAACATATAAAATCATAGAAATTAAGCAAGACAACGAAATTGTTAAAGCAAGAATTTCAAAAATAGATAAAAGACTCTTTTTTCTTCATGAGGAACCCATGGTTTGGAATGAAATTATACAATTTGAAAATGGTAAAATCACTAGAATCGAAAGACTAAAATATGAGGTGTTTGATATTTCTAGATTCGTTAAAAACAGAGAAGAACTTGTAAGGTGGGTTGATAACAATCATCCAGAATTGAATGGGTTTTTAGAAGCACAAACAAAATCTGTTGCCATGAAATACTTAAAAGCAATAGCGTTATTTCAAAACCAAAAATAGCATGTAGAAACAGCTGGTTTAATTAATTAGAAGATAAATTAAATATTAACCAACCACTTGGGTATTTACAGCATCATAAACTAGCCAAATGCTAATCGTATTTTTAAATCAATTCTATCTAAACGCGAAGAAATAATTTATTGGTATTATAACTAAAATGTATAAGGAAATTGACCTTTTTGTTTCAATTTTTCACTAACTTTGAGTAGCTATTACAATTACTAGTTTGTAGCGCTCTAGCATTATATTAGGGCTATATAAATGCTTAAATTAGTTATTATGACACTTCGCCAAATCATCTATACAAGTCAAGCTTCAGAGCAGTTTAATAAACGTAGTTTATTAGATTTACTACACACATCGCGTGGATATAACACAATAGACAATATCAGTGGAATTTTGATGCATAGAGATGGTTATTTTCTTCAAATTATAGAGGGAGAACAAGATGTTGTTGAAGATTTATTTCAACGGCTTTCTAATGATACACGTCATAAAAATATTAAAATAATACACGATCGTTCTGTGGAAAGTCGACTCTTTTCAAATTGGGCAATGGGATGCGCAGATTTTAACGAACCAGAATTGAGTATGTTACCAGGCATTCGCACGGATTTAAGTAATCCTAAGGTCATTGAAGACCTTATAACACGCCTACCTGAAATTGCTGATTTTTTGCTAGATAAATTAGACTAATTGGTGTCCTAAACCCTAGTGAAAATTAATTTGTAAAAGGCGTTAGTATAAAGCCTAAAGAAAACAAATGAATTAAAGCTTTTAAAGGATAAATAATCTTTAATAGAAAAATTAAATTATAGAGGCACCAATAACATGTATCTTGCAAGAATAAATAATTATTATGAAATTAAACCTATTGTCTTGCGATGCACAAAGACCAGATAAAAGAGCCATTGCTAAATGTATAACGGAGATTTCAAAACAAGGTAATACATCTTTGTCAAATGAGCTTGCAGATATTCTTTTAGAAGGTGATGCAGTAGACATTGAAGTTGGCGACAAAAACTCTGGTTCAGCTTTAAGAGCATTGCGTAAACTAGATATTGATTACGAAATTATTGAGTAAAACCAAATAAAGAATGATTCACCTCATTGTAGGCAATACAGGTTCAGGCAAAACCACTTACGCTAATGAATTGAAAAGAAAAATCAATGGTATTGTATTTTCAATTGATACGTGGAATAATGTGTTGTTTCTTCCAGATAAAAAAGAAACCGATGGTTTAGATTGGTTTTTAGAGCGCATAGAACGTTCAGAACGCGTAATGTTAAGTTTAATTCATCAGTTAGAAGGGTCTAAAACAGATGCTATTTTAGATTTAGGATTGGCTAAATTTGGTCATCGTGAAAAGTTTAGAAAATTTGCAGAGATGAATGGCTATAATATAAAGTTGCATTTTCTAGATGTTTCTAAAGCCAAACGATTAGAACGCGTATTGAAAAGAAACACAGAAAAAGGAGATACTTTTGAGTTTGAAGTTACCCAAGATAATTTCAACTTTATGGAAACTTGGTTTGAGAAACCATCCGAAAATGAAATGATTGATGGGTTTTTAATTTCAGAATAGATTAAGTATTAAAAAATAGCCAGAATATGGACAAGCGAGAAAATTCAATTGAAATTAGTAAAGTAGAATTTCAAAAAATGGGTTACCAGCTCATAGATACCATTGCTGATTTTCTCAATAATATTTCCAACCAACCAGTTACAACAAGCAAGTCTCCAAAGGAATTGCAAAGTATATTAGGCAATGCAGCTTTACCAAAAACAGGAAAGCCAGCGGATCAATTATTAATATCTGCTTCAAAATTATTATTTGATAATTCATTATTGAATGGTCATCCCAGATTTTTTGGATTTATTACATCGTCAGCAGCACCTATTGGAGCTTTAGCAGATTTGTTAGCAGCATCTGTAAATCCCAATGTAGGCGGACAAATTTTAAGTCCGATGGCAACCGAAATAGAAAAGCAAACCATTAAATGGTTAGCAGAATTTATAGGAGTGTCTCCAAATTATGGAGGTGTTTTAGTGAGTGGAGGCAATATGGCAAATTTCACTGCTTTTTTAGCTGCAAGAACTGCTAAGGCACCAAAAGACATAAAAGAAAAAGGACTTTATGGTTCTAAACAATTAATAGCATACTGCTCTAAATCGACACACACATGGATAGATAAGGCAGCAATTTTATTAGGTCATGGAAGTGATTCTATTCGTTGGATTCCTACTGACGATTCAAATAAAATGAACACACAAATTTTAGAGCAAACTATAAAAGATGATGTTGCAAAAGGCCATCAGCCTTTTATGGTAGTTGGTACAGCAGGTGATGTAAGTACAGGTGTTGTAGATAATCTAGAAGCTATCGCAGAGATTTGTAAAACCAACGATTTATGGTTTCATATCGATGGTGCTTATGGAATACCTGCAGCTGTTATCCCTGAGTTAAAAGCCTTGTTTAAAGGCGTGGAAGATGCAGATTCTATTGCATTAGATCCTCATAAATGGTTGTATAGTCCATTGGAAGCAGGTTGTACATTAGTTAAAAACCCCAAGCATCTTATTGATACCTACAGTTCGCATCCAGAGTATTATAATTTCAGCTTAACAGAAGAAGGTGGTTCGCTTAATTATTTTGAATATGGTTTTCAGAATTCTCGAGGATTTAGAGCTTTAAAAGTTTGGTTAGCATTGCAACAAATTGGTAGTGATGGTTATGTAAAGCTGATAAGTGAAGATATAGCTTTATCAAAATATTTTGCAGAATTAGCAGAGCAACATTCAGAATTAGAAGCTGTATCTCAAAATTTAAGCATAGCTACGTTTCGATATATCCCAGAAAATCTTGAATTGACGGGAAATAAACGAGTCGAATACTTAAATAAACTCAACGAAATATTAGTGACTAAACTACAAGAAGGAGGCGAACTCTTTTTGTCTAATGCTATTGTAAAAGAACAGTATTGCATGAGAACTTGTATCGTTAATTTTAGAACAACAAGAAAAGATATTGAAGCGAGTATTGAGATTATTTTAAAAGAAGGTCTAACCGTTCATAAAGCATTAAGCTTTAAATGAAAATTAGGCCTTTTATGGTAGTTTTTAGAATTTCAAAAAAATTATAAATTATCATTTCATTAAGATTAGCTGCATAAATTATATTACACATAATTTAATCTTGTTTAAATTTTTGAAGTCATAATTCCATAAATACAGCGTTTCAAAACCTTTCAATACTTTTTTTAATGCCTTATATTTAAAGAACACAAAACTTTAGATATAACATATGCGAATAGGAATTATAATTGGAAGAATAGGAGGCGTAGATGGCGTAGCACTCGAAACCGAAAAATGGATAGATGTATTAAAAAAACTTGGACATGAAGTCTTTATTATGTCTGGCGAATTTGAATCCTGGGAAATGGATTACGAGCACGATTACCTCTATCCACCTTTATCCTTTTTTTCTGTTGAAGCAGAATGGGGACAACGTAAAGCGTTTTACGAACCAGATAGAGATCCTGAACCTTTGCTAGAACATGTTGAGAAAGCTTCTAATAGAATTCACCTAGCTATGCGACAGTGGGTAGCAGATAAGAAAATTGAAGTTATACTTTCTGAAAACGCATCAGCTTTACCTTGTCATTTATCCATGGGAGTTGCTATTAAAAAATTGATTAAATCAACAGGATTACCTATTGTTACTCATGATCATGATTTTCACTGGGAACGCGGAGAGCGTTATGTGTCTAAGCATCAAGAAATCAATCAGTATGTAGATGATAACTTTCCGTTATTACTTCCAGATGTTAAACATGCCGTTATTAATACGTTTGGTGTAGAAACGTTTAAAAACCGTTTTAATATTGATGCCACTTTGGTGCCAAATGTTATGGATTTTAATCGTGTGTATGGTGTGCCAACGCCAGAGAATGAGTTTTTCCTTAGGGACGTTGGTGTTTTAGAAGACGAAATTGCTTTATTACAAGTAACACGTATTGTAAGACGTAAAGGGATTGAAACAGCCATTTCATTAATAGACCAGTTAAACGATAAGAAACTAAAATTAGTAATTACAGGTAATAATAATGATGATGAGAATAAGGAATATTACAATGAGTTAATAGATCAAATTCATGATTTAAATTTATCGCGACAAGTAATTTTTGCAGCACATAAAGTATTAGATCATAAAGATTTGTCTGATGTGTATGCACATGGAAGAGCAGCAACTTATTTTAGTACTTACGAAGGATTCGGAAATGCGTTTGTAGAAACAGTGCTTGCTAAAAAACCAATTTTTGTTAACGATTACAAACCCGTTTATAGCCAAGATATAGGTAATAAAGGATTCGAAACTGTGATGATTACAGATAGTAATCTAACACCAGAAAGCGTACAACAAATGTCTGATATTATTTACAATCCAAAACGTTGTATTGAAATAGGAGAATACAATTTTAATATTGGAAAAAAACACTTTTCATATGAAGTACTAGAAGAAAAGTTAAGCCAATTATTTACATTTTAAGAATTAAAACATGACGACTGATAAAAAAACAACAAAAATCTCTAATATTTTAAATGAACTTAATAATGAAAAAATAAACACTTGGTTTGATCTCGGTTTATTTATGGATAAATTTAAAGAGAAAACCATACCATCAGCTTTTGACGGTAATGCTTCAACATTTGATACACATGTAGAAAAAGGCGGCATAGCGTTTTTAACTTTTTATTTTACAATTGACGGTATTACAGTAGAAACTGAAAAATATGCCAAAACTTTTAAAAATATATATCCAAATATTCCTATTCACTTTATAGCAGGAGAAATTAAGGAAGAGGCTGATGAATTAATTCCTCAAGGTGCATTCAAAAAAGTAATTCCAGAAATGGAAGCGTTTGACGCTTGGCCTTTATACGAAGATTTCTTCAAAATTAAAATGGAACGCGGTAGTGAAGCCTACAATAATCTTATTGGTAAATTTTGGAAAGAGGTTTTAGTTCTTGTAGAAAAATTAGGTTCTTATATTGAGGAAAATGACATTTCGTTATTATACCTTATTAATGTATGTTCTAATCCTGGTAATGTGTCTTTGGCATTAGCTACGGTTTTAATTTCAGAATATTTAGGCATTCCAGTCATTAATAATAATCACGATTTTTATTGGGAAGGTGGAAACAGAGAAGTAGAGATTAAGAAAAAAGGGCTTAAAAAAGGACCAAGAGATTTCTTTTTTCATAATGCACATGTTGGCGAATTTTTCTCAATTATAGAAACGGTTTATCCATGGGAAAGTCGCTCGTGGATGAATGTGAATATCAATAGAATTCAACAAGACCATTTAATTAATGTTAACGGTCATAATCCTGCAAACGTAGCATTGTTAGGTACTGCAGTAGATACTAAAATGCACCAAATGAGTAAGCGCGATATTATAAAAGCGTTTATGCAAGTGTCTACAATATTTGCGAATAAAAAGGAGACGATTACAGTGCATACTGCTGCACATCATACAGAAAGTAAACGGTCTTTAAAGCCTATATTATTAGGTTATAAAACCATTAAGGATTTCGATTTTGTAAATAACAACATCGTATTTTTACAACCAACAAGAGTGATTAGTAGAAAATCTATTGAGTTAAATTTTAAACTCATTAAACGCTTGTTTTCTTACGATAATTTTGCTGAAAAATTTATTACCAATCCACAACTAAAATTATCATTAATCGTTTCTGGACCAATTCCACATGGTCAACAAAATTATTATGAAGACTTAAAAAAAGACTTTAAAAAGTTTTTAAAAGACCTACCAAAAGAATTTAGAAAACGAGTACTACTTGGATTTTTATTTAGCGAATTCGATAAAAACGATTTTAAAAAGAAATATAAAAAACCACTAGATATTAAGCAGCTTTTTGATGTGGCATCCTTAATTTTATTACCAAGCCAAACGGAAGGACGAGGTTTGCCAATTATTGAAGCAGCCGCTTGCGGAACACCTATTTTCTGTAGACAATATGAGCCAAGAGAAGTGTATGATGAGGTTATTGGTCGTCACTTAGATGAGTCGCTTCGTCTTAATGTTTTAGAATTTAAAGGGTCTAAAGTACCAAAGAAATTAGCAGAAAGAATCTGTGACCATGTGTTTTATCCACAAAACAGAATGGTAGATGTAACACATAACAGAAGTGTAATTAAAAAGCGTTACAGCTTAGAATCTTTAGAGAATAATATCCGTTATATTTTGCAACGTATGTATTATCAGTTGGCTTCGGTTTCAATTGACGATAATCCGCAAGTAGTTAATTTATTAAAGCAATATAAAACATCAGTAGATTTTGAAAACGATGACCTTAATGCTATTCTCAATAAAAAAACGAGACATTATTTGCCAGGTTATGGTCGTTTGTCTTTTATGCATTATTTAAAATCTCTTATTGATCCTAGCTTTTTTAGAGTGGAAGAGCAACTCGTAAAAGGAAGAGTAATGCGTTATGCCAGAACCATGGAAAATGATATTCCAGATTTGGTAAATACCAATCTTGAAGTCATTCATAAATACTACAATGCTATTGATGATATTTTTAAATATGTGGATGGCGAAATTTCTATTCGTCATGACCATGCTTTGGCGTATCGTCATAGAAATAAGAAGTCGTATGCATATCAAGCCTTTACGTTACAAGAAATTACAGGTTTGGTAAATATGATTTATACCGAGGTTTTTAAACCAAAAAACTTACCAGATTTAACCTTAGCACCACAATTTTTTGCCGATTGGGAATTGGCTCTTTTTCAACTCACCAACAGTAAATATTTAGGTATCGATGACCGAAAAATATTAACTAAAAATTTAAAAAAGAATGTACCTAAAGGGTATTTTCCTGGTCGTTATATTAAGCATGAGTTAGAGTATTTTGTATTACAACCAATCCGTGCACAATTAAATTTAACCATACAACAAGAGTTAACCTCAGAAATACTTGAAGCCAATGTAGATAAATTAGAGAAAATCTACATTTTTATTCACGAAGCAAGAATTACCAAATGGTTTTCTAGTGCAGATATTAAAGACTATTTAGAAAGCGGAAAAGAGCCAGAATTAGGCTTATTGTATAAAGCAGGTGTTGTTCGTATTATTGAAACCAAACAATGGTCAGAAGGTGTGCATTTTCCACAAATGGGCCCAAAAGCCATTAAGATTTTACGAGATATTAAGGAGGCGAATGGTTTTTTAATTACCAATGGAGAATCGGCTGCAATGATGACAGATATTATTGAGATAGACCATTTTCATATAGGGAAAGTAGTATATACAATGACAGCTAAAATTATGGGCATTCCTAAAGGTAGCGGATTTATTCAGTTTGTGCC
This sequence comes from Winogradskyella sp. Asnod2-B02-A, assembly GCF_045063645.1. Lineage (NCBI taxonomy): Bacteria > Pseudomonadati > Bacteroidota > Flavobacteriia > Flavobacteriales > Flavobacteriaceae > Winogradskyella > Winogradskyella sp. Asnod2-B02-A. The sequence goes on from NZ_JBEFOG010000025.1 coordinate 15,987, forward strand.
GGCAGGTGTGCGTACAACGTTAGCATATCCTACACCTATACAAACGGCTAAAGATTTTGATATGGTTCTTAAAAGTGATTTATATCAAGATTTAAAAGATACTTTAAGCGAAAAAGAGTTGTTGAGTAGAATAACTAAAGATGCTATAGAAAACGGAACACCTATTGAAAAATTATTAATTCAAATTAAAGAAGGTTTAAAGCTTTCTAAAACCGTTGAAAAAGTTAAATCATCTTATGCAGGAGGTGTGTATGAAGATGGTTTGCCTTGGAGTGGTGTTTTAGCAGAAATAGATACCAAAAAACACCATTGGAAATTCGCCGCACATATTGCCAATAAAGCACCTAAAAATGTACCAGCACTTGTAAAAGAATATAAGAAGAAGAGTAAAAATCCTAATAAGATAGAATTAGCTTGGAATGGTGGTTATATTTTAAATCCAGAATTAGTTGGAAAATTAGGATTACCAGAAACCTATATTGGTTCGCCTTTAGGTTTGTTAATTATGGATAATAAAGTGTTTTGTCCACCATTATTCAATAAACCAGCCTTTATAATTTATAAAAATGGAGATGTAGATATTAGAAAAGTGAATAGTAAAGCTGGCTTTATCATTAAAGAAAAAAGTAATGCATTAACCTTTTCTAGTGCTAATTATAATGCACATAGCAGCAAAGAGCCTTGTTTTTATGATTTGTCTTATGCTGAAGAAACTTACAAAGGCAACGGCAATGTCATTGTAAGAATAGCAGGTAATACAGTTAAAGAAATTATTAAAACGAAGCCTAAAGAAACGGTTGCCGTAATTCCTGTTGGTATTACCTTATCTATTCCTGCAGACTTGTTTTCTGATGCTATGTTTAAGGAAGGAAAGCCATTGTCAATTCAGTTACTAGAGCCAAAAGAGAATCCATACAAATGGGATGAAATCTCGTATGCTATTGAAGCTGGACCTATGCTTATTGATGGCGGAAAACAAATTCTTAATATGGAAGACGAAGGTTGGAAAACTGCTAATTCTATTAAAACACAAGCCGCACGATTAGATTTTACAGATATGCGTGGACCAAAAATAGCGGTAGGTATTACCAAAGAAGGTAAGCTTATGGTGTTAATGGTAAACGGAAGAATAAGAGAATCTGTTGGAGCTACGCATTTTGATATGGTTGATATTCTATTAAAATACGGAATGGATAAAGCCATGGGCTTTGATCCAGGAGGAAGTAGTACGTTAGTGGTAGATGGAAACATTATGAATATTTCGCCATACAATAAGAATTACGAAAAAGATATTTATGCCTTACCACCAGAACCAAGATTTGTAGCCAATGCCATTATGGGTTGGATTGAAGACTAATTTGAAAGATTAATTGGAAATAAAAAGAGGCAGGTATTACCATTTGCCTCTTTTTTATTGAATTTTTTATGCAACGTCACTTCGAGTAAAATTCCTTTTTTAGGAATATTGTATCGAGAAGCATTATTTATTAAAACGTTCTCGATACAATTTTTTCGTGCCTCTAAAATCACTCGAACTGACGTTTTTTTTAGTTCATCAACCATCAACCATCAACCATCAACCATCAACCATCTAACCCAACAAATCCTCTAAAGCAGGTTTTAAATTCACGTATTTAAAATTAAAACCTTCAGCTTCTACCTTCTGGGAACTGACACGTTGACTTTCAAATAATAAAATATGCATTTCACCTAAAACGAGTTTCATTGCAAACTTTGGAATATTTGGTAACAATAACGGTCTATGTAAAACTTTAGCTGCCGCTTTTGTTAATTCTTTATTAGTAACTGCATTTGGAGCAACACCATTGTAGATGCCTTCAAAGTTATGTTGTACAGCAAATACAAAAAGTGATGCTAAATCTTCAACATGAATCCAACTTTGCCATTGTTTTCCACTACCAAAGGCTGCACCAGCACCAAACTTTATAGGTTTTACAATTTCTGGTAATGCACCACCATTTTTAGCTAAAACCAATCCAATTCTTATTTTTGAGACTTTGCAGCCTAATGATTTAAAACCGTCTACAGCAGCTTCCCATTGGTATACTACTTTTCCTAGAAACGAATCTGAAACCTCAGTATTGGTTTCTTCGTAATAGTTCACTAAACTTGTAGGGTAAATGCCAATTGCACTAGCCGAAATGACATGGTCAATTTTATAATTATTTGCTTTTATAGCATCTTGTAAAAGCTGCGCTGTTTTGGTACGGCTTTCAAGAATTTCTTTTTTGTAGCTGTCTGTCCATCGTTTAGAAATTGAGGCGCCAACCATATTTATGATAGCAGTAACACCTTCAAAACAATTATGATCTATTTCATTAGCATCTGGATTCCAATAAAAACCTTTGTAATTTGAATCTGTACTAAGTTTAGATTTAGAAGTCGTTAAATAATGCACATCTATACTTTCGGCATGACATTTTTTTACAATTTCTTGTCCAATTAAACCTGTGGCTCCTGTAATTAAAACGGTCATTTTTCTTTTTTAGTAAAGATACGAAAGGTCTAAACTGTGCGTATGAAATTTAGATTGGATTTAACGTTTGGTGCGTTAATGTATGTACTTAAATCAGTTAGAGTGTTTTGAGTATGCGAGAAATATATTGAGAAACTTGGTTATAAATAAACTTCTTAAAAATGAGAATTTCAATCGAAGTGATGTTAAGTAATAATTAAAGAGTTATTATTATTTAACTAGGTATTTGCGTTGTTCTCAAAGTTTAGTTTATCTCACTATTTAGAAGGCTTCGTTGCTCTCAACATTTCACGTTTTCCTGGAGGTCCAGGCAATCGTTCAACTATAAGTCCAACAGCCTGCATAGCACGTCTTACACTTCCTTTTGCAGAATAAGTTACTAAAATGCCATCCTTTTTTAGTGCATTAAACATAATTTTAAAAATGTCTACTGTCCATAAGTCAGGTTGCACACGAGCTCCAAAAGCATCAAAGTAAATGATATCAAATTTATTATTAGTATCAATATCTTTAAAGAATTTTTGCTGTTTTTCTAATTTAAAAAGAGGGGTAATGTCATGTGGTGTTTCCCATGACGTGTTGTGGAGTTTTTCAAAAATTGCATTATGGGAATTGGAAATCAATTCAACATAATTGAGCTGATTAATTTCTTCGATTTGAACAGGATAAGCCTCTACGCCAACATAATTTAGTGGTAACTTTAATTTTTCCGCTTCAATTAGAGTTAAAAACGCATTTAAACCTGTGCCAAAACCGATTTCTAAGATAGAAACTGGTTTAGATTCTGAAGCAAGCTCAGAATTACCAATTTTATCAGCATAAAAAAACAAACCATGTTTTAAAAAAACGTGGTTTGCTTCTTGTATAGCACCATGAATAGAATGGTATTGCTCATTCCATTCTTCAATTTGTATGGTTTTAGAACCATCTGAGGTGGTAATTATTTTTCGCTTCAAATTATTGAATCAGTAGTTTTTTTATCTTAGGTATTGGTCCTGTACATTCTGTTTTATGGCAACCCAAACAATTATTAATAGAGGCATTAAAACGCTCTTTTAATTCTACATTAGAGAGTGTATCTACAATAGTATTTTGAGATTCAATAAAAACATTTACAAAACTTTGCCAGTTTTCAGTTCTAGATTTACCATCAGTCATTTTTGCTGAATGTAATTTTAATAAATCTAAAGGTAGCCTTGTTGGCTTTTCACCTGCAACAATTTGTGCTTTTAACTGCTGGTTGTATGCATACATGGCATTCATAAATCCAGCCATTTCAGAGGGTTGATACATGTCGTATTCAACTATCTTTTTTGCTGGTTCTTCTATTGCTTTATCTTTGTTTTTACAGCTAAATAGCGTTAAAAATAAAAAAATAACAATGCCTAAAATCTTATTGTTTAAGTAAAACTCCATCAGCTTCAAAACCATATTCAAATTTAGGATCTGTAATTGCAGCAATTTCTTCTTCAGACTTACCAGCATCTTCTGCATAGTGTCTTAATTCCTCAACAGAAGTTTCAGAAACATAAGCTTTTCCGTTCATTATAACTTCACCTTCAGCATTTAATGGCATAAAAAAACCGTAGTCTTTAAATTTCACCATTATCTGGTCTTTTCCATCAATATCAATTGTCATCCAACAGCCTTTTTTAGAGCATACTTCTTTTATTTTACCGCGCATTTTGGTATTTATAGTATCGCCTGCTTTTAACTCTTTATAGTGCTCTATCATCCCTTTTGGGTACAAAGCATCTTTGTCATTAATCTCTTTACCAAAAGATGCGTAGGCAATTTCCTTTTGCGCTTCTTCTGCTTGGTTTTCAGTAGTTTTTGTTTCGTTTTTACAAGATAGAGTAGCGAAACATATAGCTACTAGAAGAATCATTTTTTTCATTATTAGATTATTTTTGATGAATTATTACTGAATTGCGAAATTACAAAATTTAAGGGAATATTGTTTTTTTTTAACGGTATCGATTATGTACTTTTGTTATTAAATCTTAATAATTATGGCTATTCATACAGATAAAATTAGTGTTGAAAAATCTAAAACATCTAAAATCGAAAATGTTGATTTTAGTAATTTAACTTTTGGTCGCGAATTTACGGACCATATGTTTGTCTGTGATTATGAAGATGGAAAGTGGCAAAATCCAAAAGTTATACCATACCAAGCTATGAGTTATGACCCTTCGGCTCGAGTTTTTCATTATGGTCAAGCCGTTTTTGAAGGTATGAAAGCTTATAAGGATGATGACGGAAAAGTGTTTCTTTTTAGGCCAAAGCAAAATTTTGATAGAATTAATAAATCTGCGCAACGATTAGCGATGCCAGCTTTTCCTGAAAATTATTTTTTTGAAGGTTTAGAAACTTTATTAAAGTTAGATAATGATTGGGTTAAGCCAGGTATTGGAAATTCGTTATATATACGTCCTTTTGTTATTGCAACAGAGCCAGCCATTTCTGCTTCTCCATCAAATACATATCGTTTTATGATTATTTGTTCACCAGCTCAATCTTATTACAATTCTCCAGTACGTGTATTAGTTGCTGAACAATTTAGTAGATCAGCAAATGGAGGTGTAGGTGCAGCGAAAGCAGCAGGTAATTATGCAGCTCAATTTTATCCTACGAGTTTAGCTCAAAAGGAAGGTTTTCAACAAATTATATGGACAGATGCTGATACACATACGTTTTTAGAAGAAGCTGGTACAATGAATGTCTTTTTTAGAGTAAACGATAAGCTCATTACTGCTCCTGTAAGCGATCGAATTTTAGATGGTATCACAAGAAAAAGTATCATTCAATTGGCTGAGGATCTCGGAATCACTTGTGAAGTTAGACAAGTAAAGGTTGAAGAAATTAAAGAGGCTGCAAGAGACGGAAGTTTAAAAGAAGTTTTTGGAGCAGGTACTGCTGCTGTAATTAGCGAGATATCAGCTTTTCAGCATAATGAAGAATTATTTGAAATAACTGGTGCTGAAGATTCTTACGCTAAGTTATTTAAACAAACTTTATTAAATATTCAGTATAATGTGTCTGATGATGTTCATGGTTGGAGGCGTGAAGTTAAATAATCAGTTCCTGAAAAAAAAAATATAAAGAAAAAGCAGCCTATTGGCTGCTTTTTTTATGATTCTAAAATGGATTTAATATGTGGTTTAAAATAATTAGGTCCTTTTAAAACCTTTCCATCTTCTCTATATATAGGTTCACCATCTGCACCTAATTTGCTCATGTTGCTACGTTGTATTTCTTCGAAAACTTCTTTAATCTTATGTTGCATACCATGTTCTATAATGGTGCCACATAAAATGTAAAGCATGTCTCCTAAAGCATCTGCAACTTCAACTAAGTCATTATTATTTGCTGCTTCTAAATATTCTTCGTTTTCTTCTCGCATAAGTTTATAACGTAGCATATTTTTTTCAATTCCTAAGTCGGCTTTTGGAGTTTCGCGATATCCAATTTTAAAAGCAGTATGGAATGCTTTTACTGCATTAATTTTGTCTTGCATAGTTGTTGGTTTAATCCTTATTTTTGCATAAAAATAAGAAGATGTTTAGTACTGGTCAATTGATTTTTGGAATATTATTTTTTATTGCCTTTGTAATAATTGTTGGCTATCAATATCGTAAAGATCTTAATCTGCACAAAAAATATTATAAAGGTACTATTTGGGTGCTTATTGCTTTTATAGGTTTTATAGGCATGATTGCTGCTATAAAGTTTATATTTATGTAAGTATTACTTTTTTAATATTCAAGTTTAAAACATAAAAACTGAGCACAAAAAAAGCAGTCATAATTTGACTGCTTTTTTTATAAACTTAAATTTTTATTTAAATTTTTTCTGCAGTTACAGTCACTTTCATTTCCATATCGTCATTGATAAATTTATCTCCTAAATTATCAAAAAATGATTTAGAACCATATTCAACATTCCATTTAGAACGGTCAATCGAAAAGGTTTCACTTTTTAAGATTACCATATTGTCATTAACCTCTGTTTTTACAGGGAAACTGATGTTGTTGGTTTTTTCTTTAATCGTTAAGTTTCCAGATAACATAGTTTTGCCATCTACTGTTTCTATACCTGTAACCTCAAAAGAAGCAGTTGGAAATGCTTCAACATTAAAAAAGTCAGCATTTTTAAGGTGACCTGTTAATTTTGCATTGCCTTCTTCTTCAACAGGTATATCAGCAACAACAATACTATTCATGTCAATAGTGAAATTACCACTTTCAACAACTCCGTCGTTAAGCTCTAATTTTCCTTCTTTTATAGAAATTGTACCGTTATGACTGCCTGTTGGTTTAAAACCTTTCCATTCAATCATGGATTTATCTGAGTTTACTGCGTACCCAATTGCAGTTATTTCAGCCACAGCAGCTTCTTCTGTGCTTGTTGTTTCAGCTTCTTTAGCTTTGTCTTTACAACCTGTAAATGCTATTAATGCAACAACAGTAAAAATTTTTAAAAATGATGTCTTCATGTCAGTAAATGTTTGTTTTAGTTTAAAGTTGTAAAGGTAAGTAATAGAAGATAAAAGTTTGATAAAAAAATGTTAATGACATTTTGACATTTTTATAATAATGGCAGTACTTTTGCCAATTCTAATTGAAAGCTAAAAAAGAACTCTAAAAATGAGTAAAAAAGATAAAAATAGTAAAGTAGAAGATTCGCAATTTGAGGATCAAACTTCTACAGCAGCAGAAGCAGTAGTAGAAGAGCAAAAGGAAACTAAAACTCCAGAAGAACAATTACAAGATCAATTGGTCAGTGAGAAGGATAAATTTATGCGTTTGTTTGCTGAGTTCGAAAATTATAAAAAACGAACAACAAAAGAGCGTATAGAATTATTTAAAACAGCAAGCCAAGATGTTATGGTGTCTATGCTGCCTGTTTTAGATGACTTTGAACGTGCTTTAACACACATTGAAGACGATAAAGAAGCTGAAGAATTAAGAAAAGGCGTTTTGTTAATCTATAATAAGTTAGTGAACACTTTAGAACAAAAAGGTTTAACTAAAATAGAAGTAAGGCAAGGTGATACGTTTGACGCAGATAATCACGAAGCTATTACGCAAATACCTGCGCCAAGTAGTGATCTTAAAGGAAAAATAATTGATGTTGTAGAACGTGGTTATAAATTAGGAGATAAAGTGATTCGTTTTCCAAAAGTAGTTATTGGACAATAATATTGAAAAATGAGTTTTTACAAAAGTAAAGACGCTGAATAAATTAGTTGATGAAAGAAGATTATTACGACATATTAGGAATTAGTAAAGGAGCATCTGAAGCCGAAATAAAAAAGGCATATCGTAAAATGGCATTAAAGTATCATCCAGATAAAAATCCCGATGATAGTAGTGCTGAAGATAAATTTAAAAAAGCTGCAGAAGCCTACGAAGTCTTAAGTAATGCAGATAAAAAAGCACGTTACGACCAATTTGGGCACCAAGCCTTCAATGGTGGCGGAGGTGGTGGCGGCTTCGGAGGAGGCGGCATGAATATGGATGACATCTTCAGTCAATTTGGTGATATCTTCGGAGGAGGCTTTGGAGGTGGAGGCGGATTTAGTGGCTTTGGTGGAGGCGGAAGACAACGTGTAGTTAAAGGAAGTAATTTGCGTATTCGTGTTACCTTATCGCTAGAAGATATTGCTAATGGTGTAGAAAAGAAGATTAAAGTAAAACGAAAAATACAAGCTCCAGGTACTACATATAAAACGTGTACTACATGTAATGGTGCAGGTCAAGTAACACGTGTTACTAATACTATTTTGGGACGTATGCAGACTTCTGCAGCTTGTCCTACTTGTGGTGGAGCTGGTCAGATTATTGATAAAAAACCTTCTGATGCAGATGATCACGGTTTAAAAGTTTCAGAAGAAACCGTAACGGTTAAAATTCCTGCAGGTGTTGTAGATGGTATGCAGTTAAAAGTTACAGGTAAAGGTAATGATGCACCAGGAAACGGTATTGCTGGAGATTTATTAGTAGCAATACAAGAAGAGGATCATCCAACATTGAAACGAGAAGGTGATAATTTGCATTATGACATGTATGTAAGTTTACCAGATGCTGTTTTAGGTAATTCAAAAGAAATTGATACAGTAACCGGAAAAGTTAGAATAAAAATAGAACCAGGTGTTCAGTCAGGTAAAATTTTAAGGTTACGTGGCAAAGGCATACCAAGTATTAATGGTTATGGTAAAGGTGATCTTTTAGTTCATGTAAATGTATGGACGCCAAAGACTTTAAATAAAAAGCAAAAAGCTTTTTTCGAAAGTATGAAAGAAGATGAACATTTTGTACCTAAGCCAGAAAGTACGGATAAATCTTTTTTTGAAAAGGTAAAAGATATGTTTTCATAAACGAGATCTATTTAATAAAATTTAGTATATTTGAATTATCGCTAGTGTAAATTAGCGATAATTTTTCTTTTTCATAGCAATTTTTTCCCATCCTTGTCTAACCATAAGGGTGGGTTTTGTTTTTTATGTAAAATCAGATTTTTAAATCCTTGATTGCATTATTATCTATAATTACTTCCTGTCTTAACAGATTTTTCAACTTTTTATAAAAGCATTTCAACTCGTAAAAAGAATTAGGCATTAAATCTTAGTTTTATAACTGCATTTTAAACCGGTTTAAAAAAAAGAATTAAAATTTGTAGAATTATTAGACCATTTTTATTCATAATCTATAACATTTAATATCTTTACGTAATAACCAAACCCTCAAAATTTAGTTAAATATGAATGACTTATTAGTTGCTAATTCCGTGTCTAAAAACTTCGGAAAATTTCAAGCGCTAAATCAAGTGTCTATTGCTGTACCTAAAGGTAGCATCTTCGGCTTGCTTGGTCCTAATGGAGCAGGAAAAACTACTTTGATCCGTATTATTAACCAAATAACAATGCCAGATCAAGGTGCTGTTTTTTTAGATGGCCAACCTTTAAAACCAGAACATGTTAGAGATATTGGTTATTTGCCAGAAGAACGAGGGTTGTATAAATCTATGAAAGTAGGAGAGCAGTGTTTGTATTTGGCTCAATTAAAAGGTTTAACTAAAACAGAGGCGAAAGAAAGATTAAAATATTGGTTCGATAAACTTGAGATAGGAGATTGGTGGAACAAAAAAATTCAAGAATTAAGTAAAGGTCAAGCTCAAAAAATTCAATTCGTTGTAACTGTTTTGCATCGACCTAAATTATTGATTTTTGATGAACCTTTTTCTGGTTTCGATCCTATTAATGCCAATTTAATTAAAGATGAAATTTTACAGCTAAGAGACGAAGGAGCTACCGTAATTTTTTCAACACACCGAATGGAATCGGTTGAAGAGTTGTGTGATCATATTGCATTGATTCATAAATCTAATAAAGTTTTAGACGGAAAACTAAACGATATAAAACGTCAATTTAAAACCAATACATTTGAAGTTGGTTTAGAATCTCCTAATAAAGACAAAGTATTTGCCGAAATTCAAGATAAATTTGAAGTGCTTCCTGCTACTTTTAGAAATCTACATGATGATATTAAGATGAATATTAAGTTGGGAGAGAATGCATCACCAAATGATTTACTTTCATTTTTAACATCAAAAGCAGAGGTGCATCATTTTGTAGAAGTGATCCCTTCAGCTAGTGATATTTTTATTCAAACTGTAAAAAACAACTAAAAATGAATCATTTACCCTTAATTATAAAACGTGAGTATCTTACTAAGGTTAAAAACAAATCATTCATTGTAATGACGTTTTTAAGTCCTTTAATAATGATTGCTCTTGCAGCTGTTGTTGGCTATTTGTCTCAATTAAATAATGATAAAGAACGTACCATTTCAATATTAGATGAAACGGGCTATTTAGAAGATGTATTTCAAAATTCTGAAAACACCACTTATACCGATTTAACGGGTTTAAGTTTAGAGAATGCCATAGCTTTAGTAAAGGAAAAAAAAGATTATGGTTTATTGCATATTTCTAGTGTAGATGTTTTAGGTGATGCAACTAATAAGATCAAATTTTATTCAGAAGAATCACCTTCATTAAGTGTTATTTCTGGTTTAGAGCAAAAAATTGAAAAACGCTTAAAAGAGGAAAAGCTTCAAAAAGATGGAGTTACATTAGCACAAATAGAAGCGTCTAAAACCAATATTGAAATTGCACAAGAAAGTTATGACGGACAAAAGAGTTCTAAAGCAGATAATGTTGTAAAACTTATTTTTGGTGGTGCTGCTGGTTACCTACTGTTTATGTTTATAATCATTTATGGTAATATGATTATGCGTAGTGTAATTGAAGAAAAAACAAGCCGAATTATAGAGGTTATTATTTCATCTGTAAAACCAATACAACTAATGATGGGTAAAATTATTGGTACATCTTTAGCAGGAGTAACTCAGTTTGTTATTTGGTCTATTTTGGGAGGAGTTTTTATGTTAGTGTTAGGTTTTGTATTTAATATAGACCTTTTGGCTATGCAAACACAGCAACAAGAGGTAGCAATGCAAACACTTCAAGATTCTGGAATGGAGCAGAGAATAGGTGAATTCTTTATTGCTTTTCAGAATTTACCAATGACTAATCTTATCATTGCTTTTTTATTCTTTTTTATTGGTGGTTATCTATTGTACAGTTCACTTTATGCTGCAATTGGTGCTGCAGTAGATAATGAAACGGATACACAACAATTTATGTTGCCTATACTTATGCCCTTAATGTTGGCCGTTTATGTTGGCTTTTTTACTGTTATTGAAGATCCTCACGGCACAGTCTCTACTGTGTTTTCATTTATACCATTTACGTCACCCGTAGTAATGTTAATGCGTATTCCTTTTGGTGTACCGCTTTGGCAACAAGGCTTATCTTTGTTATTACTTATTGGCACATTTGTTTTTGCGGTTTGGTTTGCAGCCAAAATATATAGAGTTGGTATTTTAATGTATGGTAAAAAACCAACATATAAAGAACTATTTAAATGGTTGAAATATTAATCAATGGTTCAGAATTTTGATGAAATAGAGGATAAAATTACTGAAAGTGGTGCTTGGGAAAAAACTCGAGATTTCCTAGGCTTACACATGGAAATTGGTAATGATATTAGCATTTCAATTCTTGATATTTTAATAGTCATTACGGCTATATTTCTTACTACAATTGTATTAAGAATTGTTTTAAAAATAATAACTAGAAATTTACCTGACGATGATAAAGGTAAATTTAGTGTTGTTTATGGTTATTTTAGATGGCTTATTTATCTCATAATTCTTTTAATAACATTACATAGTGTTGGAGTTAATGTTACAGCTGTTTTTGCGGCTTCTGCAGCACTTTTAATTGGTATTGGTTTAGCATTGCAAACCTTATTTCAAGATATTATTTCTGGAGTTTTTATACTTATTGATCAATCCGTACATGTTGGCGATATTATTGAAATTGATGGTAAAGTTGGTAGAGTAGAAGAAATTAAATTAAGAACTACAAGAGCAGTAACTATTGATAATAAAGTGTTAGTAATTCCTAATCATTTATATTTAGAAAATAGTTTGTACAATTGGACACAAAATGGAACTACAACGCGAGAAAGTGTAGAAGTTGGTGTTGCTTACGGAAGTGATGTCCAGTTGGTGAAAAAGTTATTATTACAAGCAGCGAGTACTAATGATAGAGTACTTTCAGAACCAGAACCAGCTGTTGTTTTTACCAATTTTGGAGATAGTTCATTAGATTTTAAATTGGTATTTACATTGTCTGATAGTTTTAAAGCACAGTTTCCTAAAAGTGAAATTAGGTTTGAAATTGATCGCCTTTTTAGAGAAAACAATGTGTCAATTCCGTTTCCGCAACGCGATATTCATATTATAAAATAGTATATTGTTTTATGAAACAAGGTTGTTCAAAATGTTATGTAATTCTTATTGTTTTATCTGTATGCCTTTTGCAAACTGTTAAAGCTCAACTTACTGATTTAGCACGTATAGAATATTCTTATATTCCTAATAATAATTCTGAAGATCATTATAGAAGATTAAGAGCTGTTTTAAATTATCCTATCAAAATTAAAAGCGATGATTATTTGATTATTGGTGGAGAATATAATAGAATTTTACTTAATCTAGAAGATGAATACCCTTTTGATACCAATCAATTAAAGAGATTACATGTTATTGATTTTAGTTTAGGTTATACTTTTAAGACAAGTGAACATTGGAGATTAGGAGCAAAAATAACTCCAAGAATAGCCTCTACTTTAACTGATAATTTGAGTATGCAAGATGTCTTTATCAATGGAGGTATTTTTGCAATTAAGGACAGATCTAAAGATAAAGATTTAGATAAACCGTATCGTTTGGTATTAGGTTTAACTTATAATTCTACTGCTGGTGTACCTTTTCCTCTGCCTTTTATTAGTTATTACAGACAGATTAATAACAGTTGGTCTTATAATATTGGTGTGCCAAAATCTAGTATTAAACATATATTTAATGAGAAAAATATAATTCAAGTTTTTGCTGGTTTAGATGGTTATTTTGCAAATATTCAAAAACCACTAGTTGTAAATCAAGAACAGGTAGATAATATTTCTCTTTCCGTTGCGGTTGGAGGTGTTGGTTACGAATATTGTTTTACAAAGCATTTAATTGCTTATTCTTATATTGGTTACACCTTTATATTAAGTAATCATTTGAGAGACGAAAATAGAGATAATGTATATAAATTAAATGATTTAAACACGTTCTACTTTAGAAGTGGAATAAAATTAAAAATATAATTATGCCAAAAATATTAATAATAGAAGATGAAGCTGCAATTAGACGTGTATTAGTTAAAATACTTTCAGAGGAAAATAACACATATCAAGTTGAAGAAGCAGAGGATGGTTTAGTCGGAATTGAAAAAATTAAAAAAGAAGATTACGATTTAGTGCTTTGCGATATTAAAATGCCAAAGATGGATGGTGTTGAAGTTTTAGAAGCTGTAAAAAAGATTAAACCAGAAACTCCAATGGTTATGATTTCTGGCCATGGTGATTTGGATACTGCAGTAAACACCATGCGCTTAGGTGCTTTTGATTATATTTCTAAGCCACCAGATTTAAATCGCTTGCTAAATACGGTGCGTATTGCTTTAGACCGAAAAGAGTTGGTTGTAGAAAACAAAATGCTGAAGAAAAAAGTAAGTAAAAACTACGAAATGATTGGCAAGAGTGATGGTATTGCTCGTATTAAGGATATGATTGATAAAGTAGCACCAACTGATGCTCGTGTTTTAATTACAGGTCCAAATGGAACAGGTAAAGAACTTGTTGCACATTGGTTACATCAAAAAAGCGAACGTTCAAAAGGACCAATGATTGAGGTGAATTGTGCTGCAATTCCATCAGAATTAATTGAAAGTGAATTATTTGGTCACGTTAAAGGAGCATTTACTTCTGCAGCAAAAGATAGAGCAGGTAAGTTTGAAGCAGCAAATGGAGGCACTATATTTTTAGATGAAATAGGGGATATGAGTTTGTCTGCGCAAGCCAAAGTATTGCGCGCCTTACAAGAGAGTAGAATTCAACGGGTTGGTAGTGATAAAGATATTAAAGTAAATGTTAGAGTTGTAGCAGCAACAAATAAAAATCTTAAAAAAGAAATTGAAGAAGGCAATTTTAGAGAAGATTTATATCACAGATTGGCTGTTATTTTAATAGAAGTGCCAGCGCTTAATGAGCGACGTGAAGATATACCGTTATTAATCAATTATTTTGCAGAGAAGATTTCTGGTGAACAAGGAAATGCTAAAAAATCATTCTCAGATAAAGCGATTAAATTACTTCAAAATTATGATTGGACAGGTAATATTCGTGAGTTGAGAAATGTTGTTGAACGTTTAATTATTCTAGGAGAAAAAGAAGTTAGTGAGAGTGATGTAAAAGCTTTTGCTTCTAAATAAAATTTATAATTATGAAAGATATTACTATAAAGGATTTTAAAATTTCTTCAAAAATCAATATCAAGGATTTACCAACATCGCTTGATTTAGGACTTAATAAAAAGAAAATTGAACGTGAACTAAGAACTGTAAGTGAAAATTTAGCAGACATTCAAAATACCATGTATGCTCATGGTAAATATGCTGTTTTAATGTGTATTCAAGGTATGGATACTGCAGGAAAAGATAGTTTGATTCGTGAAGTTTTTAAAGAATTTAATGTGAGAGGAATTGTGGCTCACAGTTTTAAAAAACCTACGGATTTAGAATTAAAGCACGATTATTTATGGAGACATGTTATTGCGCTACCAGCTAGGGGAAAATTTGGCATATTTAACAGAACACATTATGAGAATGTCCTTGTTACTAGAGTGCATCCTGAATATCTAATGTATGAGAACATGCCACATATTAATAGTTTAGATGATGTTAATGAAGCCTTTTGGGACAAACGTATTAATGAGATCAATAATTTTGAAAAACATATTGCTGATAATGGTACTATTGTTTTTAAGTTCTTTTTAAATATCTCTAAAGATGAACAGAAAGATAGATTGTTAAGGAGACTAGATAAACCAGAAAAAAACTGGAAATTTTCACCAGATGATTTAGACGAGCGAAAATGTTGGGATGAATATCAAACTTATTATGAAGATGCCTTAAACAGAACTTCTAAACCACATGCACCTTGGTATAATATTCCTGCAGACGATAAACCAACAGCGAGATACATTGTGGCAAAAATCTTGTATGATACTTTAAAAATGTATACAGATATTAAGGAGCCAGAATTACCAGCGCACCAAAAAGAAAATATAGATTTATATAAAGCCGAATTAGAAAATGAAGACTAGAATATTTACAATCATTTTATGTTGTTTTACAGCATTTAATTTTGCTCAGAATGACGAGTCTGTTTTAAAAGAAGTGTATAAGACATCCTTAACTAATGGACAAAGTTATGAGTGGTTAGATCATTTATCTAATGAAATTGGTGGTAGATTATCTGGTTCAAAAAATGCAGAATTGGCAGTTCAATATACCAAAGCCGAATTAGAAAAATTAGGTTTAGATAAAGTTTGGTTACAGCCAGTTATGGTGCCTAAATGGGAAAGAGGAGAAAAAGAAAAAGCATTTTTTGAAATTGCAGGCTTTGTTAAAGAAGTTAATATTTGTGCTTTAGGTGGTTCTGTGGCTACTGCTAAAGATGGAGTTTCTGCTGAGGTTGTAGAGGTTCAGGATTTTGAAGAATTAGCCGCTTTAGGAAAAGAAAAAATTGAAGGTAAAATTGTGTTTTATAATCGTCCTATGCAAGCCGATTTAATTACTACGTTTAGTGCTTATGGTGGTTGTGTAAATCAACGATATGCAGGTGCTATGGAAGCAGGTAAGTATGGAGCTGTGGGTGTTATTGTACGTTCTATGAATTTGAGACAAGACGATTATCCTCATACTGGCAGCATGAGTTATGGTGATTTACCAATTAATCAGCGGATACCTTCTGCTGCTATTAGCACTAATGGTGCTGAGGTTTTGAGCGAAGCTTTAAAACAAAATAAAGAACTAACGTTTTACTTTAAACAAAACTGTAAGCAATTTGAAGATGTACAGTCTTATAATGTTATTGGTGAAATTACAGGACAAAAATTTCCTAACGAATATATTATAGTAGGTGGCCATTTAGATTCTTGGGATTTAGGTGATGGTGCGCATGATGATGGAGCAGGAGTTGTACAATCAATGGATGTTTTAAGATTATTAAAAAAGAGCGGAATTAAACCAAAACGTAGTATCAGAGTTGTATTGTTTATGAATGAAGAAAATGGTTTACGTGGTGCAACAAAATATGCCGAAGTGGCTAAATCAAAAAATGAAAATCACATTTTTGCATTAGAAAGTGATGCTGGTGGTTTTACACCTAGAGGATTTTCATTTGCTGCTAATGCTACAAATTTCGAACAAGTATTAGGTTGGAAAGATTTATTTAAACCGTATTTAATTCATTATTTTGAATTAGGAGGAAGTGGAGCAGACGTTGGTCCATTAAAGTCAGATACTAATGTACTAGCTGGTTTGCGACCAGATTCGCAACGTTATTTTGATCACCATCATGCAGCAAATGATACTTTTGAGCATGTTAATAAGCGCGAGCTAGAATTAGGTGCTGCTACTATGACAGCATTAGTTTATTTGTTTGATAAGTATGGTGTAAATCCGATTTCTAGTAGTAAAAAAATTAAGGATTAAATAGCATGAATAAGTTTAGCTTAATTCTATTGTCTATATGTAGTATTTCAGGTTTTTCTCAAGATGAGACTTCTTTACCTTATCGTGAAATTCCAGATGACTCTGATAATTATACGGCAGGTACAGTTGCAGCAAGAATGATTGATGCATTAGGTTTTCGGTTTTATTGGGCTTCAGATAATTTAATAGAGAAGGATTTGGCTTATAAAGCAACTGATGAAGGCAGAACGTCATTTGAAACGATTGAGCATATTTATAGCTTATCAAAAACAATTGTAAACTCTACTCTTAAACAATCCGACTCTAGAGAAAAAGAAGATTTAAGTTATTCTGAATTACGATCTAAAACCTTACAGAATTTAAAAATAGCGGCAGATATTTTACGAGAGAGCGAAGATATTTCGCAATTCAAAATTATTTTTGGTAAACGCGAAATCCCCTTTTGGAATCAGGTAAATGGACCAATTGCTGATGCAATTTGGCATTGCGGCCAACTTGTAATTTATAGAAGGATAACAGGTAATCCTATAAATCCCAAAGTGAATCATTTTTCAGGAAAAGTGAGTGATTAACTCATAATGAGAAGCACAATGTTTTACATGAAAGATGACTTAAATATCATTTTTTATCTTCTTCATCCTCTTTTTTCATTTTAAGATATTTAGATACAAGCCGTACTCCTAATCTTGCGAAAAGGATTACGGCAAATACTATTACAATATCTAAACCTGTCATCGTTTTATTTAGTTGCCTTTAGCTGGTTTTAGAAAATTAGGTGCTTTAACTTCTTTTTTAAGACCCAATTGTTTCATTAATTCTTCAATGGCTTTTTCAAGTTGTGGATCTTTTCCATTAGACAATGCTTTTGCATCTTGTCTCACTTTAATATCTGGAGCAACTCCTGCATTCTCTGCAATCCATTTATTATTTATGGGATCAAAAACAGCATTATCTGGTGCTGTTAAACCTCCACCATCAATAAGTGCATAATGGGTTGATGATTTTACTAAGCCTCCCCAAGTAGTCATTCCAATTAATTTACCAACATTTTGTTGTCTAAATACCCAAGGGAAAAAATCTCCACCAGAACCTGCTAGTTCATTTATCAATAATACTTTTGGGCCTAAAATACCTGCAGGCAATGTTAAAGGTTTTCCATTTGGTACTTCATTGGTTAATCCTGCTCTAAGGCTACGTGTCATTAAATCTACCATGTAATCATCTAATAAACCGCCTCCATTAAACCGTTCATCAATTACAGCTCCTTCTTTATCTTGCTGAGCAAAATAATATCTGTTGAAAGAAACAAAGCCAGGACCTCCTGTATTTGGCACCCAAATATAGCCTAAACGACCGTTTGATAATTTATCTACCAATCTACGGTTGTCTTCCACCCAAGTACGTTGTCTTAAAGAGTTTTCATTATAAATTGGTTCTACAATTTCTGTCCAATGACCTTTAAATTGAGGTTTATCGTTTAAATGAAGTATAGTTTGTTTACCAGAAGTACCATCTAAATATTCATAAAAATTAGCATTAGATTTAATTTCATGGCCATTTATTCCAACGATATAGTGACCTTCTTTAATGTTTAGTCCAGGAGCATCTAATGGACCAGTTAATCCTGGGTTCCAGTTTTCTGTTGTGAAAATGCGATCAATTTTCCAGTAACCTTTGTCGGTAATTAAGTCAGCACCAAGTAAACCCGTTGTAGAACGTTCAATATCTGGGTAATCACCACCAAAAACAAAACTATGACCAACAGATAATTCACCATTAACCTGATCTAAAATATAATATAAATCAGCACGATGTTTTATAAATGGCACTAATGGAGCATAACGTTTGTAAACGACATTCCAATCGCGACCATGCATATTTGAATCGTAAAAATAATCACGTTCATAACGCCAAGCTTCTTCAAACATTTGTTCCCATTCCGCAGAACGATCTAATTTCATTTTAAGATTTACTTTTAGACGTTTACCTCCTTTGGCATCATTTCCTCCTGTACTGATGACTTGCCAATCGCCATTAATTTGAGCTAACATATGCTCACCGTTTGTGGTTACAGAAACCGAGCGTACTCCAGAGGCAAATTCTTTACTTTCTTGTTTTTCAAGATTAAATTTATGGAGCGTTGCACCTCTGTCATTCGGAATATATTCTGTTATAAATATAGTTCCTTTAGGTCCTGAGATAATATTACCATAATTTCTTGATGGTATTGGCAATGCGAGTGTTCTGCGTCCAATGTTTTCAAAATTTATAAGCATTGAGGTATTATCATCTTCCTTTTTGTCTTTTGAATCTTTATCTTCTTTTTTATCGTTATCTTTTTCTTCCGCTTCTTTTTTAATGTCTTCTTCGTCACTTTTTGGTTTAAAAGGAGAATCATCATTAGCATCTAAATTAATAACATAAGCTGCGTAGGCAGGATTTGCCGTCATAGAACTGGTATTCGCCCAACCAGAGGCAAGTGCTACATCTGTACTCGCTAAAAAGTAAAGTTGCTTTTTGTTTAAATCCCATGCTGGCGAAAAGGAATCAGCAAAGGCATCCGTAATAGGTTTTGTAGTAGCATTCTCAATAGAATAAATGTAAATTTGTCTGAAGTTGTTGGACGCTGATTTTTGATATGCAATCCACTTACTATCTGGTGACCATTTTAATTCAATACTATTGCGCTCTAGATTGGTACCTCCTATATCAATAGTTTTTAATTTTTTAGTGTCTAAATTTAATAAACGTAAGCGTACATCATCATCAACAAAAGCGATGTACTTGCCATCTGGAGACCATGTTGGATTCCACCCTAATTTAGACTCTCCAATTGAAATCGCTTCAGTTTTTGATAAACCATCCTGATCTGAAATCATTAAAGCATAATTCTTTCTGTTCGCATCAGAGAACCAAGCTATTTTATCTCCTTTTGGTGACCAAATTGGACGTCTGTCTGCTGTGCCAGAGCTTTCGGTAATATTTCTAGAATCTCCAAATTCTACTGGAATAGTAAAGATATCTCCACGCGATTGCATAATAGCACGTTTCCCATTTGGTGATAATGAAGCTGAACGTGTGGAGTTGGAAACATCTTCCCATTTTGTTTCTGCCCAAGGAAAATCGCCCACTACATTAATTGATAATTGTTTATGCTTACTGTTAGACATGTTCATGGTATGTAAATAACCATCGCGCTCATAAACTAAAGTGTCACCATTTCCACTTAACCATTTAATGTCAGAACCTTTAAATTTTGTGATTTGGGTAAGGGATTTTGTTTTAGGATTGTAAGACCAAATATTAGATACTAAATCACGATCTGATAAAAAATAAATAATCTCACCCAACCACATTGGTTGAATATCTGTTGTTTTGTCATTTGGCAGTAAAACTTCATTCTGCGTTTTTAAATCCAATATTATAAGTGG
Organism: Winogradskyella sp. Asnod2-B02-A; assembly: GCF_045063645.1. Lineage (NCBI taxonomy): Bacteria > Pseudomonadati > Bacteroidota > Flavobacteriia > Flavobacteriales > Flavobacteriaceae > Winogradskyella > Winogradskyella sp. Asnod2-B02-A. The sequence goes on from NZ_JBEFOG010000025.1 coordinate 36,153, forward strand.
TGTATTTTGTCCTCCTCTATACGCGCGCCATTCTTCATCCCAACGATCCATTTTATCTAAAATTAGTTGTTTTCCGTCAGGCGAATAAGATCCATCGTTACTCCATTGTTTTGTTAATAATTGAGGTGCTCCACCTGCAATAGAAATGGTGTAAAGTCGATTATATGGTCTTGGAGCGGTTTCTCGGTTACTAGCAAATAATATATGCTTTCCATCATTTGTCCAGCCTCTAACTGTAGATCCGCTTGGGTGCCAAGTTAAGCGTTTTGGTTCTCCTCCGTTTTTAGAAACGACATACACATTGTTTGTACCAGCTCTATTAGAACTGAATGCAATCCAGTTTCCATCAGGAGAAAAGTAAGGGTTAGATTCACTAGCGGAAGTAGAGGTGATGCGTTTAGCTTCGTTAGAATTTAATGCCGACACCCAAATATCACTACCATAAGTATAAGTAATATGTGTTGCACTTATATCGGGTTGTCTAAGTAATCTTGTGCCTTGTGCAAATGTAACTAGGCTTGAAAGTAGGAATAAAATAACGAAATACGAGGTTTGGAGATGCGTTTTAAGTTGGAATTTCATGAGATGTGATTGGTTAAATTAATAAGATTGATATTATGAAGTTACAAATAACTAAGCCACCATTTGTCCTTATTGTTAGCTTTGTAATGCATGTAAGCTTTGCAGATTGGGTATAATGCTAAAACAATAATTATCCAAATAAGGTACACTGTAAATAAAGAATAGCCATAACCTTGTAAAATTCCTGAGTTCATTGTTTCATTATCAAGAATCATAAGTTTCCAATCTTTTCCTGTTAGTAACAATCCAATAATTGCAGCTACATGAATGATAAAGATGTGTAACACATAATAAAAGAAGGGCACTCTTCCAAAAACGAGTAAAAAATTAGTTGCTGAGTTTTTTATCTTTTCAATAAAATATAAGAAAAGTAAGGCTGGTCCTAAAGTGACTAAAATATATGCCAAAGATGGTGGATATTTTGTGACATTGAAGAATGAAATTACTGTCTTTTCATTTGTGTCTTGTATGGTCCATGGTACTAAATCGGCGTAAAAATTAAATCCTCTTAAGATAAAAAACAATATAATAGCACACATCCCAATGCATAATAGCCATTTTTTTCTTAAAGCTTTTGAAGCATCTTTTTTATAAAAATCTCCAAAACAATAGCCCAAAAGAATAACGCCAATCCATGGTAATATAGGATAAGAAAATGATATGTAATGTCCTTCTGAAAAACTAAGAAACTGACCTTGATGAAGTATATACCATAGTATAGATGAGATACTATCTCCTTCTTTAATAATGCCATCTAAGGCGTTATGTCCAAATACAATTAGTAGTCCAATAGCAAGTATGATTCGTTTTGGTAGGTAAACAATGAGACCGAGTACAATCATACACAAACCAATTGCCCATATGACTTGAAGGTTAATAAAACCAAAAGTAACATCAAACCACCAAAGGAAATTATTAATAAAAATCTCTACGAAGATGAGCCAAAAACCACGTGTTATTAAAAATTTTGAAAGCTGTTTTTTAGGTTTGTTCTGGCCATATAAAGAAGCAGATGTTCCAGCAAGAAATACGAAAACTGGAGCGCAGTAATGCGTAATAAAGCGTGTTCCAAATAAAATGATGTTTGTAGATTCTAAATTTTCAGGATAGTTTCCTGTGAATGCGTTAATATGAAAATAATCCCTTACATGGTCTAAAGCCATAATAACCATGACTAATCCTCTTAGGACGTCAATGGATTCTATTCTGTTTGATTTGATTGATGGCATCTGTCTTTTAGTTCGTTTTAAAAGACTTAGGGAATGCTAAAAATAGTTAAAAATTATGAAACAGTTTAAATGAGGACTTATTCAAAAGATTAAAAAATCAATTTTGTTACCGTTGAATTTCTTCTGGCTTACCATATTCGTCTTTATATATTTTTATTAATGCCATAAAGATACTCACTAATAAAGGCCCAAAAATTAATCCTATAAAACCAAAAAGAGGCACTCCTACAATAACACCAATTAACGTAATTAAAGGATGGACATTATCAATTTTTCTTAAAACGTATAACCTGATAATATTATCTGTTGACCCAACTACTACAAAACCGTAAATTAAAATTCCCCAAGCTTCAAAAGTATTACCTGTAGATAACGTTAATATAAAAACAGGTATAATGCCCACTAACGTACCTACAAACGGAATCATGGAGCCAATAGTTACAATCACAAACCAAAATAAAGGGTCTTCGATACCAAAAATAACAAAGCCAATTAATGCAATAATCCCTTGTGCTAAAGCTACTAACGGAATTCCAATAGCATTAGATTTTACCATGCTTTGTACTTCTTTACCTATTTCATTAATGTTATCATTATTCATAGGAATGTAATGGCACAACGTTTGTCTTAACTCTTTTCTGTTGGTTAACATAAAATAGAGCATAAAGTACATTAAGCCAATAGCTATGAATAAATTAAAGGTGTTGCCAGCCATACTTTGAATACTTTCAGAAAGCCATGTTGTTATAGATTCCGTATCAATTTGGGAGTTAAAATCTATGCCAGTTTTGAATTTTAATTGACCGACTTGGGTTTTAAACGCATCAATAACTTTTTCGCTATTCTGGGCAGTCTCAGAAATTTTATTTCCTAACATAATACCAAAACCACTTAAAGGAATCATTACAACTACAAAAGAAGCTAGCATTAATACTAAGGCAGCTATAGTCGGTTTCCAATGATATTGATTGACTAAGCGTTTCATTAGTTTTCTGAGAAGAATATAAAACGTAATAGCTCCCAAAACGCCACTCAAGTATGGCAGCATTTCACGAAAAATTAAACTGCCTATCAGCAAGATAAGCAGTAATACAAATACTTGTCGGATTATTTTTGGTGGAATTTGTGTCATTATTACGTGTTAGGATGTTATCAAAGGTAGTTTTAAACCTTTGTTCAAGTTACTCTAATCACACAAATAATTAACCCAATTGAGATAAAACCACTTAATTTAAATCGCTATTTCCACTTGATTATGCAAAATATCATCAAAAGTTTCTCGTTTTCTAATAAGCTGCGCTTTTCCTTTGTAAAGTAATACTTCAGCAGGTCTGTAACGCGAGTTGTAGTTGCTAGCCATAGAATAACAATAAGCACCAGCATTCTTAAAACAGAGAATATCACCTTCGTTTATTTCAGAAATTCTACGGTTGTTAGCAAATGTATCTGTCTCACAGATATAACCAACAACAGAATAAAAACGTTCACGCCCTTTTGGGTTAGAGATATTTAAAATATCATGTTGAGAACCATATAACATTGGTCTTATTAAATGATTAAAACCAGAATCTATTTGAGCAAAAACAGTTGAGGTGGTTTGTTTTACCGCGTTTACTTTAGCTAAAAATACACCAGCTTCGCTCACTAAAAATTTTCCAGGTTCAAAAGCTAAGGTTAAATCTCGTCCGTATTCTTTACAAAATTGATTAAAACGTTGCGATAGTTTTTCGCCTAATTCTTCAATATTTGTTTCAATATCTCCTTTTTTATAAGGTACTTTAAATCCAGATCCGAAATCTATAAACTCAAGGGTTTTGAAATTTTTCGCAGTTTCAAATAGAATTTCACTAGCATATAAAAACACATCAATATCAAGAATATCACTTCCGGTATGCATGTGAATACCGTTAATATTCATTTTTGTATTTTCTACAATACGAAGTAAAAGTGGAATCTGATGAATAGAAATTCCGAATTTACTATCAATATGACCCACTGAAATATTAGTGTTTCCACCTGCCATAACATGTGGATTTATCCTTATACAAACTGGCACTTTAGGATGTTTAGTTCCAAATTGTTCTAATATAGAAAGGTTATCAATATTTATCTGTACTCCTAATTTTGCTGCTTCTTCAATTTCTTCAAGTGACACGCCATTTGGTGTAAAAATAATGTCCTCTGGTTTAAAACCTGCTTTTAAACCCAATCGTAATTCTTGTATGGAAACCGTATCAATACCAGAACCTAACTTATTAAATAATTTTAAAACTGAAATATTAGAAAGTGCTTTAACAGCATAATTTAATTTTAGCTGTTTTACCTTACTAAATGCTTTTGTTAATCGTTTATATTGAAACTCTATTTTTTCAGCATCATAAACATAAACAGGACTTCCAAAATCCTTTGCAATTTGTAATAAGGTATTCTCTTTCATTTTTTTTGTTTCTTAAACGTTATTGGACAAAAGTATATGTAATCCTTTTTAAAAACATAAAAATGATAAAATATTGTTATTTTTACACAAAATGTTAAATAATTAACAAAATGAAAACTATTGCCTCTTGTGTGCAAGAAATAATTGTTGCTAGTCCGTTTTTAGAAGAAGGCTTATCTCGAGAAATAATAAATTTTTCGGCTTTAGCCAAAGATTTAAATGCGCCAATCTCTGCTATGTTGCACAAACCAATAAAAGATGGAGCTATAATGATGGCTTTGAGACGTTATCAACAACCATTAAATTTAAAAAATTCTAAAAATGTACGGAAAGCGTTTAACGAATTGGGTGATATCACAGTGCGCTCTAATTTAAGTGATTTTACATTTCAAAATTCAAAAACCTTAATACATAGTCATTCTCAAATTTTGGAAAAAATCAGTGAAAACCATCAAATATTCTATGCTTTTACGCGTGGCATGTTTGAAAGCAATATTATTATTTCAACATCTGAAAAAGAGAGTGTCCTCAAAGCTTTTGAGAATGAAACACAAATAGGATTGCAAGAAAAATTGTCTGCTATTAGTATTTATTTACCTAAGGGTAATTCTAAAATAGTGGGTTTATACTATCAGATATTTAAGCGTTTAGCTTGGGAAAATATTACTTTATATGAAGTGGTTTCTACCACAAATGAATTCACAATTGTAGTTGAAGATCATTTGGTAGATAAAGCTTTTTCAGCCATTAAGCGTTTGATTGACTAATGTATAAATCTTAAATTGAATTATAGCAATACACAAAACAGTAATAAAAACAATTGGTAGAAACTATTAGTATGCTTATTTTTGTTCGACCAATAAATTTCTGATTAAAAATGAATTTACACGAATATCAAGGAAAAGAATTATTAAGCAGTTTTGGAGTACGAATCCAACGCGGAATTGTAGCTCATAGTGCTAAAGAAGCTGTAGATGCAGCAAAGCAATTAACAGCCGAAACAGCAACTGGTTGGCATGTTATAAAAGCACAAGTTCATGCAGGTGGACGTGGAAAAGGTGGAGGCGTTAAGTTGGCTAAAAACCTTAAAGAAGTTGAAGAAATTGCAGGACAAATCATAGGTATGGATTTGGTAACACCTCAAACTTCTGCAGAAGGTAAGCGTGTTCATCAAGTTTTAGTTGCTGAAGATGTTTATTATCCAGGTGAATTTGAGCCAAATGAATATTACATGTCTGTGTTATTAAATCGTGCTACAGGTAAAAATATGATTGTATATTCTACAGAAGGTGGAATGGACATTGAAACGGTTGCTGAAGAAACACCAGAATTAATACATAACGAAGAGATTGATCCTTCTACTGGGATTTTACCTTTTCAAGCACGTCGTATAGCCTTTAACTTAGGGTTGTCTGGTACTGCTTTTAAAGAAATGACAAAATTTGTTACGGCTTTATATACCGCTTACGATAAGTCTGATGCTTCTTTATTTGAAATTAATCCTGTTTTAAAAACAAGTGATAGTAAAATAATGGCTGTTGATGCTAAAGTAACTTTAGATGATAACGCTTTATACAGACATAGAGATTTGGCTGAATTACGTGATTTACGTGAAGAAAACCAGATTGAAGTTGAAGCAGGTGCTTTAGGTTTAAACTATGTTGACTTAGACGGAAACGTTGGTTGTATGGTTAATGGTGCAGGTTTAGCAATGGCTACTATGGATTTAATTAAGCAAGCAGGTGGTGAGCCAGCTAACTTTTTAGATGTTGGTGGTACTGCTGATGCGGCTAGAGTAGAAGCGGCTTTTAAAATTATTTTAAAAGATCCAGCTGTAAAAGCGATCTTAATTAACATTTTTGGTGGTATTGTTCGTTGTGACAGAGTTGCTCAAGGAGTAATTGACGCATATAAAAACATGGGTAACATTGCAGTGCCAATCATTGTACGTTTACAAGGAACGAATGCAGACATTGCTAAGGAATTGATTGATAATTCTGGTTTAGATGTAATGAGTGCAACTGAATTCCAAGAAGCAGCTGATAAGGTGCAACAAGTTTTAGGATAAACATTATTTTCTGTCAGGTTTTTAAAACCTGACAGGTTTAATATATTGATAAAAAAAAGAGCAACATTTTTATAATGTTGCTCTTTTTTTATTTGGGTGTATGGGGTTTCTTTTCTCCTTTTTTAGGCATTGGCCCTCGTAAATGGATAATTAATCCATTCAAGAAATTTCTAAGAATTTGATCACCACATTCCATATACTTAGGATGATCTTCATTTCTAAACATAGCATTGAGTTCACTTTTAGAAATTCTGAAATCTACTAATTCTAATATTTTTACAATATCATCATCTCTAAGTTTATGAGCGACTCTAAGTTTTTTGAATATGTCGTTGTTTGTCATTTTATGTTTTAATTATAGTGTTATTATTTGTTTCTACTTTAATGATAGTAAAATTATTTGTTTAACCATTGGTAAGCTTGCCCAAAATGTGTAGCCCAAAGTTTTTCATTGTGCTGACCACCTTCGATATTCTGACTTTCAAATTGTGTTTGGAGAACACCTTTAGATTTTAATAATTTTAGCATTTCGTCTAATTTCGGAATCATAGTTTCCCCTTCGTCTGTACCTGCTAAAAAGTAAAATTTTGATGTTTCTGGTATGCTAGTAGCTTTTACTAAATTAAATATTTCAGGATTAATCCAAAAAGAAGGTGAGAACACTCCAGCTTTTCCAAAAGTTTCAGGAAACTTGATAACGGCATAAAATGATAATAAACCACCTAATGAAGCTCCAAAAATAGTAGTGTGTTCTGCGTTTGTTTTAGTTCTATATGTTTTGTCTACATGTGGCTTTAACGTGTTTATTATAAATGTAAGATATGTATCTCCTTTTCCTCCACCATATTTAATGTGTTTATATGGAGTAAGCTCATCAATACGTTTTTCGTTTCCATGCTCTATGCCAATAATTATACTTTCATTATCAGATAAAGTATCTAAATACTCATCAACTTCCCATTCGCCAACATAGGATGTTTCTGCATCAAATAAATTTTGTGCATCATGCATATAAATGACAGAATAAGATTTTGTAGAATTTTCGTAATCTTTAGGTAAATATACCCAAATAGTTTTCGATGTATCTAATTCTACAGAAGCGATCGTAAATTTTGTAACCTGTGTAGAAGCAGTACTTTGTGCGTTTATTGCATTTAAAAAAAATGATGAAATGAGTAGGTATAAGTACTTAAAGTTCATACTCTAGTGTGTGTTATGTGTTGACAAAAGTTTAAAAAAATCGACTAAGTACATTTAATTTTTCGACAAGATACATTATATCAACGACAATAAAATAAACTACCTCTGTAACTTTACAGTAATAAACAATCCCCTCTCAAACATGATAAATCGTGCTGAAAAATTGAGCTTACTTTCTGAAATGATAGCATTTGCTCAAACAGATGAAAATATAAGATCAATTGAATATAATTTCTTATTTAGTATTGCAAAGCAATTAGATATTTCTAAAGAAGATTTTCAATATCTTTTTGAGCATCCCGTAACTTATGTGCATTTAAAATCACATAGCGAACGCATTGTTCAATTCCATAGGTTAATTTTACTTATGAATTTAGATCATAAAGTAGCACCTAAACAATTGGTGAAGATTCACAACTTTGGTTTACGTATGGGTTTAAGTCATGAATCTATTAACAGGGTTCTCGATTTAATGGATAGTTTTCCTAATAAAATAGTACCACCAGATTTCTTAATCGATATTTTTAAAGTTCAGTATAATTAATTGAAACTTAAAATTTAACAGTCTTTTTGGTCTTTTCAATTATGTTAATTGAGCTTATTCCGTTGAAGTGTGGGATCTTATAAACTTTAGTGTGCTGTATCAATCTTAGTTTTAAATAAAATTAGGGTGCCAATACGAGGACGAAAGACGTGGCAATCTTTATAATTCGTTATCCAATTTATAAATCAATTGTAAAAACGTTTCTTCTTTCAGTTGCTTTTTTTCTTTACCGTAACTTTTAAATAGTAGTATTAGTTCATAATTAGCTTCTGTTGTAATAACAATCTTTTCATTTTTTACGATGTCTATATTTGTTATTAAATAATGTTGAATATGGTTTTGTTTTCTTTTATTTAGGTATTTGTTAGTGTGAAATATAAAATATGATTTTCTGTCACTGTAATAATCAAATCCATAAATCAATAGGTCATTTTCTGAATAGATTATGTTTAAATCTACATCGATTAAGATACGAATTTTTGAAAACGTAACTCGTCCTGTAATTTTAATGCGATTAGAATAATCAGATTCCAAAGATTTTAAAAATTCCCGTGTTTTTTTCTTTTTCTTATTTGAATACACCAAAGAAATAACCATGAATATTATCAACGAGAAAAATAAAAAATAATTTAGGTCATTATTCATAAGGAGTTTTTAGAATTACTTATAACCTTAATTTTAAATTTTAGTTCACTTTCAGCTTGTCTAATTTACTCTGGTAAGCAGTGATTTCATCTCTAAAACGAGCTGCTTCTAAAAAGTCTAAAGCTTTAGCTGCTTGTTCCATAAGTTTACGTCGTTCTCTTATTTTCTTTTCTAATTCACCTTTATTTAGATAGTCACTTTCAGGTTCGGCTGCTATTTGTGCATCTAATTCTGTTCTGTATGTACTAACGGAATTTTGAGTTAAAGCACTATTTAAACTCTTATTTAAAGCTTTTGGTACAAGATTGTTTTTGGTATTATAAGCAATTTGTTTTTCGCGACGATAATTAGTTTCGTCTATTGTTTTTTGCATGCTTTTGGTAATTTTATCAGCATACATAATGGCTTTACCATTTAAGTTTCTTGCAGCTCTACCAACGGTTTGTGTTAATGAACGTGCTGAACGTAAAAAACCTTCTTTATCAGCATCGAGTATGGCAACTAAAGACACTTCCGGTAAATCTAAACCTTCACGCAGCAAATTGACACCTACCAAAACATCAAAAACACCTTTACGTAAATCTTGCATAATTTCAACGCGTTCTAAGGTATCTACATCACTATGAATATATCTCGTTCGAATTGAAATTCTGGTTAAATATTTTGTCAATTCTTCCGCCATTCGTTTAGTCAACGTGGTGACTAAAGTACGTTCATCTTTTTCAACACGATTTTGAATTTCCTCAATTAAATCATCAATTTGATTTAAACTTGGACGTACTTCAATAATAGGATCTAATAAACCAGTTGGGCGAATTACTTGCTCTACATAAACGCCATCTGTTTTTTGCATTTCATAATCTGCTGGAGTAGCAGATACATAAATCACTTGGTTTTGAAGCGCTTCAAATTCTTCAAACTTTAAAGGTCTATTATCCATAGCTGCAGGCAGGCGGAAACCATAATCTACCAAATTCACTTTTCGGCTTCGATCTCCACCATACATGGCATGAACTTGTGATATGGTTACGTGACTTTCATCCACAACCATTAAAAAATCATCTGGAAAATAATCTAGTAAACAGAAAGGACGCGTTCCTGGTGATCTTCCGTCTAAATATCTTGAATAATTTTCTATACCAGAACAATACCCTAATTCCCGAATCATTTCTAAATCGAATTCTGTACGTTCTTTTAGACGTTTAGCTTCCAAATGTTTTCCTATTTCTTTGAAATAATCATATTGTTTTACTAAATCGTCTTGAATATTCTTAATGGCACCATTCAATACATCTGGTGAGGTTACAAACATATTTGCAGGATAGATGTTTAGTCTATCGTAGCGTTCTATGATTTCGTTAGACCTAGCATCAAAAGCTTCGATTTCTTCAATTTCATCACCAAAAAAGTGAATTCTAAAAGCATGATCAGCATAACCTGGAAACACATCAACCGTATCTCCTTTTATTCTAAAATTTCCATTTTTGAATTCAGACTCCGTTCTAGAATATAAACTTTGTACAAGTTGGTGTAATAATTTAGTTCGTGATATCACTTGATCGCGTTCTAAAGTAATTACATTTTTTTGAAATTCTACAGGATTCCCAATACCGTACAAACAAGATACTGATGCAATCACAATAACATCGCGACGACCAGAAAGTAGGGAAGATGTAGTACTTAAACGCATCTTCTCAATTTCCTCATTAATAGATAAATCTTTTTCTATATAAACACCAGAAACGGGAATGTAGGCTTCAGGTTGGTAATAATCATAGTACGAAACAAAATACTCAACAGCATTTTCGGGAAAAAACTGTTTGAATTCTGAGTAGAGTTGTGCTGCTAAAGTTTTGTTGTGTGCCAACACCAATGTTGGTCGTTGTACTTCTTCAATAACATTAGCAACTGTAAAGGTTTTACCAGAACCAGTAACACCCAAAAGCGTTTGGTATTTCTCTTTATCGGTAATACCTTTTGCTAGCTTTTTTATAGCTTGTGGTTGATCTCCAGTAGGTTTAAATTCGGACTCAATTTTAAATCGCATAATGCAAAGTTACGATAAAACCTGTATTAAAAAGTTAACAATACTTTAAAGCCATGCATATTTCTAATTGCTTAAAATGTACTAAAATTTTAAAAAAAAATTATTTATTCAGGTAAACCCAGCCAGAAAAAGGTTTGGAACCTACACTTGAGTCATTGAGATAAAGCATATAATAATAAGTGCCTACTGGTACAGTTTTATCTGTTTTTAGTAGTCCCTTATTTGCTATTCCGTACCATTTATTTGCATTATTTCCCTCAAAAATTAAAACACCATTACGATTATATATTTCTAATTTATGATTCAGGTAATTATCATATAATCCTTGAATATTAAACCAATCATTTTTTCCATCACCATTTGGAGAAAAGCCCTGTGGAATGAAAAATTCTTCAACGGCATTAGAAGTTTCAAAATTAAAAGACTTTAGAATACAGCCATTAATATCTTGTACATATAAAGTGTGTATACCTTCTAAGAGATTTGTAAAAACATTATCCGTTTGAAAATCAGAGGTGTCAATTGCATACTCATAATCAACTGAATCATCTGTCATTATTACAGAAATATTATTGCCTTCTAGAATAATATTAGAATCATCTAATGTAAAATCTACAGACGGATTAACAGTTACCTCAAAACTACTTTCGTTAGTACATATAACACCATTTATGGTATTAGAATTATAGATATAAATGATTTGTGATTCTGTAATAAGTTCATTGGCATTAAGCGATGAACCAGATCCATCAGTACCAGTAAAATAGTTACCATTAGTGAGTGTAGGTAAGGTATATTCTGAACAAACTATTTGATCAATAATAGTATCTACGAGTACATTATTTATAATGACATTAAAACTCGTTTCATTAGAGCAAATATTTGGTTCAATACCTGTTTCGTTATAAATATAAACGGTTTGTGTATTTGATATAACATCGCCAGCACTAAGTTGATTACCAAATCCATTAGGATTAGTAAAATAGTTACCATTGTTAAGTGTTGGTAAGGTGTATTCTGAGCACACTGTTTGGTTAGAAATTGTATCAACTAGGGGAATTGAAATATTCAACTGAGCGGCATTACTAATAAGACTACATGAAGGCGAAGTGATTTCACAATAATATTGAAGACCGTTAAAACTATTTGGCACATTATTAAGTGTAAGCGTATTTGTTGTTGCACCAGAGTAGTTAGCGTTATTTATAACATTAACCCAAACATTGGAAGTATTGAGCGTTTTCCATTGATACGTATATGATCCGGAATCTACGGAAACTGAAAATGATGTACTGCTGTTTTCGCAAATATTACTAGATATTGGGTGTGTTATATTTGGAGTAGTTCCATTCGAGTCAGGTGAGTAAGAATCTAGATCCGAACAATTTTCAGTACCACTCATAGTCCAATGATTTTCATTGAATGTACTCTGAGGTGCTGTTGCATTTGTGTTTCTAATTATGGTATAGCCTCTTTCGTCTAATACTTCTACGACATCAATGATAGTGGTATTATTAAGAAGTTTAATTTCATCATTATCATTAATACCAGAGCCGAGAATCATATCTGCAGTGACCGAATTACAAACATTTCCATCACTACCAACCTGAACGATAAATGTATCTGTAGGAGGAATTGAACCAGTTAAAGGAATGGTATAACTAGGATCTATATTTCCAATATCTCCGAAACGTTGAATTTCATAGACACCATCTAAATTTATAACAGCATTTGTTGGATTATATAATTCAATAACACCATAACTACCTACTTCTGAATCATAAATTTCAGAAATGTAAATTTCTCCAGTAGCACAAGATGATTCTAATACTGTAAAAGAACTCGCAGAGTTTCCGGTACATCCACCATTACTTATAATTGAAATAACAGATGGGTTTGTGGCATCCGAAGGAATAAGAACAGTAATTTCTGAATCATTTATAATAGTAAATGTAGAATTAATTCCATCTATGGAAACCGTTGCAGCATCCATAAAATTACTACCATTTATAGTAACTAAAGTATTTACAGGTCCATTTATTGGGCTGAACGAGCTAACTATTGGAGCCGGACAGTCTAAATTAATAATAGAATTATTAAAACTAAAAGATTGTTTAACGGTAGAAAGGATAATAATTGTAATTAAGAAAAAGCTCTTTTTCATTTTGTTGGTTTATAGGGTAAAAATAGAATAGAAATAACTCTTTATTGTTAAGTAACGATTAACATATTTATCGTCGTAAAGCAAAATGACCAGTATGTGTTTTACCGTCTTTGAAATTAGCAATAAACCAATAATCATCACTAGGAAGAGGGTTTCCTTTGAGACTTCCGTCCCAGCCTCCACTAGTAGAGGTTTGCTGAGTGATTAATTTACCGTAGCGATTAAAAATCTGAATAGATGAAATTTGTTCGAATTGTGTTTCAGTGCCAATTACTTGCCATGTAGGATTATAGTCATCTCCGTTTGGTGAGAAAAATTTAGGAAAACCTAAAACGGAAATGATTTCCTCTCTAGTATCACATCCATTTTTGTCTTTTATATAAATGGTATGAAAACCTTGAGAAACATTGGTAAACACAAAACTATCTTGATAAAAACCATTAGGATCATCTAAAGCAATTTCATAATCACCATCTCCAGAAACTACAATAGTAACTACATTATTGGGAGCCACACCAACAACATTGACGCTTTCTAAATTAGCAATCCCTGAAGGTAATATCGTTATTGTTCTACTAGATGAACAGCCATTTGGATCTGTAACAATCACCGTATAAACACCAGCTTCAGTCACATCATAAAATAGAGTATTTACTTCTGTTGTTGTTCCATTTAATTGCCATTCGTAATAATAATTGTTAGGTAAATCATTAAGTACACCTCCGTAAATAGTTAATGGTTCTGAAGCATTTGTACAATAAATAAGTGTTTCATCAGGTTCTAATACAGGAGTGTAAAGTACATTTAGATTTGCTGTAGAAATACTAAAACACTGATTGTTAGCTGTTATTTTTGCATAAATGATTTGTGTATTTGCTATGCTATTTTCAAATGTATTAGGTAATGGGTTGGTTTCATTAAAGGCATCATCTTCAGTTTCATAATAGCGCACAATTGCGCCAACAGGAATTTGAGTAAGTATAGATGCTTCAATTTCTGTTAAATCAAAAGAAGCGATACCGTCCACAATTGCTCCATCACAACCGTCTAAATCTGGAATATTCACAATATTGTTTGAAGTATGCAACTCTAATTCTGCTGTAGCAATACAATTTGCTTGATTTATGATTCGAGCATAAACCTTTTGAAATGGATAAGTATTTTGAAATGCTTCAGAATTAGGGATTGGATTGTTATCTGCTATCGCATCTGCTTCAGATAAGTAAAAGCTATTTACAAATACGTCTTGATTTCCATTTGTTAGAGCATTTATACCATCAAATAAATCATAGGTTGTTAACCCATCTTGATTAACATCACATTCTACCAAAACAGAATCAAATCCTACAGGTAAAGATGCATATTCAATAATAGCTTCTCCATAAGCAATACAGCCATCAGCTAATATAACTTCTACTTTATAAGTGCCTGCTTCTGTAACTGTATAAGTACCACAGTTTGTGCAGCCAGCAACGTCAGTTTGAATTAAAATATCATCTTTATACCAATTGTAACCATTTTGTCCTTCTTGAAAAGCATCTAATACTGTTGTTTCTCCTTCGCAAAGTGCATTTGCTGTCGCTATTAGAAGGTTTGGGCCAATATCTGAAGAGAGTTCAAAACTACCAGCTTCTAAAAATACAGCAGAATCATATCTATAGTTTTGCTCATCTGCAATTACTAATTTAACATGATAAGTTATATTAGGATTAACATTTGCGATTGCAGTTAAAACAGCGGTTTGTCCATTAAAATTTATCGGTATGTTTGGGTCATTTTGGTCATTGTAATTTCCAAAATAAGTTTCGTTGGTAGGAGGACAACTACCTGGAACACCTGGCATAACTGTTGTTACCTTTACTGGAGTATTTGTATTTGGTACTAAAGCAATATTTTCATAAGGCACTTGTTCTGCCGCAGGACGAATTAAAAAACCAAATAAATCAGAATAATTACAACTGTTAGCGTTATTTTCTTGATACTCTTCCGAAGCAAAAATATATCTAAAGCTAACTTGAGAAGCGACAGAGATAAAATCAAATTCTAAAATCGTAGCGTTAATTGTTCCCGTTTCATTTAAAGCATTTTCTAAATCAGCATCACCAACCCAATTATTCGCATTATCATCACTTAAACTATAATTTGGTCCTGGCACATTAGTTAGTCTGCCTGTACTTAAAACTATACCACTTTGAAATGGAAAAGAAGTTCCTGTAGCATCAAAATAGCCATAACTTTGATCTGTTCCTCCAAAATCACCACCAACCACATTGGTTACGGTAATATTGTTGATACAATCACTATCTATTAATATGTTTTCTACCAGTTGTTGTGGAGTATAAGTCTGACTATCTACTGTAATATTCTGAGAATACGTAAACAATGATATTAATAAGGCAGCTAAAAGGATTATTTGCTTCATCTCTAGTTTAAGGGACAGCAAAGATAAGCATCTAACATTTATTGGTATTTATAAAAGATGTTAAAGAAAATGCGTTTTTAACTTAACAATGTATCAATTTATCGACGTAACGTAAAATGACCTCTATCTTCAAAAGCAATATTACCTTGTTTTATTTCTGCCAAAAACCAATGATCACTGGCTGATATATGCATACCTTCTCAACATTTAATAGTAGAGCTGAACTAGTATATGAGTTTTACATCGCTATATACAATAATAAAAAGATCCCCATTATTGGGGATTTTTTTATAAGTAATTTATTTTTTTTGATAAATAAAAGTAAATCGTTGCGGTTTATCGTTTCAACGTGAAATGTCCTTTTACTTGAAATGCAATTGAACCACGTTGTACATCTGCAACGTACCAGTAATCGCTAGTAGGCATTTTTTCTCCATTATAAATACCGTTCCAACCAGGAGTATTCTCACTAAGTTGTGTCATTAGTTTACCATAACGATCAAAAACGTTAATAATAGTGCCTGGTAAAGTTTCTATACCAACAATATGCCATGTGTCATTTGTGCCATCACTATTTGGTGTAAAGAATTTAGGAATATCTACTACTAATACTTCTTTAGTTTCATTTGCACAACCGTTTAAGTCTATAATTGTTACGGTGTGATAACCCATAGGTACATTATCAAATACATTAGATTCTTGTGCTTCTAAATCATCTAGTTGATAAAGGTAATTTCCTATTCCACTAATAGTTACTGTAATATTATTAGGGTCTGAAAAATCAACAATTTCCGTTGTTTCTATAGTTGCAGATTGCGATTCTGAGACACCAAAGTTACGTGTGTTTTCACATCCAAATTCTGAAGTTACTGTGACCCAATAACTGCCAACCTCTGTAATTTCAATTTCTGGAGTTACTTCTCCCGTGGACCAAAAGTAGGTGTCTGTTGAGTTATTTGTATTAGCTGATACTAATAATGGCATATTATCTAAACAGATAACTTGGTTACCAATATCTATAATTGGAAGTGGATTTACAATGGTTGAAAATTGAGTAATACTGTAACAGCCTGTATTGTTGTTTTCTACTCTTGCAAAAATCACTTCATCATTATAAGCGAAATAATCAGTATTTAAAGCATAATCATTTTGATTGGCTTGAAGCATGGTATCATGATACGTTACGGTATATAAACTTGGATTCTGGCCACCTAGAATACTTGAGTTTTGCTGCGTTAAGTCGAATTCTAAAATACCATCAAAATCATCATCACATGCCATTAAATTATTTGGTTGATTGGCTATAGGTAAAGGTTCAACCCTTAAGTTAAATTGATAATATGTAGAACAATGTGTGGTGCTAAATTCTGTTCTTACAAACAACATATCAAAATCTGATTGGTATGAGTAATTGGTATCTAAAGCATTTGTATTGGCTATAGCATCTGCTTCATTGGTGAAGTAACTAAATAAAACATTGAAGTTAACATCTACAGCTATTTCATTGATTTCTGTTAAATCTACAGTGTTAGTATCGCTAGCACATATAGTATAGGTTTCAAAATCATTAATAA
Organism: Winogradskyella sp. Asnod2-B02-A; assembly: GCF_045063645.1. Taxonomy (NCBI): domain Bacteria; kingdom Pseudomonadati; phylum Bacteroidota; class Flavobacteriia; order Flavobacteriales; family Flavobacteriaceae; genus Winogradskyella; species Winogradskyella sp. Asnod2-B02-A. Next base: position 53,065 of record NZ_JBEFOG010000025.1, read on the forward strand.
AAGGTGGTTGATTTACAATTAATTCTATAGGTAAAGCCACATAACAATTAGAAATTGTATTAGTTACTTTCATATAAACAGTTTGAGGATTAGATGTATTTGTATAACTGTTTGGGTTTGTTATTTCATTCGCATTTGCTTCAGAATCTTCATAATTTTCAAAGTAGCTAATTTCAAGATCTTCTTGTCTTACATCTAAAATATTTTCTTCTGCGTCTGTTAAATCAAATACAAGCGATCCGTCAGTGTCATCATCACATTCTATCAATGGATCAGCAGGAGAGACGCTTGGTGTACTAATTACATTTATAACAAATGATGTAATAGATTGACAAATGGTTCCATTATCAATTTGTACATAAATCTGTTGTGGATTTACAGTGTTGGTAAATTGTAAAGGAATTTCATTGGTGTTATTTATAGCATCGTCTTCAGATGTAAAGAATTTTACAGTCTGTATGTCTGGGATTCCAGCAGATACTTCTTCAATTTTACTTGTAAAATCATGCATTACTGAACCATCAACAACACTATCGTCACAAACAAACCAATCGGTTGGCTCATTAAATATAGGGTTTGTACCTACTTCAATTGTAAAAGAAGAAGTGGTGTAACAAGATTCATCTGTAATATTATCAATTCTTACATAGATTTGTTGCGGATTGCTAATGTTTTCATAGGTGCTTGTTTTGTCTATAGCATTTGTTTTATTATCGGCATCCGTTTGGTTGAGATAATAAGAAACTTCTTTGCCAGTTTGTCCACTTAGAGCTTCACTATCTTTGACTTCAAAAATAAATTCACCAATACCATCTGAGTTATCCTCACAAAAGTTAAGCTCATTTACATAGTTAGATAAATCACCAACAAATGGTAAAGTATTTACAATAATGTCTAATTCTTCTATGGCGTAACAACCAGTATTGGTGTTTTCAACACGCATGTAAACGATTTCAGTTTGAGCTGCATAATTAGAAATACTACCAATTTCATTTTGGCCTAATTCTGCATCATTTAAATTATTATGAAACGTAACAGATCGGTTTGGTGTTGCTAAAATTGAATTAGGAATGCTATAGTTTAAATTAATTGGAGAAAAACCATCTCTATCTGCATCACAAATAATTATATCTAAAGGTTTTTCGCTTTCTGGTGCTGGCAAAACTGTAACTTCAAAAGAATTATAGTCATAACAACCCGTTTCTGCAAATGTAATTCTTGGGTATAGTGTAAAAGGGTTGGTTAAGTTGGTGTATAAATTAGGTAAGGCATTAGTATTGTCTATAGCATCTTGCTCTGTTAAAAAGTACTTAACGTTAAAGCCAATTTCACCATTGGTTACGTCTTCATCTAGGGTAGATAAATCTGTAGCAGTAAAGCCATCTTGGTCTTCATCACAAACAATAAGGCTAAACACAGATTCAAATTGTACAATAGGATATAATACTAAATTAAACTCTGCAACCTCAAAACATGTAAGACTTTCTAAAGTAATGTATATCGTTTGAGGGTTACTTTGTGAGCTATAAGGTATCGTTTTATTAATAGCGTTTGTTTGATTATCTCTGTCGTTTTCGTTTTCATAAAACTCTACTTCAATATCTTCCAATTCATGCACTATGCCTGCTTCAATATCATTAAAATCAAATTCTTCTGAATTATCATCTCCAATATCACATAGTGTAACGTCCTCGATAGTTGTAGCAGTTAATAATAAATTGGTATGAAGTTCAATTGGAGTAGTAGAAGCACAACCAGAGGTGCCATTTTCTACTCTGATATAAACCAGTTGCTCTTCACTAATAATGTTTGCATAATTTGTTTCGTCCGCTATAGGGTTTTCTCCTGATACGGCATCATCAATTGACGTATGAAAAGTTACAGTTACACCTGTAAGACCTCCTAATACCTCTGGAATAATTGATGATAAATCAAAATTAGCATATCCATTATGGTCGGTGTCACAAGCATCTATATAATGAGGTTCCATATTAATTACAGGACTTTCTAGAACACTTATGTCTAAAGTCGTAGTGCTAATACAACCCGTTTCTGGGTTTTGTACACTTACAAATAATTGCTCAGTTGAATTTGTATTGGTATAAGGCATCGGAAAAGCATTAACACCAGCAGCAGCGTCACTAGCAGAACTGTGATAAGTAACTACCAAATTAGTTTGGCCAAGCGTAATTTCACTATCTTTTAATGTGTTTAAATCCATTGCAGTACTTCCGTCTGCAGTTTGGTCATCACAAACTACTAATGAGGTAGGGTTTGTAATTATAGGTAAACTATTTACTATTAAATTAAAAGTAGAAAATGCTAAACAACCATTAACAGTATCTTCAATTCTTACGTGAATAGCTTGTGGATTTCCAGTATTTTGAATTGCACTCGTTATTGCATTAATATTGCTAATGGCATCTGCATTAGAATAATGATAAGAAATAGCGTAACTAGATGATGGTACTGAAGCTATAACTTCAGCATCTTTTGTTGATAAATCGAATATTTCAAGACCATCACCACTTAGATCATCACAAAGTTGAAAATCTGTTATAGGATCTGAAGTTTGTGTAGAACTTAAAGTAATATTAATATCATTCTCTATAACACAAGAGCTACCAGCAAGTGGTAGCGTAATTTCAACACGATAATTTCCAGATACAGCAGCTGTTAACGTTGATTGATTTTCTGAAGGAATTAATACGTCATTTAAAAACCAAGAATAAGTAGCATTGGTGTTTTCTATGTTTCCGTCTAATACAGTACTACTTGCACAAGTTGTAAAATCTTCACCTAAATCTACAGAAGCATCAAAACTATTTCCTTCTATAAATACAGCAGAATCATAATTTTTATCGGTTTGATCTGCAATAACCAATTTAATTTGGTATTGTACGTTAGGTTGAATTGTAGCTGTAGCAGATAGTACGGTAGTTCTACCATTATAATTAGTATCTCCTACATTATAACCTTCAAAGTATTCTTCGTTTGAAGCAGCACAAAATCCAACAATATCATCGTGTACTGTATTTGTATTTACAGGAGTGGTTGTTCCTGGAATTAAAGCAATGTTAACATATGGATCAGTAGTTCCGGCTTCTCTAATTAAAAAAGCAAAACCATCTGAATATTCACATGGAAAATTACCAAAATATTCTTCTGAAGCGAGTATATAATTAAATTGTATTTGATTAGAAATTGAAGCAAATTCAAATTCGATAGAAGTGGCATTAACAGTTCCTGAAATACCTAAGGCAGTTTCAAGATCATTGTCTGTTAACCATGTTGCATCTCCTTCGTTTAAAATACTATTGTTTTGACCATTACCTGCTGAGGTGGCATTACCTGTGGTTAAAACAATTCCATTTTCGAAAGGGAAATTTGAAGCAGCACGTTCAAAATATCCAAAACTTCCAATACCTATGGAAGATCCGTTTGAAGGTGAAGAAATATTAGAGACCTCTACACAACCTTGGATAAGTGTGTTTTGAATTAAGTCTTGTGGTGAAACTGAATTATCTACAGTAACTTGTTGAGCATAAGAAATACTACAAATTAAGCCAATAAATAAGCAGAGGGAGCGGTTGAAATAAGTCATTTAGTTTCGGTTAAGTTAAAAAGCTTTGGTATAGGGTAGATTTGGGGCTAGCGTATACACGTACTTTAATATGGGCGAAATGTAGAATTAAAAAGGATGAAATACAAAAAAATACGCTGAAATACACAAAAAATTAACATTTCGGAGCCGAAAATGCAGTTTGTTTTAAAAAAGACCTCGAAAACGAGGCCTTTCTTCCCAAATTGAATTAAAAAATTTCTATACTTATGAATAGAAATAGCTTAATCTAAAAAACGATATGATCCGTTTATATCAATGAAATCTAAATGACAGATTTTTGATTTAAGTAAAATTTTATGTTGAGGGATATTTATTAAAAAAAAGAGGGAATTAACATGGAAACTTTGTTAACGGTTATAAAACTAAAGGATGTATTGGACAATAGCAAAAAAATAAGATGAATGGTCTAAAACTTTAACGTTTTTAAGAAATCTTAATTGCCTTAATAGTTCACATATACCCAACCCATGAACGGTTGATAATTGGAGTCGTTCAAGTTTAATATATAGTAATATGTACCAACAGGAACTTTATTTCCCTTATTATCAAGACCTCTATTAATTTTACCGTGCCATGGAGTATCATTATTACCTTCAAAAATAAGGACTCCATAGCGGTTATAAATTTGTAACTCGTGTTTTAAGAATATATCGTACAAACCTTGGATGTTAAACCAATCATTTTTAGTGTCGCTATTAGGTGAAAAGCCTTGAGGAATTGTGGGAGGGCAATTTTCAACAACTAAATTGAATTGAAACACCTCATAACAAGGAGGACTTAATAGCCTTATATAAATAGTTTCAGGATTTGAAACATTATCATAATCCGTAGGAATCAGTATAGGACTATATTCATTTTCTAAATCTTCAAACGAATGATAGAATGCAACATCCTCATCATTATAATTTAAAGTGTTTAATGCATCAAATAAATTAAATGAAGCAGTTTCAAAACCAACATTACAACCCATAAGGCTAGGAAGGATTGTTGTTTCAGGAATAAGAAGTAATTCAATATCCGTAAACGTTGTATTGTTATTTTCGTTTGTTTCTGTTACAATACCACTCATAGAACCATTGTCATCTACAATGGCCAATAAATTAACAATCGGATTTGAACTTACAGGTAAATTGAGAACAATGGAATTGCTTTCACTCTCATTAATGTTAATGGCATTTATTGTTTCACTTGAACCCACAAATAGGCCATCATTATAAAATGAAATCGGAGTATTTGCTGGTAAGATGTCGGTACTATTAAAGTTATTAATGGTATAAAAAACTTCGATATTAAAATCACCACAATACACCAAATAATCATTAATAGAAATGGTGGCATCTGGTAGTTGACTATTTAAAACTGTGATGATATTATTTATCATTACAAAGTCTTGCCCAGAGGTTAAGGCAATGGTTGCAGAAGTATCTCCAATTTGTATATTATCTTGAATATTATAAACATCAATATCCATGTTGTATAAATCCGTGGCTCCTGTAAAAGAATTAGTGCCATTAAAAGCATTATTTGATGGATTTAAGGGAAAATTACTAATAACGTTTCCATTAATGGTTAATTGTTCATTTACAGCAATAGATCTATCACCTTCCCATGCTACGAAACCTATTTTTGCATTTTCGTTATCCAGAACATTAAGGTTGTCTAGCGTAATACTTAAAAAATCAGGAACACTTTGCAAGCCATCATATACGTTAAGTTGGTTTAGAGGTAAGCTGTTGTCTTCATAAATAATTGTTATCGCCCAACCACCAAAATTAGTACCTGTAGAACAATATGTAGAAATGGTAGTTGTTAAGTCGAAATCTGATACGGTATAAGTTGTATTCCCTTGTGCAGTTATAATATCGGTAACATCTGCAAACGCCGCAAAAAACACACGAGAAGTATCAAAGGTATCACTAAACGTACGATCAGCTGTGATAGGAATGCCATTTAGCGCAATATCTAAATCTCCATTTCCAGAACCTGCCCAATATATATAAGCCGCTTCTATATTTTGATTAGCGTTAAGGTTTAAATCTGCTGAGGATGATGTTAAAATTGTACATGGAGCAGAAGTTCCATTTTCTGCGGTATTTAAGGTATTACCTATAGCCGTATAATCATATCTGCCATTAAATTGCTGAAACAAGGTAATATCTTGAGCCAATACAGGCGTTGCCATACCAAATAATAGACCACTTAATATGTAAAACGCTTTTTTCAAATTTTTTAGTTGGCAGGTCTAAATTACAATATTTTAAATTACCGTTTTAAAGTAAAATGGCTGGTAAATGTTCTTCCATCCTCTAATTTAACCTTGAACCAATAATCGTTAGTTGGCATGTTTTCGCCCTTAAATGTGCCATCCCATCCAGAACTTAAGGGGTTAAGCTCAATTAAAAGTTTACCATAACGATCAAAAATAAATACAGAAGTATTAGACTGAAATTGTGAAGAAATCCCTTTTACTTGCCAATAATCGTTTACATCATCATTATTAGGTGTGAAAAAATTAGGAAACCCAATTACAGAAACTAAATCGTTTGCAATACCACATTCGTTTTTATCTCTTATATAAACTGTATATAAACCAGGCAAGACATTAATAAACGTGCTAGAGTTTTGGTAAGGCCCATTAATATTGTCCAACGCATATTCGTAATCACCATCACCATCTACAAAAACAGTTATTGAATTATTTTCATTGGCATCAATCACCTCAAAACTAATATCTGTAGCAATACTAGATGGTGATACTAGTATAGTTCTCTCTTTAAAACAACCGTTTGTATTTGTTACTTTAACAGTATATGTTCCTGGAACATTTATTTCAATTTCGGAAGTGTTTTCTCCTGAAGGCAACCATTCGTAATAATAGTTACTTGGTGAATCGTCAATAACTCCACCAGTTAAAGTTATAGTTTCAGGATAAAAATTTAGACAATATATAGTTTCAAATTCTGTTTCAATATTTGGTAATTCAAAAACAGTAAGTTCAATTTCACTGATACCATAACAAGCGCTGGCATTTTCTACACGTCCATAAATGATTTGATTATAAGCGGTTGTATTGGTAAATGTTATATTAAGCGGATTAGTTTCTATTAAAGCATCTTCATAGGTTTCGTAATAAACCAAATCTAATCCAGCAGGTGCTCCAGCCAAAACAGTGTCATTGGCTTCTGTAAGATTAAAGGTCATAAACCCGTCCTCTGTGCCGTCTGTATCACACAACTCAATACTTGCGTTATTTGAAGATGTGGTGCTAACTTCCAAAGAGATTTCACTATAATTGATACAGCCAGAATTGGTGTTTGCCACTCTTGTATATATAATTTGTGGGTTAAAGAAATTGTTGAAAGCATTTCCATCAATCATATTAATTTGATTTTCAGCATTTGTCAACGAAAGATATAGCTCTACAGTAGAATTTGGATCATCATTGGTGATGGCATCTAAATAGTTTACAATGTTAAAGGTGGTAAATCCTTCAGGAATACCATCTTCATCACATTGAAATATAGATATGTCATTAGCGATTGGTATTGGATCAACGATTATATTAAAAGATGTAAATCCTATACAACCATAAATCATATCTTCAATTCTTACAAATATTTCGGTTGGTGTAACAGTTGTGTTAGCATAGTTTAATGGCAAAGGAGATATAGAATTTTCAGCATTTACTTGACTTAAATAATAGCTAATGATATAATTAACTCCTGTTATACCATTTAAAATTTCTTGTGTTTTTATATTAAAATCGAAGGTTGACATTCCATTTTGGTCGTCACCGTCTAAATCATTATCACAAATCTCATAGTTGGTTGGGATATTAAAGTTGGTTAGAGATGAGACCATAATATCAAAATCGTTAATAATAAAACAACCTGTGGTTGAATTCTCAATTCTAATGTAAATAGTTTGATTACTTGCAGAGTTATTAAAAACATCACCTAAAGCATCAATATTGATATTTGCATCACTTTCAGATTTATGGTAACTAACGAGTACATCAGATTCTCCGTTAATAATATCTTGAGTTAAAGTCGTAAGATTAAATTCTGTAATATTATCATCATATGGTGCAGAATCATCGCAAACTTCAATGCTAGGTAAACTTGTGGTTGCAGAGTTTGTGAGTAATGGATTTGTTGGAGCATCTGGAAATGTAGCCGTACCAGTCCATTCAATAGAAAAAGGACTATTACCAACAGGTCTATCAATAACTATATAATAGCTTTCGCCAGCAAGGACGTCCATAGCGCTAACAAAACTGTCTCCATCGAATCCAGGACCTTCAGCTGTTTCGGTTGAAATGGAATTCATACCTGTTAAGTTATTGCCTTGATTGGCGGCTGCTGGATTGGTAGTTGAGCAACGAATGGCTTGACCTATATTTCCAGGACTTACATTTGGACCAAAAATAAAAAAATCGTAATCTTCATTAATACTTGTGCTTCCTGGAGTTAATGTAAAAGCCAATGTACCATCTGTTGCAATATTAACTTCTAGCCATATACTATTATTTTCTTGACTTCCGCAGGTGTTATTATTGGATAATTCTTGTGTGCCAATACCACTAACATTTAAGCTAAAATCTGAATTGCCACAAACCGTTACTGCAAATTGTGCATCGTTTGGTTGCTGTGCTTTTACTGTAAGAATGATAAAGCAAATAAAAATTAAAGAAAGTAGGGGTTTTAAAAATAGATAAGGGGATTTGGTCATCGTTTTAATGTAAAGTGATTTGTAAATGTTCGTCCGTCTTCAAGCGTAACTTTAAACCAATAATCGCTGGTTGGCATATTTTCTCCATTGTATCTGCCATCCCAGCCAGAACTTAAAGGATCGAGCTCTTTTAGTAGTTTACCATATCTATCAAAGATGTAAATAATAGAGTTGGCTTGAAATTGTGTTGTAATACCATAAACCTGCCAATAATCATTAACGTCATCATTGTTAGGTGTGAAAAATTTAGGAAAACCAATGACAGAAACTAAATCATCTGCTATGCCACATTCGTTTTTATCGCGCACAAAAACGGTGTATAAACCTGGTTGTACGTTGTTAAAAGTGCTACTGTCTTGATAAGGTCCATCGCTATTATCTAGCGCATATTCGTAATCGCCTTCTCCATCTACAAATACTGTAATGGAATTGTTTTGTGATGCATCAACTACTTCAAAATTTAGGTTTGTAGCTATACTAGAAGGTAAAACCGTAATTATTCTATCTTTAAAACACCCATTAGTGTTTGTTACCCTAACAGTATAAGTTCCTGGTGCGTTAATTTCAATTTCCGAAGTATTTTCTCCTGTCTGCAACCAGTCGTAATAATAGTTACTAGGTGAATCGCCAATAACTCCTCCATCTAAAATAATTGTTTCAGGAAATGAATTTAAACAATATAACGTTTCATAAGATGTTTCAATATTTGGCAATTCAAAAACGGTAAGTTCTATTTCGCTAATACCGTAACAAGCATTTGCATTTTCCACACGTCCATAAATAATTTGATTGTAAGGTATGGTATTGGTAAATGTTGTACCAAGAGAATTTGTTTCAACTAAAGCATCTTCATAGGTTGCATAGAAAACTAAATTTAAACCAGCTGGTGATCCTGCTAAAACTGTATCATTAACATCAGCAAGATTAAAAGACATAAAGCCATCTTCGGTTCCGTCGGTATCGCATAATTCTAAACTCGCGTTGTTTGAAGATGTTGTACTAACCTCAAGAGAAATTTCACTATAATTAACACATTCTGAAGTTGTATTTGCGACTCTTGCATATACAATTTGTGGATTAAAAAAGTTGTCAAACGAGTTCCCATTTATAGGATTCTCTTGGTTTTCTGCATCTTCAAGAGATAAATAGTAATCAACCGAATTACTCGTTGTGTTATCTGTAATTAATTCAATGCTTTCATTAATATTAAACGTAGTGAAACCTTCTGGAATACCATCCTCATCACATTGTATAATGGAAATGTTATTTGCCACAGGAATAGGATTTACTATCAAACTAAAACTATCCGTACTGTAACAGTCTGTATATGCGGTGTTTTCAATTCTAACAAAAAGAGTGTCATTAAAAGCAGTAGTATTAGTGTGATTTAATGACAGCGCCATTACATTAGCATCTGCGTTTTCTTGTGTTGCATGAAATGTTATAGCAGTTTGTGCGTCGTCTTGAGTACCTCTAATAAATGGAATAAGTTCTGCTAAATCTATCATAGCAATACCATCTAATTCGTCACCAAGATTATCACAAATTTCAGTAGTGTTTAATTCTTCTATTTGCGGAGTGCTAAACACTTCTATATTAAACGAATTAACATCAAAACAATTAGAATTTTCGGCATTATCTACGCGCACAAAAATAGTTTGAGGATTGCTAATATTAATGTAAGGAAATGTGATTTCATTGTTTCCCAAATCCGCATCTTCTTGTGTCTCAAAATAACGCACATTATATTGTAAAGGGTCTTGTGTTAATAATGCTTCAGAATTTTTATTAATAAAATCAAAACTATATAAACCATCATTATCATTACCATCACAAACCTTAACCTCTGTAAGTGGATGAGCTACAGGAATATCAAAAACACCAACAACAGCACTTCCTTCTATAGGACAGTCTCCATTATTAGGCTCAATATATACTTCGTAATATCCAGGAGTATCCACAAATAATTGTGATGATGTCTCTGTTAAAGGCAGCCCATTAAAGGACCATGCATAATCTGCACCAATAATATCAGTAGCTTCTAACGTGTAGCTGTCATTTGTACATAATTTTAATTCTGTAGTACTAATACCATTTTGAATAATATCTATTTCAGAATTAAATAGAGATTGTATAAAAGGAGGTAATCCAATACGGCTTGTATTTTGGTTAGAACCATTGATGTCTAAAAAAATACCTTGTTCATTATAATTTGTAGCAAAGCCATCAGCTTCAGGAAAATTAATAACACCAAGATATTTTGAAATCGTTGCATTACCATTATAACTCAATTGTGCTCTATATATTCGTCGGTCTATACCTAATTGTAATGCTCCTGCGGATATATCATCTGAAGTATGTATTTCATTCATGGAACTAAGAATGTCATCACTTTCTAAATTCCATTGAAATACACGACTAGTGCCTGATCCTCCAGGACCATCGCTAATAGTGGCATAAACTTTTCGGTTTTCAGCAGAGAATTCTACTCCATAAGGACTATCTCCTAATGAAGGACTATAGAGCTCAATGTGATTAGAAACTACACCTGTTTCATTATTAAAGTCAAACAAATCGACACTTCCAGCAGCATTTTCACCTGTTATTGTTGCGTAACCAAAATTGGCAGTAATTAATTTAGAGGCATTTGGAGATGCTTTTAAATAACCCAAAGCATTTCGTCTGTAACCTTCAATAGGAATAGTTGGACCTATTTGAGAAATAGTTGGAGTAGTAGATACTCCATTTACATCAACCTTAAAAGCATAAAACGTATCTATAAAATGGGTGATGACCCAAAAAGAAGAACAATCTTCAGCTCTAACTGCTGTAATTTTTTCTGAACATTTATATTTTATTTCTTCAGAATTTGCTGGATTATAGGTGACTAAATGTATGTTTTTTTCAGTAGAATCTACATCTCCTAATCCACCGTTAAGTGTCATGTCTATTAGAGAATAGTTGAAGCCGTTATTAAAGCCATCATCTTGTAAAGGTACATTTCCGCCTTGATCGTAAGTGCCTGTAAATTGATTAGGATAAGCTTCTGCATTGTTATGATGTGGTTCATCTACGGTAAAGAGATAATATTGATTTTCATCGTTTGGTTTTGGAACAATTAGACCAGAGGATGTACTTGATGGATCACCTAAAAGACCAGTGCCAGCAGAATAATTACCATTAGCCATTATTTGGTGGTTACTATTCCAAACGGTTTGTCCATCAGAATAAAATAATAAATTTCCATCCGAATCAGAAATTGATGTACAACCTTCCAAGGTATCTATCTCTCCATTTGTAAGTGCTGTTACTGTACCATTTTGGGAATTAAATTGCAGCCCAGCGTTGTTTCCAAAATACCAAAATGAAGCTTCATTTTGAGAGAAAATTTGGAAGCTAATAGTGAGTAAGACATATACTAAATAGTTCTTTTTCATAAGAGCTTTAATGTGTAAAACACATAACGATTACAATATAACAACTAGAACTTAAAAACTCCTAGATTTACTATATAATCATTTCTTACAAAGCTATTACAAATCTCGCTTTTTTAATAATTGAAAGGATAAAAAGATAAAAATTGCAGACCAACCTAAAACGATAGCAAGCTCGTACCAATGCACAGCGTAATCGTAGGCTATATCTGCTTTGTCTGGGAATTTAGTCATTACAATCCTTCTGAAAGGTTCGTCAATTAGCTTATACATAGACTCTAAAGGGAAAAACCTTTTGATACTAAAAGCCAAATCCATAGAATTAGTTTGCCATGATAACAGTCCAAAAATAACCCATTCTAAAATATATAGGATGAATAAAAAACCTAATGCAAATGCAGATCGTTTTACTAACATACCTAAAAATAAACACAAACTAAAGAAACCAACTAGTTTTACAAAATAGGCCAATAAAAACTCTACCTCTCTAAAAATTATTGAAGCCTCCGTGTAACTCGAATAATACAATCCAATAAAAAATGTAGCCAAACCAATTAAAAGGGTAGCACAAAGAGAGAAAAACACAATGGTATAAAATTTTGAAAGAATAAATTCCTTTTTGCTTAATCCATCGATGAGGTTTTGTTTTAGGGTTTTGTTGCTGTATTCATTTCCAATCATACTTACCACAACTATGGCGAAGAAGAATTTGAATTGTGAGGCAAAGAACGTGGTGATGTGCCAAATTACTGGAAAGTTAAAAATACCTAACTCACCCAGTTCTAATGTGAAAAATCCGAAAAAATTTATCTTAATTGAAGATAGAATTAAAACTGTAAATGGTAATATAAAAGAGATGATTATTAAAACTCTACTAGCTTTATTAAGCCAAAGTTTTTGCAATTCGAGTTGTATGAGACGTAACATATTTTGGTTGGTTTTACATGAACCCTTTTAAAAAGGATTTATGCTGATTTTTGATTGGTTTTATTGATTGTCCGTTAGTTGTAAAAACTGCTCCTCTAAACTCTCTTTTCGTTTTACAAGATGCGATAGAAAAATGCCTTTGTCAAACATTAATTTATTAAAATCTGAAGCAGACATAGGTTCATTTAAAAAGGCAGTAATAAGTTCACCTTCTACTTTAACTTTGCCAATATTTGGATGTGATTCTAAAACATCTAATAATTCTTGATGTTTTTCAGCCTTTAATTCAAAGAAACCGTGGCTGCTTATCATTTCATCTACTCGACCAGAATATAATTTTTCTCCTTTACGCAATACCACAACATGTGAGCAGACCTTTTCAACTTCATCTAAAAGATGAGAGGCTAAAAGAATGGTTGTGCCCTTAGCGGCAATATCTTTAATAATTTCACGAATTTGGTGAATCCCTTGTGGATCTAAGCCGTTTGTTGGCTCGTCTAAAATTAAAATTTCTGGATCGTTAAGTAGGGCAGAAGCAATGGCTAAACGTTGTTTCATCCCTAAAGAATAGGTTCTAAACTTGTGCGTTTTTCTGTCTAATAACCCAACAACTCCAAGTTTTTCTTCTATTTTGCTATGATCAACTCCTTTTATTCTACAGACTAGCTTTAGATTTTGTTCAGCCGTCATGTATGGATAAAAATTAGGGCGTTCAATAATAGCGCCAACTTGCTTTAAAGCATTGTGGGTTGTAATATTTCCATCAAACCAATGGAAATCCCCTTGGGTTTTATTTACTACATTTAGTACAATGCCTAAAGTGGTAGATTTACCGCTTCCATTAGGGCCTAAAATACCATAGACATTGCCTTTGTTTATAGTAAAACTTAAATCTTTTACGGCAGTTAAATGCCCAAATTTCTTTGTGAGATTATTAATAGTGAGGATTGGTTCCAAATTGGTTGGTTTTTAGATGCTGAATTGCTGATAAATAATTAGCATAAACATATCCAGCAAAAGTTGGTTATGTACATAAGACGATTAATGCTTTTATTTGTTACAAGAATTTATATTTAATGATAAATTATGAATCGGAATTGAGTGATTCAAATAAATTAATAGCTTTAAAAGAGAATTTAATCAAATTTAAAAGTAACCTTTTTTTATTCATTTTAAAACCCTTAAATTTAGCATATGAGTGAGGATTTAAAAATATCAAAACGAAAACCAACATACCCTATTTCTGAAAAATTAGATACGTATTTATCTAAATATAGAAGAAATATAGATTTGCCTATTTTTTATTCTGATTTACTGCGCTTTCAAGGTTCTGTTGTTGTTTATGATAAAGATGATGTTGATACGCTTTGGGTACGTGTATATTACAATGAGTTTGAGCGCGAAGAAATTGATAGTAGTTTAAAACAAGTGTATTCAAGTTTAATTTCAGATGGTGGAACCAGCATCTTAAAATACCTTAGTGTAGATGCTATTGATTTTTGCACATTTGGTAATTCTAAACCGTTCAGAATAAAAGTGAGAAATATTCTTAATGATAATTATACTCATTTTTACGTTAAAACAGCAGATGCTTCAAGGGTTTATGGATTAGAACTTGAACAAATGTTATCGCCATATCAAATCAATTTTTTAGTTTGTAAAGACACCTTAATTGAGGAGCATATAGCTGGTATTCCAGGTGATGAATTTATAAAGAATATGTTACCAGATTGTAATCCATCAGAAAAATCACAGATAGCCAAAGAGTTTGTGAAGTTTAATGAGCGTTGTTTAATAAGGCTTTTAGGAGATATGCGTTCTTATAATTATGTTATAGTACCAACGCACGATTTTGATCATGTTGTTTATAAAATTAGAGCTATAGATTTTGATCAACAATCTTATGAAGGCAATTTAAAAATTTATAGACCGCAGTTTTTTAAAGAGAATTTTAAGATGGTAGAGTTAGTGCGCGAAAAAATTCAGGCAGAGTCTATACATCAATACAAAATTGAAGAACGTTCTATTGTAGCTAAAAGAATGATTAGTTATCATAGACGTTTAAATGCATTGCTAGACTGCATGGAAGCTGATGAGATTTCCATTAAAAAACATATTGATATGATTAAAGAAGACATCTATAATTATACAATGGATTTAAACTTCAGAAAAAGTAAAAATATGGGTGAAGTTTTAAAAAATGCACTAGATTTTGTGAAACGAAATTATGAAGATGTTAGTTTGAAACGTTTTAATTAATTCCAATTCTCATCAAAATTCAAATTATCATAATCGTCTAAATCTAAGTCGTCTTCAAACTCATTATAGTCGTCATCGTTTTCTTCAGCTTCAAACGTTTTTTCTGGAGCTTCATCAGGAATTTGACCATGAACATACATTAAATTAGGGTAGTCTGTGCCTTCTGCTTCTTCAACAATTTCACCTAATTCCACATAAAACGTCCACATATTCATAAAATCATATAAGTAGATAAGACGTGTAGATGCTTCATGAATGATAGTGTTGATAACTGTTTCGTTCATCATCTTAACTTCGTTACCAGCCTCGCTCATATCCATCATGGCAATTTCTTCGCCTTGGTTCCACTGCTCGTCACTCACATAAAAGGAAGCCATTTCCATACCATCAAAACCAAAAGATTGGGTAATAGTATTATGTAAATCTTCCATAGTGTCAGTTTCACGAATTTCTATATCGCGGAACACATCATCTTCGGTATCGTTATCTAATATAATTCTGAATCTGTAAATCATGTTGCAAAGTTAAATCATTTTTTAATTATTTCGTAAAGCGATGTAAAGTAAATGTCATTGCACTAAGCAAAATAAATGCACCAACCTGATGTAGTACTCCTAACCAAACCGGAACAGCTAATATTAACGTTAAAACACCTAATAAAAATTGAACACCTACCATTGCTAAAAGAATATTTATACCTTTAGTTTGAAACGAGGTAAGTGTCATTCGTTTAGCTTTATACCAAATAGCGAGTATAAAAATAACTACAACATAAGCAAAAATTCTATGTACAAATTGAACTCCACTTTTGCCTTCTAAAAAGTTGAGGTAGGTTGGGTTTTGTTCAATGTATACGGTTTCGTGAATCCATTTTCCTTCATTCATTAAAGGCCAATGGTTATGAACCCATCCTGCATCTAAGCCAGCGACAAAAGCACCATAAATTATTTGAATGATAAGCACAACTAAAGCAATTCTAATAAAATTCCTTAATTTTTTATCAACCGCTTTTTTGTTTGGAAACATTAAATCTAAAGCCACCCAAAACGTATAGGCAAAAGTTAAAAATGCCGTGGTTAAATGTGCAGCCAATCTGTAATGACTAACATCTGGTCTATCTACTAAACCACTTTTTACCATATACCAACCTAAAAAACCTTGAAAACCTCCCATTATTAAAAGAATCGTTGCTTTTTTTATGGTAGATTTAGAAAGACGTTTTTTTATTAAGAAATAAATAAATGGAATAATGAATACTAGACCAATAAATCGGCCAATGACTCTATGAATCCATTCCCAGAAATAAATATCCTTAAATTCTTCGATATTAAAGTGATTATTGAGTTTTTGATATTCTGGGTACTGCTTGTAAAGTTCAAAGGCTTCGTTCCATTCTACGTCATTCATAGGTGGAATTGTACCAGAAATTAATTTGTAATTAGAAATGGATAACCCAGAATGTGTTAATCTGGTTATACCTCCAACCACAACCATTATAAAAATAAGAATACAGCCAGTGAGTAGCCAGTAGATGACAGCCTTATTATCTTTTTTCATAGCACTTATATTTTTAAGATTTAGTTTGTTGAAACTTTTAATCCTAATTTTTCTCCTTTTTTTAACATTAATTCAAAAGCAGCTTCGTGTTCATTAGGTATATCTCCTTCTAAAATAGCTTCTTTTATGGCTTCTTTAATTAATCCAATTTCTCTTGAAGGTTTTAAATTGAAGGTTTTCATAATCTCTTCTCCAGTTACAGGTGGTTGGAAATTCCTCACCTGATCGCGTTCTTCAACTTCAATAATTTTATCTCTTACTTTTTGAAAGTTATTATGATATTTCTTGAATTTTTTAGGATTCTTAGTTGTAATATCAGCTTCACAAAGTGTCATTAAATCCTCAACATGATCACCAGCATCAAACACCAGGCGTCTAACGGCAGAATCTGTTACTTCTGTAGCTAAAACTATTGGTCTAGAACTCATAAATACCATTTTTTGAACAAACTTCATTTTGTCATTAAGTGGCATTTTTAAACGTTTGAAGAGTTTGTAAACCATTTTTGAACCTACAAATTCGTGCGCATGAAACGTCCAGCCAATTTTTTTATGGAATTTTTTTGTTGGTGCTTTACCAATATCGTGCAATAATGCAGCCCAACGTAGCCATAAATTATCTGTAGTTTTTGCAATATTGTCAACCACTTCTAAGGTGTGGTAAAAATTGTCTTTATGGCGTTGTCCTTCAATTTCATCAATACCTTTTAAGGCTGTCAATTCAGGAAGAATAAAATCTAAAAGTCCTGTTTTTTCTAAAAGAATAAAACCTATAGATGGTGTTTTACTTTCTAAGATTTTATTGAGTTCTACAACAATTCGTTCTTTAGTAATAATATTAATACGATCTTTATTATCAGCTATGGCTTTGAGAGATGCTTCTTCAATTTTAAAATTGAGTTGCGTTGCAAAACGTATGGCTCGCATCATACGCAAAGGATCATCACTATATGTAATATTGGCGTCTAAAGGTGTGCGGATGATGCCTTTATCTAAATCACTTAGGCCATTAAACGGATCTAATAAATCTCCAAAATTGTCTTTATTAAGACTAAGTGCTAAGGCATTTATCGTAAAATCACGTCGGTTTTGGTCGTCTTCTAGTGTGCCGTTTTCAACAATAGGATTTCTACTGTCTTCGTTATAACTTTCTTTTCGTGCTCCAACAAATTCAATTTCAATATCATCGAAACGCAACATTGCAGTTCCATACGTTTTAAAAACTTGAACTTTAGGTTGGTTAGGTAAGTTTTTAGCAACTTGTTTTGCTAAATCAATACCACTACCAACTGCAACGATATCTATATCTTTAGCGTCTCCACGTTCTAACAGATAATCGCGCACAAAACCACCAATGACATAGCTTTCTACTTTTAATTCTTCACTAGATTGCGTGATGTATTTAAATATGGCGTGTTTTAATGCTTGTTTGTGATTCATAAGATAATTGAAAGTACAGATGCTTTATAAATTAATTAAAACAGCTGTATTTTTAGCTGTGCAAAGATACGACACGTAGCTAATCTTTTAAAATGAATACCAAGCTTTTTGAGGTGGATTAATTATTTGGAATTTTATAATAGTAATTAATAGAACTAGGTTAAAATTTTAAGTGTTTTATGTCTTCTTGGGCTTTTTTAAAATCATCATGTTTTCCAATGTCTAACCAATAATCTGAAATTTGGTAATTGATAATTTTTTTATCCTTCGCTAATAAGACTTCAATTAAATCTGTAGCGTCAAAAAAGGTGTTTTCTGGAATGAAATCTAAACATTCTTTCTTAAATAAATATATACCAGCATTTAAATTATAAGTGTAAGAATGTTTCTCTTTTAAATTAGAAACAAAGCCGTCTTCTATTTCTACGACATCATGCGGAATAGCCACGTTATAAGGAACAGTTGCAATTAAAGCATCAACTTTTTTTAATAAAAAATCATTAAAAATGGCTTCTAAATTTATATTAGTTAGCAAGTCTGCATTCATAACCAATATGTAATCTTTGTTTAGATTTTCTAGTAGTTTTAGAGCGCCTATGGTTCCTAAGTGCTTAGTTTCTTGAATAAAATTAAAATCGATATGATGTTTATTGTTGTCTTTAAAATATGCAACAATCTGTTCACCTAAATAATTGATTGAAATATGGATGTGTTTAATTCCGTAAGAAGCCAAAAGATCTGTACTGTACTCTATTATTGGTTTATCTCCAATTTTTAAAAGTGGTTTTGGGGTGTTTTTAGTTAAAGGCGTTAAACGTTCACCTTTACCACCAGCCATAATTACAACATCTATTTTATTATGCATCGGTTACATTTTATGATCTAAATATTTACCAACTTCATTATGATTAAAGTTGGGTAATAGTTTGTTGAATAACGTTACTAAGTCTTTTTTTGTCCATGATTTTTTAGCTTTAAGGTTATTTATAGATTTAGAAAACTGATTGAGTTTATCACTTACATCTAAGTCTTGTTTGTTTTTAACAATACCAATAGTACTAAAACGTTCTAAGTCTAATTGTTCGTTTTTGGTAAAAAAGGTTTCAGAATCTTTTTCGCCAGTGGTATTACTAGCTGTCAATAAATAAGGCCATTTTCCTGTTTGAGGTAAGGTCTTAGCTAATTGTCTGGCTTCTTCTTCTGTGTTACACAAATAAGGTTTATAGCCTAAGTTTTCAATATGTTTTATGGCAATATCAGCAAAACTAGTAGGATGTAAACCTTCGCTTGATTTAGGAAAAAATATGTCGTTAGTTTCTCCTAATAGGCAAGACATTAAGCATAATTCACCTGATTCTTTTGGTGTAATAAAGTATCTTCTAATATCATTTGGCGCAACAATAGGTTGTTGTTTTTTAATCCGTTGCTCAAAACTATATAACAAAGACCCATCTGAAAATGCTACATTAGCAAAACGTGCTGTAGAAATATTGATATCTTTACTTTTTTGCATTAAAAAAAGTTCCATAATTCGTTTAGAGGCTCCCATCATATTCACAGGATTTGTCGCTTTATCTGTAGAAACGCAAAAATATTTTTTCACGTTATTTTCAATGGATTGCTTAATGGTTTTTTGTGTATTAAAAATGTTTACATCGATCATGCGCATTAATGTAAATGGATCTTCTTCGCTTCTCACATGTTTTAATGCAGACAAGTTTAATACATAATCATAATTGCCGTCTGATGCAATAAATGCATCATATTCTATAGACCCAATATCTAAGGCGAATGTTTTAAACTCACCATTGATATAACCAAAAGAACTTCTGAGGTCTCTTACTAATTCTACTAAATTATTTTCGCTAATATCAACGACATGAAGTTTAACAGGTTGGCGTTTAAAAATTTCTTTGGTAACGGCTTGCCCTATAGTGCCAGCACCTCCTAAAATTAAAAATTTTGAAGCTTCTACTATAGAGTTAACCTGGTTATGGGTTGTTTTAATATCGCGTTCAAACATTTCATTTCCTCTGCCAATGAGATTTAACATTTTAAGTTCATTCGATATTTTGTGGTTCATAAGGCAATTAAAGCTACTGATGTTTTATAATTCAAAAGAAAAAACAACTAATTCTTAGCTTTGTAAATATAGGGTTTACCAATTATGTTTTAAAATTGTTGCATTTATTTCTTTACTTTTATTATGATAAAAATTTTCACATTTAAGATTATTAAAAATTGTAATATTGCGACATGAAAACTTTTAGAATTAGAACTGAATACAAGGATTCCCAAGAGAAACTTGATTATTTTATTCAAAATTTTGAAACAGAAGGTATACCTTTTGGTGATCAAAAAAGGAATTCTCTTAGACTCTTTAAACTAAAAGATATACAGGTTAATATAAAATCTTTTAAAGTTCCGAATATCGTTAATCAAATTGCTTATAATTTTTTTAGAAAAAGTAAGGCACAACGCTCGTATGAATACGGTTTAGAGCTTAAGAAACGCGGAATTGGTACACCAGAACCAATTGCGTATTATGAATTTAAAACCCTTTTTCTTTTTAAGAAAAGTTATTATTTGTCTGAACAGGTAGATTGCGATTTAACGTTTAGAGAACTCATACACGATTTTAACTACCCAGATTACGATGCTATTTTAAGGGCATTTACAAGATTTACGTTTCAATTACATGAAAAAGGAATTAAATTTTTAGATCATTCACCAGGAAATACCTTAATTAAAAAGGTAGATGATGGCTATGAGTTTTTTTTAGTGGATTTGAATCGTATGGAATTTAAACCCATGAACTTTGAGGATCGTATTAAAAATTTTGACAGATTAACTATCCATAAATCTATGGTAGAAGTTATGAGTGATGAGTATGCTAAAGTTTCAGGTGAAGATTATGATAAAATAGTGAATTTAATGTGGGATGCTACAGAAGCTTTTCAGGCTAAGCATCATAAAAAACAGCGCATAAAGAAGAAATTGAGATTTTGGAGAAAATAGGTTATTCCATGCCTTTTCGTAATAACCAAAGTTTTACGTACCGCATAAATATTACATAAGACTGAATACAACCAATTACAAATCCAACAACACCGTCTCTGAAACCACTTTGTATGATATAGTGTTTAAAAAAACCCCAAAATGGCTTAATAACGAAGTGATAAGGTGTTAATTTACCTGTTTTTTTATCATAATCTTTAGCTTGCCACCAAGCGTAACGGTTCATTTTTTCTAAGTACTTGTCAAAAGTAATATATGTGTTATGGTAGAGTTTGTTTTTTAATCTTCCGACAGTACCATCTGCAATAATTTCTGCGTGTACCTGTTTGTCTTCATATTTACAAGCATCACGTTTAAATAAGCGAATAACGCTATCATTTCGCCAGCCACTATAATGCACTCGTTCTCCCATAAAATGATTCATTCTACCAATCCAATAGGCAACGTGTTTATGATTGGGTTGACTTAAAATTTGTAAAATTTCTTCTTTTAATTCAGGTGTTACACGTTCATCTGCATCAACTAATAAAATCCATTCGAATTTGGCTTGTGGGATAATCCAATTTTTTTGAGATGCAGAATATTCATAAGCTCTTCTAACTACTTTGGTGGCTAATTCTTGTGCTTTTTCGTAGGTGCCATCAGTGCTAAAGCTATCTACTACTAGAATTTCGTCTGCAAAACTTACCGAATTTATAACGGCTTCAATATTATGAATTTCATTTCCTGTTGGAATAATTGCAGTTAGCTTATGCATTTATTTGTTTATAATTTGGTGTAAAAATACGTTTAATTTTTTATCAAAAAACTCTTTAAAGTAAAGTAATCTAAGCGTTTTCTTATTTTATATTTTCTGATAAGGTTGAGAGGTTTCTTTTTTAAATAACGTTTGTCTTTGTGTAAAAAGGTCAGGCAAGCATCAACAACACGTTTACTAGATTTACCATCAAAATAAGGATGTAATTGCGTAATAAATTCTTCAATGTTTTTTGTTAAATTCAATGACGGATTTAGTGCTTTGGTAAAAGCATCTTCAATTGCGTCTGGTGTAGCGATGTTTATAAGATAATTATGGTTAAATGTATGATTGTAAGTGACTACGGGTTTTTGTTGAAGTAAAAACTCTTGAATAGCAGATGTCGTATCTGCAAACATAATATCTGCCTTTTTAAATAAGGGAATTAAATCTGTAGTATTATAATAGGTGAAATTTTTATTTTCTAATGATTTCCATTTGTCTTTTATGTCATTGGATAGCTTAGGATGAAGTACCATGATAAATTTGTATTTGTCAGTATTGGAAAGTCTTTTAATCTCTTTAAAAACGTCGTCTTGTAATGCTAAACTTAAGCGTTTGGTAAATGTAGAGGCAATCATTATAGTTGGTGTAGCATTCTTAACTTTTATGTTTAATGGGAATAAAGGATCTACTTTGCTCCAACCTGTTTCTATAACTTCAAAATGCGGATGCTTTTTTTGTTGCTCTTTAAATCCAGAAGTAGAGGTTGGACCTTGAGTACAATACAAATCAAAAAATCCACGAATTCTAAAATGAGAAAAATTATTGTCTCCTTCAGGTCGCTTTTGAGCATTAAAGCCATGGAAAATTTGCACTTTCAAACCTGAGATAAAATCCGGAACATCATTGGTTGCGGCCAACACAATATCTGGCTTGTAATTTACAACACTTTCAATTGTGTTTAATACATTATCTTTTCCTTGTAATGCTGTTTTACCATCGTCAAGGTCGCTAAACCACATTACGGTATCACCTCTGCTTAAAATTTCTTTTTCTAAAGGAATCCCTATGGGCAAAGCATAACTATAAGATATGTATATTAAAAATTTGTAATGCATTCTACTTTTGTCTTTTAAGCTTTAAGAATTTAGCGCATGCGTTCTTCTAACCAACCTAATATGTAATTCAAAATGTGAGGCGGACTGCGATCTAAACTTTGGAGGCCTAAGAATAATTTGTCCTTAGTTTTTACATTTAATTTAAATTTATACCAATACAATGGTTTTTTATAAGATCTAAAATACATCAGTTGAAGATCACTTTTAAAATAACATGTTTTGTTTTTTATTTCTAAATGATTTGCTAGTCCTTGTGGTGTAAATTGACTCGTTTTTCTAAAGCGATGTTTTATATTTTCTATAAGCACATCTTCGTTAGCTTCAAAATAGGTTTCAAATGTCGATTTTCTAAGCGGATGTGGTGTGTGCTTAAAATTGTAATATTTATTAAATCCGGCTAGCCGAGCTGCATTTTGCTGAATAGATTTATGTCCTACTCTTGGTTTTTTAAATCTTTTATAAAAAATATCCTTATCAAACTTTAGCCATTTGCCTCTCAAAATAGGAAGTCCATCTTTAAAGAAATCACTAGGCTTGGTTTCATTTATTAAAAAGAAATCATCATTAAAATAAATAAAGTGTTCTGCTAAATCCGGAATTCTGTATAAACAGGTTTCAATTGGTCTGCAATTAAAAGTCGGTAAGTAATCATCGTAATCTTTAAAAATAACTTTATGATCTACTATAGATACTTTTTTATAAGTGTGCTCTGTTTTGCTGTTTTTTAAAAAATCTGGGGTTTGATTATCTGTTATGATGTAAATATTTCTAATATAAGGAGCGTATTTTAAAATAGAATCAATGGTGAATTTAATTTCATTGACTTGGTCATAACGTGTTCTAAATTTTTCCGAATTTACCTTAGTCTTGTCTTCTAAATAAGGTAACATTTTGGCTTTATGGTTTTCGTCATTACCATCTACCCATAAAATTACGGCATCTATTGGGTTATTTTTAGAATTGTTTTCTATCATAATATATTACATCGAAAGGATAAATATTAGCTTAAATCAAAAATAGGATTTAACATATTTAGGTGATGATTTGTTGCCCTTTGTTTAATTTAGGTAACTTAAAATAATTGCCAATAATAGTATTGTATTCTTCAGGGTAAAAAGCTTTTCTAGCATCAGAGGGGTAAAAAGTCATTTCACCAAAAATTGTTTTTCCGTTTATAGAATAAAAATCTACCCTTACAAATGGTATGTTTTCAGCCAAAGTTTCAGCGCAATTTATCATCTCCTCTAGATTAATAGGTTTTTCTATTTCTGAAGAAATACTTTTATAACTAGAACTTTTTCCAAAAGGTAATAAATTAAAATCTAAATCAAAACAGCCTTGCTTGTGGTCTTCCTCTCTATCTATATGAACATCTATAAACTGAGCTTTACCGTCAAAACAGTAAAATTTGTAATCCACAAGTGAAGTTTTATCATCCTCTTTTAAAAACTTCTCAATTATTAGTCTAGGAGGTACATCTTTATAAGCCCATTCTTGTCCTATTCTGTAATATTGATTTTTACTTAGCCATTTCTTAAATAATTTAAGTGCTTTAGTTTTATCGAGCGTTTTTTTATCTGTGACTATGAGGTTATGACTACTAGTATGTGTTGCTTTTATTGCAAATTTATTAGGTAAATCATCAAAAGGGACATCTTCAGCGTTTTCATAAACACCGTAAACCTCATTGAGATATTGAGCACCAATTTTATTTTCTACAAAATCTCTAACAGCATATTTATCTACTAATTGATTTAAGATTTTTGGACGATAAAACACCTTGTACCATTCAATTTTCTCATTAAACTCTTTTGGGTTGTCCAAGTTTAATTTTTTACCAGAAAAATATTCGTAGTGATAATGTACGTACATTTTAGATGGTAAAAAACGCATTTTTCTCAAATGCTTTAAGAAGAATCTACGTATTTTATTAGACATTATTTATATGGTTTTAACAAATGTAATATAATTATATTGTGCCTTTTAATAGTGTAAATTCTACTATAATTCACCTCACCATAGCTTTTTTATTGTACCTAATGGTTGTTTCTTTATATGTCTTACTGACGCTTATACAGCTACATCATACTCACGTAAAGCATCGTTTAAAGAGGTTTTTTTATTGGTGCTTTCTTTTCGCTTACCAATAATTAAAGCACATGGTACTTGAAATTCGCCAGCAGCAAACTTTTTAGTATAGCTACCAGGAATCACTACAGAACGTGCAGGTACAACACCTTTAGTTTCTACAGGTTCGTCACCAGTAACATCTATAATTTTAGTACTCATTGTTAAAACAACGTTAGCACCTAAAACCGCTTCTTTTTCTACACGTACACCTTCAACAACAATACAACGACTGCCAATAAAAGCACCATCTTCAATAATAACAGGAGCCGCTTGTAATGGTTCTAAAACACCACCAATACCAACACCTCCAGAAAGGTGAACATTTTTACCAATCTGTGCACAACTACCAACCGTTGCCCATGTGTCTACCATAGTGCCTTCATCTACATAAGCACCAATATTTACATAACTTGGCATTAAAATAGTACCAGAAGAAATATAAGCACCATGTCTTGCTACAGCATGAGGAACAACTCTGATACCTTTTTCTGCATAACCACGTTTTAGTGGAATTTTATCATGATATTCAAAAATGCCAACTTCAAATGTTTCCATTTTCTGAATTGGGAAATATAAAACAACGGCTTTTTTTACCCATTCATTTACTTGCCAACCATTATCCGTTGGTTCTGCGACTCTCAATGTGCCTGCATCAACAAGGTCTATGACATTTCTAATAGCGTCTATAGTCTCTTTATTAGTTAAAAGTGAACGATCGTTCCAAGCATTTTCTATTATAGATTGTAATTGTTTCATAAGGAATAAAGTAAAAAAATTAAGTTCAAAGATAAGTCCATAAATAGCCATCAAAAAATTTTTTTCAAATAATACGAGCTTAAACGAAAAATAGTGGGCACTAAATAAATGAATAATAAATTTTTTGATATCTATAAAAGAGTAGCAATGTGCGAGTTTATTGTTGTATTTGTTTGGTATTTAACTGTGTTAGAAATGTATTTGGAAAAATAATATCAAAATTATTAAGTATAAATGTGACTTATTAAAATTAGTAGTGTCTTAACTATAGATTAAACGGATGATAATTTATTCATAATAATTTTATCGGAGAATTTAATTAATAGCTAATTTCGAAAACCCCTTTCCCCTTTTTAGGGGTTTTCTTTTTTTTAAGTTTAAATAATGTGACTTAATTAAATATTAGGTGTCTTAAAAGTGATTGATGAAATGATTTATTTTTAGAGGGAATAATATCATAAAATTGGTTTATTTAGATTGGTTATCTATTAAAACGCTTCTTTTTATAAGAGGCGTTTTTTAATTACTGTATCTTTGTAAGTATGGGAAGAATATTAGCCATTGATTATGGTACAAAACGAACAGGTATAGCAATTACAGACGAAATGCAAATTATTGCATCAGGATTAACCACTGTTGATACCAAAGAATTACTTCAGTTTCTAAAAGACTATATTACAAAAGAAAAGGTTGAAAAAATTGTAGTTGGCTTACCTAAACAAATGGATAATACAGCTTCAGAAAGTGAAGTTTATATTCAGAAGTTTTTAGTACAATTGGCAAAGGCGATTCCTAATATTCCTGTAGATCGTGTGGATGAGCGTTTTACATCTAAAATGGCATTTCAATCTATGATTGATAGCGGATTAAAGAAAAAGCAGAGAAAAAACAAAGCATTGATTGATGAGATTAGTGCGACTCTAATTTTGCAAAGTTATCTTTCTAGCAATTTATTCTAAACTTTAATGTTATATAAAATTGAGCATTTTTATAACTTAGAGTTATACTCTGTGTTATTGAAGATCATTTGAAAGAGGTTAGTCAGTGATGTTAGCAATGAAATATCTAAGTAATTTAGCTTTAATTTTAGAATTATTATCACAGAAATTGGTACTTTTGCACCCGAAAATAAACAAAATATGATTTTACCTATCGTAGCTTATGGCGATGCAGTTTTAAAGAAAGAGGCTAAGGAAATTGATAAAGATTATCCTAAACTTTCTGAACTTATTGATAATATGTACGAAACCATGTATGGTGCGTATGGTGTTGGTTTAGCTGCACCTCAAATTGGTTTGGCAATTCGCTTATTTTTAGTAGATGCTAGCCCTTTTGCTGATGATGAAGATCTTTCTGAAAAAGAAAGAGAGCAAATGAAAAATTTCAAAAAAACATTCATTAATGCTAAAATTTTAGAAGAAGAAGGGGAAGAATGGTCTTTCAATGAAGGCTGTTTGAGTATTCCAGATGTAAGGGAAGATGTTTTGAGACAACCAAAGATTAAAATTCAATATCAAGATGAGAATTTTGATACACATATTGAAGAATATGATGGCTTAATTGCTAGAGTAATTCAACACGAATATGATCATATAGAAGGTGTGTTATTTACCGATAAATTATCATCATTCAAAAAGCGTTTAATAAAAGGTCGCTTAACTAATATTTCAAAAGGTAAGATTAAAATTGATTACAAAATGCGTTTTCCTCTTATGAGTAAAAAACGTTAATAATATATATATGAGCTTAGACAAAATTTTATCCATTTCTGGAAAACCAGGTTTATACCAAATCGTTACGCAAACCAGAACAGGTGCTGTTGTAGAGTCGTTAATTGACAAAAAACGTATTACTGTTGGTGCGCATAGTAATATTAGTATTCTTAGTGAAATCGCTATTTATACTTTAGCTGAAGAAGTACCTTTAAGAGATGTACTTAAAAAGGTTAAGGAAAAAGAAGGTGGTAATCCAACATCAATTAGTCATAAAGACGGAAAAGATACTTTAGAAGAATTTTTCTTTGAAGTATTACCAGATTATGATGAAGATCGTGTATATCCATCAGATATTAAGAAGGTTGTACAATGGTACAATTTACTTCAAAAAAACAATCTTTTAGACTCACTTGAAGAATCTAAAGAAGACAAAAAAGTTTCTGACGAAGAAGAATAAATAGTACGTCAGTTCGAGTGATTTTTGTTGTATAATTTTTCAGAATAAAAATTGTATTGAGAACCTATTTTATACTGAATTTATGTCAGAAAAAGCAGCCCAATTAAAAGCCTTTGAGCGTTTGTTAAATATCATGGATGAGTTGCGTGAGCAATGTCCTTGGGATAAGAAACAAACCATGGAATCTTTACGCCATCTCACTATTGAAGAGGTTTACGAACTTGGTGATGCTATTCTTGATAAAGATTTAGAAGAGGTTAAAAAAGAATTGGGAGATGTTTTGCTTCATATTGTGTTTTATTCTAAAATAGGAAGTGAAACTAACGATTTTGATATTGCAGATGTTTGTAACAGTATTTGCGATAAATTGATAGATCGTCATCCACATATTTACGGTGATGTGGTTGTTAAAGATGAAGCTGAAGTAAAACGTAATTGGGAACAGTTAAAGCTTAAAGAAGGTAAAACAAGTGTTCTAGAAGGCGTGCCTAAAAGCTTGCCTGCTATGGTTAAAGCGAGCCGAATACAAGAAAAAGTTGCTGGTGTAGGCTTTGATTGGGAAGAGCCAGAACAGGTTTTTGCAAAAGTAGAAGAGGAGTTAGCAGAACTTAAAGTTGAAATCGCAAAAGGCGATCAAGATGCTATTGAAAGCGAGTTTGGTGATGTTATGTTTTCAATGATTAATTATGCACGCTTTCTTAACGTAAATCCTGAAAATGCATTAGAACGTACCAATAAAAAATTCATTAAACGCTTTCAATATCTTGAAGGCAAAGCTAAAGATTTAAACAAATCTCTAAAGGACATGACACTTTCAGAAATGGATGTGTTTTGGGAAGAGGCTAAGTTGCTTTAAATATCTACAAAGTCAGAAATCACATCAAAATTTTAAATAATACAAAGTGCTATAACTTGTTTCAGTATTAGAAACTAAGCAGAATAGCGCTATGGTTTTAATAAGTTTTTAGCTTATATCATAAAATTATCTAAAAATTTAAAACAGAAACATCCAAAAGTGATTCTTGTGCGTAAATACCGTATATAAAAGCAAACTCGCTTTTATAATCTTAGTAGGAGATCTTAATTATTATTTTAAGCGGTTGTAATTAAGATTAATTTAGTTTAGTTAGGGCAAAACCCATCTGTAGTAACAGATGGGTTTTGATATTTATAATAATCTTTAACATTTATTGGTATGACAAAAAAAGTCCAGACATTTTTTTGTCTGGACTTTCCAACTATTAACCAACTTTAACTAACACTATTATAAAACTTAATTTATAATCATTACTTAAAAACTTATCTCATTACTATAGACGTAAAAAGGTCTGTTTTATTTCATAGATAACTACATTTAACGCGTATTTAACAAAAACCCGAAACTTACGTTTCGGGCTTTCTTAATTTAATAGTTAAACACTTTCACTAACCATCAACTAATTATGTTAACTATTAAATATTTGTTTAAAACATACCTCCGCCATTTTTTACGTCATTGTCTCGTTGTTTACGAGATTTGGCTCTGTATTTTCCACCTCCAAAACGGTAAGATAATCGTCCTGAAATTTGTTGACTCTCCCAATTAAATTGGCCTTGTTGTACGTATGGTCTTTGTCCATTAAATTCCGCATACATTGTATCAAAAATATCATTATAACTCAAACTAAAGCTAGCTCTGTTGTCTTCCAGAAAACTATAGCGCATTCCTAAATTAACCATAAGCATGTCGCTCATTTCAAATTGAATGTTTTTATTCTTTCCTCGGTACATTCCAAAGGCTGAAAAACTTAAGCTTTTACTCACTTGAAAATTGTTAAATGCTCTTACGTTCCATGCTATATTATCTACTTCAACTGTATTTAAAACAATATCTCCATTGTCAAATGATTCTGCTAAACTCTTTTGGGTTTGAGAAAATAAATCGAAACTTGCATTAATACTCCACCATTCAGTTGGTCGGTAATTAGATGATAATTCTATACCATAAGCTGATGTGTTATCAAAATTTAAATTGGTAAGAATTAAACGTTCTGGATCTGCTCTGTCGATTAAAATGGCTTGTTGAATTTCATCTTCAATAATTCTGTAAAATACACCAGCTGTTATGCTCCCTTTTTCGAGTTGTCTAGTGTAATTTACTTCAACAGAATTAGTAAATTGAGGACGTAATTCCTGATTTCCAAATTGCGAAATCAATGATGTATTCCATTCGGGTAACGGATTAACTTGCCCAATTCCTGGACGGTCAATTCGTCGACTATAACTAAATTGGTATGAATTCTTTTCAGAAGGAGTATAGGTTGCAAATGCAGAAGGATATAGTTCAAAATAATCATTCTTAAAAACGGAGTTTAGTTCGTCACCAGAATCTAAATCTTTTTTAAACGCATCAGAATCTACAGTAACCGTTTCTGCTCTTAAACCAACTTGGTAGCTCCATTTTTCTATAGTTTTACCATAGGTTGCGTAAGCAGAATAAATATCTCTAGCATAATTAAAACGTGTGGTTGTTGGGATGTATTCTTCAGCCTCATTCTGCTCTCTTGCATTAGATTCGTAAAATATATCTGTATCAAATAAACGTGCTTCTAAACCTAATTCTAGTTTTGAAGATTCAGATAAAGGATTTACATAATCTAAATTTATAGTTGTATTTTTTCTGTCCGTATCTGTGTCTTCTATAAAGTTTGGACGCTGCGCACTGAAAAATACATTATTAGTATCTCCTAAACCGTCGTATACATTGTGGTCAACTTCGAGTTCAATATTATGACCTTCCTCATTAAAATCGTGCTTGTAATTAAAATTATATTGCTGTGAATTGTTTTCGTTATTTGCACTTGCAAATTGCGTTTCATTAAGTGTAGAATTTGTAAGGTAGTTAATATGAGAATTCGATGTTGTCCAACCATCAAATATATTCTGATTGGTAAAAATTGAAATGGTATTCTTCTTATTCAAATAATAATCCAATCCAACTTTAAACAGATTCGATTTGTTATTATTAAGTATATCAAAGTTTTGTTCAATGTCTTGCTCTGTTCTATTTATATATCCATAATTGTCATTTTTTGCAACACTATTGCTGTATGAACCATATAAATTGAATTTTCCGTTTCGGTAATTAGCATCAATAGAACCATTGAATTTTGGTTCAATATCATAAGCTAATCCAACGTTAATGTTTCCGTTAAAACCAATTTGTGTGTTTTTATGAAGTACAATATTTATAAAACCGCTCATGCCTTCAGGATTGTATTTTGCTGAAGGATTAGTAATTAATTCAATACTTTTAATAGATGTTGATGGAATTTGTTTTAGTAATTGTTCAGCAGGAATGTTTGATAATTTTCCATCAACCATAACACGAACATTCTGATTGCCACGTAAACTTATGGCACCAGATTGTTGATCTACACTAACCGAAGGTAAGTTATTCATAATCTCACTAGCATTTGCGCCAGCCGTTTGTAAATCTTTACCAATGGTAATTACTTTGCGATCTACTTTTTGTTGAATAGTAGAAACATCTGCAACAATAGTTACTTCATCTAAACCTGTAGCTTCTTCTTCAAGTTTAACGTCTCCAATATCTACTTTGTAATTTCCTTTGCCAATGGTTATGCTTTTATCTAAAGTTTGGTAACCTACAAACTGAATGGAAACGAGAACATTGCCTTCAGGAATATTTTCAATTTTAAAGGTGCCATCGTTATTGGTAATTCCGCCTGTAATGATTTTGTTTGCAGCATCTTTAATAACAATATTTACATAAGGTAAAGGTTCGTTAAGTTCTGCATCGATAACACGGCCAGATACAGAACCGCTTTTAATATCTAGATTGGAGTTGGGTTGTGCGCTTATAATAGTTGATGAAACTAGTACAAGCATTAGTAAGAAATGCTTCATTTTTGATTGATTTTTTGATTGATATGATAGTTTATTATATACTAGACGACTACTTTTACATTATGTTACTCTTTTAAATTATCTTAACATCTTTTTAACATTATGAACAAAAAAACACTAGTTATTGGAGCTTCATTAAAGCCTGAACGTTATTCTAATATTGCAATTAAAAGATTAAGAAAGTATAAGCATGATGTTAAAGCTTTTGGGTTAAAATCAGGAATGGTTGAAGATGTGTCTATAGATACTGAATTAATGCCATATAAGGATATTGACACAGTAACGTTGTACCTAAATCCTATGCGTCAAAAACCATATTATGATTATATTATAGGTCTAAATCCTAATCGTGTTATTTTTAATCCAGGAACAGAAAACTCGGAATTTTATAATCTATTAAAGCAAAATAATATTGAATTTGAAGTGGCTTGTACGTTGGTTTTATTAGGCACAAATCAGTATTAAGCTTTCTTTTTTATAAGAAAGAGTCCTAAAAACATTATTAAGCCATTGTAAATTAATATTTCAAATCCTATTTCATGCCCATTAAATAATTCTTTTGAATATATATTAATGAGGTAAGAAACAAGTGGAGCAGCAATGGCAACAACCCATACCAACTTATCTTTAATTTTGTATTTAGTAATTAGGCCAAAAGCAAATAATCCCAATAGTGGTCCATATGTATAACCAGCAGCTTTGAATAGCTCCCAAATTACGGACACATCTTTAAAAATTAAATCAAATAATAAGATTACTAAAACGAGTGCAAAACTAAAGCCAATATGTACACGTTTTCTTAGGCCTTTTCTTTCAGTTTCAGGTTTGTTTTCAATATCTAAAATATCAAAACAAAAAGAGGTGGTTAATGATGTTAATGCGGAATCTGCACTAGAGTATGCTGCCGCAATTAAACCTAGTAAAAAGAATGCAGAGGTGATAATTCCTATTTCAGGAAGCATAGCAATTGTTGGAAATAAATCGTCCTTTGAAGCTGTAATTCCATTTTTTGCTGCATATTGTGTAAGCATCAGTCCAAGGATTAAGAATAGAATATTTACAAAAATTAAAACAATGCTAAAAGTGACCATGTTTTTCTGAGCATCTTTTAGATTACGGCAAGTCAGGTTTTTCTGCATCATGTCTTGGTCTAAGCCAGTCATGGTTATCGTAATAAATACACCAGATAAAAAACTCTTCCAAAAATATTGAGAATCATTGCTGTCCTCAAAAAAGAAAACTTTACTCAGGTTACTTTCTTTGGTGTATGTTACAATATCTCCAATACTGTTTAAATCTAAAGCTGAAGCTAAAAAAGCAATTGTTACAACTACAGAAACCAACATGAATAAAGTTTGAAGCGTATCTGTAAAAATGATGGTTTTTATACCTCCTTTAAATGTGTATAGCCAAATTAACGCAATAGTAATCATTACGGTAATAGCAAATGGAATATCAAAAAGATCAAACACTAAAAGTTGTAATACCTTAGCAACTAAAAATAAGCGGAAAGCCGCACCGACAGTTCTAGAAATTAAAAAAGCAACAGAACCAGTTTTGTAACTCACAATTCCAAAACGATCTTTTAAATAGGTGTAAATAGAGGTGAGGTTCAATTTATAATATAGAGGAAGCAATACATACGCAATTATGAGGTAGCCAAAAAAGTAACCAAAAACAACTTGTAAATAACCAAATTGTTTGGCTTCTATTGCACCAGGAACAGAAATAAAAGTTACTCCAGATAATGAAGCTCCAATCATACCAAATGCCACTAAATACCAAGGTGCAGACTTATTCGCTTTAAAAAAAGCATCATTAGAATCTTCCTTTCCTGTAAAATAAGAGATCAGAATGAGCAATCCGAAGTAACATGCAATTAATAATAAGATTGATGTTGGTGACATGAAGTATAAAGTTTTAGTAATATTTTTGAAAAGTAGTACATTTGAAAAAAAAGACTGCTTTAAAAACTAATTATTTATGAAAAAGATTATCTGCTTAACTACGTTTATGCTGTTCGGATTGAGTCTCTTTGCTCAAGATTTTAAGCAGCTTATTGCCGAAGGGACAAATACAGTTGAAGATATAGTAGAAGTAGCAGAGCGTCACTTTGATTCCGTAGGAAGAGAACGTGGAAGAGGCTATAAACCTTTTAGACGTTGGCAGTATTTTGCGGAACGTGCAATGGACGAAACAGGAAAATTAAAGTCTCCGGAGTTTTATTATGATGAATTAGAAAACTACAATGCGAGAATAAATAATGAAGGATTACTAGCGAGAACTGTTGTTGGTACTTGGGAAGAAATGGGACCAACCTATTGGAATGCGACTTCAGGTTATAATCCAGGTGTGGGCAGGATTACTTCTATTGCGACAGAAAATGGAAATCAAAATCATATTATAGTTGGAAGCGAGACAGGTGGAGTTTGGAAAAGTTTGGATGGTGGAATGACTTGGACAGTACTAACTGATAATCTAGCTAATATGGATGTATATGCACTTGCCATAGATCCTGTAAACAATTCAACCTATTATTGGGGTTCAAGGAATGGTTCAATATTTAAATCCATTAATGGAGGATCTACATGGTCACTGCATAGTAGCTTACCTGGAGGTGGTCAAGTAAATAAAATTTTAATTCACCCAACGGATGATTTAATAATATATGCTAGTTCTCAAGGTAATGGTCTTTATAAATCTATGGATGGTGGTTTGTCTTGGTCATTAATTCATGTTAGTTCTAATACAGGCTTTGATTTTGAATTTAAACCGGGTGATCCAAGTACTATATATGCTTCTGGAAATATTTTTTTTAAATCGATAGATAATGGAGTAAGTTTTTCTAAAATAGATGGAACTAGTATTAATCAATTTTCAACAGGACCTAAAATGATTGGTGTTTCTTTAAATGATCCATCGGTAGTGTATGTATTAGAAGCAGCAAGTGGCTTATTTGGAGGGTTGTATAAATCAATAGATAGTGGTGTTAGTTTTACAAAATTAGATCATACTGATAAAAATTATTTTGGTTATGATTCTTTGGCAGAGGATGATAGAGGGCAGGCTCCAAGAGATATGGATATTGCTATAAATCCTAATAATATTAATGATGTCCATATTGCAGGAATTAATACTTGGAGGTCAATAAATGGTGGAGTTAATTTTACTATTACATCACAGTGGACGCCTTTCAATTCTAATAATCAAAATATAGGTTATTGTCATGCAGACATAGATATTCTAGAGTTTGTTGGCACTGGTTCTAATGTGAAACTTTTAGTAGGATCTGATGGAGGAATTTATAGAGCAGATAATCCAACTCTTGTAAATAATAATTATTATACGGATTTAACTGCTGGTTTAGGAATTCGACAATTTTATAAAATTGGAGTAAGTCAAACAAATATTGTTGTTGTTACTGGAGGTTCTCAAGATAATGGTTCTTCAGTGCTTGGGTTAAATGGAAATTGGACAGATTGGTGGGGCGCAGATGGTATGGAAGGTTTTGTGGATAAAAACAGTTCACAAACTATTTACGGCACTTCGCAATTTGGTTCTTTTGTAAAAAGTTACAATGGAGGTGGTAATATCGCTTATCTTACTCAACCAGATGATAAAGGCGGTGATTATAACTGGAATTGGGTAGTACCTTTTGAGCAAGATCCTATTATTCAAAATGTAATATATTGTGCTTTTGATGAAGTTTATAAATCTATTGATGGAGGTGATAATTGGATCTCTATTTCTTCAAATTTTGGGGCTGATATAGACCATTTTAAAGTAGCGCCTACAGATAATAGTAAAATGTATTTGTCTATTAATGGTGAATTTTGGTATACTACTAACGGAGGAGCAAGTTGGTTGCAATCTTCTTTCAGTATAGGAGGAGGACGAATTAATGAAATTGCTGTTCATCCTACAGATTCTGATAAAATTGCAATTGCTACAACAAACAATCAAAAAGTTTATATAAGTACAGATCATGGTATAACTTGGACGTCTATTCTTTGGGACTTACCAAATTTTTCTGCTCAAGCTCTAACTTGGCAAAATAATGGTAAAGACGGACTTTATGTTGGTATGAATTATGGCATCTATTATACGGATAATGATTTAGGTGATACTTGGTCTCCTTTTAGCAATGGATTGCCAAATGTTAGAATTAATGAACTTGAAATTAACGCAGTGGAAGGTAAATTGTATGCTGCAACATATGGCAGAGGGTTATGGAGATCTAGTCTTTATGATGAAACATTAAGTGTAAATGATTTTGAATTAAATAATTTTTCGCTATACCCAAATCCTGCAAAGAACGAAGTATATTTAAAATGGAATGCAAATGAAGGTGTCGCTGTAAGAATCTACGATACACTTGGTAAACTTATGTTTTATAGTAAAAATGTAAATTTATCAAATGAATACAAAATTGATACTTCAGCATTTAATACTGGAGTTTATTTTGTGAAATTAAATACATCTAAAGGTGAAATAATAAAAATACTCATTTTAAAATAAAATCGTTTAACTTTTAAAAAGTCCAATTGCAAAGTACTAGTGATTGGACTTTTTTGTGCCTAAAAATCTGTACCTTCGCGCTCATGGAATTTTCATCAAAACTCTTAGAAAACGCAGTTAACGAAATGTCACAATTACCAGGAATTGGTAAGCGTACAGCATTACGTTTGGTTTTACATTTATTAAGACAACCAGAAAGTCAAACATTTCAATTGGCAGATGCATTGTCTAAGGTGAGACGAGAAATTAATTTCTGTAAATCATGTCATAACATTAGCGATAGTGTTCTTTGTGAGATTTGCGAAAATCCTAATAGAAATAGCGAACTTATTTGTGTCGTTGAAGATATTAGAGATGTAATGGCTGTAGAGAATACAAGTTCTTTTAAAGGATTGTATCATGTGTTAGGCGGAAAAATATCTCCAATGGATGGCATTGGGCCACAAGATTTAAATATCTCGTCATTAGTAGAAAAAGTAAAAACAGGACAAGTAAAAGAATTAATCTTTGCAATGAGTCCAACCATGGAAGGAGATACAACAAACTTCTATATCTTCCGACAAATACAAGATTATAACATTGCAACATCAACTATTGCACGAGGAGTTGCTGCCGGAAATGAATTAGAATATACCGATGAGATTACTTTAGGTCGCAGTATTATAGACCGTGTGCCTTTTGAAGCCTCTTTAAAATCTTGATGAAATATTGAAATTATCTGTCATCATATTAAATTATAATGTACGCTACTTTTTAGAATTATGTCTAAAAAGTGTGGAGGCTGCCATCGCTGATATTGATGCTGAAATTATAGTTGTTGATAATAATTCTTCAGATGATAGTTGTGCTATGGTTAAGGAGCTGTTTCCTACTGTATCATTGATTGAGAATAAAGAGAATTCAGGCTTTTCAAAAGGTAATAATTTAGGAGTCGCTCAAGCTAAAGGCGAGTATTTGTGTATTCTTAACCCAGATACAGTAGTTTCAGAAGATACATTTACAAAACTTATTGATTTTACAGATTCTAAAGATAACATTGGTATTGTGGGATGTCAGCTTATTGATGGTAAGGGTAAATTTCTTCCTGAAAGTAAACGTAATGTGCCAACACCAAAAGTATCTCTTAAAAAAGTATTAGGCAATGCTAGTGATTACTATGCAAATCACATTGCTATAGAAAACATAGGAAAAGTTGATATTTTAGTAGGAGCATTTATGTGGCTCAAAAAAGATGTATACGAATCTGTTGGTGGCTTTGATGAAGCTTATTTTATGTATGGAGAAGATATTGATTTATCGTATAAAGTATTAAAATCTGGTTATGATAATTATTATTTTGGAGAAACCACTGTAATTCATTTCAAGGGAGAAAGTACTTTAAAAGATATTAAATATGCCAAACGTTTTTATGGTGCAATGCAGATTTTCTATAAAAAGCATTTTAAACAAAATCTGGTTTTTAATGCTGTTGTAGGTTTGGGTATAAAATTGGCCTATTTAACACGTAGAGCTCCTAAGAAAATTAATATAAAATCAGAAAGATCGTACGTTTATATTAAAAGTAGTCAGTTTGCCTTAGAGAAGCAATTGCCAAAGCCAATTGAGATCAGTGAGATCTTACACGGTAAAATAAAAAATAACAGCATGTTGGTTTACGACTTTAATATGTTGAAAGTGAATGCTGTAATAATAGATATGAAACATAAATCAATACAAGAAAATATTGTTTTTAGATTTCTACCAAAAAGCAGTAAATTTATCATCGGAAGTGATAGTGCTACAAACAGAGGTGAAGTGCTACATTTCTAGGATGTAATAATTGAATAAAAACCAACAAATCAAGTGTTTTTTTATTAATTTTGCAGCCGATTACAAAATAAAGACCTTCAAATTATATATATGGCAAAGTTCGAGCTTAAGTTACCTAAAATGGGAGAGAGTGTTGCAGAAGCAACCATAACCTCATGGCTTAAAGATGTTGGAGATACAATTGAAGCAGATGAAGCTGTTTTAGAAATTGCTACAGACAAAGTAGATAGTGAAGTTCCAAGTGAAGTAGATGGAGTTTTAGTTGAAAAACTATTTAGTGTAGATGATGTAGTACAAGTAGGGCAAACTATTGCGGTTATAGAAACTGAAGGAGGTAGCACTGTTGAAGTGAAAGCTGCGGCAGTAGAACCAGAAAAAGTTGCTGAACCTATAGAACCAAAAGTCGTTGCTGAAGTTGCACAAACTGTTGTAGCTGCTAAAACATCAGTAGAGCCAGTAGTTTCTACTGAAGATCGTTTTTATTCTCCATTAGTTAAAAATATAGCAAAACAAGAAGGCATTTCTCAAGCCGAATTAGATACTATTCCAGGATCAGGAAAAGATGATCGTGTTACTAAAAATGATATTAAAGCGTATTTAGATGCTCGTAGTTCTGCACCAAGTCCTGCGACTCCAGCAATTGAAACTGCAGCAGCACCAAAAGCAGAGCCAATTTCAACTAAAAAAGAAGAGGTTGTACAGAATATTACTCCAAGTGTTGAAAAACCTAAGCAAGAGAAGGTAGCTGAAAAGCCTACTGAGAAACCAATTGTAGTCTCAGGAGGTGATGAGGTTATTGAAATGACCAGAATGGGGAAACTCATTGCAAAATATATGGTAGATTCAGTGCAAACTTCTGCACATGTACAATCCTTTATTGAGGCTGATGTAACTAATATTTGGAATTGGAGAAAGAAAGTGAAGGACGACTTTATGAAGCGTGAAGGCGAGAACCTTACCTTTACTCCAATCTTTATGGAAGCCGTAACTAAGGCGTTAAAAGAGTTTCCAATGATGAATATTTCTGTTCAAGGAGATAAAATCATTAAAAAGAAAGCAATAAATGTTGGTATGGCAGCAGCTTTACCAGATGGTAATTTAATTGTGCCTGTAATTAAAAATGCAGATCAACTGAATTTATTCGGAATGGCAAAACGTGTTAACGATTTGGCTAATAGAGCACGTTTAGGAAAATTAGATCCAGATGATATACAGGGTGGAACTTATACGGTTACTAATGTTGGTACTTTTGGAAGCATTATGGGAACACCAATTATTAATCAACCTCAAGTAGGTATTTTAGCTTTAGGAGCTATTAGAAAAGTTCCTGCTGTTATTGAGGGACCAGAAGGAGATTATATTGGTATTCGTTTTAAAATGTACTTATCACATTCTTATGATCATAGAGTGGTCAATGGAGCTCTTGGTGGTCAATTTGTAAAAGCGGTTAAAGATTATTTAGAGTCTTGGGATTCTAATCGAGAAATATAATTTGAGCTTAACTAGTTAAGTTTTAGTACATACAATTTATAAAAAGCACAGTTTTAAAACTGTGCTTTTTTTATGGACTAATGTTATCCATAAATTTATGTCATATCCATGTTTACTTGTGTTACTTCTTCTCTTTTCTTATGAATTATTTAGTTAAAATTTTTTAAATAAACCACTAGTTATGAACGTGAGTTCATTATCTTTGTATAAAGTTTTAGAAATGCCACGTCCAAAGAAAAAGAGAAAAGTTAACTATCCTCCTAAAATGCTAGGATTTAAGCCGTTTGGGATTCGGTTTCGTGATGCTGAGCATGTCATTATGCAATTTGAGGAATATGAAGCGCTAAAGTTGGTTGTTTATGATAATCTTTCTCAAGATGAGGCAGCGGAAAAAATGGAAGTTTCCAGACCAACACTTACTAGAATTTATAATAGTGCATTAAAAAAAATAGGACAAGGTTTTGTGGAAGGTAAATCCATTCTAATCGAAGGTGGTGATTTTGAGTTTGAAGAAGATTGGTATAAATGCAAAACATGTTTCAAACTAACTGCTGGTAAGGATAACGGTCCAAAATGTGATGATTGTCCGCCTAGTAATACAGAAGATTTAGTGAATTTAAATGTATAAATTATGTCAAATTTAAACCATAAAGGCCCTGAGAATTTAGGACCTAGAACAGGGAAGCAATCAGGAAATTGTAAAAACAAAACATCAGATGCGTTTTTGCATGAAGGCAAGAGGCATTGTGGAAAAGGAAGACGAAGAAAATTAAATTGTAATAACGAAAATCACTTAGAACATGAAAAAAATTGCTGTTCCAATCACAACTGATAACATAATTGTAGACCATTTTGGTCAATCTAAATTATATGAAATTTATATTTTTTCGGAAAATAAGGAAATTTTAGATGTTCAATTACTAGAATCGAATCAAGGTTCTGGTTGCAAATCTAATATTGCTAATGTATTAGCAGAAGCAGGAGTAACGGCATTGTTGTCTGGTCATATAGGTAATAAGGCAAAGCATAAATTAAATACTGCAGGAATTAATGTAATACGAGGCTGTAAAGGTGATTCTGCAGACATTGTTTTAAGCTTCATGGGAAATGAAATTAAAGATAAAGATTATGCATGTTTAAAACATAAGCCTAAACATAGAAATAGTCAAAATCATATTTGTAACCATTAATTCAAATTTTCAACGGCTTAAATTAAGCTTGATTATAATTGTGTTGCAGATAAACTTATAAAATTAAAATTATGATAACTGATCTTTTTCAATTTAGGCCAGCATATGGTGATGTTGATCAAATGGGATATGTGTATCACGCTAATTATCTTAAATATTGTCATCAAGCTCGCAATGAATTATTACGGAAGTTAGATTTAGATGAGGTAATTCTCGAAAAGAACGATATTATTCTTCCAGTAATTTCTTTCAATATTAATTATAAAAAACCTGCTTACTTTGATGAGGTTATCACAATAAAGACAACTATTAAAGAGATGCCAAAGATTCGTTTTAATTTTGAGTTTGAAATTAGAAATGAAAAGAACATACTTTTAAGCAAAGCTAAATCCACAATTGTATTTGCTAATAGTCAATCGCGATTACCTAAAAATATACCAGATTTTATAGAACAGATTCTAAAACCTAAATTTAAAACTACTATGGTATAAAAATAACTATCCTTACTGAAAATTGTGCAGGATCAAAACACAACGATTTTCAGCTTCAACAGACTATAGAATTTCTGTTAAAAAAATAAATAAATAATATCCATCTACCGCATTGCACGCAATTAACTACACTTGTGGCATTTTATGAAAATTTTAAAATAGAGCAATTAAAAACCGGAATGGTTCTTAAGTTTTTAAAATAAACTTATTTTTATATCATCTTAAAGATAGATGAGCAGTAATTTATTAAGAATTAAATAGTTAATAAATTTTATCATTAAAAAACGTTTTAGAAAGCGTTTTAAACAAAGGCATTTATGACAAATAATATAATTATAGAAAATCAATATAAGAGAACAAGTCTATTTGAAAAAGATAATGTGAATTATCTAGTTCATGTTTTAAAACGATTTAATACTGTTCCTAAATTAAACAATATTAATATAATTACCTCTACTACTGAGCCAGATGTATTTAAAATTGTACCAAACAAATCCATTATAATTGGAGCATTATATTTAAAAAATCCGGTTTTAGCTCTAGTTTATTTGAGGTATGGTATTGAGTGGCAACTTTGGTATAAAGCACTAGATAATAAAAAAGATGATATCGCTTTATGTGATATTGCGGCATTTAGAGTTACTAGAATA
Source organism: Winogradskyella sp. Asnod2-B02-A (assembly GCF_045063645.1). Taxonomy (NCBI): domain Bacteria; kingdom Pseudomonadati; phylum Bacteroidota; class Flavobacteriia; order Flavobacteriales; family Flavobacteriaceae; genus Winogradskyella; species Winogradskyella sp. Asnod2-B02-A. Next base: position 95,028 of record NZ_JBEFOG010000025.1, read on the forward strand.
TTTTATAAACTATTGCCTAAAGAGGATAAAGAGAAGTTAGAATCTGTTAATAAAATTTTAATTGATTTAATTAAAAAAGATGAAGAATTAAGTGCTGAAGCTTTATTGGGTTTTAAAGAACTACAAGATTTTCATGGTTTAAAAAATACCAACAAAGAATTTAAAGAATCTTGGAAACCTATTGTAGAAAACTTAGCAAAACCAACAGAGTATTTGTTAATGGATGGCGGTGATTTAAGATTAAATATAGATGAAGTTGTGCTTTTAAATAAATATGGTTGTAGACCATTTCCTAGACCAGATGCGTTTACTTTTGCTTCTTCTACAGCTACAAGTGTTTCTAATTTTGCTTTTGATAAAACAGATAAGGTAAGAAGTATATTAATTAAAAATAGCTTAAAAAACGGATTCAAAAATGCGACAATCGATTTTTCTGAATTATTAAAAAACAACCTTAAAAAAATATTCAAATTAAAAGACGAAAGTCAAATTATCTTTTCCCCTTCAGGTACAGATTCTTCGCTTCAAATAGCTGCTATCACTCAAATTATCACTGATAAAGATATTGTTCATGTTTTAGTTGCATCAGATGAAACAGGAAGTGGTGTGCCTGCCGCATTAAAAGGTTGTCACTTTGAAAATACAACAGCACTTAATCACCCAATTAAAAAAGGTGATAAAATAGAAGGGTTTAGAGATGTTGAATTGATTAAAGTGCCGTTTAGGGATGAAAAAGGGCAATTAAAATCAGCAAAACAATTAGATACAGAAGTTTTTACAGCCATTTCAGAAACTAATAAATCTGGGAAACATGTGGTATTGCATGTAATGGATCAATCTAAATTAGGTTACCAGTCTCCAAGTGAAAAAATGATGGAAGATTTAGATACACTTAAGGATTTATCTATACAAGTTATTGTAGATGCAGCTCAGCTTAGGTTAGATCCATCAGATATACAAAATTATTTAGAGAAAGGATATATTGTATCTACAACGGGAAGTAAATATTTTACAGGACCTCCTTATTCTGGAGCATTAATTTTGCCTAAAAGTGTAAATAAACTAATCCAGTCCGTAAAAACGACGTTACCAGTAGGTTTAACAAAATACTATAATCATTCTGATTGGCCAGCAACATGGTCTTGTTCAAATGATTTATCAGACGGATATAATTATGGTTCTTACATGCGTTGGAATGCGGCTATAGTTGAAATGGATAGGTACTTTAAAACACCAATTCTATATAGAAATATGGGCATTGAAATGTTCTGCAATTTTGTTGAAGATTCTGTAAAAGATGCCACTTTTTTAGAACCTTTATATGGTGATGAAATAAAGACGAATAGCTCTAATAGTAAAGGATTTGGATTGAGAAATATTCGTACCATTTTTCCATTCTTTATTGTTAATAATGGCAACGTATTGTCTGTAGATCAAGTTAAAAAACTCTATGTATTATTAAATTCTGATATATCTGAGCATTTTCAAGGTTCTCCATTAGAAATAATTAGACTAGCTGCACAAAAGTGTCATATTGGGCAAGCCGTTAATGTAAAATATGGTAATGATATTCAGAGTGCTATTTTAAGAATTAGTTTGGGTGCTAGGATTATTTCCGAAAGTTGGGTAAATAGAGATATAAGCCTCTTTTTTAGAAATATAGAAATGCAAATGAGCCAAATAACAGTAATTATAAAGAAAATTGAATTAATTCTGAATAACCCAGAGTTATTAGATTAAATAATGGCTTTATAAAATAGCACCTAATATATGCTTATAATTTAGATACTCTTTTGGTGTTTTATCCAACACGCCATATTTACTGTAATGTATCAATTCTGTTTATGCGCAGAAACCAGATTTAAAGCAAGTGTCTTTATAAAGTCGTTAACTTTATAAGGTTTCACAATAGAGTCATTGAATTGTGCACTTTTAAAACGGTCATCTTGTTCGTCTTGTGTAACAGCTGTTAGTGCGATAACAATTACGGGTTTTTGGAGTTCACGGATCTTTTTAGTGGCTTCTATTCCGTCCATTATAGGCATGTGAACATCCATCAACACTAAATCATAATCAGTTACCATAATTTTATCTATACCTTCTTGGCCATTAGTAGCAATTTCGACTAAAATATCATGACTTTCCAATGTCTTTTTAGTTACCATGAGATTGATTCTATTGTCATCTACAACTAATATTTTTTTTCCGCGAAGCATATCATTTGAAACTGTATCTTGAATATCTTCGTTTGCATGTTTCTTTTTTGCAGTTCCAAATGTTATTTCGAAAAAGAAATTTGAGCCTTCACCAATAGCACTTTCTAACTGAATATTAGAATTCATGTCTATGAGTAATTTTTGCACAATAGTAAGGCCTAAACCAGAGCCTTGAAAATCTCCTTGGTGTTTAAGTTGTCCAAATTCTTCAAAGATTTTTTGCTGGTCTTCTAAAGGAATTCCCAGGCCGTTGTCTTTAACTTCGAACTTAAGCTTTAATTCATTTTCTTTTATTTTCAATAGACTTACAATTAGTTCTACTTTACCATTGTAGGTGAACTTTAAAGCATTGCCCAATAAATTGATGAGAACTTGAGACATTTTTGTCTGATCTCCCTTAATCCAATTAGGAATTTTAGGATTGATAGTAATAATGAGCTCATTATTAGTTTGTCTCGTTAAGTATTCTAATGATTCTTTAATATTATTTAGAAAATCTTTGAGATGAAAAGGTTTTGATTCAAATTTGATTTTTTCATGAGAATCCATCTTATTTAAGGTCAATACATCGTTTACTAGATTTAGTAAATAATCTGCTGAAAATTTTAATGACTGCAATTCTGTTTTGTGAGATTTAAGATTGCTGTCGTTATTCAATACAGTGCTTAAGCCGATAATTCCGTATAAAGGAGTACGTAACTCATGGCTCATTGTAGATAAAAATCGAGATTTAGCTTCTGCTGATTTTTCAGATTCTAGTTTAGCTTTTAGATATTCTTGATTCTTTATCTTTAATTCTGTGTTAAGTCTTCTTCTGTTTTTAATGACTTTAAGAAGGTAAAATAGTAAGCCTAAGAGTAAAAAAGAAACTAAAATACTAATGATTAATATATTCTTTTGTGACTCAGCTTTTTCTAGAATAATTTCATTTCTCAGTTCTTCATTTTTTAATTCCTCTTGGATTTTAGCATTTTTAAGAGTGGTTATAAGGTTCTTAGCAGATTTTTTAGTGTCCTCCTTACTTTGTTCTATAAAAAGGCTATCTTTTATTTTACCAATATCATAGGCTTTTTTGTAATTACCTTTAATAGCAAGGCATTCAATATAGCCATTGTATGCTTTCTTTAATACATCGAGATTATTTGTTTCTTTTGCTAAAAGTATGGCTTGTTGATACAGGTTTGTAGCCAAATCATAATCTTTAGTTTCAAAAGCATAATGGGCTTTAAATAAATTAAGACCAGCAAGTCCTATCTTAAAGTCTTTTGGCACATGTACATCTGCTGTATCAAGATATGGCTTTGCTTTTTCATAGTCATTATAATGCTCAAAATATATTTGAGCTATATTATGGTTTAAGAAGAAAAGAGCAAGGTCGTTACTTCCTTTTTGCGCAAGAGGAATTGCTTTTTTGTAAGAGTTTATGGCTTTGTCTGGTTCACCAAAGGCATAATAAATGTTGCCTATATCAATAAGCGAACCGACTAAGGAGGTATTGTCGTTTAGTTTTTTTGCTAATTGAATGTTTTTTCTAGCATACTCCAGTGATTTTAAGGAGTCATTTAAGTTGAGGTAAGAATTAGCTAAGAAACTACGAATACCACTAATCTCATTGTTTAGTTTATTGAGTTTTGCTATTTTGAGTATGTCATTTGCTTTAATAATAACCGAACTGTAATCTTCCTTATAATAATCAGCTACCATTAAATTTTTAATAGAATCAATATGTGTTATTACTGTGTCCTTAGGTAAGTTTGATAGAGCCTCTGGTGTATTATCATCTTTTTGCGCATATATGTTGCTTTGAAATAAAAATAACGCTAGGGGAAGTAGTAAAAATCGCATTTGAATTAGGTAAGGTGCTTAAATATCGGTTAAAATGTTCAAAAGATGAAATTTATTTCAATTACTTATTCAGTATCATTGTTTTGTGCTAATGTATATAATTTTAGCTTATCTGAATTACCTTTAATAGAAATGATAATGTAAATTAGTATAATTAATTAAAGACACTATTGCTTTTTTTTTGCCTAAGAGGTCTTTCTTAAAGAATCTCAGTACCTTTGTAAAAAAAATAATTTCACATGCAACTCAACCTAACAAAACCCATCTGTTTTTTCGATTTAGAAACTACAGGTATCAATATATCTAAAGACAGAATCGTAGAAATTTCAATCTTAAAAGTTTATCCAGATGGAAAGGAAGTAGCTAAAACTTGGGTTGTAAATCCAGAAATGCCTATTCCAGCAGAGGTTACTGCAATTCATGGAATATCAGATGCAGATGTTGTGGGTAAGCCAACCTTTAAGGAGTTATCTAAAGAAATCTATAATTTAATTAAGGATTCCGATTTAGGAGGATTTAATTCTAATCGTTTCGATATTCCTCTATTGGCAGAAGAAATGCTGCGTGCAGAAGTTGATTTTGATATGAAAAACACGCATTCTGTAGATGTTCAAACTATTTTTCATAAAATGGAGCAACGTACTTTAGTTGCAGCTTATAAGTTTTATTGCGATAAGAGTTTAGATGATGCGCACAGTGCAGAAGCAGATACAAAAGCAACTTACGAAGTTTTAAAAGCACAATTAGATCGCTATGAAGATTTAGAAAACGACACTAAGTTTTTGGCAGAATTTAGTTCGCGCAAAAAGTTTGCTGATTTTGCAGGTTTTTTAATATTCAATAAAGAAGGTGAAGAATGTTTTTCTTTTGGAAAGCATAAAGGAAAACGCGTTTTAGATGTTTTAGATAAAGAACCAGGTTATTTTGGTTGGTTGCTTAATGCAGACTTTCCACTTTACACCAAAAAAGTATTAACAGCTATTAAGCTACGTCAGTTTAATAACAAGTTAAGCTAATGGCAAAAGCTAATATCTAAGAGCTAAAAAGAATGAAATTAATCTGCATAGGTCGTAATTACACAGACCATATTAAAGAGTTAGAAAACGAAAAACCAACAGATCCTGTCATCTTTTTAAAGCCTGATACATCGATTCTGTTAAAAAAACAACCGTTTTTTATTCCTGATTTTTCTGATGAGGTACATCATGAAGTTGAGGTTTTAGTGAAAATTAATAAAGTTGGAAAGTACATTGATAAGAAATTTGCTCATAAATATTATGATCAGATAGGGCTTGGAATAGATTTCACGGCGAGAGACCTTCAGGCGCAATTAAAATCTAAAGGATTACCTTGGGAAAAAGCAAAAGCTTTTGATGGAGCAGCTGTTGTTGGTAAATGGCTGCCAAAGACTAAATTTCAGAACATTGACAAGATTAATTTTAGTTTAAAAAAGAATGATGATGTCGTTCAAAAAGGAAATACAGAACTAATGCTATGGAAAATAGATGAAATCATAGAATATGTGTCAAAATATTTCACTTTAAAAATTGGAGATATTATCTTTACGGGCACACCAGCAGGAGTCGGTAAGGTTTTTGCAGAAGATCGATTAATAGGATATCTTGAAGACGAGGAAATGTTTTCAATAAAAATTAAATAAATGTCACAACATTATAAATTAGAAAGAGTACGAGAAATGGCTGATGGAGACGAGGATTTCGTCGCAGCTTTGGCAGCCGCTTTTTTAGAAGAAGTGCCAGAAGATGCTGAACGTTTAAGAACAGCAGTACCAGCAAAAGATTATAAAGAAGTCTATCAAGCAGCTCACAAAATGAAGCCAACTATAGATTTGTTTGAACTTGGAGTTTTAGATACCTTAATAGAAGTGCAAGATTGGGGAAAGTTTGAGCAAACGGATAAAAATGTTGATGAACAACTTATAGTAGTGTTAACTGCAGTAGATAATGCTGTTAATGAAATTAAATCCGATTTCGGACTTTAAATGCAAGCAGAAATTATTACCATTGGAGATGAGATTCTTATTGGTCAGATTGTAGATACCAATTCTGCCTTTTTAGGAAAAGAATTCAATAAAGTAGGTATTTCAATTTATCAGATTACATCTGTACAAGATGAAAAATCTCATATTCTTAAAGCTTTAAAGGAAGCTGAAGAAAATGCAGACATTATTATAATTACGGGAGGACTAGGTCCTACCAAAGACGATATTACCAAGCATACTATTTGCGAATACTTTAATGATACACTAGTTGAAGACAAAGCTGTTTTAGCGAACGTTGAACAAATATTTTCTAGATTTAGTTCTGCTCCTCTTTTAGAAGTTAATAAACAACAAGCATTAGTACCTTCTAAATCTACTGTTTTAATGAACCATAATGGAACAGCTCCAGGCATGTGGTTAGAGAAAAATGGAAAAGTTTTTGTGTCACTTCCAGGTGTGCCTTACGAAATGAAGGCATTAATCACAGAGCAAGTCATTCCAAAATTAAGAGTACAATTTAAGTTTCCTTATATAGTTCATAAAACTATACTGACATATGGTCTAGGAGAAAGCGCATTGGCAGACCGTATAGCAGAATGGGAAGACAATCTACCTCAATTTATTAAATTGGCTTATTTACCAAGTTTAGGTCGTGTACGTTTACGGTTATCTGGGAAATTTTTTGATAAAAAGGAATTAGAAGACGAAATTCAGAATCAGGTTAATTTATTATTACCACAAATTAATGATGTTTTTGTGGGTTTTGAAGAAGATGAATCTATTGAAGCTGTCATTGGAAAGCAATTAACTAAATTAGGAAAAACACTAGCCGTAGCAGAAAGTTGTACAGGTGGTCGTATTGCAGAATCATTTACAGCAAATGCAGGAGCTTCAGCTTATTTTATAGGTAGTGTTGTGACGTATGCTACAGCATCTAAAGTAAAAGTTCTAGGCATTTCAGAAGATATAATTAATAAGCATTCTGTGGTGAGTAAAGAAGTTGCGGAAGCAATGGCAAAGAATGTAAGAACATTATTTGATAGTGATTATGCCATAAGTACAACAGGTAATGCTGGTCCCTCAAAAGGAGATTCAGATGCAGAGGTTGGAACGGTATGGATTGCTATTGCCACAAAAGACCAAGTTTATTCTGAAGTTTTTAACTTTGGAGACCATCGTGAAAAAGTAATTGGAAGGGCTACAAATAAAGCTTTTGAAATGCTTCAAAAACTTTTTTTGAAAAAGTAGAGTTTTATGTTTGTTGAAACATAATATTTTATTAAATTTGCACCCTGTTTAAAATATCCATGTTCGGATTTTAGATTCTTAATGCAAATGTTTATAAAGATTTGCTTTAAAAACAAAGACAACATTAAGAGTTAACAGAAAAACAATAATACACCTAAAGAAAGAAAACAATGTCAAGAGTTTGTGAACTTACTGGGAAGAAAGCAATGGTTGGGAATAACGTTTCTCACGCTATGAATAAAACAAAACGTAGATTTGATGCAAATTTAATCAAAAAACGTTTTTACATTCCTGAAGAAGATAAGTGGGTAACATTAAAAGTTTCTACATCAGCATTAAAGACTATCAATAAAATTGGTATGGATGCAATGTTAAAAGAAGCTAGAGCAAAAGGATTTTACAAATAATAGCGTTTATTTAACGCTTAAGTCAATTTACAATGGCAAAAAGAGGAAATAGAATACAAGTTATCTTAGAGTGCACAGAGCACAAAACTTCTGGTCAACCAGGAACATCAAGATATATTACAACAAAGAATAAGAAGAATACGCCAGATCGTATGGAGATTAAGAAATTTAATCCTATCCTTAAGCGTATGACAGTTCATAAAGAGATAAAATAATAAGACATGGCAAAGAAATCAGTAGCGTCTTTACAGACAGGATCAAAGCGTTTGACAAAAGCGATTAAAATGGTGAAATCACCAAAAACTGGGGCTTACATGTTCGTGGAATCAGTTATGGCACCAGAATTTGTCAACGACTTTTTAAACAAAAAATAATCTTTATTTTTATATAGATTTATAAAACTGCTTTCATTTGAAAGCAGTTTTTTTATGGCTATATTTGAGCAATTATGACAACTTAGCAGTAATTCATTAAGGGCAAGGTTGTTGCTTTTGGTTTTGACAGTATGCTTAACTAACTAAGTCAGAAAAAAGTTTAAAGAGATTTAAGCTTTTAACTTTAAACTAAAATAAATGAGTTTTTTTAAAAAAATATTCTCTTCCGAAAAGAAAGAAACCCTAGACAAGGGTTTAGAGAAATCTAAAACATCTTTCTTCAGTAAACTAAACAAAGCCGTTGCTGGTAAATCTAAAGTCGATGATGATGTTTTAGATAATCTTGAAGAAATCTTGGTCACCAGTGATGTTGGTGTAAATACAACCTTAAAAGTAATTACGCGTATAGAAGAACGCGTAGCAAAAGATAAATATTTAGGTACTTCAGAACTAAATAAAATTTTAAGAGAAGAAATTGCAGCCTTATTGTCAGAAACTAAATCTGGTGAGGAAACAGAATATACTATTCCAGAGTTACCAAAACAAGCTGATGGTTCTAAAACGCCATACGTGCTAATGGTTGTTGGTGTTAATGGTGTTGGTAAAACAACCACTATTGGTAAATTAGCCTATCAATTTAAAAAGCAAGGTTTAAAAGTGGTATTAGGTGCTGCAGATACATTTAGAGCAGCAGCAATAGACCAATTACAAGTTTGGGCAGATAGGGTAGATGTACCAATGATTAGACAAGAAATGGGATCTGATCCTGCGTCTGTAGCTTTTGACGCTCTGCAATCTGGTGTAAACCAAGATGCCGATGTTATTATTATTGATACTGCAGGTCGTTTGCATAATAAAATCAACTTAATGAATGAGTTGACAAAAGTGAAACGTGTTATGCAAAAAGTTGTGGCAGATGCGCCACATGATGTTTTATTAGTTTTAGATGGCTCAACAGGGCAAAATGCTTTTGAGCAAGCAAAACAATTTACAGCGGCTACAGAAGTAACTTCATTAGCAGTAACTAAATTAGATGGTACAGCTAAAGGTGGTGTGGTTATTGGAATCAGCGATCAGTTTAAAATTCCTGTAAAATATATTGGAGTAGGAGAAGGTATTGAAGATTTACAAGTTTTTAATAAGTATGAATTTGTAGATTCCTTTTTTAAATAATCATTCAAAGAAAATAGTATCCTTATGTTATGAGTGCTAACTTCAATTTTAAGGATGATAAAATTTTAAAGCCGATTACAATATTGACACTATTGTATTCGGCTTTAATGTTTATTAAATATATTGGAAATATAGTTGGACTTTTATTTAGTTCTCATAGTCCGTTAATGCCAGAATATTTGCATAACTATGTTGCTTTTCCTTCATACGTTTTAGTGCCATTTTTTGCAATACTAATTTTCCTTTGTATTAGAACTTTAATTACTAAACTTTATAATGCTAAATTGGTTTATGTTTTGTTTGGATTAGCATTGCTATTCTATATTTTTCAATGGCAGATTTATCAGTGGATTTTGAGCTTTAATCCTTATAATTCATAAGAAAATAATATTTCTTTATTCAAATAAAATTAGCAAATCACAAGACCTAAATACGCTTAAATAAAAAAGACCTCAATTCTTTATTACAAAAATTGAGGTCTTTCTATTTAGAATAATTTACTGAATTATGGTCCAGTAACTGTAATTGGACCTACCCAATCACTATAACCATCTGTACCACAATAAGCCCTAACATAAAAATCGTAAACAACACCTGAATATGTGTGATTTGTTAACTGTATAGGATTATAACTCGTATCTATATCTGTACCAGTGCCTACAGGCTGCCCATAACCAACTTTATGTAATTGCCATGTACTTTCACCATTCATCGCTTCCCAACTAAAAACTAAAACATCAGAGCCAGCAGAAGTGGTGTAAATTTGATTTAATGTGAAATTAAAAGGATCTAAGCAATTCGCATTTAATGGTTCTTCTAACGTGCTGTGTGTAACAGGTCCTATCCAAGAACTAAATCCATTATTTCCACAAGTATTACGGACATAAAAGTCATAAGATGTATCAGCGTTTAAGTTGCTTATTCTTGCATAACTAGGATATGTAGTAGTTAATTGTGTTGTACTACCAGTTCCTAATGTAAAACCTTCAATACCATATTGAATCTCTGAACCATCAAAATCTCCATTAGACCAAGATAAATCTATATGGTTATGACTTACAGAATCATTGTATAATCGTACATTAAAACTTTCTGGATCTTCACAGTAGGGATTATTATTTAATGTCACAAAATTATAAGGAGTTGACCAATTACTGTACTCACCAGATTCGTTACAAAAAACTCTTACATAATATGTATATTGTGTGTTACCCATCAAATCTTCAACATGAACACTATTTTCAGGTACGGTTAAAATCGTTCCAGAACCTTGAGCAAAACCAAAAGTGCCATATTCTACTTGATATAATGAAGACTGAACATCAGCATACCAATATAAAGTCGCTGTTGTGTTTGTTAAATTGTTGACGTCTAACGATTCAGGGGTTGGACAAGAGTTGCCATCTGAGCTATCACTAGAACATGCCAAAACAGTTAGTGATAGAGCAAAAATAAGTAATAATTTTTTCATATCTGTTTTTTTTAAGAGGGCGAAGATATGTGACTTGTTTAATTTCAGCAAGAAAAAATAAAAAAAATAGGATATTGGTTTTTTGAGAAATAGATTAGTAAAATAATTTTTGTTCTGAAGTTTAAAGATTAATAATTTTCAATTTTTAAGATCGATATTATCGTTTTAAACTAAAATGGCCAGTATAGCTTTTGCCACTTGCTCTGGTTACAACAAACCAATAGTCTGAAGTTGGCATTTGGTGTCCATTATATGTTCCATCCCATGCCGAATTAGCATCTAAAGACTTAAGGATTTTTCCGTATCTATTAAATATTTTGATGTTTAGTGTAGGTTCTGAATACGAGTTTTTTATAAACCATGTGTCATTTGTACCATCCTTATTTGGTGTAAAAAACTTTGGATAATTGAGTAGGTAAATCACGTCTTGTGAGATGCCACAACCATATTTATCTCTAACATATACTGTGTATTCTCCAGAAGCTAATCTTAAAAACACATTACTATCTTGGTACGTTATATTGTCTAAGGAATATTCGTAATCGCCTAATGATAAGATAGATATGTTAATCGTTATTGAGTTGTTTAAGTCTGTCCAATCATCGATATCTATATTAGAAATAACAGCTGTATTAGATAATAAAACTTGGAATTCTTTAGTGGTTTCGCATGTATAAGTACCATAGTCTTTAGTTACTGTAACCCAATAATCGCCAAGTGCTTCATCAGTAACGCTAATGACTTGAGTGGTTTCACCTGTAGACCACAAATAACTATTAAAGCCAAAGCCAGCATCTATAATAGTATAGGTCTCTAGCTCACATATACTCATTACATCATTAACTGCTATTATTGGTGTCTCTCCTAAAGTTAGCGATATTTCTGAAATTTGAAAACAATGATCAGAAGAATCGATTCGCGCATAAATTGTATTTGTGTCTATGGTCCACTCAAAATTAGTAGGTGAGTTTATATAGCCGTCTTCAGAATAATTTTGAGCATCTTCTTGAGAAAAGAAGTAACTAAATAAACAATCGCTACAAGTTGTTATATCTGTTTCATAAATAGTTAAATCTACTAACTCAGAAGTATCGTTTGATGTGTTGCAAATAATGGCAGATATATTATTAATTTGGAGACTAGGATTTACAATAGTAACAGTAACCGGAAATCGATCATCGCTCTCGCAACCGCTTATAGATTCTTTAGCAGCGAAATAAGTTGTGCCATCAATTAAGTAGGTGTCTTCATTTAAAATAGTACCATCAGTTGTAGCATCGTACCAAATTGCAGAATCACTGACGTCAATAAAACTCAAAGTCGCATTTTGAGTAGTGCAAAAACTCTGTTGAGATTCACCAGTAAGTGCTTCTGGTGTTTCAATAATTTCAATGTTATAGGTGTCTGATGTTATCCGGCAACTAAGTGAATTTATATTATTCCCATTCGCAACAGCTAATCGATACAAATAAGTGCCAGGTGAGCTTGTATTTGAGAACACATAATTAGTGGTAGTTTCACCTGTAATATCTAACCATGTTAATCCTAAATCATCTGAATATTGCCATTGATATTGAGGATTTGAGTATCCTGAAGAAACAACGGATTGAAAAGTGTAACTAACAATTTCATCCTCACATATATTTAAACTTGTTCCAAATTCGTTGATTATAGAATTAGTTATAGTTGGCCCACAAGGTTTAAAAGTAATATCATCTAAAGCAATATCATTACCAGGATGTGCGCTAGGAGCAGAATTTAAAATAGTTATTACCACTTCTGTCTCTGCTGCTAAAGTAAAAAAGAAGCCATATTGTTGCCAATTACCAGATGAAGATTGCGCAATATCACCAGTATTATATGAGCCTAAAATATTACCATTAGTATCGCTAATTCTAAAAGTAACATCTGGATGATATTGATCTGTGCCTATAGAGGGATTCATTATGTTCATTAGCCAAGCAGAAAATTCAAAAGTAGTATTGGCACAAAGACCTGTTACAGTTTTAGTGTAGAATACACCTTCATTTGCTATGACGGCACTATTAATAACCATCATGTAACCATTAGTGTTCCCTGTATGGTCTGAGGTCACATGCCATGCATTCCCTTTTAAACCACTTGTGGTATTATAAATGGTATATTCTCCTTCTTCTAATTCGCCTTCCGAGCTATAAGTAAACGCTGTAACAGCACTACCTAAAGCACTACCTCGACTAGTACCAGAACCAAAATCTATAGATACCACGGGATCTCCTAGGTTCCCCTCGCACAATTGCGCATAAGATTGAGAACCATAACAAAAAAGACAAATAATAAGTAACTGATACCTTATATGCAAAGTGATATTTTTTAATTGAATCTAACTTTGTGAGTTAAGCACTAGGTATTTTTAGATGTAATTATTGAATAAAACTTGCGTCAATACTTAAATGAATTTTAATTTAAGAAAAGATAATATTGCAGATTTAGTATATCCGTTTGGTAATAAATTAATTAAGGTATATCTTTTGGTCTATTTGACTCGATAGATTTATAAAAAAAAATCTTGTGCTCAGAAGCTTATTTAATTCTACTGAATACAAGATTTTTTTATTGAAATGAAATATCACTTTTTCGCTACTAGAATCGAGAGATAAACGCTTTATAAATGAAGCAAAAAGTATTTTAAATGCAAATAGAAAAAATGAATACTAAAGTGTAGTTGCCGTCACAGGACCAACCCAAGCACTAAAGCCGTTTTCTAAACAATTATTTCTAACATAAAAATCATAGGTAGTATTTGAATCTAGATTTTCAACAGTTCCAAATCCATCTTCTATATTGTTACCTTCAGATTGAATAGTCCCAGTTTCTAATGCAAATCCTTGTAATCCATATTGAATTTGAGAACCATCATTTCCATAATCATCCCACTTAAAATCAACATAATCTGTACCAATAGCCGTACTGATATTACGTACTATAAAATTAGTAGGATCATCACACAAAGGATTTGTGTCTAGTGTATCAAATTCATAAGGTCCTGCCCAATCACTGTAGCTATCAGTTGTGTTACAAAATAAACTAACGTAATAAGCGTATTGCGTAGATGGCATTAGACCGCTAATATTATAACTACTTTGTTGCGGAAAAACTGTAGAGCCATTGCCTTGTGAGAATCCTAATGGACCATATTCTAATTCATATTCTGACGTTTCAACTGCAGATTGCCAATTTAATGTAGCAGTAGTGTTGGTTATGCTATAAGCTTCTAAATTTACAGGTTGTAAACAAACGACATCGACATCATCTGGACTATCACTTGTACAAGCAAAAATGGTAAGAGATAGTGTAATTAAGAATAATATTCTTTTCATGTTTATATTTTAAAAAGCACGAAGATAAATGACTGATACTGTTTCGGCAAGATTATTTTTAATAAATAAGCGTGTTGATTTTCCCCCAAAGTTCATTGTCAAAACTTGAAAGTGCAAAATTTTCATCATCAGCAGATTCTCCCATCCTAATGATCACTAACTTTTCACTAGGAACCACATAAATTTTTTGATCATTTTTCCCTAAAGCAGCAAACATGTCACTTGGCGCATTTGGAATAAGATCACCTGTAAATTCAAATTGACTTTGAGGTAAGTGATAAGAAGATTTACCATTTAACCACCATAAATAGCCATAAGCTTCGTTAATAGACTGAGAAGTATTTGTCGCTTGGCTTAAATAAGTTTCGTTTACAATTTGCTGATTTTCCCATTTTCCATTCGCATATGTTAATAGGCCAAATCTTGCCATACTTCTCGTATTACTCCAATATACATTTAAAGGTCCTAGATTAAACCAAGCACCATTCATACCAATAGGTTCTTTTATTTTGGTATTAAAATAAGAATCCCATGTTTGGTTAGTAGCATCGGCAACAACGTCTTGCATTTTTACATAAACGTTATGGTATGCCCAACGTGTGCCTGCATCTGCTACATATTGTAAATTTGAAGCAGAAATATCATCACCAGCAGTATCATCTAAACCAGATGACATAGATAATAAGTGTTTACACGTAATTAAATTTTCTTTTTCTAACGTTGCACTCGTCCAACCAGTACCTACATAATCTGAAACTTTATTATTAATATCTATAAAACCTTCTTCTTGAGCAATTCCAGAAGTTGCTGTGGTTAGCGTTTTTCCTGCACTTGCCCAATACCATGTTGAGTTACTATCATGCCCATTCATATATTCTTCAACAACTATTTTTCCGTTATGAAGGATCATAAAACTTTTAGTGTTCTTTTCTTCTAAAAAGTCCAATAAGGGTTGCAATTCATTGTCATTCCAATTTAATTCAGCAATAGATTTGGTGTCCCAAGTATCAGAGTTTATCGGCGGATAATAGATAGATTCGTCAACAATGTCTTCATCATTAGAATCATCTGTAGCACATGAAAAGTTTATTAAAAGGCTAAAGAATAGAAATATAAAATAAATACGTCTCATAAAAGATGGTTTTATAATTAGACAATATAAACACAAAAAGGTTTAATACCATAAATGAGGAATCGAATTTAGTAAATCATTGTGTATCTTTGCAAACTGATTTACAAAAAGCATGAGAACCAAGACTATAAAAAAGAATAGAATCAACGTTATTACATTAGGCTGTAGTAAAAATGTTTACGATAGCGAAGTATTGATGGGACAACTAAAAGCAAGCGGAAAGGACGTTGTCCATGAGCAAGAAGGAAACGTAGTTGTAATTAATACATGTGGTTTTATTAATAATGCCAAAGAAGAGAGTGTGAACACCATTTTGGAGTACATGCAAAAGAAAGAAGATGGCGAAGTAGATAAGGTTTTTGTGACAGGCTGTTTAAGTGAACGCTACAAGCCAGACTTACAAAAGGAAATCCCAAATGTAGATCAGTATTTTGGTACTACAGAATTACCAGGATTATTAAAAGCATTAGGTGCAGATTATAAGCATGAGTTAATTGGTGAACGTTTAACTACAACACCAAAAAATTACGCTTATCTTAAAATTGCAGAAGGTTGTGATAGACCTTGTAGTTTTTGTGCTATTCCTATTATGAGAGGAAAACACAAAAGTACTCCAATTGAAAACTTAGTTACCGAAGCTGAGAAATTGGCTGCTAATGGAGTTAAAGAATTAATACTTATTGCTCAAGATTTAACGTATTACGGTTTAGATATTTACAAAAAAAGAAATCTTGCTGAGTTACTAGAAAACTTAGTGAAGGTTGAAGGTATAGAGTGGATTCGTTTACACTATGCATTCCCAACCGGATTTCCTATGGATGTTTTAGATATTATGAAACGTGAACCTAAGATTTGTAATTATTTAGATATTCCATTACAACATATTTCTGATGATTTACTAAAATCTATGCGTCGTGGAACTACAAAAGACAAGACGACCAAATTAATAAATGAATTTAGAGCCATAGTGTCAGAAATGACCATAAGAACAACATTAATTGTTGGTTATCCTGGTGAAACAGAAGCACATTTTGAGGAGTTAAAACAATGGGTTTCAGAAATGCGTTTTGAGCGTTTAGGTTGTTTTACATATTCTCATGAAGAAAATACACACGCTTACAACTTAGAAGATGACGTACCTGAAGAGGTGAAAATTCAACGTGCCAATGATATTATGGAAATTCAATCTCAGATTTCTTGGGAATTGAATCAAGCCAAAATAGGCCAGGAGTTTAAAGTGGTTATTGATAGAAAAGAAGGTAACTATTTTGTTGGAAGAACTGAATTTGATTCGCCAGATGTAGATAACGAAGTTTTAATCGATGCAACTAAAACTTATTTAAAAACAGGTGAATTTGCGACTATAAAAGTGACTGAGGCAGAAGACTTCGACCTTTATGGCGAAGTCTTGGTGTCCTAAAATAGTTTATAAAGGTGAGTGAGAAAAAATAAGCAAGTTAATTAACAGCGATCTCTTGGTCCAAAAGTAAAAACGAATTCTTGTTCCATTTTTTCTCCTTTAGCATTTTCAGCAGGTGTCCATTTTCCTGGGATATTTTTAATGAGTTCCATAAATTTCTCATCAATTGAAGTGTAACCAGTGCTCATAGCATCATGTTTAACTTCTATAACATCACCTTGTTTAGATATTATAAAGCTTATTTTTATAGCATTAATCTTGTCGTCTTTTATAACATTCATGTCAGCTAAACTATTTTCTTTAAGATATTGAAGTAGTGCTTCTTTACCATCTACATATGTAGCCTGCGTATCTGGAACGACAGTAATATGTGGACCGAAAAATTTATCTTCTACGATGCCTGTTTCCATATTCTTACCTCTAAATTCGGTTCTAATCGTAAAATGATTAAAGTAATCCATAGATCTTAATAATTTCATTTGTGCATCAGTGAGGAGATCAGTAGTGCCAAATGCTTGTAGTTCTGATTGTTGGTTGTTTTTAATAACCACAAGATTTACAGATTTAATATGTTGTATTTGATCTTTTTCACTAGCGTTTAGAAATGTATAAATGCTAGTCGCTTTATGTACATCAGATTTTGAGACAGCAGCAAACCTTGTATCGATTCCATAATATAAATCTGGAATAGCTTTAAGATTTGGACCATGGATTTCTTTGTTGTCTATAGCAAGATCTCTGTTGTTTAGTAAGTTTGAATCTGCAGCCACGTTACTCTTCCATTTTGTGAAACTAAAAAATAAGAGACTTACAATAACTAAAGTTGTTCCTAAAATAATAATACGCTTTTTCATAATTAGATTGTTTTTAAGATGAATTCAAATGTATTATTGATAGAAGTTAGGATGGTAAAATTAAATGTAAAAAAAGTGTCAATTCTTTGTGAAATCTAGTGTTTGTAATTGCTAATGTTAATTAGAGTACGGATTATTCGGCTTTTGTATAGGCTTCCTTCATCCATCCAATTAATTCATCATCAATCTCGTCAATAGATGTTATTTGAACGCGATGTGTGCACATAGTACCAAAAGGTCCGGAATTGCCTAGTCGGTCTGTCGTTGGTTTTTCGGGTAGTTTTAATCCTAAATCTATACGTGTTTTTGTTGCAGGTTTTATTAAAACAAATTGGCGTTTTCTAATAACGCTAACACTGGTTTTTTTAGGTGTGATGGTCACATCAGTTCCAAAGCCTTTAACGATAGCAAGTATCTTTTCATAAATAGGAAATAAATTGTCCTTGCCTTTATATTGGTTGCTCACCAAATCATCAGACGTATTGTTTTCTTCTTTAGAAAGTGTAACAATAGTATTAGCAAAACCATGGGTGACTCCATGTTCTTTTTTTAGGAAATTGACTCCTTCAGAATGTTTAACGAATGCTTTTTTACTTAAAATCGATTTCCATTGTTCTAATGATTTACCTGTTTTCTCAGGCATATTGTTAATCATGGTTTGTAACGCTTTTTCCATTTTGTTTAGTAGTTATGATAAATAAGTGACAATTTGTGATGTTTTGTGTCATATAATTGAATAAAACCTTAGTTATATGACAAGCTCAGTAAAGCACAATAGAATGCAAATCCTCTTATTATCTTTTTATACGTTTATCAGTGCAATTATTTGGTATTTTGTTTTTTAAATGCTCCGTTTCATTTTGGAGGTAAACTATTAACAAAAGTAAAACTTTGTTCCATATAATAGACTAATACCTTTTTATCATTATAAATTGACTTAGGGACTAAAACATAATCTTTCATTTTTGCTCCATATGAATAATAAAAGCCAGTATTATAATCTGCCATAAATTTTTCAGCCATTGATTTTGGTAATCTTATACCTATTTCACCTGCTTTATTTAATAGCGTAAACATATATCCGTTAGATGAGGTGTAAATCATCTTCTTACCCTTTCGTTCAAAGCCATTGCAGTCTTTAACAATTGAGTCATAAAATTCTAATTCTTTATCCCAATTCATTGGCTTTATCTGTATTCTGGGTTTTCAAAATTCCAGCGCGTACCGTTGTCCCAATCTTTGCGAGAATTACCGTAAGCAGGATACCCATCATTCTCTTTTAAAAGTTTAGCCAAATGCATTAAATTATAAGTCATAAAGGTGGTATTTCTATTAGTGAAATCATTGTTTTTAGCATCAGCTTCTTCATCGAGATAACTAGGACCAGGTCCAACTTCACCAATCCAACCACAATCTGCCTGTGGTGGAATAGAATACCCAATATGTTGCATAGCATAAAGCATACCCATGGCACAATGTTTTACTCCGTCTTCGTTACCTGTTATAATAGCACCTCCAACTTTTCCGTAGAATAAATATTGTCCTTTATCATTTTGTTGGCCACTCATGGCATAGAAACGTTCAATTAATTTGGTGGCTTCCGAGGATTTTTCGCCCAACCAAATTGGTGTGCCAATAACACAGATATCAGCATCAAAAATACGCTCAAAGAGTTTTGGCCATTCATCGGTTTGCCAGCCGTATTCCGTCATGTCAGGATATACTCCTGATGCCACATCATGGTCTATAAAACGAATGGTGTCTACACTAACACCTTCCTTCTTCATAATATCTATAGAGAGATCCATTAGCCCTTGTGTATGACTCACTCTTGGTGATTTCTTTAACGTGCAGTTAATAAAAACGGCTTTTAAATTTGAAAAATCTGGTTTTGACATGTACTTCGTTTTTTAGTTATCCTTAAAAGATAATAAAAAATTATTAGACATGCTGATCGATTAAAATAGCATTGCCATCAGGATCTAAAACCACAAAGCTTGCAGGTCCAGAAGTGGTTTCATCTGCTTCGTGTTCTAGTGTGATGTTTTTACTTTTTAAATGTTTCTGAATGGTACGTACATCATCAAATTTTACAAGTGCATTGGCGTGTTGATCCCAACCAGGATTAAAGGTAAGAATGTTGTTTTCAAACATGCCTTGAAACAAACCCACTAAGGATTCGCCATTTTTCATAATGAGATAGTTCTGTTCTAAGCTTCCAGCAAATACTGAAAATCCTAAAGTTTCGTAAAATGTTTGTGAGGCTTTTATATCCTTTACCGCAAGACTTATTGAAAATGCTCCTAGTTTCATAATTTAGAGTTTAAGTTAGTATTTAATGGTATTGAAAGTTTTAATTATGTGATTAGTAGATGTGTTTTAATCCTGGATATCATGACCGAATAGGCGCAGCCCTAGCAATTAGTTATAAACATTGTTAGCAACAGTATTTTATTACTCCGATAGTTCCAATAATTAAAATTAGTTGTATTATGAATAATATTAAAACTGTTGTTGATAACCCAATTGCTTCAATTCTACCATTATTATTTTTAAATATTTTATAAACTAGCCATAGAATCGCTAGATAAACTACTGGGTCAAAAATTAATGGAAACCTGAAAACTAAGAAGCTCAAAATTCCTATTAAAGTAGCTTGTCCAATTATAAATGAACTTATAGCTAGGTGTTCTATAAAATTATATTTTCTAAAAATTAACTTTAATGTTATTCCTAATGGAATTATACATAATACCCAAAAATATTTTAAGTAAGCTCTAAGAAAAAATCCAACGTAATTACTTGTTTTTTCAAGTCGAGATTTTGTTACACTATTTTCTTCGACTAAATCTTTTGGCACCTTAAAAAAGGTTATAACGATGATATAAATGGTAATAGCAATAATTAGAAACGAAATAGGGTTAAGAATACCTTTTCTTTTTCCTAAAATATAGTCAATTGTAATTTTTTTCGGCTGTAGAAATAATGATCTTATATTAAATAAAAAGCCTTTATCCATATTTGTAATAGATGAAAATGAATCTTCAACTATTGAGCTCAACGTTATTTTTTTTGTTCCTTTTCTTTCACCACAATTTGGACAGTATTTTTCATTGTGATCAAAATTACAGTTAATACAATTCATTTAATTCTTTAATAGGTCGTTCTGGTTATATAATTTTGCTAACGTGTTTATATGATTAGTTGCGTGGTTAGGCACGTAATTTAGCAAATAAAACACAGATAGAATACTCCGCAGGAATGTTCGTAAGTCGGCAGTGACCAAACAATTAAATATACACGGTGTTAGCATTAGTTTTAATAATGTAAATCCCAAGAACCAAATTCAATGAATTGATTTTTATTCATCACAGCGCAAAATCCGTGTTCATCATCCCAACTGCAATCTCCTTTATACATAACATAGGATGTTCCGTTAATATGTTTGTCAGAAACTATAATGTTATCTATCGACACTTCTCTTTTTAAATCGATTGGTGTTTTTATAACTGGTAAGAACTCTACATAATTTTTAAACTTGCTTAAAACTTCGTTGTTATAACGATCAATTATTCCGAGAACCATTTTGTCGAAAATATCTTTTTCATTTTCAACTAAATAATTTATCGCATTTTCTTGTTCAATTGTTGGTTTTTCGAAAAGAGTATGAAAGTCAATTCTAATCAACGATTTTGGTTCACTTATTTTTTCAAAACTTTTAAGTGAATTTAGCTTTAAATCAGAATAATAAATGTCTTCTTTTTCTGAATAATCGATTTTCATGAGTTTTAGGTAATTAATGCCAATATCTCGCAGATATAAAAGCGTTTCAATGTTTTATATCCAACGTTAAACGAAGGTAGATTTTTAGAGGCTTAAAGCCAAGTGACTCGCTCTTAATTATCTAGTTTTTATCTTCAATTGTTAATAAAGTAAAACAAGAGTTTATTACAATTCATAAGCGTTATTATTCACAAAGAAAACAGCGTTCACTAAAAAGAGTTTTCCATTTTCCCAGAAGCTTCTAAAAAGCGTGTTATCTACCATGTAAATAAAACTACCACTTCCCATTGGTTCTTCGCCAAATACTAAGGTTTGGTCTAATGCTTTTAAAGCCTGTTGGCCTGCAAAACCAGAAAACACTTTGGTATCATTTAAGTATGCCACGTTATAGCCGTTTTCTAATATATTGTAAGCAGAGCTTCCTAATTTAAGCGTGAAATACTGATCACTGTAACCAAAAGCCATAGGATGTGTAGCATCTACTTTGGTATTAAAAATGGCTCCTGTAATAAGATGGTTACTATATTCGCGTTCGCGATCTGCATAAGCCGTTAGGTTTTCTTTTTGGTCTTCATCTTCAGGTGTTTTAGTACTCAGGCTAAACCCTTCTTTACCTGCAAAACTTCGCAATGCACCATCAATAGCAATTACTTTTCCGCCAGATCTTACCCAATCTTTTAGTTTAGTTAAGTTGCTGTCGGTAAACACTTTTCCGTAATAGCCATTTGGCAGAATTAATACATTGTATTTGTTTAAATTGGTTTTGCTGAAATCATCCGTATTTATAGAAGTCAACGGATAGTGTAATTGTTGCTCAAAGAAATGCCATAGTTCACCATAGCTTAAAGACGATGTGCCTTCACCAGAAAGAATGGCTACCTTTTGTTTGTTTACTAATTTAATATCTGGCGAGCCAATATCTGGTGATTTTTGAGAAAAACCAGTATTGATTTCTGTTAGGGGTTGAGCATGTTCTTGTGCAATGGTATTTAATTTTGATACCATTTTTTCAATATGTTTATTGTCTCCTTTGGTGATGATGAGAGAACCACGTTCAAATTTGGTGTTATTAGATGTGAATGGTTTTTCGGTAAACCTCACTTTAAAATCTTGCTTTAATAGTTCGGCTAAAAACTGAGCATCTTCCATAGAGTTCCATTTGCTTACATAGCCATAAGCATCATTCAACGTTGGTAGTGCTTTACGACTCGCTAATGTATTGCTGCTAACATTAGCTGTTGTTGCAATAGCATCTAATCCATAAGCATAAGGCAGTGACCAAGCCGTGATATCGTAAGTTAAAGAATCTGAAAGTTTGGTGTTTGGTTCAAATAATACCTTAACCATTTTACCTTTGGGCTGATTGCTATGCACCACTAACGCATTTGCATCTACATTAAAACTACCTTGTTTACCTGTTGCATAATGGTAACCAGATACTTTAGCGCTTGTCGCATTTTCAAAAGTAATATGGTGTTTATTTAAAAGCGTTTTTAAGCTATTCAATTTATCTTCATTCCCTTTTAAGACGTAGCTTTTATATTTTAAGTTGGTATTATTAAAGAATTTACCAAACTCAGTATTTAATTGTTTTGCATTTTTTGATGCCATTTCAACCGTAGAAATTCCTGTGGTTGTATGGTGCGTTAAACGTTCTATTAAAGTTAACACATGGCCTTCGTCATTCAAAATACCCAAACCAGCCATACCGTGACCACCTTGCTCGTAAGTCATTCCCATGGCTCCCATAAATGTTGGGTAGGTATCACCATAACTCGGATACAGTAAATCAAAACGTTCTCTTGTAAAAAACAGCCAACCTTCTTTATCAAAATATTTAGCGTGATTTTGTCCTATTTGTGTCTGGAAATCACGCTGCCAATCTGTAATGATTTCATGAAACGGTTCTGCTGCAGGTGCAAAATAGTAAGGCTCGTTAATGCCTTGCTCATGGAAATCGACATGTACATGTGGCATCCATTTATTATAAACCTCTAAACGTTGTTGTGTTTCTACTTGTGTTGCCCAAACCCAATCTCTATTTAGATCAAAGAGGTAATGATTTGGTCGTCCGGCCGGCCAAGGTTCATTGTGTTCACTCGCTTGTTTATCTACATCGTAAGGTTCGCTTTTGGTTCTGTTATACCAATTTACGTAACGATCGCGACCGTCAGGATTTACACTTGGGTCAATAATTACAACCGTGTTTTTCAGTAACTCTTGTTGTTCAGTTAGTAATTTATATAAGGTTAGCATGGACGCTTCAGAACTCGATGCTTCATTACCATGCACATTATAGCTTAACCAAACAATGGCAATATCAGTGGCTGTTGGTTCGCCGTTTAACAAACCTGCGTTTTTTAAATTGTTTTCTCTAATGGTTTCGAGTTGCTTCATATTAGCTTCACTCGTTACAAAAGCCAAATACAAATCTCTGCGCTCGTTGGTTTTTCCGTAGTTTTCTAATTTTACTTGATTAGGAAGCGCTTTTTCAACCGCTTTAAAATAATCAATAACCTGATGATTTCTACTAAATTGTGTACCAATATCATAACCTAAAAAGTCGCTAGGTGATGCAATAGTTTGTGCTGGTGTTAAGGTTAGACTGCCAAAAACGACAAAAAGAGCTAAGATTAATTTTTGCATGTAATTTAAAATTAAGGTTATGAGTGAGTTTAGATAGTAAAGATAGTTCGCACAACTGAATTAACTAAAAATTAGCAGATAAAAAAATGAAGAGTCTTATCTTTATGCCATAAATAAGTTTGATAATGCCAACCAACTATATTCCGTTTAAGGACACCAATTATTTCTCAGATTTTATATGCGATTATCTCGCAGAAAAAGAAGAATTAAAAGAATTTTATCATCGTTTTCCTAAGTTGGAAAATTTTGAAGCACAGATAAAAGAGAAAAGTTTGTCTGTTAAAGCGCAGTCTAGAACTATTCTATCTGAAACCCTAAAGCAGCAATACAAAAATGTAAAGACTTCAGATTTAACCGCTGAACATATTGAAAGCTTAAATCTTGAAAACACCTTCACTATTACAACAGGTCACCAATTAAACCTTTTTACAGGACCACTTTATTTTCTATTCAAAATAATTTCAACTATAAATTTAACGAAACAATTAAAAGCTGAATTTCCAGCGTACAATTTTGTGCCAATGTATTGGATGGCTTCTGAAGACCATGATTTTGAAGAAATTAATTACTTCAATTTTAAAGGCAAAAAGATGCAGTGGAATTCTAATCAAACAGGTGCTGTTGGTCATTTTAATACGGAAGGTTTAGAGGATGTTTTCGATATTATTTCTTTAGAATTTGGAGAAGGGAAAAACGCCGAACAATTAAAAACATGGTTTAAGAAAGGATATTTAAAGCATAATAATTTAGCAGATGCCACTCGTTATTTGGCAAACGAATTATTTGGAGCGCATGGTTTAGTGATTATAGATGCTGATGATAGCGCACTGAAACGTTTGTTTATTCCGCAGATGAAACAAGAAATGCTAGAACAAACAGCATTTAAAACGGTCACAGCAACCAATAAGAAATTAGAAGATTTAGATTTAAAGATTCAGGTAAACCCAAGAGAAATCAACTTATTCTATATTAAAGATGGCATACGCGAGCGCATTGTAGAAAGTGATGGAGTGTTTTCGGTGCTAGATACCGATATTTCTTGGAGCAAGAGTGAGCTACTAGAGCATCTCAATGAATTTCCGGAGCGATTCTCGCCAAACGTGATTATGCGACCGTTATACCAAGAAGTGATTTTGCCAAACCTCTGTTACATTGGTGGAGGCGGAGAAATGATTTATTGGTTACAATTAAAATCGAATTTTGAAGCGCAGAATGTCACGTTTCCGATGCTTTTGTTGAGGAATTCAGCATTAATAAAAACCAAGAAACAAGCTGAGAAACTTGAAAAATTGAATATTTCGGATAACGATTTATTTTTAGATAGACATTCGTTTATTAATAAAAAGGTTAGAAAAATATCGAATATAGATATTGACTTTTCAGAGCAAATTAAACATTTAGAAACCCAATTTAAAAGCCTTTATGGTTTAGCAGAACAAACTGACAAATCATTTATTGGTGCTGTAAAAGCTCAAGAAGTAAAGCAATTAAAGGGCTTAAGACATCTTGAAAAACGATTGTTAATTGCTCAAAAACGAAAATTAGCAGACCAAATTAGTCGTTGTACCGAATTACAAGAACAATTATTTCCTAACCAAAGTTTACAAGAACGAAACACTAATTTTTCGGAATTGTATTTAGAATTTGGAGAGCAATTAATTCCAGAATTATTAAAAGCCTTAGAGCCACTAAAAGGTGAGTTCTTAATACTAAATTTAAAATAGTCAATGCATCATATTGATATTGAGTTAATAGAAATGACATTAGATGTCATGAAATATGTCATCGGACGCGTTTCTGCAACCGACCATCAAATAGGAAAACCAAAAAAAACAGAAGAATTAAAAGCATTGGTTGGTGAAACCGTAACACCAAAAGGTGTAGGTGGTGAGTATGCTTTTAATCTTTGGAAAGCGCATTTAGCAAAAGCTAATGTACCTGTGGATCACCCAAGAAATTTAGCATTTGTGCCAGCTTCGCCAACAAAGGCGGCCATTATGTTCGATTTAATTACGTCGGCATCAAGCATACATGGAGCGTATTGGATGGAAGGTGCAGGAGGTATTTTTTGCGAAAACGAAGCCATGAAATGGATTGTGTCTTTAACAGGTTTGCCAGAAGGTGCTTTTGGAGTTTTTACAAGTGGAGGCACAGCAGCCAACCTATCTGCTATCGTTACCGCAAGAGAACATTGGAGAGAAAATCCGGAATATAAGCGCGAAAAAGGTTTAATAGTCACCTCAATTGGAGCACATTCTTCTGTAAAAGCCATGGCAAAAGTGGCTGATGTAGATATCATTTTAGTAGATTCTGAAGAACATTTAACAGGCGATGCACTTAGAGAAACCATTGCAACATTAACTGAACATCAACGTAAATGTTTATTTGCTGTTGTAGCAACAGGTGGAACTACTAATGCAGGCATCATTGATGATTTAGAAAGTATTGCTATCGTTTGTGAAGAAGAAAATTTATGGTTTCATATTGATGCTGCTTATGGAGGAGGTGCTTTGGTAGCAGACTCTGTACGTCATTTATTTAAAGGTATTGAGAAAGCAGATAGTATTACTATAGACCCACACAAATGGATGTTCTCACCATACGATTGTGGTGCTGTGATTTATAAAAATATGGAATTGGCTAAAAATGCCCATTCACAACAAGGCGCTTATCTCGAAATATTTAAAGATGAAGGCGCACACGGGTTTAATCCAACGGATTATCAAATTCAACTTACCCGAAGAGTTAGGGGTTTACCTTTATGGTTTTCATTAGCCACACATGGCACAGATCGTTATAAAGAAGCTGTAGAACGTGGATTGGAATTGGCACAAATAGCAGGACGACTCATTAAGGCGCATCCAAATTTAGAATTGGTGAGAGCACCAAGTTTATCTTGTGTATTGTACAGAAGGATAGGTTGGGAGCCTGAAGATTATACACATTGGACCTATGAAAACCATGAAAAAGGATTCGCATTAGTAACGCCAACCAAATGGAAAAATGGAGATACCTATGAAACCTGTTCTCGTTTTTGTTTTATAAATCCTGATACCACCGAAAATGATATTGCGATGATTCTAGAAACCATGATTTAGTTGAAACGTATTTGATGTGTTAAATGAATGAATTATGAGATGCTTTTGTGATAATAACTTAATAACACAAAAGCAGATTTTATGTTAAAAACTTAATCTAAAAAATTGTAATTCGTAAATCGTAGTTCGCAAATCAATCCTTATTTTTGCGCATGCAACACAACAAAGTCCTAATTTTAGATTTCGGATCGCAATACACACAACTTATTGCGCGTCGCGTTAGAGAATTAAACATCTACTGCGAAATTCACCCATTCAATAAAATTCCTTCAGATTCAGAGAGCTTTAAAGCTGTTATTTTATCTGGTAGCCCAAACT
Source organism: Winogradskyella sp. Asnod2-B02-A (assembly GCF_045063645.1). Taxonomy (NCBI): domain Bacteria; kingdom Pseudomonadati; phylum Bacteroidota; class Flavobacteriia; order Flavobacteriales; family Flavobacteriaceae; genus Winogradskyella; species Winogradskyella sp. Asnod2-B02-A. The sequence continues at coordinate 122,374 of NZ_JBEFOG010000025.1, forward strand.
CTGTTAGAGGAGAAGATGTTCTTCATCCTGAATTGGATGGGATTAGAGGAAAAAAGCCAATGCTAGCCGTTTGTTATGGTGCGCAATATTTGGCACATTTTGCAGGCGGTGAAGTCGCAGAATCTAATACTAGAGAATACGGAAGAGCAAATTTGGCTTTTATAAAACCTAACGAAGATTTCTTTGAAAATATACATGAAGGGAGTCAGGTTTGGATGAGTCATAGTGATACCATTAAACAATTACCAACCAATGGTGTTTTGCTAGCAAGTACAAACGACGTAAAAAATGCAGCCTATAAAATTGAAGGAGAGCAAACGTATGCTATTCAGTTTCATCCAGAAGTGTATCATACTACAGATGGCCATCAATTGCTGCAAAACTTTTTAGTTAAAATAGCTGAGGTTGAACAAGACTGGACACCAAATGCGTTTGTAGAAGAAACAGTTCAAGATTTAAAAGATAAACTAGGTAATGATAAAGTAGTTCTAGGATTATCTGGTGGTGTAGATTCTTCTGTAGCTGCTATGTTATTGCATAAGGCGATAGGGAAAAACCTATACTGTATTTTTGTAAATAATGGTTTGTTACGTAAAAATGAATTCGAAGATGTATTGCATCAATACGAAGGCATGGGATTAAACGTTAAAGGTGTAGATGCTTCGGCACGCTTTTTGGATGCGTTAAAAGGATTGAGTGATCCAGAAAAGAAAAGAAAAGCAATTGGAGCTGAATTTATCGCTGTTTTTGATGATGAAGCGCATTTAATAAAAGATGTAAAATGGTTAGCACAAGGTACTATTTATCCTGATGTGATAGAAAGTGTGTCTGCAACAGGTGGACCAAGTGCAACGATAAAGAGTCATCACAACGTTGGTGGATTGCCAGATTATATGAAGCTAAGTGTGGTAGAACCTTTAAGAGCTTTATTTAAAGATGAAGTAAGACGTGTTGGAGCGTCAATGAATATGGACAGTCAACTGTTAGGTCGTCATCCATTTCCAGGTCCAGGATTAGCGATTAGGATTCTTGGAGATCTAACCGAAGAGAAAGTACGTATATTACAAGAGGTAGATGCTATTTTTATTAATAACCTTCGTTCTTGGAATTTATATGATAAAGTTTGGCAAGCAGGTGCTATGTTGTTACCAGTGAATAGTGTAGGCGTAATGGGAGACGAACGTACTTATGAAAAATGTGTAGCTTTGAGAGCTGTAGAAAGTACAGACGGAATGACTGCCGATTGGGTGAATTTACCATATGAGTTTTTGCAAAAAACCTCAAATGAAATTATAAATAAAGTAAAAGGTGTGAACAGAGTGGTATATGATATCAGTTCAAAACCACCAGCTACAATTGAGTGGGAATAGAGGTGATTTACCATCTCAGTTTTCAGAAAAAAAAAGTAAAATAGATTACATGAAAAATATTTTAACCATTATATTATTAGCTTTTACCATTGGTTTAAGTGCTCAAAATTTTGTTGAACATACAGTACAACCCGGTGAAACTATTCAAACTATTGCAAAAAAATATTTGGTAACACCTTTTGATATTTATGCTTTAAATCCTGATGCTAAACGTAAGTTTCAACCTAACACAGTATTGATTATTCCTAATTCAAAAATTAAGAATGATCCAATAGCCGAAGAAAAACGTGAACTTATTGATTATAAAACGCATAAAGTAAAACGAAAAGAAACGTTGTACGGTTTGGCGAAAGAAAACAATGTTTCTGAAGAAGAAATAAAGAAAGCCAATCGTTTTTTATATTCTGAAAATCTTAAAAAAGGAGATAAAATTAGAATTCCAAGGTATAAAACGGTAATTTCTAAACAAACTTTAAATAATACTGTAAAAAAATACACCGTTCAACCTAAAGAAGGGAAATGGAGAATTGCTTATAAATTTGGAATTACAGTAGCAGAATTGGAGGCATTAAACCCTAACATGAATGAGGTTATTCAGCCAGGAGATGTGCTTAATATGCCAAATATTGAAGACCAAGCAGAAAAGAAAATTGAGGCTAAGTTTGGTTATTATGAAGTATTGCCAAAGGAAACTTTTTATGGTTTAAAAGGAAAGTTAGAATTAACACAAGAGCAACTAGAACAACTAAATCCAGAATTAAAAACAACAGGCTTAAAAGCAGGTATGGTTTTAAAAGTACCAGCAGATATTGATACTATTGCTGGCTTAGAAACTGTAGAAACCACGAATTTAAAACGTAGCTTAACAAACTTCAAGCCTAAAAAAATAGCTTTAATGATGCCTTATCGTTTAGATAAAGTTAATGTTGCAGAGGTTGAGGAAACTAAAGAGAAGATTAAAGAAGACAAACGCTTGTCTGCCGTTTTAGATTTTCATGTTGGTGTTATGATGGCATTAGATTCAGCAAAACAATTAGGGATTTCAACAAATTTAAAAGTTTTAGATACAAGAAATCAAGTTTCTACTACAAACGAATTATTAGCTGAAAATGATTTTTCAGACTATGATGCTGTTATTGGCCCAATGGGAGAGGAGAGTTTTAATCGTGTAGCCTTGGCTTTAAAAGCAGATAAAGTTCCTGTAATTGCTGCGATGAATAAGCCTAGAGAAGTATATAATAACGTCTTTCAAACCTTACCAGAAGACAAATTGTTAATGTCTTCTATGATTGATTTTGTAAAGGCGGATAGTTTAAAAACTAAAGTTGTAATCATTTCAGATCAAGCGCATAGAGCTACGAGCGAAGCTTTACAGAAACAGTTTCCAGGATCGAAACTGATTTTTTCTAGAATGGACAAGAAGAATAAAACTAAAGATGCTTATTTTATATATCATACTGAATTACAGAATATGTTTTCAGAAGGTAGAACGTATGTGTTTTTAGAAACCAATAATAATTCTTTTGCTTCTGGCGTTATTAGTTTACTCAATGGATTTGTTGTAAATAAAACTGAAATTATATTAGCAACAACAGATAAGAATAGAGCATTTGAAGGTAAAAATATAGATAATAATAACTTAACGAATCTTAAGTTTCATTACCCATCTGTAAATAAAGAATTTGATGAATCAACCAAGAATGGTTTTGTGAAAGCTTACCGTGAAAAATATGGTGTTTCTCCAAGTAAATATGCAGTGCGAGGATTTGACATTACTTTAGATTTGTTAATGCGTCTAGCTTCAGCAGAAAGTTTATATGAAGGATCAATGGAATCGGTTGAAACGGAGTATGTTGAGAACAAATTTAGATATAGTAAAGACTTTTTTGGTGGTTATGTTAATCAAGCGCTTTACATAGTAAAATATGATGATTTAAAAATCGTTAATGCTAACTAAGTTATATTAAAAGGTTAAATCTATCGTTTAGTCTAAGAATACTAAATCTTATCTTGGTTTTCTGTTTTTAAACGAAAAAGCATTAGGATTAGTTTAAATGCGCCTATTTTTGAGAGGGAGCCTATTTTATATTTTTTTAATTAGAATAAAAACTAATATCATTAGAATAGGAAAAAAAACAGCTATTAATTCAAATTATTTTCCGTTGAAATATCTATTAATTTTATTATTTACCTTTTTAGTTAGCAGTGAATCTGATGATGAAACAGTGACTTGGGATGCGTCTAAAAAACTGACTTGGGCAGACTTTAAAGGTAGTCCAGACCTCGAGTCTGATGCAGTAGCCTTAACCGCTTCTGGTATTACATTTGGTTATTCTGTAAAAACATCTGGAGATAGAATTGCTCAATTTTCTACGACTGTAGAAACTCATTTTTATCCTAATAAATCTTGGTATTTAAAAGCTAAAAGCAACGAGCATATTCTTAGTCATGAGCAATTGCATTTTGATATTACTGAACTTTACGCACGTATGTTTAGGGAGCAAATTTCAAAAATTGAAGTGAATCAAAATGTAAAGAAACAGTTGAATAGGTTACATGATCTAATTAATGTAGCCGTTAGCGAAACTCAAAAAAAATACGATAAAGAAACCCAACACTCTATAAATGCTGTAAAGCAGAGAGAATGGAATAATTTTATTGAGAAAGAATTGGATAAATATGACCAGTTTAAATCGCAATAATTAAATATTACTTATCCATTTTGGTTATGCTTTTTTAAACAAAGCATTTTTTTTCTTCTACAATTACACTTAGATAAATGGAATTAGACGGTACAGTTTTAATTGAGTTAGCGCATTACAAAATGCCGTTTGGTAAGTATAAAAATCAATATCTTATTGATATTCCCGAGTATTATTATATCTGGTATCAGCAAAAAGGATTTCCTGCAGGTAAATTAGGAAGTATGATGCGACAGATGTGCGAAATTAAAATCAATGGTTTAGAAGAATTGATTTATACGATTCGTAGAGATTTTAAGAAGTAATTTTTTTATTTAATCCCATTTATATAATCGTACATTATTAGTAGCTTTTGTTACTAAATAGCAATCTTAAATAACAAAAAGGAGGATTAATTCACTTGAATTAATCCTCCTTTTCAAAATCTTTTAATTTTAAAAATAACCTTCTATTGTTTTAGAGTTCTAAAGCTATGTTGTCCATTATCTGTAAACAATTTAATAATGTAAGCACCAGAAGCTAGCATAGATAAATCCAATGAAAATTGAGACGTATTTGTTTGCTTTGAATACACCTTTTGACCTACAAGATTGTAAATATTCACAGCTTTAATTTCAGAAGTATATTCTATATGCAACTCATTTTGAATAGGAGTAGGATATATTGATAATTCATTACGATCAAACTGATTAACACTTAATGTGCCTATAGTTAAGTTAAAATCTATAGCTTGTCCATAACCTGGATAGACACCATAACCAATAATATCCATCGCAATAGCGCAAGGGTCAATTACAGCAACTGATGAAGGGTCTGTGTAAGTTTTTGTAATTCTAATTCTTGTTGTTCCCATCACAGCATCTGTAGGAACAGTAACATCAGCAGATACTAAAGTGCCATCGCTACCAGTAGTGTTGGATAAGGTGCCAATAGTAAATACTTCGTTGGCATCGTCTAATATGTCGTTTTGATTCCAATCCACAAAAGCTACAATATCAGTGTCAAAGTCTCCATAAGTATTTCCTGTAACTGTAATAGTGTAAGTTTCGTTAGGAGATACAGCTATAGCAGTTGCAGTTTCATCAATTAACACAGATGCAATATCAGTATTTGTGATACTTGTAGTACCAAAATTAATAGATGTAATTTCTTCAACTGAAGGGCCATTAGTTATATCACAGTATGGACTTGGAAAAGGTAGAGCAGATTCTACATTTAATGAGAAATCAATCGCTTGTCCATAACCTGGATAAACACCATAACCAATAATATCCATAGCAATAGCGCAAGGGTCAATTACTGCAACGGAAGAAGGGTCTGTGTAAGTTTTTGTAATTCTAATTCTTGTAGATCCCAAAATAGCGTCTGAAGGAACAGTGATATTAGAGGACACTGAAATTCCGTCGCTACCTGTAGTGTTGTTAAGAGTTCCAATAGCATAAATTTCACTGGCATCGTCTAAAATGTCGTTTTGATTCCAATCTATAAAAGCTACAATATCGGTATCAAAGTCACCGTAAGTATTTCCTGTTACTGTAATAGTGTAAGTTTCATTTGGTGATACTGCTATAACAGTTGCAGTTTCATCAATTAAAACAGATGCTATATCAGTATTTGTAATACTAACAGTATCAAAATCGATTGATGTAATTTCTTCAACCGATGGACCATTTGTAATGTCACAATATGGATTTGGAAATGTTTGTGCCTGTAAACCAAAAGTTAACAAGGCAATTGCTAGCGTAATTTTCTTCATATAATTTAAGTTTTTGATTGACCAACAAGTTAATGCTTTTAACACTCAAAAAACTGAATGGATGATTTTTTAACAGAATCTTTCTCGCTGATAACATCATTCTTAATTTTTTAAATGTGTGTTTAAAACGGCAAGTGCCTTTTTGATTAGTTAGAACTAAAGAATCTGCTCAATTGGGTTGTATTCTGCAAAATATGAGCTCTACAAAGTGGATTAAATCTTTCCATGAAATAATACCTTTGTCCATTATACGTTCAGTAAGTTGATCGTTTCCAAGTAAATTATACCTTGGTTTCATACAAAGTAACTAAGAGATTAGTAAACAAAGTGACATAAAAGGTCTAGTTTCAGTACACTAATGCCATAAAAAAAGAACATATTAACAAACCATAAACAAATAGGGAATAAGTCATTAAATTTCGTAATTTTGCCTGCGTTTAATAACGTATCATGACCACAAACCCTAAATATATTTTTGTAACAGGAGGCGTGTCTTCTTCTCTTGGAAAAGGCATTATAGCTGCATCTTTAGCTAAACTTCTACAAGCGCAAGGTTACAGAATTACCATTCAAAAATTAGATCCATATATTAATATAGATCCAGGAACTTTAAACCCATACGAACATGGCGAATGTTATGTTACTGATGATGGTGCAGAAACTGATTTAGATTTAGGACACTATGAACGTTTTTTAAACGTACCAACCTCACAGGCTAACAACGTTACAACAGGTAGAATTTACCAAAGTGTTATTGATAAAGAAAGACGTGGTGAATTTCTAGGGAAAACAGTACAGGTTATTCCGCATATTACAGATGAGATTAAACGAAGAATCCAAATTTTAGGAAACTCTGGTGATTACGATATTGTAATTACTGAAATTGGAGGAACCGTTGGAGATATTGAGTCTCTGCCATATATTGAAGCTGTAAGACAGTTAGAATGGGATTTAGGAGAACACAACACCTGTGTTATTCACTTAACCTTAGTGCCTTATTTATCTGCGGCAGGCGAATTAAAAACTAAACCAACCCAACATAGTGTAAAAACATTAATGGAGAGTGGAGTACAAGCTGATATATTAGTTTGTAGAACAGAGCATAAACTTAACGAAGGTATAAAAACCAAGTTAGCGCGTTTTTGTAATGTAAGAAAAGAAGCCGTTATAGAATCTATTGATGCTTCTACTATTTACGACGTACCGAATTTAATGTTAGAAGAAGGTTTGGATAAAGTGGTTTTAAATCAGTTACAACTTAAAAGTGATGTGCCAGATTTAAAACGTTGGAACGAATTTTTAAAACGACATAAAAATCCTAAAAGCGAAGTTACTATTGGTTTAATTGGTAAGTATGTAGAGCTTCAGGATTCATATAAGTCTATTCTCGAGGCATTTATACATGCAGGTGCAGAAAATGAAGTTAAGGTGATTGTAGAACCAATTCATTCAGAATATTTATCTGATAGTAATATAGAATTCAAACTTGGTCATTTAGATGGTGTTTTAGTAGCACCAGGATTTGGTGAGCGAGGTATAGAAGGCAAAATTGAAGCAGTAAGGTTTGTGCGTGAACATAATATTCCATTTTTAGGAATTTGTTTAGGGATGCAAATGGCTGTAATAGAATATGCCAGAAACGTCTTAAATCTTAAAGACGCAAATTCTGTGGAAATGGATGAGAAAACATCAAATCCGGTCATCAATTTAATGGAATCTCAAAAAGATGTCGTTAATAAAGGAGGCACCATGCGTTTAGGGACTTGGGATTGTGAAATAGATAAAGACAGTACAGCATATAAGGTTTATAAATCTGAATTGATAACAGAACGTCACAGACATCGTTTTGAATTTAATAACGATTATAAAACACAATTTGAAAATGCTGGTTTAAAGCCAACAGGTTTTAATCCGGAAACAGGTTTAGTAGAAATTGTGGAGATACCGCAGAATAACTGGTTTGTTGGTGTGCAATATCATCCAGAATATAAGAGTACAGTTAAAAAACCACATCCATTATTTGTGGCATTTGTAGCTGCAGCATTAAAATATAAAAAGAAAAAATAATATTAAAACGTGTCACTTTGGCGCAATTTTAACTTTGGACAGTTTTTTGGGTTGTTCAATGATTAGCATACAAGACCTGTTAGATTTTAAAAACCTGACAGGTCTAAAACTGAAAAACAAACATGGAAGAAAAGAAATTCGACATTAAATCTATAATAGGTTTTGTTCTCATATTCGGAATTTTGGTATTTATGATGTACCAAAATCAGCCAACACCAGAGGAGCTTGAGGCACAGGAAAAAGCTGCTAAAGAAAAAGTAGAAGCAGAGAAAAAAGATCTCAAGCAAGATGAAACTTTAATTACAACTTCGCAAGATTATGCTAATTCTCAAGTTTTAGATTCTACTCAACTTGAAGCTGCAAAAGGTAAATTAGGTGCATTGTCTTATGCCTTAACATTACCAGGAGACGCTATTACAACAGTAAATACAGATGTTTTTGAACTTAAGTTTAATAGAAAAGGTGGGTATTTATCTGAAGTGAAGTTGAGAAACTTTGTAGATTATGATTCTGTTCCTATTTATTTGATTAAAGATAATAATAGTGCTTTTAATATCACTTTTGGTACATCAGATAATCGTACGTTCAATACACAAGATTTACCATTTCAACCAACGGTATCTAAAAGTGGAGACAACACAGTAGTCTCTATGAAACTTAAAGTTTCTGAAACGGCATTTTTAGAATACCGCTACGAATTAAAGCCTAATGACTACATGATTGATTTTTCAGTGAAGTCTCAAGGTCTAAGTGGTGTATTTAACTCGTCACAACCTTTAGTTCTAAATTGGGATTTAAAAGGTTATCGTCATGCAAAGAGTATTAGCTATGAAAATAGATATACAGATATTCACTACGAACATGAAAACGGAAAACCTGATTATACAGGAGCTAGAGATGCTGATGAAAATTTAGAAGATGTTACGTGGATTGGTTACAAGCAACATTTCTTTACATCTGTTTTATTAACAGACAATGTTTTTAAAACGGCTAGTATAGATGTTAAAAATTTAGTTGAAGACGAAACTATTGATACTGTTTTTACTAAACAATTTGTATCTAAAATTCCTTTGGCTTACCAAGGAGGTGAAATTAACCAGCCAATGGATTTTTATTTCGGGCCAAGTGATTTTAAGATATTAAATGATTACGGTAGAAATTTAGATGAAATTGTACCATTTGGTTGGGGGATTTTTGGTTGGATAAACCGTTACATTTTTATGCCATTGTTCTCATTCTTAGGTAGTTTTCTACCTTATGGTATTGCCATTGTTGTAATGACTATTTTAACTAAAATAGTATTATCATTTGTACAATACAAGCAATTCTTGTCTCAGGCAAAAATGAAAATATTGAAGCCAGAATTAGATGCTGTTAGAGAAAAATATAAAGACAATAAATTAAAAGCACAACAAGAAACTATGGCCATACAGAGCAGAGCTGGTGCAAGTCCGCTAAGTGGATGTCTACCTGGTTTGATGCAAATTCCTGTATTCTATGCCTTGTTTCAATTTTTCCCATCGGCTTTCGATTTAAGACAGAAACCATTTTTATGGGCTAAGGATTTAAGTTCTTATGATTCTATTTTAGAATTACCATTTAACATTCCTTTTTATGGCAGTCACGTCAGTTTGTTTCCAATTTTGGCAGCTATCGCTATTTTCTTTTATATGAAAATGACTACTGGTCAGCAAACAGCAATGCAAGGACCTCCACAAGAAGGTATGCCAGATATGGGTAAAATGATGAAGTATATGATTTACTTCTCACCACTTTTAATGTTAGTCTTCTTTAATAATTACGCTTCAGGATTAAGTTTATATTATTTTATTTCTAACTTAATTAGTATTGGTATTATGTTAGTGATTAAAAACTACATTATAGATGAAGATAAAGTACTTGCTAAAATTGAAGTGAGTAAAACTAAGCCTAAGAAACAAAACAAGTTTCAAAAGAAAATGGCTGAAATGATGGAGCAAGCAGAAGCACAAAAGCAAGCCCAGCAAAAAGGTAAAAAGAAATAATTTTATATAATCTGAATAATTTAGCCTTAACATTTATGTTGAGGCTTTTTTATGTCATAGTTTTAAATCATGAAAATTGATATTTGTAATAAAGAAGATATTAAGACTATTGTAGATGGTCTTAATGCCTATAATTTAGAGAAGGTGTCTGCATTATCTTCTATTTGGACTCCTTTAGAATTTAACATAAAGGATAAGAATAATATCGTAGTTGGTGGTGTGTTGGCCGGAATAAATTACTGGAATGGGTTAGAAATTAAAATTCTTTGGGTAGCGGAAAACTTCAGACAACAAGGGTTTGGTTCTGCTTTATTACGTCATTTAGAACATGAAGCAAAGAAAAGAGGAGCTTCAATGGCCATGGTAGATACTTTCGATTTTCAGGCAGAAGGCTTTTATTTAAAACATAATTACCAAGTTATTGGTGAATTAAAAGGCTTTCCAAAACATCATAAACGCATTTATTTCTCTAAAGTCTTATAATAGTAAAAGCCCAAACCTAAGGTTTGAGCTTTCACATACTAACTATCAATCAACTTAAAATAAGGTAGTCAACCTCTTTCTGTTTTATTGTTGTGGTGTTAAGATTACTTTATCAATCACGTGTACAACACCATTCATACTTTGAATATCTACTAAAGAAACAATGATGTTACTTACTCTTCCGTTAGCATCTGTTAAAGTAAATGCTGTGTTATCTGCAGTAATATCGCCTCCAAGCGTACTTACTGTTCCGTTTGGTAATCCTGAAGATTGAATATTTCCGCTTACAATATGGTATAATAATACGGCATCTACAGTATCAGTTCCTAAATCAGATAATTCAGTAACATTTAATTCTATTAATAAATCTGAAAAAGCATCATTTGTTGGTGCAAATACAGTAAATGGACCAGCTGTTGCATCTGATACTGTTTCTATATAAGGTACTGTTGGTGTACCACTATCTGCATATCCCAAGGCTACAACTAATGTCTCTAAAGCAGGATTAGTTGTTGCAAATGTTGCAATAGTTGGTAATCCAATAACTTCGTCTACAATATGTACAATACCGTTTGAAGCCGTATTATCTGCATTTGTTACCGTAGAAGATCCATTTAACATTACACCATTAGATGTAGAAAAATATAAACTTAAATTTTCTCCATTTGGTCCAGTTGCTCCTGTGTTGGTATAGCCAGAACCAGCATTTACTAAAGCCGTAGAATTAATAGTTTCACCTATAATAACATGGTTCAATAAAATGTTTTTTACTAAAGCTTCTTCTGAAACAGATAAATTGTCTAAATCTAATCCAGTGGCTGCTAATAAATCTGCGAATGCTTCATTAGAAGGTGCAAATACTGTAAATGGACCAGTACCTTGTAAAGTAGTTACTAAATCGGTTGCTTGTAATGCCGCTGCTAAAGACGTTAAATTGTTTGCTAGAGCAACGTCTACTACCGTCGTTGGTGCTGTTGTTCCATTGTCGTCATCGTCGCTACATGAAGTAAAACCTATAACCATTAGAAATACTGCAAGTAATTTGAAGTTTTGTGAAATAATTTTCATTGTTTTGAGTTTTTAAATTGTTCAACATTCAAACCTTACTGGTTTGTTTAACAAAAATACAATATGATTAAACAAAATAATTATATCCTTTTTATTTTAACAGTATTTTTAACAACTGGTTATGCTCAGAAATCTGTAAATCAATTTGATAAAGATGGCAAACGTCACGGTATATGGACTAAAAACTACCATAAGACAGATCAAAAACGTTACGAAGGAAACTTTGTTCATGGCAAAGAGGTAGATTCATTTAAATATTACACTCTATCTTCTGGTAAAAGCGTATTAAGTGCAGTAAAAGTCTTTAATGAGAACGATAGTATTGCAGATGTTACCTTTTTGGCTTCTACTAAAAAAGTAATTAGTAAAGGGAGAATGAATGGCAAACGCTTTATTGGAGAATGGGTTTTTTATCATAAAAATTCTTCAGATAAAATGATTGTTGAATATTATAATGATGAAGGCTTATTAGAAGGAGAACGTTTTGTGTATTTTAAGAATGGAAAGGTAGCTGAGAGTGCTAACTATAAAAATGGCATGCTTCATGGCGAATCAAAATGGTATTCAGAGGAAGACGTGTTGTTAAGACATGCCAATTATAAAAACGACGATTTAGACGGTAAAACTATTCATTACGATGCTGAAGGCCATGTTACTTCTGAAGGTAATTATATTAAAAGCCAGAAAAAAGGCATTTGGAAATATTATAAAGCTGGAGAACTCACAAAAAAAATAGATCATACCACGCAAGAAGTATTATATAAAAAAGAATAGCATAAAACTATACTGGTAATAGAATTTCAGAATGGCAATCTTAATAGGATTGCCTTTTTTATTTTGTAATTTTGCCGAAGTTTTTTCGAACTAATCATGAAACTAATAGAGGTGTGATTGGGTTTGAACAAATTCGCCACTTCTAGTGAAATTCATTTTTTTGAATTTGTATCGAGGAGCAATTAAAGTTATGAAGGTTCTCGATACAATTACGATAAAAAAATCGTAATCACTCGAACTGACGTTCAGATAAAAAGAGATTAATTAATATGAAAAGAGTCATCGTAGGACTTTCAGGTGGAGTAGATTCTAGTGTTGCAGCTTATCTTTTAAAAGAGCAAGGCTATGAGGTTATTGGTCTGTTTATGAAAAATTGGCACGATGATTCCGTGACCATTTCAGATGAATGTCCTTGGTTAGAAGACAGTAATGATGCCATGTTAGTTGCAGATAAATTGGGTATTCCATTTCAAACTGTAGATTTAAGCGCACAATACAAAGAGCGTATTGTAGATTATATGTTTAATGAATACGAAAAAGGACGCACACCAAATCCTGATGTACTTTGTAATCGTGAAATAAAGTTCGATGTCTTTATGGATATCGCTCTAGAATTGGGTGCAGATTACGTAGCAACAGGTCATTATTGTAGAAAAGGAACCATTGAAAAAGACGGCAAAGAAATCCATCAGTTATTAGCTGGTGCAGATGATAATAAAGACCAATCTTATTTTCTTTGTCAATTGTCTCAACAGCAATTAGCAAAAGCATTATTTCCTATTGGAGAATTACAAAAACCAGAGGTTAGAGAAATCGCTAAAGCTCAAGATTTAATTACGGCCGAAAAGAAAGATTCTCAAGGTTTATGTTTTATTGGTAAAGTGAGATTGCCAGAATTTTTACAACAACAATTAAAACCTAAAGAAGGAGATATTGTTGAAGTTGATTCTGATTTTGAAATTTATAAGCAAGCACTTCCAGAATTTAATTCTAAAGAAAACGAATTAGAATTCTTATCTAAAAAACCAACATATCATGTAACAGACGGAAAAGTTGTTGGTAAGCATCAAGGTGCGCATTATTTTACCAAAGGGCAACGAAAAGGCTTAGGTGTTGGCGGAACAGTAGAACCTTTATTCGTTATTGATACAGATGTAAAAGAGAATGTTATTTACACAGGTCAAGGAAAACAACATCCTGGTATATACAGAAATGTGTTATTTGTTACTAACGAAGAATTACATTGGGTACGCGAAGATTTAGCAATAAGTGAAGGTGAAACCATGTCTGTTTTGGCAAGAATTAGATACAGACAAAACTTAGAAAAAGCAATTCTTCACAAAGTAGCTTCTGGTTTGTATGTGGAATTTGAAAACAAACAATCTGCAATTACCGAAGGTCAGTTTGTAGCTTGGTACTTAGAAGATGAATTATTAGGTTCGGGAGTAATTTCTTAACTTGCCTTTGTAGTTTTGATTGAATTGTTTTTTGTCAAGATTTTATAATTTGAAAGGTTTAGACTTTGTTTTAGACTAAAACTTCAAAAACCCCCAAAACGTAAATACATGAAAAGCATTTTTACATTCTTACTCTTATTTATATGCATCGGAATTAGTTTTGGACAAGAAGACGCATGGATTTATCTTACAGACAAACCAAATGTTGAAGCCTCAATTTCAAATCCTATAAGTATACTTTCACAAAAAGCTATAGACAGAAAGCAAAATCACAATGTTACTATTGATGAGCGAGATGTGCCTGTGAATGAAACTTATATTTCAGATTTAAAACTTCAAACTGGGATTACAGTCATGGCAAAGTCTAAATGGTTTAATGCCATACATGTAAGAGGAATAGAAGAAGATATCAATGCTTTATTGAATCTAAATTATGTTGAAAGTATCGATTTTGCTAATCAAAGTTTAAATACAGCATCAAGAAGCACCATCAATTTAAATAAATGGGAAGTTGAAAATGTAACCATTACATTTACTTATGGAGATACACAAAACCAAGTAGAAATGATTAATGCAGATAATTTGCATTTAGCAGATTTTACAGGAGAAGGTATTACTATTGCTGTTATGGATTCTGGCTTTCCAAATGTAAATACCATGTCGGCTTTTCAACGGTTAAGAGATAATAGTGATTTGCTAAATGGTTATGATTTTGTAGATAGAAATTCTGATGTGTATGCGTTTACAGGTAATAATCATGGTACAAAAGTATTGAGTACAATGGCAGCATTTGTGCAAGATCAATTTGTGGGTACAGCACCAGATGCTTCTTATTATTTATTTAGAACAGAAGATTCTGGCAGTGAAAACCCTGTAGAAGAAAGTTATTGGGTAGAAGCAGCTGAACGTGCAGATAGTTTAGGTGTAGATTTGATTAATACATCTTTAGGCTATCAAACATTTGATAATTCTACTTATGACTATTCACCAGCTGATATGAACGGACAAGTCACCTATATCACCAAAGGTGCTTCCATAGCAGCCGAGAAAGGTATTTTAGTAGTTGTTAGCGCAGGTAATTCTGGAGCAACAAGTTGGCAAACTGTTGGTGCACCTGCAGATTCACCAAATGTATTGAGTATTGGAGCCGTAAATGCAGATGGTAATTATGTGTCTTTTAGTTCGCAAGGTAGTGCTGCACAAGTCGGTTATCAAAAACCAGATGTTGTTGCTAGAGGAGGAGCAGCTTATGTTATAGATGAGTTTGGTGGCATTGTGCAGAATAACGGCACATCATTTAGTGGTCCAATAATGTGTGGAGGTATTGCATCTTTATGGCAAGCATTACCAGATGCATTACCAACCGAAATTATGAATTTTGTAAGACAATCGGCATCTCAATATACGACACCAGATGATTTTTTAGGCTATGGTATTCCAGATTTAGATTTGGCTAGAAGTAATGCGTTGTCTTTAGATGACACTGAAATTGAAACCTTTCGTTTTTATCCAAACCCTGTTTCTAAGCAACTAAATATTGAAATGCCTTTAACAACAGATCAATTAGAAGTGTCTATTTTTAATCAATTAGGTCAAGAAGTCTTGCATCAATATATGACGGAAGATTCAAGTTTTATGAATGTTTCAAATTTAGCTTCAGGCATTTATTTGATTAAATTATCTACTACAAATAATTCAAAAACTTATAAGTTTATTAAAAGTACGAATTAAGGATGAACGTCTGTTTGAATGATTTAGGATCATGAGTAATCGTAACGAGAACAGAAAGCCCAAAATTATCCTCATTTTCAATCGTGAAATTCACAAGAATTGCCGAAATTTATACTCTATTACAACAGATATAATTTCAGAATATGGCAAATAGAATCACATCACTTTTCAATATAAAATATCCAATTATTCAAGCAGGAATGATTTGGAATAGCGGCTGGAAATTAGCTTCAGCAGCGAGTAACTCAGGTATTTTAGGATTAATTGGAGCAGGATCTATGTATCCAGATGTATTACGAGAGCATATTCAAAAATGTAAATCAGCAACAGATCAACCGTTTGGAGTTAATGTGCCCATGCTGTATCCAAATGTTCAAGAAATAATGGATATCATTGTTGAAGAAGGAGTAAAAGTTGTTTTCACTTCTGCCGGAAACCCTAAAACTTGGACGAAGTGGTTACAAGATAAAGGCATTACTGTGGTACATGTTGTAAGTAGTGTAAAGTTTGCGCTAAAAGCTCAAGATGCTGGTGTTGATGCAATTGTAGCAGAAGGTTTTGAAGCAGGAGGACACAATGGAAGAGATGAAACCACGACATTAACATTGATACCTATGGTAAAAGAACAACTTCAAATTCCGTTAATAGCAGCAGGAGGAATAGCGACTGGAAAAGCCATGTTAGCCTGTATGGTTTTAGGAGCAGATGGTGTGCAAGTTGGTAGTCGGTTTGTAGCCAGTGAAGAATCTTCAGCACATCAAGCTTTTAAGCAAGTGGTTGTTGATGCTAAAGAAGGTGATACACAATTAACTTTAAAAGAGTTAGCACCAGTAAGATTAATAAAAAACAAATTCTACAACGAATTACAAGAACTCTATAAAACAAGTCCAACACCAGAACAACTCAAAGAACTTTTAGGCAGAGCGAGAGCAAAACGTGGTATGTTTGAAGGTGATTTAGAAGATGGCGAATTAGAGATTGGGCAAATTGCCGGTTTAATACATGATGTGAAACCCGTTTCAAAAATTGTAGACAATATGGTTGCAGAATTTGAGGAAGCGAAACAAAATGTTAGTTCTTTATGATGTGTTTTTAGATCTTCATAATTAACACTTAAATCATTTTTTTTATACTTTATATTATTCTATATTTTTTTGATAAAAAAAGTAAATTTGCGTAGACAGATTTAAGGCTGAGAAAGAATGAATTTAACCATCGAAAACATATTATTAGTTGGCTCTATATTACTGTTTATAAGTATTGTAGTTGGTAAGACGTCTTATAGATTCGGTGTTCCAACTTTATTGCTATTTTTAGCTATAGGAATGTTGGCAGGTTCCGATGGTATTGGAGGAATTCGCTTTGATGATCCAAAATTAGCCCAATTTATAGGGATAGTTTCTCTTAACTTTATTTTATTTTCAGGTGGTTTAGATACAAGCTTTAAAGCCGTAAAACCCATTCTTAGAGAAGGCCTTGTGCTTTCTACATTAGGTGTTTTACTAACAGCTATTTCTCTAGGTACATTTGTTTGGTTTGTTACAGATTTTACTATTTATGAGAGTATGCTATTAGGTTCAATTGTGTCTTCAACAGATGCAGCTGCTGTCTTTTCTATATTACGTTCAAAAAATCTAGCTTTAAAAAATAATTTGAGACCAACATTAGAGTTGGAAAGTGGAAGTAACGATCCTATGGCTTATGTATTAACACTAGCCTTTCTAACTTTAGTGATTAACCAAGACATGAGTGCTTGGTCTATTATTCCTTTGTTTTTTCAACAAATGATTGTTGGTGGTATTGCTGGTTTCGCTTTTGGAAAATTGAGTAAAATAATCATCAATAAAATAAAACTTGGTTTCGAGGGGCTTTACCCAGTTTTAGTTATTGCATTAATGTTTATTACATTTTCGGCAACTGATTTTGTTGGTGGTAACGGATTTCTTGCCATTTACATTTGTTCAGTTTATTTAGGAAATCAAGATTTAATACATAAATCTACCATTTTAAAAATGTTTGATGGTATTGCATGGCTAATGCAAATTGTACTATTCCTTACTTTAGGGCTACTTGTTTTTCCATCTCAAATTATTCCTTATATGGGAATTGGGTTGCTTATTTCAATATTTCTTATTGTTGTGGCAAGACCTATAAGTGTTTTTATAAGTCTAATGTTTTTTAAAATGAAACTTAGAAGACGATTCTATATTTCTTGGGTTGGATTGCGTGGTGCCGTGCCGATTGTATTTGCAACATATCCATTGCTAGCAGGCATTGAAAAGGCCAATATGATTTTTAATATTGTGTTTTTTATTTCGGTGACATCCGTTTTAATTCAAGGAACAACGTTATCTATTTTTGCAAAATGGTTAAATGTAGCCTTACCAGAAGAGGTAAAACCTATTACCGAAAATGATAGATATATTCTTAATTTGCCCAAATCAGCAATGGAAGAAGTATCTATACCTATTGGAAGTTTTGCAGTGGATAAACGTATTATAGATTTACATTTTCCTAAATCAGCATTTATTGTTATGATTAAGCGTAATGGTAAATTTGTCCGTCCAGGAGGTTCTACTATTATTGAAGTAAATGACACCTTAGTTCTTCTTTTAGATAATGATGATAGCTTAGGTGAGGTAAATGAAATTCTATCGCATACGTCTATAGCTTAATTTAAAATATAACTAACAGTTTAGGTTGGTTTAATTTATCTTCTAAATTAATTCTATAATCCAAATCCAAACTGCTATTTTTGTATTAAATCATAAATAAAAGAATCACATCATGAAAAGAATAATAATTTTGTTTTTTGTACTTTTTGGCTTTTATTCATGTGGAAATCATTTAGGTAACGAAGAATTTGAGAAGATTAATTGGAAAGCTAGACAAGCAAATCTTAATACCTTAGATTCTTTAGAAACAGGAAGATCTTATTTGTCTGTTTATTCTCAAATTTACAGTTATTCTCAACATAAAACTTATAATCTTACCGCTATGGTAAGTTTGAGAAATACAAGTATTAATGACAGTATTTATTTGTATAAAGTAGATTATTACGATACACATGGGACATTATTAAAATCTTATATTAATAAACCCGTTTATTTAGCACCAATGGAAACTCTAGATATTGTTATTAATGAAGCAGATATCGAAGGTGGTACAGGTTCTAATTTTATTTTTGATTGGAAAATTCCTAAGAATAGTCCAGAACCAATTTTTGAAGGTGTTATGACATCTACTGCAGGTCAGCAAGGTTTATCTTTTATAACACAAGCAAAACAAATTCGCTAAATGGCAGAAATTTTAAACCGTATCTTTTTTCTGCAGTAATTAATCCTATTGGTACTGTGCCAGTTTTCTTAGAAGCCACAATAGAGTTTTATATAAAGTATAAGAAGAAAATAGCATTGAGTGCATCTGGTGTTGCTTTCCTAATTTTACTTTTCTTTATTGTTATTGGTCAATTCATTCTAGAAGGCATGAAGGTATCATTAGACGCGTTTCTAGTTTCTGGAGGTGTGATTTGATTTTTATTTGCATTAACCATGATTTTTGGTGATGACAAACCAGAACAAGAGAAGAGTCATATTTTAGATTATTTTGCGAAATAATTTAATCATAGCAAATTTTATAGCATAAATATTATTTTTTAGGTTTTGATAATATTCCGACTAAACGTTTAGATACATTCGAGTTTATGAAAAATGGTATTATAATTTTAGCTTTTTTTATTAGTCTTTCTTCATTTTCACAAAGTCCATGGGTAAAAGATAAAGGTGAGTTTTATACGCAGCTTATGTATACCACAATACCCAATTACACAGATATGTTTGGTGATCCAGACTATTCTGTTTTTGGTGAAATTTCGGATAATACAGTTCAAATTTATGGTGAGTATGGTTTATCAGATAAAACCACGTTAATTTTAAATGTGCCTTTAAAGATCATCTTAATTGATGGTTATCAAAGTCCGTTAGTTGACTGTAATGGTGATTGTTCTGAAGATTTTAATAAAACAGCATTTGGTAACATAGAGATTGGTGTGAAACATAATTTTTATAAAAAAGAATGGATACTTTCTGGACAATTTTCGCTTGAAGCCAACACAAGTTCTTATGATGAATTTTCAGGAATTAGAACGGGTTATGATGCCTATACACTTACACCACTTTTTTTAGCAGGTCGTAGTTTTGGTAAAACGTATCTTCAAAGTTTTATTGGTGCTAATATTAGAACTAATGATTATAGTTCAAACTTTAGAGTAGGTGGAGAAGTGGGTCATAAAATAACGAAACGTATTTGGTTAATTGGTTTTGTAGATGTGGTAAAATCGCTTAAAAATGGAGATTTAGTTTTGCCAAGGCAAAATACGTTTACAGGCTTATATGTAAATGACCAGGAATATGGTGGTTTTGGATTAAAGGCTATAGGTGAGATTACAGCTAATTTTGGTGTAAATGTAGGTTTTGGTGGTGCTTTTTTTGGAAACAACGTGGCTAAGCAAGCTGCGTTAAATTTTGGAGTATATCATAAGTTTTAGATGACCAACACTTCTCAGATATTTCATTTTTTGTTTCACAGTTTTAAATCAAAAAAAACGCCAATACAAAAGTAGTATTGACGTTTTAGATAATATATCTTTCTGTTTTTATTGTTTGATAAACTTCTGAGTAAACACTTTTCCTTCAGACTCTAAACGCAAAATGTAATTGCCTGTACTTAAGTTTGATACATCAATAGAATGTTGTTCTAATTTTAAGTTCATTATACGTTTTCCTTCTATATTGAAAACTGTAGCAATTTTTCCAATCAAGTTGATAGGGCTATTAATGTTTATAACATTATCAACAGGATTAGGATGAATAGAAATGCTTTTTAACGTTTCATCGTTAACACTTAATGTTTGCCCTTCAACAATTACATGATGCGTATTAATTGCAGGATTTGCTACATTATCAATAGAGCCAGATGGCCAATAAATAACAATATTAGTGATTGCATCATCTGTTCCGATTCCAAAGTGAGTATTTAAAGAACTCATAAATCGGAATCCTTCACCACTACGTACATCTCGAATTTGAATACCAGAAGCCGTATGAACTTCTACTCTTGCACCAATGCCGTTAATATTACTGGCCACTCCAGTTGTGGTAATTTTAACCCAGTTATTACTGTTAGTATCATTTGTATATAAATCACTGCCAGAAATAGTATCAATAAACCCGTCGTTATTTATATCTCCAAAAGAACCATTGTTTCCAGGTAAAATATTTTCATAGAGTGCAAATGTCATATCTCCATTTCCAAATAGAATATTTCCGTGAGAAACAATATCTAAATTTCCATCGTTGTCAAAATCGTGGGTACAGTTTTCAATTCCTGTAGATGTTAAATCTAAAACTCCTGATGCACCAGTTACGTCAACAAATACGCCAGCACCATCATTTCTTAATATTTTAGAAACACCAGAACTAGCACCAATATATAGATCCATGTCACCATCATTGTCATAATCTCCCCAAGCTGAAGACCAAGTTTGCATGCCGTCATCTAGCCCTTGAGCAGGTGCAGTATCTGTATAAGTTCCGTCACCATTATTTGTGAATAGTTGATTGATTGGTCCACCTCCACATTTTGCAATAAACATGTCGATATCTCGATCATTATCATAATCAATCCAAACAGAACCGTAGTTTCCTCTTATAAGACCTAAATTACCTTGTCCATATGTTAAATTTCCACTGCCATCATTCATATAATAAACGTTGGCATCAACATCATGACATACAAAAGCATCGAGATGACCATCGTTATTAATGTCAGCAAAGTTAGAACGTTGAGAGAATACGTATTCTCCTCCAGAGATTTGATCAAATCCTGTTCCTGTGGCATTGGCTTTCATAAATGTAACACCATTCCCTCCACCATATAATAAATCTGTAAATCCATTTCTATCAAAATCGGCAGCAGCCAAACTCCAAGAGGGTGTGTTCAGCGCATTAGATGTCGTTATGTTCGTTGCTGTACCACTTAATCCACCACTTGTTTGCTGATAGAAGATATTTACATTGCTAGCACCAATAGAAACAACATCGTCTAAAAAATCACCATTCATATCTACAGTAGCTCTTTGTGTACCTGTTACGCCAACATAAGATGATGTAAATGTTGCAGGAGCAGGTGGTACTAATGTCGAGAATGTTAAAGGTCCACCCCAAAGACTAGTTTCTAGTCCACAAATTGAGCGGACATATACTTCATATACTCTTCCAGCTTCTAAGGTAGTTAAGTTCACATTAGTTGTACTAACAGTAGTTCCTGTTCCTGTTGGGATTCCTGTTCCAGCTAGTTGTACAATATATTCCCAAGCACTTTCTCCGTTGTTTGCTGTCCAAGAAATAGTTGCTAAAGTTTGTGTAATATCAGTAGCTAAAATACTTGATGGTGCAATACAAAAAGATCCACAAGTTTCTATTCGCACATAGTCAATAGACATATCTCCTGCAATACCTGTACCTGTTCCTGTATGACTAAATTCTAGATAAATTACTTGTCCAACATAAGCATCTAAGTTGATACCTATAGGAACCCAAGCTTCATTTCCACTTGTTTGTAATTCTCCTATATGTGTAAATACTGTTGTAAATGAGCCACCTATTGAAGTTCCTACATTAACATTTAAAGTTCCTATATCCTCTCCATAGGCATGCATATAAAAAGATAATTCTGCACCATCTGTAGCTGTTGATAAATCTATTGCCGGACTTACAGCAGAAGCAGTAGCTGTATTAATTCCAGAGGCTTCAAAATTCATAAAGCTTGAACCGCTAAATGAATTATCTGCACCAGTGCCAGCAGATCCCGAATCGTTAGGGATTTCCCAACTTCCGTTTCCATTGTTTAAATTTCCTGTCCAACCAGAAGCGACATCAAATTCTTCTATAAAGATAAAAGTTGAAGATCCAGAAGCACAAGTAACACCAACTGGTCCTTGAGGAGGACAATTACTTTGTGTTATTGAGCTACTGTTTAGAGAGCAATTAACATCTTGATCATTTTGAATATTGAAAATAATATCAGTAGCGTTTGCATAGGGTCCGAATTGAACTATACCTGCGGTATTTAATGATTGTGTAGGACTTGATTGATTATCAGAAATTGTTAAAGAAGTCGCAGTTCCAAGGTCAGAAACATTGACATCTACTAAAAATCCACCACTTGTGGCACAATCATCTACAATTGTATAAGTTGCTGAAGCGTTTGTACATGTTGCACAGTTGACATCGAAATCCCACTGTACATAATTATTTTCAGTGCAGTTGATTGTAAAATCAGAATCTATTGAAACCGTAATCGTATCTCCAGTAGACTGAAAAGTAAGACCAGTTAGATCTCCGTTATTTCCATAACCGTTATATAATTCGGTTCCGTCTGTATTTAACACAATTAATTCGTCATAAGCATTTTCTACTCGTCCAGCATTGAATGTCACCAATAAATCTGATCCATCTGAACTCACAAAAACGAAACTTGTAGTATCGTAATCAGTATAACAATAGGTTGTATTTACGGCACCTACAGAACAATCTACTGTAGTTTGTGCACCTGTAAAATAACAGGATACAAGTAAAATTAGTAAAAGTGTAATTTTTTTCATTGAGTTGGTTTTTTTACACTATGAGATCGAAAGGCTTCGCTTCATAATATTGGTTATTGTTAATCACATTCGGTTGTTAATCCATCAATCCATTCACCTATAAGTGTAACGGCTTCTTCATGTATAATTGTTCTACCTAATAAAGGCATTCTATATTCTTGTGCTTCTGTATTTAATCTAAAATACATTACAGAGCGTTCTTTTAAAGATGGTGTTACAATATTCGTCATGCCAGAAATAGCGGTATTTGGATCTACACAAACACCTAAATTGGTTTCGTTAGCAGTTTTACTAAAAGCAAAACGCATAGGTCTGTAATCGCAATACGTTAAATCAGAATGACAATGTGCACAATTGATATCAATATAGGAGCGTACTCGTAAATCAATCGGTTGTGTTTCATCATCCCATTTTATAACAGTGTTAATTGTTGCAGGTAAGTTATCTTCTAAATAGCCTTCTGTTATTAGTTTTTCTAATTGATTTTGAGAACCATCAGTATATAAATATAAACTATTTAAGTTTTGTGGTTTTACACCAATAGGAACCGAATTATTATCACTTTTATGGCAGGTAATACATTCCACACTTGATGGAATTCTGTAATCTATGCTTTTTGCCACACCATTTTCTGAAAAATCTATAGTGGTAAACGACCCATCAAGGCTAAAGGTTGCTTCTGTTTGGTCGTTATTCCAAATGTAATCTGCAAAATGCCAATCATTTTCCTTTTTTAACATTAAACGCGTTTCTATAATACGTGTAGTGTTGTCAGGTTGCACATTATTGTAATAGAATGATTTGATAAGAATTGTTCCAACAGGAAAATCAATGTGTATATTATCTGCGACATAATTCGCTTTTGCATCACTTGGCATCCAAATAAAGCGTTTCTTTTTGGCATAATCGGTGAACAGAGTAGAAATTGGTTCATATGGAATGACTCCAAATACGGGATCTTGCGCTTTCATTTCTCCTTCAAAAAAATTATATTCTGACAGTGTATTGAAAGGGAAAGCGTCCAAATCTAATACTACAGTTGAAACAGAATCGTAGCCATCGTCACTGCGAGAATCGTTATCATTTGTGCAAGAGAGTAGCATTATAGAAATTAGAGCTAGACTAGTAAATATGTGTAGTTTTTTGATTGTGTTTTTTTGTTTTAAGCCCTAATATAAAAAAATAGTTATTATTAATATTGATTCTTAGTGCGTTGTTATTACCTATAAAACAATTTTGTTTGCTTTTTCCCTACCTATTGGTTCGTTTTATTTCTAGACGGTTTATATTTTTTTTTCATGAAGTGGCGTTTATGAGTCAAAAGAATAAATTAAGGTGTTATCAACGGTTTGTAACGAGTGAAGATTTCATGAGGATTTATTAAAAATACTCAAACCAAAACCGCTATTTTTGCCCAATGGTTTTAAGTAATTACACTAAAGAATTTAAATACAATCTAAAGCTCGCATCACCAGTGATGTTGGGCATGCTTGGTCATACCTTTGTGAGTTTTGTAGATAACGTAATGGTCGGTCAGTTAGGCGCGGCAGAATTGGCAGCTGTGTCTTTAGGTAATAGCTTTATTTTTATTGCTATGTCTATTGGAATTGGTTTTTCTACAGCCATAACGCCTTTAGTTGCTGAAGCAGATACAGAAAATAATTTTGAAAAAGGAAAGTCGGTTTTTAAACATGGTCTGTTTCTTTGTACAGTTTTGGGTTTAGTTCTATTTGGGATTCTGCTTTTTGCGAAACCCTTAATGTATATTATGGATCAGCCAAAAGAAGTGGTTGATTTGGCAATTCCGTATTTAGATTTAGTAGCTTTTTCGTTAGTACCTTTAATTGTTTTTCAAGCATTCAAGCAGTTTAGTGATGGTTTGTCTTTAACTAAATATCCCATGTATGCTACGATTGTAGCTAACTTGCTCAATGTAGGTATTAACTATGTATTGATTTTTGGAAAATTTGGTTTTCCTGAAATGGGTATTGTTGGTGCAGCCGTAGGTACTTTAGTTTCTCGTTTTGTGATGGTCGCCTATTTGTGGTGGTTATTGGCTAAACGTGAAAAGTCAAAAGCCTATGTTACCCATATTAAATTCTTTCAACTTAAAAAGTATCCACTTAGAAAGTTAAGTAATTTGGGTTTACCAAGTGCTATGCAAATGTTTTTTGAAGTGGGTATCTTTACTGCAGCCATTTGGTTAAGTGGTACTTTAGGAGCAAATGCCCAAGCAGCTAACCAAATTGCGTTAAATTTATCATCTATGACCTTTATGGTAGCCACTGGATTAAGTGTTGCAGCTATGATTAGAGTTGGTAATCAAAAAGGATTGAATGATTTTAAAGCCTTAAAACGTATTGCAGAATCTATATTTATAGTCGGATTTATTTTTGCAGTAATTTTTGCATTATTTTTTGTGATATTCCATCAGTTTTTGCCAAACATGTATGTGGATTTAAATGATCCTGAAAATGCAATGGATACTGCAGAAGTTGTACAAATAGCAGCAACATTATTATTAGCAGCAGCAGTTTTTCAAATTAGCGATAGCTTACAAGTTATTGCTCTTGGTGCATTGCGTGGACTTCAAGATGTAAAAATACCAACCATTATTACGTTTATATCTTATTGGGTAGTCGGTTTTCCTATTAGTTATTTTTTAGGTAAAGCTGAGGTATATGGAAGTTTTGGGATATGGATAGGACTTATTGCTGGTTTAAGTGTAGCTGCAATTTTACTATTTATAAGGTTTAACCTTTTAACTAAAAAACTAATCTCTAAATCATCAAATTAATTTATTCAAGTTTCATTTTTTCGATAGTTTAATATTAGAGTAAGAGCTCATTCAAAATCTATATATTTGCATCTTAATATTGAAAAGTTTAAGGTTTTCAAAATTCAAATTTAAAAAATAATGGAATTACCAAAATTTATATTAGGCGACAACACAGATTATCCAGACGCCATATTTATTATTCATACAGAATTTCCTCGTTTTATTATTAATCTTGAAAATGATGAAGTAGAATGGTTTGAAGAGTTTGACCAACACGATGAGAAAGAATTAGAGTCAGAAACAGAAAACTATATTCAACAAGCAACCGATTTCTACGATAGAGAAATTGCTAGATACGACGATTAATGCTAGACCAACTGATACAATACGATCAAGAGCTTTTTTTATATCTTAATAATCTTGGGTCTGAAAGTTGGGATAATTTATGGTTGGTAATCACCAATAAGTTGTCCTCTATACCTTTATATCTTGTATTGTTCTTTTTAATTTATAAGAAATTGGGTTGGAAAGGTTTATTGCTGATGGTTTTTGTAACAGCAGCAATGATAACATTTACCGATCAAATCACCAATCTTTTTAAGTATGGTGTTCAAAGACCAAGACCTTGCAGAGCAGAAGGGGTAATGGATTATACGCGCTTTATAGCTCCACGTTGTGGCAAATATGGTTTTTTCTCAGGACATTCGTCTAACTCAATGGCTGTAGCAATTTTTGCAGGTTTACTTTTAAAGCCGTATTACAAAAACTTAATATTTATACTGATTACATGGAGTGTAATAATAGCTTATAGCCGTATTTATGTAGGCGTTCATTATCCTTTAGACATTTTATGTGGAGCTACATTTGGAATGTTATCTGGCTATGGCTTTTTTAAACTATATAGCTATCTACATAAAAGATATATATCTTAATTTTTATTTTCTAGTTAATGTGTAAAGCTTATTCACTAATCGTGATTTATAATCTTTATTAGAAAAATTTAAGTCATAAGTAGCATAAAACTCAATTGTGTAAAGTTTGGCAAGTTCGTCAATAGCTTCAGGTTGAGAAGTTGATGTTAATAATCTAAATTGTTTTTCTTCAGGAATAATAATGCCTTCTTCAGTTTTAATACTTGGAATCTTGTTCCCATAATTATAAATGGCTTCTGGTGAAACAGCATCTAAAGTGTAAAGCGTTATATTATCTGATGCCAATTCAGAAAGTGGTTTGTAATTTTCTTGCGCTTGCACTTTTACTAAGGGCAATCCTAATAAACCAATACTAAGCATAAACGCCAGAACAAGGTAAAACGTAGTTTTAATATTTTTAGCTTTTAGATGTTTAAAAATAAAATAACCTAAAATGA
Organism: Winogradskyella sp. Asnod2-B02-A; assembly: GCF_045063645.1. NCBI lineage: Bacteria > Pseudomonadati > Bacteroidota > Flavobacteriia > Flavobacteriales > Flavobacteriaceae > Winogradskyella > Winogradskyella sp. Asnod2-B02-A. The sequence continues at coordinate 149,617 of NZ_JBEFOG010000025.1, forward strand.
CTAAAACGATACTTAGAACTATAAACCTTAATAGATTTATGCCAGATAAATGATTGAAATAAAAACCTGAAACCCAAAAAAATACAGCAATACAGCCTATTAAGCCAAATTGAAAATACACAGGAAGCGTTTCTTTTTTATCTTTTAAATTTTTGAATTCACGAATTAAATAGTCAATATAAAAACCAATATTAAAAGCCAAAGGAATAAGGACAGGCATTAAATACCTCGATTTCTTTTCTGGAATAACGGATAATAAAATCACAGCTATAATGGTCCAAAAGAACGTAAATCTGTAAGCTTTTAAGTTTGAAACTCTCGTTTTTAGATAAGGATATATTAAGCTGATAAATGCAGGAACTGTCCATAATCCACTTTGCACAAAGAAGCTCCAATAATAATAGAATGGACGTACATTATAACTATGCCAGTTTGAGGTTTCATGTTCTGCAATGGCTGTAAATGTTTCAGGATCTGCGACTCTAACATGAAGATACCACCAAGCTCCTAAAACAATTCCGAAAACTAAAAGACTAAATATTTTTAAAAAATAAAGTATACCTCCTTTTAATTTAAAAGCAATACCATAAGAAATTACAAAAGGTAGAAACAATACATAAAGAGACACAGGACCTTTTGATAACACTGAGCCTGCCAAGCATATCACAAAAAGCAAACTTCTAATCAGTATTGTTTTTTCAGTTTTTAACAATATAAAAAGTTGATATATAGCCATAAGCATAAAGCCGTGCGTATAAATATCCCAAGGTGCTTCAATAGTAATACCTATAACATAAAAAGATGTTAGGGCAATAAAACCATTAATTAAGCTATGTGGTGATGTTAGCTCTAATCTTTTAGATAATAAATAAACTGAAATGCCAATAAGAGCTACAAATAGTAGTGCTGGCCATCGCAGAGCTAAAACAGATGTTATACCAAATACATAACCAAAACTAGCTGTAATCCATGTTGGTAAAGGTGGTTTTTCGTAACGTGCTTCACCATTCATAGTGGTTAAAATCCAATTGTTATCAGTAAGCATTTCTCTTGCTGAAATAAAATTGCGAGCTTCCATTATAGTCACAGGAATAGCATCAATGGTAAAACCAAGCATTACAATTACAAAAAGTAAAAGACTAATTATAGGATGTTTTTCAATGATTTTAATCATTAGTATGTCTAATTAAATAAGCATTACGCGCATAAATCACCATGCCAAATAAGTGACCTAGAAATAGTACAGGATCTTTTCTTATAATAGCATAAGTTAATATTAAACTGGCTCCGATTAAACTTAATACCCAAAACCCCATAGGTAATGTAGATGCCTTATTACGTTCTGCATGGATCCATTGGTATACAAAACGTAAGGTGAAAATAACTTGTGCTACAATCCCTAAAACTAATAGCCATGTTGGTATATCAGCATTTTTAAATAATAATTGCATATCTATTTTATTGTTATTATAATAGAATATCACAATAAGAATAGGTACAACAAATAATAAATATTGGGCAATTTTCGGGAACTTTTGCCACTGACCTTGTAATTGTAAATTTCGGATGTAGATAAAATAGGTTAAACTCTGACCTAACATTATAGCGAAGTCTAAGCGTAAATAGCCATAGATAAATAATAAAAATGAAGCAATTAAGCTTAGCGTCCAAAAGGTTTTTGGAGTGATAACTTTACGCTGTTTTTCTGAAGCTAGCCATTGAATGATAAGCCGAGAGGAAAATAAAATCTGAGCTAAAAATCCGATGCTGTAAATAATCCAATCTTTCAAATTATAGATTTTGTTTACTCGATTTTTCTACCTGGTAATTAATATACTTTTTCTTCATCCATAAATAAGCAAAACAATCTATTAAAGGACCAACTAATCGATTCCACAAGCCAAATTTAGCAGTGCCAGCCAGTCTTGGAAAATGTTGCACAGTGATTTGTGTCACACGTCCATTCTGTAATAGAATCATTGCTGGTAAAAAGCGATGTAAGCCATTAAACATTGGGATTCGTTTAGCGTAATCTGTTCTAATAACTTTAAGCGGACAGCCAGTGTCGTCCATACCATCATGTGTAAAAGCACGTCTTATACCATTGGCAATTTTAGATGACACGGTTTTAACAAACGAATCTTTACGGTTAGAGCGCACTCCTGTCACCAATTCATGCGAGTCAATGTGTTCTAAGAGAAGATTAAAATCTTCTGGAGATGTTTGTAAATCAGAATCTATATAACCTACTAATTCCGAATCTACATGATCAAAACCAGCTTTAATGGCAGCACTTAAACCTTTATTATTTTTAAAAAGGATGAAGTCAAACGCGTCATTGCGTTTACAAATAGATTCAATTAATGCTTGACTGTTATCAATAGAACCATCATTTACAAAGAGTACAGAAGTTGTAACCGTTGCAATATTAAGATATTTTAAAAGTTCCGTTTCTAGACGTTCTAAATTATCTTCCTCATTATAAACCGGAACTATAATCGTAAACTTATACGTCATTAGTTTTTTGTCTTACTGGTCTTAAAAGTATTATTTTTTCTGTTATTAACAGATTCATAAATTTCCTAAACCGCAATAGTAACTCACAATTATTAAGGTTTAGTTGTAGGATATTCTTTTATGGGCACTTCAATAAAGGTATTATCCCAAGCCATAGTTAGCTTTAAGTTCCCTGTTTTATTATCAAAAGCAATGGTAAACTGCTCAACAGTTTCATCTAATTTTTGTGTCGGTACAACGAGCTCTACAGCATCGTAATTAGGATCCCACATGGGTTCCATCTTTTCATTAACTCCCCAATCATACTGTTTAGAATTAAACATTACTTTCCAATTATCTTTCATGGGTACGGTCCAAATGGTATATTTTCCTTTTTTCAATTTTATGCCATCAATTAAAAGATCATAGTTGGTCTCAAAAGTGGTTGCTTCATTTGCGCCAGTTCTCCAGACTTTATCAAAAGGTACAAGTGCACCAAAAATATCACGATCGCGTTTAGATGGTCTGTTGTATTCCACCTTTAATTTGAGGTGATTTAATGTGGTTTCAACAGAATCCTTTGGACTTAAGCGCGGTGAGAAAATATTTTCTACAAATACTGAATATAAAAGTAAGCCTAGTGCCACAATAGACAAGATAATCAGAAGGCGTTTTAACATAGTTGTTAATCTTAATGTATTAGAGTTATGCCAAACATAGGCATTCAAGATTTAAAGATAATTCAAATCCTTAAATTTATAGAGTGTTAACGTTGAATTTTAAGTAAATCTTATAAAATTGAAAAAAAAATAATACTTTTTTGCAACACTTCAATTTTTGCATCGTCTTTAATGTATAACCAATCAAAAAACCAAATTAAAATCAGCACGTTTCAAATTCATATTGTTGAAAAATGCAAACAGAATGATAGGCAGGCGCAATTGCAACTGTATAATCAATACTGTAATGGCATGTTGCTCGTAGCGCTACGATTTGTAAATGACACCATGGAAGCTGAAGATATTGTGCAAGAAGCATTTATAAAAGCATTTTCAAAATTAGAACAATATAAAGCGGAAGTAAGTTTTGGAGCCTGGTTAAAACGGATTGTCATTAATCGTTGTATTGATGTTTTAAAATCTAAACGGCAACGTTTGGTAGAATTAGAGGATTATCACATTAATGTCATTGAAGAAAACCATGAGAGTGAATGGACAATTGAAGATGATATTACACTTGAAACCGTAAAATCAGCGATTGAAGATTTACCAGAAAAATACAAATATGTGGTGATGCTTTATTTAATGGAAGGCTACGATCATCAAGAAATATCAGAGATTTTAAATATTTCTGAAGTTGCATCTAGAACACAATTATCTAGAGGGAAACAAAAATTACAATTAGCATTAAAATTTGAGAGAAATGGCACAAGATATTAGAGATTTATTTGAAAATGAGCCTAAAAACGAAACGGTAAAAATGTCTAAAGGACACGAAGCTCGTTTTTTAGAAAAGCTAGAAAAAGAGTTGCCACAGCAACAACAATCGGCATTTAAATTCGGATTTTTAAATGTAGCAGCGAGTGTCATTCTGTTATTGGGTTTAAGTTATGGAGCATATCAGTTTTTTAAAATGCCAATGAATTCTGTAACACCTAATGAAGTGGTCAATACAAATATTAAAACCCTAGGAGATGTATCTCCTGATTTAAAAAAAGTGGAAGACTATTATTTAGCAAGTATAAACTTAGAATTATCTAAAGTACAATTAACACCAGAAAATAAGGAACTCTTTGATGGTTACGTAGAAAGGCTTAAAGAATTAAACGATGAGTACAAATCCTTAACAATTGAACTAAACGATAATGGACCAAATGAAGCCACTTTAGATGCACTAATAGACAATTTAAAATTTAGACTAAATCTAGTGATGCGCCTCAAAACTAAGTTACACGAATATAATGACGACGCTTTTTCAGAAGAGCGTATTTAGAATCAATCAATCAATCAATCAATCAAAAAACGAACATTTAAATTAAACGTTATGAAAAAAATCAGAATTTTAGTAATGTGTCTCTTAACTACTTTTGGTTATGCACAGAAAAAAATGACTAAAACCTCCCAATCTATCAAGGTCAATAAAGATGTGACTGTAGATTTAAATACCAGTTATGTAGAACTCGAAATAGACACATGGAACAAAGATGTTGTTGAAATTGAAGCTTATATTGAAGGTGAAAAATTATCTCAAGATGAATTAAAACAAGCATTAGAAAGCTGGAATTTAAAGATAGAAGGCTCAAATGATAGTGTGGTTATTTCTTCTACAGGAGGAAGTAGTTCTGGTTTGTTTCCTCATTCAGAATATTCAAATGCATTATCAGAATTAGAGTATCAACTCATTGAATTACCAGAAATGCCAGAGATAATGGTGCTGTCAGATATGCCAAATCTTGCCAATTTTCCTGCTTTGCCAGAGCTTCCTGAAATGCCAATTATGCCCAAGTTACCAGAATTGCCAAAAGGAGTTACAACCATTGAATTTGACTACGAACGTTACCAAGATCAAGGCGAGAAATATTTAACAGAATGGAGTAAGAAATATGAAAAAAAGGGAGGCAAAGAATTTCAAAAACGAATGGAAGAATGGGCACGACAGTTTGGAGAGTCTGGTTACCAAGATAAAATGAAAAAATGGGGAGAAGATTATGCGAAGCGTTTTGACGGTAAATGGGCTAAAGATATTGAGAAATGGGGAGAGAAGTTTGGTGAAAAGTATGGTAAGGATATGGAAAAATGGGGAGAGGAATTTGGTGCTAAATTTGGTAAAGAATGGGAAGAAAAAATGGAAGTTTGGGGTGAGAATTTAGAGAGGCAAATGGAAGAACGTGCTGAAGCCATGGAGAAAAGAGGTGAGTCCATGGAGAAACGTCAAGAAGAGCTTGCAAAACGACACGAATATTTAGCGGATAGAAGAGCGTCTACTTTGGTGAAGCGATTAGAATCAGGAAACCACAATAAAGTAAAAAAGGTGATTAAAATTAAAATACCTAAAAAAGCTAAACTAAAGACCAATATTAGACATGGTGAATTAAAAATATCTTCTGTAATACACAACATGAAAGGTGATATTTCGCACTCATTTTTAGTAGCAGAACACATTGATGGAAGTGATACTTCCATCAATGTGTCTTATTCTCCGGTTATGGTGAATACTTGGAATTTAGGGACTTTGAATTTAAATTTTGTAGACAAAGCTCAGATTAAAACGGTTCAAAATTTAGTATTGAATTCTAAATCGTCTAATATTACCTTAGGCAATTTAAATGATACAGCTATTATTGATGGTAGTTTTGGTGATTTAACCATTTCTAATTTAAGCGCTACGTTTAAGAATCTTAACTTGGTGTTAGAAAATAGTGATGCCCTAATTAATTTGCCAAAAGATGTGGATTATTCATTGTACTTTAAAGGCAATCGATCAAAATATAATAACAAAGTAACTGAACAAAAAACACTGCGTAATTATCCTGATGGTCAAAGTTCTAACCGAAATATTGTGGTCAATGCAAAATTTAGTAATGTGATTATTAATTAATACAATACCTTTTCACTGTGACTATCACTCAATGTCAGTGATTAGTTTTATTTTTACTGCCTGTTTTCCATAATATAGTTTTCCTATTTTTATGGAAATTTTCATTTTATGTCGCTTTCAACTTTCGAGAAATTTCTAAAGTCACGCATAGCAGAGCCTTTAATAGATTGTTCAATTCTTAAGAGCGATTATTCACCTCTCGACTTATCCATTCATAATGCTGACTTAAAAGCCATTAATGTCTCATCTTCTAATGATTTAGAAACATTTATTTGGAATTATATGAAAAGCAATGAAGTCAAAGTTGCCTATGGAGGTTATTTAGAGCATCGTGGCATTTACCAACGTAGTGATTATTTTAATCAATCAAATCCAGAAACAGAACGTAATATCCACTTAGGATTAGACATTTGGATTGAAGCCAATACACCAATATTTGCACCTTTAGCAGGCGTAATTCACAGTTTTAAAAACAATACTAATTATGGTGATTATGGACCAACCATTATTTTGAAACATCATATTGATAGCTTTGAGTTTTATACGTTGTACGGCCATTTAAGTTTGGCTTCCATTCAAAATTTAGAAGTTGGAGTAGAAGTGAAGCAAGGAGCAGCAATAGCAACATTGGGTACTGCTGAAGTTAACGGTGATTATCCACCGCATTTACACTTTCAAATTATAAAGGATATTCAAGAATATAAAGGTGATTATCCAGGAGTAAGTAATCAACTTGATTTGGCGTTTTATAAAGAAAATTGTCCTGACCCTAATTTACTTTTAAAGTTATACTAACTGTTTCGTTTCTTTTCATATGTTTTAAAAATCCACTCTGAAATAAAACACAAACTAATAATAGCTAGCGAAACTATGATACCTGTTAGGTTAGATTTGTACTGTTGATTAATCAATATCACCAAAGCTAACGCACAAAGTAGACTACCAGCTAAAGGAATTATCTTATTGCTATTAGTGTCTTTAGCGGTTTTAAAACCTACCCAATTTACAATGCCAAATATGAGAATAAAACCTACGCTTCCGGCTGTAGAAATACTTTCTAAATCTAATAAATTCACTAAAACTAATGTTGCTATTGCAGTAATGAGCAATCCTATAGGTTGGCACCAAAGTTTGGAGGTAAAATGATGTGGTAATTCATCATCTTCGGCAATTTCAAAATTAACACGACTGCCTCCATAAAGCGAAGCATTAATAGCAGAAAATGTAGAAATTAAAGCGGCAATGGTAATAATGGTAAATCCTATTTGACCTAGCATAGGTTTTGCAGCTTCGGCTAAAACATAATCTTCAGCTTTTGCAATTTTATCAAAAGGTAATGAGCCTACTGTTACAAAGGCAATGATAATATAAAGAATGATCACAAAAATTACGGAATAATAATAAGCGCGTGGAATATTTTTTTTAGGATTTACAATATCTGGTGCTGCATTGGCAATTAATTCAAAACCTTCATAAGCCACAAAAATCACCATACCAGCAGCAAATAATTGTACAGGTGTTTCCCAATTAGAAATTGCTAATTGTGATATATTAGGATTACCGATAAGACCATAAGCTCCTATACCAATAAAACCAATTAAAATAATCAGTTTTATAATCACTGCGTAAGATTCTATTTTGCCAACGACAGCAATACTATAGTAATTTATTGCAGTAGCCACAATAATAATGGCACTTGCATAAATATGAAAGTCAATGGTTTTGTTTTGTGTTAGCTCTAATAAGTTAGGAGCGTAAGATCCAAAAGCAGAAGCGTACAACGAGAGCATAATAATATAACTTACCCACAGTAAATTATTAATGGCTCCACTAAAAATTGAAACACCAAAGCCTTGATTTATAAATTTAACAGTGCCGCCTCTGTCAGGATACTTTAGGGATAGTTTTACATAACTATACGATGTAATTAGTGCCAAAATACCTGCAAATAAAAATGCAATAGGAGTTCCTCCATGCGCTATTGAAACGGCTAAACCAAGTACAGCGAAAATACCTCCACCAACCATGCCTCCAATACCAATTGAAATTGCGTCTCTTAAACTTATTTTGTCTGCCACTTAACTGAGTCGTTTATTATTAGGTTAAAGCATTATAATAAGAAGTATTATAAGCTTAACATAATAAAATATGTTTACTAAGATTTCTGTATTTGCTTTTGGGCCAATGTTTTTCCAATGATGAAACCAGCAATAGCTAGCAATCCATCAGAGAGTGAAAACCATAATTCTTTTGGTAGCATAATAATATTAAAAACGGTGGCTGCAAGCATAAGTATGCCCACAATATAAGACGGAATGATACTTTGTTTAGAAATTTTAGCGGCTACAAACATACCAGCTATAATGCCAGCAAAATGACCAATAACAACACATATTTTTGAACCCATAGGGATTTTATCCATATTGTTTGTTATCCACTCCATATCCATAGGTTTTGCTCCTTCTGGTAATGGAAATAAATTATGTCCTATAATTGACTCAAAAATGTAAACGGTTAAGGATGCGACAATAAACCCAATAATGGTTGCTAAAACATTTTTCATAAACCTACTTGATTAGTTAGAGGGTTTAAGGTAATAAAAATTGTTAAAAACCAATCTGATTTTACGTCTTTAGTTGTGGTATGTTATTTTTTACACACTACGTAAAGAATACCTTTGCGTTTGCTTGTGTTTTTTGAAAACTGATTGGCATTTTTTGCTTCTACTACAGAAAAACCAATGTCCTCTAATAATGCCGTTATTTCTGCACGTTTTACCCAATAGGTTTTAGGCTGGTTTTTGTGAAACAGTTTCCAATTGATATCATTATTTATTTTTAACCATGGAAGATGACGACTAGACTGTTCTTCGTTTCTTAGTTTTCTTAACACATTTACAAAAGAACTTAAGGCAGGATTGTAGATTTTAGATTCATAATCTAAAAACGAAAACATAACAATAGCGTCTTTTTTAGCAACACGGTAAGCCTCTTTTAGTGCATTGGTGAACAAATCTTTTTTATCTATAAAGCACAATACTTGCTGCAGATACACTAAATAGTCAAACGAATCACTGTCATAATTTTCTAAAACAGCAGCATCAGATATGTTGAAATTAATATTAGAATCATTGGTGCTCGCTCGTTTTTTTGCATGTGCTATCATATTAGGCACCACATCGAATGCAGAAATATGATTGAATCCTTTTTCTTCAATACAAAAAGAGAGTCTTCCTCCTCCTGTTCCGGCTTCTAAGACATGTTTAGAAGTGTCTGTGATGTACTTGTTTAATAAATGATCCTCAGGTTTATTAAGGTTTTGGTGGTTGGCCCATAATTCAAATACTTCATTTGAATAGCGCTCTGCGTTTAAGTTTTGTACGTCGGCTGTCATTTGTTTTCCCAATTTTAATTATTGACATATGTCAATTAGTTGATTTATAGCTTTTTAAAAATAGGTGATATCAAACAGTAAAAAAAATATATTTTTTGTAAGTTATTAACAATCAGTAGTTGAGGTGTATTTTTGTTATGTTCAACTCTTTTTTTTGCATTTAATCGTAATTATTGTATGCTAAAGTCTAAGGAGGTAACTCTCTGTATTTGTAGCTTTTATGTTTTTTTTGTGAAACGTAGATACTTTAAATTGTATTAAAACAGATTATGTGGTTTTATCTATTGGGTTATAAGTCTTTAAGAAGAGTTAAATGCAAATGGACTAATGGTAATAGAAAAGTAAATTAATAACGTTTTATCTAATTAAAGATGGCTAGTGTCGTTAGCCATAATTTCTGCTATTTTAGATGGAAACAATTTTTTAAAGCGTTCAGGGAAGTCATCTTTTAAATATAGAGTTTCCTTTGTAAATGGATGTTTAAAACTTAAAGAATAAGCGTGTAAATACAAGCCTTTGCCATTCAAAATTAAATCTGAAATACCATATGTTTTATCTCCAAGTATGGGATGGTTAATGCTAAAAAGATGTTTGCGTAGCTGATGTCGTCTGCCAGATAAGGGGTTTAATTGTACTAGGTTCAGTTGGCCAAATCGCTTTGAATCTACTGATGACAAAACTTTATAATGAGATTGTGATGGTTTATCATCAATGTTAGAGGTAATTTTACCCTCTGTATCCATATGTCCAATAGTCACAGCATAGTAGGTTTTATTAATGGTTTTAGCTTCAAAAAGTTGGTTTAAAGCTCTAATGCTAGCGCTTGTTTTTCCCGCTAATAAAATTCCCGTAGTTGCAAAATCTAAGCGATGCACTGGCTGAGGTCTTGTAGCATCAAAAAGTGTACTTCGCATTATGTTTTGCGCTAAAGCTTTTCCAATAGTTTTAAACGTATTACCACTTACTAAAATACCTGCAGGTTTGTGAATTGCAGCTAAATAATCATCTTCAAATATAACTGTGAGCGGGAAAATTAATGTCTTAGTTGGACTTACATCTTTTGGAATAGCTAAGGTAATGCGTTCTCCTCCGTTTATAAATGTTGCAGAAGTTGCGATATGGTCATTAACCGTTATATACTTTTTCTTTAGTGCTTTTTTTAATGCAGACTTAGTTAATGCAGACTTAAAAAGACCAACACCATACTCTTGTAGTCGCATTGGAAACGGTAAACTAGGAACAATATGTGTTTCGGTAAAGTTGATGGTGTCTATAATTTAGAGCGTTTAATTAATGCCATTGGGAGCTAAATAATTACCATCATAGCTACCTGTAATGACTTGTCCATCCGTTCTGGTAAAGGTAAATGTAAAAACAATATTGTATGAAGTAAAATTAGTAATAGTAACAGAACCAGATTGTGCAAAGACATCAGCATCTGGGTCGTTGTCCGATAGAAGGATAGTGCCAGGATTGAATTCTCCATTTTCAAATGAACTATTAATTGAAATATCATAATCTTCAATAGTATCATAAGTTGTGTTTTCTATACTTGCAGTATTAATATCGAAATACACAAATGCAACAGCATCTAAATCTCCATTACCAGTTATTTCTGAACTTGTTTTATTAAACAAGCTAATTCCTATATCACTTGGTGCATTAGTTGTTGTATTCTCGTCAGTAATTATAGCAGATACTAAAGGGTAGCTTACACCATTAAATATAAATTCATTAGTGTCTTCTGGTGTAGTGCTGGTGTTTTCTTCTGGTGAACAGGAAATAAGAATAATGGTAAATAAAAGTGCTGTAAGATGAGGTAGTTTGGGTGACATAATCGTTTTATTTTCAAATTAATAAGTAGGTATTAGAAGTAAATATAGTTTAAAAATAATGATGTGTTGTTTTTAGAAAATTTTTATTTCGAAAATTTCTCGGTCTATTTAATGAAAAATGATTTTATTGGAAGACATAGTCGGGATTATTCTAGAAATAAACGCATGCACTTTGTGACATATTTAAAATATCTGTGTCTTATTAGTAAAGGATATAACATCATCCTCAATTAATGAAACATAAAGTAAATCCTTCCAGATCTCTAAAAAGAAACATTAATTGTACTGTAACACATACATAGAAATAGAATTCCCAAATTGAATTTTCTATAAAAGAATCCTGATACATTGTATCAGGATTTTTTTAGTTTATTAATTTAATCATCAAAAAAATCACCTTCGTCTGGTCCTGTGGTATCGTCATTAAAATCTAATAAATCTCTATTGTAATAGCAAAAGCCAACAATGACTATGAAAATGACGACTAAAGTTGCGATATACATTTTACGAAGGATTTATTAAGACAAATGATTAGAGCCAAGTTAGTAAAAGTAATTTAATTGAAAACCACTAACGCCAGTTTGATTGATTCCGATTTTTTTATCGGGATTGTAGCGAGAACCTTCAAAAATGAAAATTACGCTTACTCACAATCAGCTTGAATCGTTTTATTTTTCCACTGTATCCAATATTCTTGTAAACCTTCTGGTGTAGTTTTTAAATCACTAATATTTAATTGATGGCCTTGCATCAATACATCCTTAAGTTGTGCTTTGCGTTGCGAAAGGGCAGGAGTATGATTCCAACCACCAACATGATCAAAAGACGTATAGGCTTCACATTTTTGACTCACTGTTTTAAAAGGAATAGATAAGGTGTAAGTGACATTACCAGAACCCATACCTTTTGTAATCATCATTATCTGTTCAAAATCTACTTTACTATAATCACCAGATGTAAAAAGTGCTTTTAATTGGTCTCCAACAGCCTCAGACATGGTATTAGAAAATTGATGTGCAATGTCGTCTCCGTTTATAAATTCTTTGCCTTGGTAAGTTCCTTGGCAAGCTTTTGTATGACAAGTGATGCCGTTTTCTTTGGTGATGTTTGTTCCTTCTTTTTTATCTTGATGGTTACAGTTGGTAAAGCCGAAGATTAAGATTACTAAAGTGATAAGCTGTTTCATTGCAATTTAAAACTTCTTTTTTATTCGTTTGACTTCTTATCCTATTTTAATAACCAAGTATGAGTAAGTAAACCAAATAAGATAATCGCTAGCGTTAAACCTGTTATTTTTTTCTTTTCAGAATTATAGAATATATTCATGGCTTATTAATTTATGTGATGTAATATGGTAGCGTAATTTAATGACCTTTCATCTAATTACGCTACTTATGTTGAATCTCACAGATAGAAACAAGGACTAAATTTTTCTAAATTGTCTATTAACTTTTCGTAATCCATGCATCAATTTTCTTTTCTAAAAGTGCAAGCGGAATACATCCAGTTTCTAGCACTTGCGCATGAAACTCACGGATATCAAAAGCATCACCTAGTTCTTGTTCAGCCTTGGCTCTCAGTTCTCTTATTTTAAGTTGACCTATTTTATAAGATAAGGCTTGTCCTGGCATGGCCATATAACGCTCAATTTCGGAGGTAATACTTGCTTCAGATTCTGCTTCATTTTCTAAAGAATATTCAATCGCTTTTTCTCTACTCCAGCCTTTAGCATGGATACCTGTATCTACGACTAACCTAATTGCTCTGTGCATTTCCATACCCAACATACCAAAATATTGATAAGGATCTGTGTACAAGCCTAATTCTTTTCCTAAACTCTCAGTATAAAGTGCCCAACCTTCACCATAAGCGCTATACCATAAGGACTTTCTAAATTCTGGTAAATCTTCGTTTTCTATCGTTAAAGAAATCTGATAATGATGTCCTGGTATGGCTTCATGTAAAAATAAAGCTTCATCAGAAAACGTATTGTAATTTGCAGCATCAATAATTGGGACATAAAAAACACCAGGTCTTGAGCCATCTGCAGCTCCAGGATTATATTCTGCACTGGCAGAAGCTTCTCTAAATTTTTCGGTTTGTTTTACTATAAAATCGGCTTTTGGCTTATTCGCAAAAAGTTCATTTAATTTGGGTTTCATGGTGTTGTGAATGGCATTAAAATTCGCAATCACTTCTTCTGGTGTCTTAAAAGGCATCAAATCTTTATTGGTTCTAACCGCATTAAAAAAAGACTTAAGGTCTCCTTCAAAACCTACTTGTGCTTTTACTTTTTCCATTTCGGCTAAAATTCTTGCCACTTCTTTTAAGCCTAATTCATGAATCTCATCAGCCGTCATATTTGTGGTTGTAAAAAACTTAATCGCATGGTCGTAATAGGCTTTGCCATTTGGTACTTCCGAAATACCACTACTTGTTCTTCCTGCATCTAAATAATTAGACTGTAAGTAGAATGCCATAGATTTAAATGAGGGTAGAAGCTCGTCCATTAATACTTTAGCATACGCTTCGGTTAAGCGCTCTTTATCTTCTTCAGAAAAACTATCTGGCATAGCAAGTACAGGTGCATAGAATAAATGCTCAGAAAGGTCAGTGATACCTTCAGCTGAGGTGTTCACTGTGGTTAGTGCATCAAACTGCGGAATCACTTTTTTGATCAGTGATTTTGGTAATACATAACCTTCTGCGCTGCCTTCTTTCATGCGTTCTTCTGCCGTTTGTAACCAAACGTTGTACTGTTGTAGTCGTTTTAACCAATCGTCGTAATTTTTAACGGTTTTAAAAGGTTGTGCACTAGTACCAGAAGCCCATTGTGTCATCAATAAATTACCAGACCACATTTGGTTGATTGGCATGTAAACATCATTTTTAAAACTAGATTGTGCCAATGCCATTTCGCAATCCCAAGCCATTACCGCTTTACTCATCTGTTCACTTTCTGTGAGATCAGCATCATTAAAATCTTTTAATTTTGATGCGTAAGACGTATAAAAATTTTGAAAATCTTTATGGTATGCATCAGATAGAAAATTAGGAAACGAAGCATCAAAACGCGAATCTCCAATAAACGTAGCCTCAATAGGATTCAGCTTTAATTTGCCCTCACTATAACCCTCTAACATGGTTGCAAAATCTGAATTTTCAGTCGCTATAACTTCTTTTTTTGCTTCCTCTTTACAGGAGACCAAGATGAAGCTCAAGGTTAAACAAGCAATGAGTAATTTTTTCATTTTTTTTTGGTTTTAGGTTGGTGGTAATTATCTATATGTCTTAAATATAGTGTTTTAAGTTGTAAAAAGGCTTTTTTTTGTATTTTAAAAAAACAGGTGTTTGTTTAAAATTAATGGAGTATGACTATATGAAATTGAGCCAGCACGTCACTAACTTTGTATTTATAGTCTCAGCCCAAATAATCTTAGGTTATATAAGTTTCATTAAATCTAATGGATCGCTTAATACATATTTAGCACCATTTGCAACTAATTCTTCTTTTGGTCTATAACCCCATAATACACCAACGGCATACATATTTGCATTAGTTGCAGTTTGCATGTCAATACCAGTATCTCCTACGTAAATTATTTCTTCAACTTTAATGCCTAGGTTTTTAGCGATTTCTATGACTGTAAAAGGATTTGGCTTTTTAAGCGGTTCAGAAGTTAAACCAATTACAGGATCAAAATAGTTAGGGAATAACGCATGTGTGATTTTCTTAGTCAACTCATCAGCCTTATTAGATAATACACTGATTTTAATATCTCGAGAAATTAAATTGTTGAGTAATTCAATAATGCCATCGTATGGTTTTGTTTTATTAGTACAATTATTGCGATAGACCTCAATCATCGCATGCAAACAACGCTCAACTTGTTGGTCATCATTATGTGCTAATGGTAGCGATTTACTTACCAGACTTCTAATGCCACTACCAATAAAACTTTGATGTTTTTCATAGCTATGCGTCGGGTAATTGTAGCTTTTAAGAACCGTATTCATAGCATCTGCTATATCTTGAAGTGAATTAACCAATGTACCGTCTAAATCAAAAATAACTGCTTTAAACGTTATGTTTTTATCTTTTATGTCCATTACAATCTTTTAGATGGTGAATTTAATCATTAATTTCAGTGTTTAAAATGATCTGGATTTGTTTTGAGTCCGCTATAATTAGGAATTAATTGTCCACCGTGTCACAAACAGTTTTATTCGTATTCAAATGTAGTTGTTCTAGCGATTCTTTGATTATTATTGTTATCTGTTTCTGTTACTATTTTACTTAAAGGATAATTATCAGCATCATATGTTATAGACGTTTCAAAATGATAAATAACCTCATTTGGTAGTAAGTAATTATAGGTTGTGGTTCTGTTTGTCTCATTGTTTCCACATAAGTTCATAAGAAGGCTCTCAGCTTCAAAAATAATTTTATTAGAATTAGTAAAAGCATCACTAGGTGTTGAATGCGTGTCATATTGAATTTCAGAATAATCAGTATCTTCTGCTGTTATAATATTACCATTGGTATCATATGTGAAATTCACGGTTTGTTGAAATTCAGTCTGTACAGAATAATTGTAACTTTCAATCTGATTATCAGAATTATAAGTGAATTCTAATTTTTCATCTTCAATGCCAATAGCATCGTAAATTATTCTTTCAATTAAATTATTATTTAAATAGTTAAATTCAAATGTTCTGTATAATGACCCATTATTGTTATGCGTAGCAGATATAATTAAATTATTTTCATAGTTAAAAATAGTATGGTATACATCTGAATTTGTTTGCCCTAATGCGGTAAAACTGCTTTCTATTTCAGAAACGTTATTATCGGAATCATACATATATAGTTTTTCATATGTTCCGTAATTGCCTTCTTCGATGACTCTAATGAGCTTTTTCTCGTTCAACCCAGGTTCTTCATTAGAATTACTGTCATCAGACGAGCAAGAAAACATGCTTAGTCCTATTAAAACTCCTAATAATAAATTTAGTTTCTTCATTTGTAATTTTGGGTTTTAATTGTTTGCAGCCTGTTTGTATAAGATTAGTTGCGTGTTTTAAGCACTAAAGTTAGCAAATAAATCACAGATAGAAAGTCTGCGATGACTTTAATAAGTAGGCTAGAACTAGGGATTAATTAGATGTGTTGTTGGCAGTAGTTTTTATCAAGTCAAATGGTTTATTATTTTATTCAATTGTTTTTCGGATAAAACAGGATCAAAATATTTTATGTAATCATTTAATTCTCGGAGTAATTTTACCTTTACATACTTAAATTTAGCTTCTGGCTTATTTTTAATCATAACAATTACATTTCGAATGGGTATTTTTTGTTCTCCCCAATGATGTTCGTTTAAAGTTAGATTTTCAGAAATGTAAATATAAAGAGCAAAATTTGACCTTTCAATTTGTTCAATTGGTGATCTTAAGCTTAAAGAATTGACAGACGATTTACTCCAATTTTTTGTTTCTATTATAAAAATCCCTGCTTTTGAAATTAAGAGATGGTCAATTTGTATGGAATTAATTCTCTGATTATATTTTTTATAAAAGACTGGCGGAGAAAAATTTAAATTAAAATCATTAATTAAAACATAATCATCCGAAAGTTTCTTTATTTCTTTAACAACTAAATTTTCTCCAATTGCTCCTGAAATTAGATTTTCTGAGTTTTCTAAAACTTTACGTGTATATTCTAATTTTTCAATTTTAAGTTTTGCTTTTTTTTTAATTAAGTCTTGTTTATTATTTTGATATTCTTTTATGAAAAGTTCATCATTTTCAATGTTTTTAGAGATTTCTTTTACAGATGAACTTATCAATTTTATTTTATTTTTTACAAATTGGTTAGATTGATTTGATAGAAAATAAAGGTGTACACTTGAGAGTAGTTTTTTGAAAAAGTTATGACCTTTATTACTGTGAATTAAATCAATTTTTGTCTGTAAATTAGAGATTTTATTATCTATTTTTTCCGTCTCTAAATTGATTATTTTAGTTTTCTTATGAATTCTTTTTTCAAGGTTAGTACACGTTTCAGAATATTCTATTTCCAATTTATCTGAAGCGTCATTAAGAATTATGAGTTTTTCTGAATTATAATTTGACAAAAAATGATTAATCTCGCCTACAGAATTAAATCTGGTAACTCTTTTATTCTCTAACTCAGATTTTAGAGATTTTAATGATTCTATAGTGCCAAATATTCTCGCCATTTACGGAATTTTTCAAATTACAGCCAAGGTGTTTGTATATGGTTTGTTAGTTATTATTAAAACGTAGTTTAATAAATAAAAACCAAATATAAAATTAGCTAAAATTTCCGTAAGTATTTTATAGTCAAGTGATAAATTGTATTTTTTATTGTAATACGTTATTTATATTGGATACTAGTATTTATCATTTCAAATGTCATTTTACCTTCAGTTGTTGCTGATCCGTCTTCCTCAAGAGAATCTTGAAATGCTATATATTTAGAATTATTTTCTCCAGTACTATATTTATAAAATTCAATACTTAATTTTTGTCCAACCAATTCTACATTTAACTGAATTCCGCTTAACATTTTTTCGCCAAGTTGAGATTGAATATCTTTTGTTTTGCATTTTTCTTTCCCAAACTGAATTATCATATTATCAATGAAATCTTTTACTTGCGATGTTCCATCAATGTCAAAAATCATTATTACATAATTATTTCCATCTAATGTCCAGTTTCTATAAGCTTCACTTTTTTCAACTTCAAAACTAAAGTTACTAGGATATTCAAATGAAAGATTCCCAGCATTAAATTTCTTATAGCCGAGCAGTTTAATTGATATTTTTGGGTTTTTTAACTCACCATCAATATCTAGTTCGTTGCCTTCTTCTAATTCATATGTTTTAGAATCAACTTGAACTTCGAACATGGACTTTGTTTCCAATTTCTTTTTTGCATTGTCCTGTGCAAATGTTAAAACATTGCATAAAAGCAGTAATACTATTGTAATTGTATTTTTCATAGATTGTGTTTAATGTGCTAAGATAGTTTTGTCTAAGAATAATGTTTTGCTTTAAGCAGTTAATTTAGTAAATACAAACCGAATAGAAAATTTGCGAGGATTCTAGTGAGTAGGTGAGAAGTAGCAATGGATTATACATTGTTCGCTTTTCATTGTTTTTTTAGAGGTTCAATTTATTTACTTGAATCTTTAATTTTTTTAAATATTGCCCATAATAAGATTCCACTAAAAAACACAATACAACTTGTTCCAATTATTTTTCCAATGGTTGAATCAGATGTGTTTAGAATATAAATTCCTAATAAAATAAATAATATGGAATAGCCAAATCCTTGTAATAATTTCATGACTTGTTATTTGTTAAGTTAATTAATATTATTTTTTCAATTCCTATTCGGTGAGCAATTCCGCAACTCTCAAAATTCCGAATTTATTTCAGCTTAGTGTGTTTGTATATGGTTTGTTGCGTGTTTTAAGCAACTAATTTAGTAAACAAAAACGAACGCGAGAAAATTCCGAAGGAATTTTCCAAATAAGTACTTGCCAAAGCAATTAATTATACACGGTGTTGGCAATAGTTATTGTTTAATTATTGGCTTAATTACGGATCCTTCGGCACTCCTAATCTTTAAATAATAATACCCAGATTGCAAGTCAGACATATCAATAGTGTTTTCAATTAATTCAGTTTTTTTTACAATTTTTCCATTTAAGTTTATTATATCGATTTTTAATTTATTATTAATCGATTTTCCATAAATAAATGTTTTGTCTTTACATGGGTTAGGATAAACCAGAATATCACCTTCTAATGATACATTATTTATAGAAAGTAAACTACTCAAGTCAAAAACTTTAGCTTGACCTGAATTTAGAGCTTGAGCATCATTCTTTGGTGCTCCGATTATGACTCTATTTCCGTTACCAGACAATGAAATAGAGAATCCCGATTCATCATCAGCATTTGCTCCATCGATGTCATTTCCAACTTGAAGCCAATCGGTATTATTGTATTCAAATATTCTAACATGACCTGCGTTATTGCCATTACCATCATTTCGATATGCACCAATTGCAACTACATTTCCGCTGTTAGATAAAGAAACAGATGTTCCCGATATATCTTGAATAGCCTCACCATCTATATCACTCCCTATCTGAACCCAAGAATTATTGATAAAATCAAATATCCTAACATGACCCGAGAAATTGCCATTTCCGTCATTTCCATGTGCTCCAATAGCCAGTCTAGTACCAGAGTCAGAAATAGACACCTGAGTTCCAAAGAAATCATTAGAGCTTTCACCATTTAATTCTTGACCTAATGGTATCCAGTTATTACTACTAAATTGATAAACATTAGCCTTGTTAGCACTTGGACTTCCTATGCATAGTATGTTTCCATTTGATGATAAAGAAACAGATCCTCCGTAAGCACTATTTTCAGATCCAGTCAAGTCTTGTCCTATTTGCGTCCATGTTCCTGAAGAATACTCATAAACATGAACATAAGGTACTCCCGTAGCACCAGTAGATCTTTTATCAGCGCCAATAGCAATTCTATTTCCATCAGATGATAATGAAATAGCGTTTCCAAATAAGTCATTTGCTGACTGACCTACAATTTCTTGACCAATTTGAATCCAATCCATTCCATCAAACTCATAAACAACTACTTCTGATTTACCGCTTAATGTATTTGGTGCTATTAAATTTTCTCTATTAGTTATTGCTATTCGATTTCCATTTGCAGAAAGAAAAACTCTATGGCCTAAGTGATTATTATTATGTAGACCATCAATAGTAGTCCCAAGTAATTGCCAATTCATACCATTCTTTTCATAAATTTTCACATGTCCATAATTGTTACCTATTCCATCATGATTAGCAGATCCAAGAGCGATTATATTTCCGTCATAAGAAATAGTAGTTGTATTCCCAATTTCATCAAAATCCACCTCACCATTTAAATCTTGACCTAATTGATTTTGAGAAATCATAAAATAAAAGCTAAATGTTAATAAGGTCGAAGTAAAAATTTTCTTATTCATATTTTGTAATTATTGCCAACGTGGTTTGTATAATATTAGTTGCGTAGTTAAGCACTAAAGTTAGCAAATAAATCACAGATAGAAAGTCTGCGCTGACTTTAATAAGTAGGCTAGAACTAGGGATTAATTTTATAAAGTGTTAGGCACTGTGTTTTTTTAATTTTTTCTTATTATGTCATCTTCGTTATTGTAAATTCCATCTTTTCCAGCAGAAATCAGTGTGTAATTTATAGAGTCAATTAATTCATATTTATAGGGATTTTTCCAGCTATCTGCTTTCCATCTTCCCCAAATAGGTTTACGTATAATAAATGATTCGTAATTTTCTGGAAAAACTCCATAATGATTTTTATAAAGACTTAATTCAGTCGATATGTTATTCATTTCTTCTTTAGTTCTGTCTTCATTAACGTATTCATTCGTTATAAATTCAGCACTTTTAAAAAGTCCAGTTGTTAAAATAGTTAGAGTTAAAGGAAATAAAATAACTATAATAAGTAAACTAAATGCAAGATATCTGGTTGCCGATTTTTTTCCATCACGTTTTTCAATCTTATCGAAAATATCAAAAAGGGCCCAAATCATAATAATTATGTGAGGAAACCATAAAGGGATTAAATCGAAGAAGTCTATATTAAAAATAAGAAAGGTTGAAACTATACCTACAAATAAAATAATTCCACCTTTTTTAAAGTCTTTAAGAATAAACTGTCCTGCTCCAGGTAAAAAGAAAGAAATAATAAAGGGAAGTAGGTTTTTCATTCTGCGTTAATTTCGGCTTACATTTTGCCTGACGGGTTTATGTAAGATTGGTTGCGTGTTTAAGTAACTAATTTAGCAAATACAAACTGAATAGAAAATTCTCGAGGATTTTTGTAAGTAGACTAGAACTAGCAATAAATTATATACAGTGTTAGCTTTTAGTGCTTATTTCTCTCTTTGTTAATAAATCTATTTTTATTCCGTTTTCTTCAATATAAAGAGCTCTACAATGTTTATTGGCAGGATTTTCCACCATTGAAACTTCCTCAAGTTCAACTTCTGTTATATTTCGTGTACACATTTTTCCATTATATAACTTTCCTTTAATATGGTCACAATCTCCATAATCAGATTTGCAAATTGAGCAATGACTTTCTTTAACAAATCCACCATAACTATTGAAAATCATTTTTGGAAATAGAGTTTTCTCGTAATTATGTAAACGTTGTAAGTAATTTTCTAAATGGTCACTTTCAAATGGATAGTTTCTAATTACAGTTCCTAAATGAACTTGACAATCGACAAGAATATCCCAAGCTTGTGACATTTCATCTTCTTTTAAACTTATAAGCATTTTTATTTCACTCTGAATTATCATTGCTAATCGCTCCAAACAATAAATAAGATTTGCTTCGTTTCCATTATTTTTTGTCGCAAATTCTTCTCTTTGAACAGATAGTTTATCAATATAGAGTTGTAAATCCTCTATTTCCTTTTTTTGTAGCTCAATTCCAATTGTGTAAATCGCTATTTTTTGAGCTTTATCAACCACTTCGTTGTAATCACGAATGAGTTCATTAGGATTTATAAGGTATGCTTTTGTCATTTTACTGATTTAATAACGTCAACTAAATCCTTGATTCCTTCTGAATCTCCTTCGTAAGATATTTTCTTGACAGTCTTTTTTTTATGAGTTTCTACATAAATGTCAAGTTTTACTTTTTTCTTTCCAAGTGTACCTTTGAAAAAGTCCTTGCAATATTCAGAGGCAACATTAATAGCTATTGCAATCAGGTGCTGGTTTTCAGATAACATTGATAAACTTATAAAAATTGCTGGTCCATAATAGTCAGCACTTTTTCTATTCCGATAGATTGAAGAGTCGGAATTCAATTGGGCTGCTGCAATATTATTAAGTCTAAAAACTTTCTTAAAATCCGTTGTAGAGTCTGCAAATATAAAATCCGATTTATTACTCACTTCTGATATGTTTTCAGGCAGAAAAGTCAGAGATTCAGGAATGTCAATTTCCAATTCACTTAATTTCTCTAACAGGTTTGATTCTTCTATTTTGTAGTTCATATTTTCAATTCAGACGGATTTTTTTTGCATTAAAGCTAACGGTCTAGTGTATGATTTCGTTGCGTGTTTAAGCACTAAAGTTAGCAAATAAATCACAGATAGAAAGTCCGCGAGGACTTTCGTAAGTAGGCTATAACTAGCAATGAATTATACACATTGTTAGCAAATGTTTTTTATTCTTTTATGAATTTTAATGTGTTTCCGTTGTCAAATTTCAAGAAGTAAAGTCCATTTGTGAAGTTTTTAATATCAATTTTTTCATTAACAGAGACACTTCCTCTATATATTTCTGAACCAACAACGTTATAAACTCTATATTTTGCTCTTTTAGTTAAATTTGCTAATTGAATAAAATTGTTTGAAGGATTTGGAAATATTACAACATTTCTGTTAAAAAAAGTTTCATTAATAGAAAGTTCAGAAAGATTTAACTCTTTTATTTTACCATCAGTATTTGAAGAAAGATACAGGCTATTATTATTTATTGCAAGGCCTACAGGTGTATTTCCTAATAAAACATCTGTAGCTATCGGTGAACTATCGGTAATATCTATTTTAGAGATTTTATTTGCTCCGCTTTCTACAATATACAAGTCATTATTATTGATAAGCATAGAGTATGGGACACTGACTGTTACAACATCTGTTGCTACAGGTGAGTTGCTTGTAATGTCTATTTTAGAAATTTTATCTGCATCATATTCTGCAATATATAAATCATCTCCGTAGAGTGATATGTCGATTGGTCCATTTAGGCCTGTTACAACATCTGTAACCATCGGCGAACTATCAGAAATATCTATTTTAGTTATTTTACCTGAACTATATTCGGCAATATATAAGTCATTTCCATTTAGTAATATGCCTCCTGGGTTATTTAAACCTGTTGCAACATCTATAACCGTTGGTGAACTAGAAGTAATGTCTATTTTAGAAATTTTACTTAAAAAACTTTGTGAAAAATATAGGTCATTTCCACTAATTGCTATTTCTTGAACATTATCTGTAAGATTATATAAACCCGTTACAACATCTGTTGCTACAGGTGAGTTGCTTGTAATATCTATTTTAGAAATTTTACCAGCACTAGATTCCGCAATATATAAGTCGTTTCCATTTAGTAATATTCCTCGAGGGGAACCTAGACCTGATACAACATCGGTGGTTTGGGATTGAATATGTAATCCAATTAATAAAAAGACTGTTAAAATGTAAATTTGTTTCATAAATGTTTTTTTTAAAATTAGTTAAAAGAATTTATTGTTTTAATACCCACTATTAAGTATTTTTTAATGTTTGCTAACTAGTTATATATTCACAATAACTCGCGTTATCCCTTTTTTAATTCCGGATAAGAGCAGTTAAAGTATTCCATTATCATTTTATAAAGCTAAGAAAAACTTTACAAAAAACTATACGTAGTTCTACGTATATTTCAATAAAAATAAGGGAGTTACAATAAAACAGATTACTGTTTCCCGCAATGACATAAAAAAATCCCAATGCATTAACATTGGGATTTTTTTATTTTAGGGTTTTATTACTATTCTGTAGCGTCTTCTGCTAAAGGAGAAATCATAATATGTGCTCTGTGTGTCCCAGGATTCATAATCCAAGGATGGTTTGGAGCTACTGGATTGGCTGGTAAACCTGTAGATTCTGCTGTAGCCCAAGGCATATAAATCACATAGCGCAGTTGTGCGCCATCTACTTTAGAGGTTTCAGCATCGTATAAGGTTTTTGCTCCATAGTAAATGTGCAACGTTGCACCTGAAGGTATTGCAAGGTCACCAGATTTCATTTCTGCTTCACGGATATCAAAGATGTCGTTGTGCTTTTTGCCTTCGGCTTTTAAGGCTCTACCTCTTGCCATAAACGGTTCGAGATCTTTATGGTAACAAGCTGCACTAAAGCCATCCTTTTTTGGGTCGTCTGCCAATACTATAAATTCATTGTCACCTTCTTTTAGGGTTACAAATTCGCCTGCCATATTATAACCAATGATTTTACAATTTGCTCTTCCTGCTTCGGGAACAGCCATTAATGCGGTTGCAATTAAGGCTTCATCTGTATCAATGGGTTGTAGGTTTTTGTGAGGTGCTTTTGGTGTGCTTGCTATGGTATCCGTTGCTTCGGTTGTGGTGGTGGTTTTGTCTGAGGAATTGCAAGACATTAAAAATGTGGTTAAGATGATGGCTGTGATAAAATGTTTCATGGGTTTGTGTTTAAGATGTTTTAGGTTGATGTTGTGTGGTTATGATTTTACTAAATATAATGAAATTCATTGACTATGATTCATTTCATTATTTTAATATTAAGGTTTACGTCAGTTAGAGTGATTTGTGAAGTATGAGCAAATAGTATCGAGAACCTTGGTTGTTGTTAACGCTTCTCGATACAAAATTTCAGAAAGAGAAATTTCACTCGAAGTGACGTTATGGGTTTGATTTATGTTTAGTGTATTATTTTAATATTAAGGCTTACGTCAGTTCGAGTGATTTGTGAAGCATGAGCAAATAGTATCGAGAACCTTGGTTATTGTTAACGCTTCTCGATACAAAATTTTAGAAAGAGAAATTTCACTCGAAGTGACGTTATGGGTTTGTTTTATATTTGGCGGATTATTTTAATATTAAGGTTTACGTCAGTTCGAGTGATTTGTGAAGCATGAACAAATAGTATCGAGAACCTTGGTTATTGTTAACGCTTCTCGATACTAAATTTCAGAAAGAGAAATTTTACTCGAAGTGACCTTGTGGGTTTGATTTATGTTTAGTGTATTATTTTAATATTAAGGCTTACGTCAGTTCGAGTGATTTGTGAAGCATGAGCAAATAGTATCGAGAACCTTGGTTATTGTTAACGCTTCTCGATACAAAATTTCAGAAAGAGAAATGTCACTCGACCTGACGTTATGGTTTTGGTTTATGTTTAGTGTATTATTTTAATATTAAGGCTTACGTCAGTTCGAGTGATTTGTGAAGCATGAGCAAATAGTATCGAGAACCTTGGTTATTGTTAACGCTTCTCGATACAAAATTTTAGAAAGAGAAATTTCACTCGACCTGACGTTATGGGTTTGTTTTATGTTTGGCGGATTATTTTAATATTAAGGCTTACGTCAGTTCGAGTGATTTGTGAAGCATGAGCAAATAGTATCGAGAACCTTGGTTGTTGTTAACGCTTCTCGATACAAAATTTCAGAAAGAGAAATTTCACTCGAAGTGACGTTATGGGTTTGTTTTATGTTTAGTGTATTATTTTAATATCAAGGCTTACGTCAGTTCGAGTGATTTGTAAAGCATGAGCAAATAGTATCGAGAACCTTGGTTATTGTTAACGCTTCTCGATACAAAATTTCAGAAAGAGAAATTTCACTCGAAGTGACGTTATGGGTTTGGTTTATGTTTAGTGTATTATTTTAATATCAAGGCTTACGTCAGTTCGAGTGATTTGTGAAGCATGAGCAAATAGTATCGAGAACTTTGGTTGTTGTTAACGCTTCTCGATACTAAATTTCAGAAAGAGAAATTTCACTCGACCTGACGTTGTGGGTTTGGTTCATGTTTAGTGTATTATTTTAATATTAAGGCTTAAGTCAGTTCGAGTGATTTGTGAAGCAAGAGTAAATAGTATCGAGAACCTTGGTTGTTGTTAACGCTTCTCGATACAAAATTTCAGAAAAAGAAATGTCACTCGAAGTGACATTCTGGGTTTGGTTTATGTTTAGTGTATTATTTTAATATTAGGGTTTACGTCAGTTCGAGTGATTTGTGAAGCATGAGCAAATAGTATCGAGAATCTTGATTATTGTTAAAGCTTCTCGATACAAAATTTCAGAAAAAGAAATGTCACTCGACCTGACGTTATGGGTTTGGTTTATGTTTAGTGTATTATTTTAATATCAAGGTTTACGTCAGTTCGAGTGATTTGTGAAGCATGAACAAATAGTATCGAGAACCTTGGTTATTGTTAACGCTTCTCGATACTAAATTTCAGAAAGAGAAATATTACTCGAAGTGACGTTATGGGTTTGGTTTATGTTTAGTGTATTATTTTAATATTAAGGTTTACGTCAGTTCGAGTGATTTGTGAAGCATGAACAAATAGTATCGAGAACCTTGGTTATTGTTAACGCTTCTCGATACTAAATTTCAGAAAGAGAAATTTTACTCGACCTGACGTTATGGGTTTGGTTCATGTTTAGTGTATTATTTAATATTAAGGTTTACGTCAGTTCGAGTGATTTGTGAAGCATGAGCAAATAGTATCGAGAACCTTTGTTGTTGTTAACGCTTCTCGATACAAAATTTCGGAAAGAGAAATTTCACTCGACCTGACGTTTTGGGTTTGATTTATGTTGAAGTAGATCACAAAAAAAAAATCCTGATGCGTTAACATCAGGATTTTCAATTCTATTAATGAGATGACTGCTTTTGCAGACATTTATTACTCAACAAGTACCCATTCTCCCTTAGAAATTAAAGGAATGGCTTGTTTGTATTTTACATCTTTAGTTTCACCACTCATTACATGCTTAATCGTTACTTTATCGTTACGTCCAATTTTTGGTTGGTCTCTCACAATAGTCTCAACAACTTGTTGCTGTTGTTGTGATGCTCCTTGACCAGCTTGTCTGTTTTGAGAAGAACGTTCATCTAAATTAGGAATCTCATCTTTTTGAGTTTCTAATTTTTCTTGCTTACGTTGTTTTGCTTCTTGAATCGTATTTGCTGTTTCTTGTGGAATTTCCCCTTTAAATAAGAATGAAATCACATCTTTATTCACTTGGTCAATCATCGCTTTAAACAACTCAAAAGACTCAAACTTATAAATTAATAATGGATCTTTTTGCTCGTGAACCGCTAACTGAACCGATTGCTTAAGCTCATCCATTTTACGTAAATGTACTTTCCAAGCATCATCTACAATGGCTAAAGTAATGTTCTTTTCAAAATCATTAATTAACTGTGTGCCTTTAGTTTCGTAGGCTTTCTCTAAATCGGTAACTACTTGTAAATTCTTTACACCATCTGTAAATGGCACCACAATACGTTTAAAACGGTCGCGTTGTGTGTTATACACGTTTTCAATCACCGGAAATGCTAAATCGGCATTACGTTGCATCTTCTCGCGATAGTGCTTAAAGGCCGCTTTGTAAATTGTACCAGCAATATCAGTGGCATTCATTTTTCCGAATTCTGCTTCAGAAATAGGAGAGGCCATTGAGAAGTAACGGATCAATTCAAACTCAAAGTTTTTATAATCGTTAGCATTTTTATTGTTATTTGCAATACCTTCAGAGGTATCAAAAATCATGTTTGCTAAATCTACTCTAAGACGTTCACCGTGTAAAGCATTACGACGACGCTTGTAAATCACTTCACGTTGTGCGTTCATAACATCATCATATTCTAATAAACGCTTACGAACACCAAAGTTATTCTCTTCTACTTTTTTCTGTGCACGCTCAATAGATTTTGAAATCATTCCATGCTGAATAACTTCACCTTCTTTTAAGCCCATTCTATCCATCATCTTAGCAATACGCTCAGAACCAAATAAACGCATTAGGTTATCTTCTAAAGACACATAAAACTGTGAGCTTCCTGGATCTCCTTGACGACCAGCTCTACCACGTAACTGTCTATCTACACGACGCGAATCGTGACGCTCAGTACCTACAATAGCTAAACCACCTGCTTTTTTAACTTCGTCACTTAACTTAATATCTGTACCACGACCAGCCATGTTAGTTGCAATAGTTACTTGGCCAGCATTACCAGCTTGTGCAACAATTTCTGCTTCTTTTTTATGTTGTTTCGCGTTTAAGACATTATGATCTATTTTTCTGATGCTTAACATTTTTCCTAAAAGCTCAGAAATTTCTACGTTAGTGGTACCAATAAGTACAGGACGACCTGCATTAGATAGGCTTACAACTTCATCAATAACAGCGTTGTACTTTTCACGTTTGGTTTTGTACACTAAATCGTCTCTATCATCTCTGGCAATTGGTCTGTTGGTTGGGATTTCAACAACATCTAATTTATAGATTTCCCAAAGTTCACCTGCTTCTGTAACCGCAGTACCTGTCATACCAGACAGTTTACGGTACATTCTAAAGTAATTTTGAAGTGTTACTGTGGCAAAAGTTTGCGTAGCTGCTTCAATTTTTACATTTTCTTTAGCTTCAATCGCTTGGTGTAAACCGTCTGAATAACGACGACCATCCATAATACGACCTGTTTGTTCATCTACAATCATTACTTTATTGTCCATTACCACATACTGATTGTCTTTTTCGAACAAAGCGTATGCTTTAAGTAATTGGTTTAAAGTATGAATACGTTCTGACTTTACGTTAAAGTCTCTAAATAAATCTTCTTTAAGATTTGCTTCTTCTTCAGATGATAAGCCCATGGCTTCAATCTTAGCGATTTCAGTTCCCATTTCTGGCATTACGAAGAAATCTGGATTGTCTTCACCAGATAAGAATTCAACACCTTTATCAGATAATTCAACCTGATTATTTTTTTCATCAATAACATAATAGAGTTCCTCATCTACTTTAGGCATTTCTCTATTGTTATCTTGCATGTAGTAGTTTTCCGTTTTTTGAAGCAATTGTTTTACACCTTCTTCAGATAAAAACTTTATTAATGCTTTATTTTTAGGAATACCTCTGTAAGCTCTTAATAATTGAAAACCACCTTCTTTAGTATCACCAGCAGCAATTAACTTTTTAGCTTCGGCTAAAACACCGATTAAGTACTTACGTTGTACTTCTTCAATCGCATTAACTTTTGGTTTTAAAGCATCAAACTCGTGCTCATCTCCTCTTGGTACAGGACCAGAAATAATTAATGGTGTACGTGCATCATCAACTAATACAGAATCGACCTCATCGACAATGGCATAATGATGTGGACGTTGTACTAAATCGTTTGGCGAATGTGCCATGTTATCACGTAAATAATCGAAACCAAATTCGTTATTTGTTCCGTATGTAATGTCTGCGTTATATGCCTTACGACGTGCATCAGAGTTTGGTGTGTGGTAATCAATACAATCAATACTCATACCATGAAACTGAAATATTGGTGCCATCCAAGCGCTATCACGTTTTGCTAAGTAATCGTTTACCGTTACTAAGTGTACACCTTTACCAGCTAATGCATTTAAATATACAGGTAACGTTGCTACCAACGTTTTACCTTCACCAGTTTGCATCTCTGCAATTTTACCTTGGTGCATGGCAATACCACCAATTAATTGAACATCATAATGAATCATGTCCCAAGTAATTGGTTTACCTGCAGCATCCCAAGAATTAGCCCAAATGGCTTGGTCTCCTTCTAAAGTCACATAATCATGCTCACCAGAAATTTCACGGTCAAAAGCACTTGCTGTTACCGGAATCTGAGTATTGTGAACAAAACGTTTAGCCGTTTCTTTTACCACAGCAAATGCTTCTGGTAAAATATCGTTTAAGACACCTTCAGTAACGTCGTAGATTTCGTCATCGATTTTATCGACTTCGAGATACATATCTTCGCGTTCGTCAATATCTTCAGTCACTTGAGCTTTAGCTAAAAGATCTTCTTTTTTAGTTTGAAGCGGTTGCCTGGCTTCAGCAATTTTAGCTTTAAATTCAGCTGTTTTTGCCCTAAGTTCGTCGTGTGATAAAGCCTCAAGAGCTTTTTCGAACGTTTTTATTTTTTCAACGATAGGTTTAATTGAACTTACATCTTGTTTAGATTTATCTCCAACAAAGACTTTAAGTACTTTATCTAAAAATGTCATATTTTAATATTTGTAACGGATTGATTGGTGTCAATCTTTTTATTGTTAATTTCAGTTCGTTGTTCTAAAACGTATTTTTTAGTTTTAGAGCATAAGTTATGTTTCGGTAAAAACTTCCGAAAACTAAAAAAAGTCTCTTAGTTATAATAACGCAAGAGACTTTTTTGTGATAATTTTATATGTTAATATTCATCCTCATTCCAGAGGTAATCTTCATCAGTCGGATAATCTGGCCAAATTTCTTCAATAGAATCGTAAGAATCACCTTCGTCTTCTATTGCTTGTAAATTTTCAACTACTTCTAAAGGAGCTCCTGTTCTAATTGCGTAGTCAATAAGCTCATCTTTTGTTGCCGGCCAAGGTGCATCACTTAAATAAGATGCTAATTCTAATGTCCAATACATAATTGCGTGTGTAATTTAATTTTTGCAAAAATAATTTTTTAGTTGAACAATTCAAGAAAAAATCAAATTAATTAGCTCATGAGATAAATATTTTATTTTATTCGTCGCGCTGAACATTTATATTTATGAATTTTGAATCAATCAAAGTTCACTTATAAATGTTTAATCATTAATATAAAGAACGTGTAATCTTCAACTTTTGTTTCGGACTAAATTTTGCATTTTTAATCCTTTTACCGAAGTTATTGCTTTCGCAATGCTATTTTATTAAGATTCTTTATTAGGAATCCACTTTATCTCTTCAGCATGTAAGTCATGTGACAACTTCCGTGCCAATACAAAAAGGTAGTCAGAAAGTCGATTGATATACATTAAAGTTTCCGGTTGAAATGGTTCTAAGTCATTAAGATGAGACGCCAAACGTTCCGCTCTACGGCAAACGGTACGTGCAATGTGACAGAATGACACAGTTTGATGTCCGCCAGGTAACACAAAGTGTGTCATTGGAGGTAGGCTATCTTCCATAAGGTCCATTTCCTTTTCTAATTTCTCAATGTCTTCGTTAGCTATCTTTGGAATGTTTAGTCGTGCTTTTCCATTTTTTAGAGTCGTCTTTTCTGGGTCAGTCGCTAAAATAGCACCAACCGTAAATAAACGATCTTGAATATGCATCAATGTATTTTTGTATAACTGATCTATATTTTGGTCTCTAATTAACCCAATATGTGAGTTAAGCTCATCAATGGTACCGTAACTTTCTATTCTTATATGGTGTTTAGGAACGCGTGTGCCACCAAAAAGTGCGGTTGTGCCTTTGTCTCCTGTTTTTGTGTATACTTTCATGTAAACAAAGTTAAGAGTTATCAATTAAAAGATATAAGTGAAAAGAGAAAAGTTTGAATATGAATTTTGTATTGACCTACCATTACTAGAATGACGGAAGCAGAACTATTTATAAATGTTAGATAAATGAATTACGATTTCTTTTTAAGACGTAAACCATGTCTTAAGATTAAGCATCCAATGATTAATATAATTGAAGGCATAAAAAGAAAATAATATACGATGTTAATGTTTTGTTTTATCGCATAATATGAAATTAGAATGATAAGTGTTATTGCAAAAAAACATAATAAAACACCTAAAATGATAAAACCAATTTCTTTTCGCATTCTTTAGATTTTCTTGTGCTTATAATAAAGTTATAACCAAACTATGGATTAAAAGTATCACTCTCAATAACACCATCACGTAAACGAATAACACGTTTGGCGTGTGCTGCGATATCCTCTTCGTGTGTAACCATAATAACTGTGTTTCCGTTGGCATGAATTTGATCAAAAAGACCCATGATTTCAGTACCAGTTTTAGAATCTAAGTTACCCGTTGGTTCATCTGCAAGTATGATTGAAGGTTTATTTACTAATGCTCTTCCTACGGCTACACGTTGTCTTTGTCCACCAGAAAGTTGATTAGGTTTGTGATCCATTCTGTCTGCGAGGCCAACATCAGTTAAAACTTCAGTAGCACGCTCATTACGTTCTTTTTTTGAGGCTCCAGCATATACCATTGGTAACGCTACATTATCTAAAGCTGTTGTTCTTGGTAATAAGTTAAAGGTTTGAAAAACGAAACCAATTTCTGTGTTTCTAATTTCGGCAAGTTCATCATCAGTCATCTCACTTACGTCATTTCCATTTAAGTTGTAAGAACCAGCCGTTGGTGTGTCTAAGCAACCTAGTAAATTCATTAGTGTAGATTTACCTGAGCCAGAAGGTCCCATAATAGCGACATATTCACCACGCTTAATATCTAAATCAATACCTTTTAAAACATGAACAACCTCTTGTCCTAATTTAAAATCTCTAATGATGTTTCTAATTTCAATGACGTTGTCACTCATATTTAAATGATGTTATGGCTTAAATCTTTTGCAAGATAAAGGAATTTAAAAATCGGTTCAATAGATAAGACGTTAAAATTGATGACTTGTTACAATCTTATTCTAAAATGTTCTTTGGCTTGCTCTTTTCTGAAAAAAACAAACCCTAGATGGAAAACATCTACGGTTACGGTTACGGAATCGTGATTTTTAATGTATTCCCAAGCTTCAGTCATGCCTTCAGACCAGTAAATATCATCAAAAACAAAGACCGTTTCATTATGAGTTTTAGGCAAAAGCGCTTCAAAATATTCAATGGTGGCTTCTTTGTTGTGATGTCCGTCAAAGAAGATAAAATCAAAGTTGTTATTTTTTAAATTGGGAATGGTATCACTGAAATTTCCTATTAGAAATTCAACATTATTAATGTGATGGTTTTTAAGTTGTGATTGGGCAAAATTTGAAGTGTTTAGACAGCCTTCAATAGTTATGATTTTTGAGGTTGGGTTTGCTATTGCTAAAGCGTAAGTTCCCATGCCTAAAGAGGTACCTAATTCTAATACCGTTTTAAATTTAAAATAGTCAGAAAGGCGATATAAAAGATTTGAATCTTTTTTAGAACTGCTAGAGGTTTTTGCCATTTTACCAACATTTCGCTGGTTGGCATCTAAAACCTTAGAGCCTTCACCTAAATCTGTAATTTGTAAAACTGTGTTTGATTGAAGTAGCTCTTTTTTATACTGTTTTAGTTTTGTGTAAGCCTCAAACTTTGTTTTGTTATAAAGGCATTTAGTTACAAAATTATAAACAAAAGGGGAGTGGACTCCATGCTGATTTGATGCTTTTGCTAAGAATTTTATGTAAGCCTTTAATTGGTACACAGATTGAATTTATAAAAGAAATAAAATTTGAGTTGAACACTGAATTTTTGTTCGTTACAAAGTTACAAAGATGTTTAGCGGTTATAAAATTTGCAATAACATCTTTGTAAACACTGTAAAAATAATAATGTAAATGTTGTTTTATTCAATGAAAAATTAGCCTTCTAGTTTTTCAGCCAACTCAAACCAACGCATTTCTTTTTCTTCAATGGTATCAATAATAGTTTGTAGTTTCTCAGAAAGTTTGCTAATCTGGTCTTGTGATAATTCCGGATTAATGAATTTTGCTTCTAATGCAACTTTATCTAATTCTAGAGCTCTAATTTTAGAAGTTAAATTTTTGTATTCTTTTTGTTCGTTATAATCTAATTTACTGGCTTCGTTTTGTTTTTTAGATTTTGTGTTATCTATTTTTTCTACAACTTCAACTTCCGCTTGTTTTGATTGGCTAGAATCATAGGCTCTAAAATCTGAATAGTTACCAGGGAAATCTTCAACTTCTCCTTCGCCTCTAAATACAAACATGTGATCTACAATTTTATCCATAAAGTAACGGTCGTGAGAAACCACTAACAATACACCAGGAAAATCCATTAAGAAATCTTCGAGGACATTTAAGGTTACAATATCTAAGTCGTTAGTAGGCTCATCTAAAATTAACACATTTGGATTCTGAATTAATACGGTACATAAATACAAACGTTTTTGTTCGCCACCACTTAGTTTTTCCACAAAATCCCATTGTTTTTTTCTATCGAATAAAAACTTTTCAAGTAATTGCTGTGCACTAATTTGTCTGCCTTTTGCTAATGGAATATAATCACCAAATTCTTTAATGACATCTATAACTTTTTGGTTGGGTTTGGCTTTTATGCCACCTTGTGTATAATAGCCAATTTTAACAGTTTCACCAATTACTACTTTGCCGCTATCTGGTTGAAGTGTTTCTGTAAGTAAATTAAGGAAAGTCGATTTTCCTGTGCCGTTTTTACCAATAATGCCAATACGTTCTCCTTTTTTAAAGGTATATTCAAAATCTTTTAAAATAACCTTGTTTTTAAATGCTTTAGAGACTTTATGAAACTCAATGATTTTACTACCAAGACGTTCCATATTAATATCTAATTCAATCTTATGGTCATTACGACGTTGATGGGCTTTAGATTTTATTTCGGAGAAATCATCAATTCTACTTTTAGACTTTGTAGTACGTGCTTTTGGTTGGCGACGCATCCATTCTAATTCTTTTTTAAAGAGCTGCTTGGCTTTGCCAACTTCGGTAGCTTGGTTTTCTATACGTGCTTCTTTTTTTTCTAAATAATAAGAATAATTGCCTTTGTAGGTATGTAATTCACCATGATCTAATTCTACAATTTCGTTACAAACACGCTCAAGAAAGTAACGGTCGTGCGTTACCATAAACAAAGTTTGCTGTGTTTTAGAAAAATAGTCCTCTAACCATTCAATCATTTCTAAATCGAGGTGGTTGGTAGGTTCATCAAGAATTAAAATATCTGGTTTGCTTAATATAACTTGGGCTAAGGCTAAACGTTTTTTTTGTCCACCAGAAAGTGTACTTACTTTTAAACTAAGGTCATCTAATTTTAGTTTTGATAAGGTTTGTTGGTATTGTGTTTCAAATTCCCAAGCATTAAAACGATCCATGCCTTCAAAAGCTTTTTGGTAAGCCTCAGCATCTTCAGGGTTTTTTAAAGCATGTTCATAAGCTCCAATAATTTTTAAAATTGGAATGTCTGAAGCTAAAATAGTTTCCTCTAGAGTAAGGTTGGGATCTAAATCTGGTTCTTGATCTAAAAAGGCTAATCTGAGCCCTTTTCTTATAACTATTTGCCCATCATCAGGTGCGTCTTTTCCTGCTAAAATATTTAGGATAGATGTTTTTCCACTTCCATTTTTTGCGACAAAAGCAATCTTCTGATCTTTATGAATACTAAATGACAAATCTTTAAAAAGCACAAGCTCTCCAAAAGATTTTGATATGTTTTCTACGTTGAGGTAATTCAAACTTTTTTTTACAAAGAACGTAAATAAACCAAAAAGAATACTAATAGTTTTGATATTACTATTGATACATTATATTTGTCTCTAAAGATCCATTATATATATGAAGCATATTAAGCTTTTAATAATTGTTTTGAGTTGCGTTATTGTTTCGTCTTGTATCCCTCATAAAGACACAGTTTATTTACAAGTTAAGGAAGGTTCTGCTTATGATACTATTCCTAATAACATGATCGAAGTTCAGAAGCCTTATCGAGTACAGATTAATGATATTCTTAATGTAAGAGTGAAAGCTATTGATCAACAAACGGTAGAAATACTTAACCCGGTTGGTGATGCTAGCTTAAATGCAGATAGTGCAGAACGTGCTTATTTTGATGGTTTTACCGTAGATCTTCATGGTAATATTAGAATACCAACACTAGGCTATCTTAATGTTTTGGGTTTTACAACTGAAGAGATTGAAAAAATCATAGAAGAAAAATTACTTGAAGATCAATTTAAGGAAACGGCTAATATATTTGTTACTGTGAAATTAGCAGGTTTAAGATACACTGCAAATGGTGAAGTCGGAAGACCAGGAAGTCAGGTGTTGTTTTCTGAACGCGTAAATATTTTTGAAGCGATTGCAAATGTTGGTGAGATTTTAATAACAGGAAATAGAAAAGAGGTTAAAATTATTAGGCAATATCCTCAAGGACAAAAAATACATAGTTTAGATTTAACAGATATTAATGTAATGAAATCACCATATTATTATATTCAGCCTAACGATATAATTTATGTAGAACCTTTGAGACAGAAATCAATAGGAACTGGAGAAACTGCTGTTTCAAGTATTGCTACCATAGCATCTATACTTTCTTTACTTACTACAGGAATCTTACTTTTTACACGATTGAATTAAATGGATGATAATTATATAGATATTGACGATCAGGAATCTAAATCTCTTGGATTTGATTTTAAAGGATTTTTATTTAAAGCATTAAATCTGTGGAAATTCATTTTACTGTGTGTAGGTCTGGCATTAATTGTAGCCTATTTAATTAATGTTAGAAAGCAAAATATATACAGTTTAGATTCTTTAATCACTGTAGAATCTGATCAAAATCCATTTTTTACTGCCAATACTAGCATCTCATTTAATTGGGGAGGAGTTTCTGGGAAAGTAGGTAAAGTAATGACCTCAATAAATACACGTTCTCACAATGAGCTTGTTGTAGATAGTTTAGAGTATTACATTCAATACTTGCAGCAAGGAGAATATAATAAGTTAGATATTTATGGTAGATCACCATTTGTTTTTGATATTAATAAGTCTAAGCCTCAGGTTTTAAATTTTCCAATTCGAATTATTAAAAAGAATGATAAGGAGTATGAGATTTATACCAATACGGAAGCGACGACTAAATCGGCTCAGATTTATGATGATAAGTCTAAAACTCAAGTCAATTTGCCACAAGGAGAATTTAGGCAAACGTTTAAGTTTGGTGAATCTATAGAATTACCCTTTCTTTCTGGGAAATTTACAATGAATCCTAAGGTTAATTTTTCTGAAGGAACAGAATATTATTTGAGTTTCTTGAATTTTGATAATGTGGTAAGTAGTTACCAACGTAGTATTAAAATAGGACCTTATAATAATGCTGCATCTTCCGTTTTAAGACTTTCTCTTGTTGGCAATAATAAAGTGAGAATAGCTGATTTTTTAAATGCAACAACATCAATATTGAGTAGAACGGAGTTAGAACGAAAAAATCTTTACGCCACCAATACCATTAACTTTATTGATAGTAGTTTAAGGGCTGTTGATCTTAACTTAAAAGATGTGACAGGTAAGATGAACACTTTTAGGAAAAAAAATAAGATTTTCAGTGTTGATGAAGAAATGGCTCAATTATCTGAAAAGTTAAAAGATATTGAATTACAAAAAGAAGAAGCAAATTCTAAGCTTAACTACCTTAATTCATTAGAGAATTATTTAACTACAACTACAGATTACTCGCAAATTGCTGCACCGACTTCTGTCGGAATAGACGAAAGTAATATTTTAAATAGTGTAGCAAAAATAACTAATTTATCCATTGAGCGTCAAAATCTAGAAAACTCAACTAAAGAAGGTTCTGTTTTATTAAAAGAAATTGACAGTAGAATTGATGCAGAAAAGAATGTTTTATTAGCAACAACTAAATCTACAAAGTCTACTTTAAACTTTCAGTTGAATACTATTAACAGAAATGCTGCCAACTATGAGGCGAAGTTAAGTGAGCTGCCAGAAGATCAACAAGAGTTTTTAAAGATTCAACGCCAATTAGATTTGAGTCAAGAAGCTTTTGATATCTACATGGAAAAACGAGGTGAAGCAGCCATAGTTAAGGCGGCCAATGTTAGTGATATCACAGTAATTGATGAAGCAAAAGATATAGGTAATCCACCAATTGGACCAAAGAAGTCTTTAAATTATATGATGGCTTTAATGGTAGGGTTTTTTAGTCCAATGTTTTTGGTCTTTGTTGTTTTTCTACTTGATAATACTATTCATGGATCTGACGAAATTGCTAGAATGTCCAAAATTCCAATCTTGGGATTAATTGGTAAATATCGATACAAAAATAATTTAGTAGCTTTTGAGAAGCCTAAGTCTGCGGTAGCAGAGTCTTTTAGAGCTATTAGATCGAGTTTGCAGTTTGTTTTTAAAAAGAATGCTTCTCAATCTAAGGCAAATACATTAATGGTAACTTCTTCTGTAAGTGGCGAAGGGAAGACATTTACATCCATAAACATTGCGACAGTTTACGCGCTTTCAGGAAAAAAGACAATTCTTTTAGGTCTAGATTTAAGGAAACCAAAAATCTTTGATGATTTTAATATTACTAATGAGAAAGGTGTTGTTAATTATTTAATTGGCGATAGTAACTTTGATGAGGTCGTTACACACACACATATTGAAAATTTAGATATCATTCCTTCGGGTCCAATACCTCCAAATCCATCAGAGTTGTTAATGAGTGATAAGTTAAAAGAACTTATAATGACACTTAAAGATGAGTATGATATGATTGTATTAGATACTCCTCCTTTAGGTTTAGTTACAGATGCACTAGAATTAGTACAATATGCAGACGCAACTATTTTTATGGTAAGATTAGATTATACTAAAAAAGGCATGCTTCAGTTAGTTAATGCTAAACAGCGTACTGGTGAACTTAAAAATGTCAGTTTTGTACTTAACTTTTATAGACATAAAAATAATAGTAATTATGGCTATGGTTATGGCTACGGTTATGGTTACGGCTACGGTGTTTATGGAAATACATACCATGAAAAAGATAAGTCATCCTTACTTAAGAAGATTAAGGATTTCTTAAAAAGAATTTAACCAGTTATATATCTTATATTTTGATTACTAAAACGCAGCTCCAAGTAAAACGTGTGTTTGATGTGGTTTTAGTATTACTCATTCTGCCTATATTTTTGATCCCTATAGTTTTACTGATTATTATAGCAACTATAGATACCAAAAAATATGGTATATATTCTCAATACCGAGTAGGCCAGCATGGAAAGCTCTTTAAAATATATAAGATCAGAACTTTAAAGGATACAGAAAACCATCAACGGGATTTAGAGGAGCGAGCTACAACGATAGGGAAATATTTAAGGAGATCTAAACTAAATGAATTGCCTCAATTAGTTAATGTGCTCGTTGGAGATATGAGTTTTGTTGGTCCGAGACCTGATTTGCAGGGTTTTGCAGATGAATTAAAAGGAGAGGATAGAATTATTTTGAAGGTGAAACCTGGAATTACTGGTCCGGCTACCCTAAAATATAGAAATGAAGAGCGTGTATTAGAACGACAAAAAGACCCAGTTCACTACAATAGAATGATTATTTGGGTAGATAAAGTAAAAATCAATAAAAATTACGTTCTGAATTATAGTTTTTACTTAGATTTGACACTCATTTTAAAATCTACTTTAAACAAATGACACATTCAGAAGATAAAATTGCAATCATAGGATTAGGTTATGTCGGTTTGCCCCTTGCTGTAGAATTTGCAAAGAAATTCTTTGTAGTTGGTTTCGATATTAACAAGCAACGAATCAGTGAATTAAATACAGGCCTTGACAAAACATTAGAAGTTGAAAACGATAATTTAAAATCGGTTTTAACAACAGACTTAAATGCAAGTACAGGGTTATATATTACAGATAATGTAGAAGCATTAGCAACTACTAATATTTATATTATTACAGTTCCTACACCAACAGATGCTCTAAACAAGCCTGTGTTTACTCCTTTAATAAAAGCGAGTGAAACTGTAGGTCGTGCGATGTCTAAAAATGATATTGTTATATACGAATCTACAGTATATCCTGGTGCAACAGAAGATATTTGTGTGCCTATTTTAGCAGAAGTTTCTGGATTTACATATAATAAAGACTTTTTTGCAGGTTACTCTCCAGAACGAATTAATCCAGGTGATAAACAACATACTGTAACAAAAATTTTAAAAGTAACTTCTGGTTCTACACCAGAAATAGCTAAAAAGGTTAACGACTTATATTTAAAAGTCATTACAGCAGGTACGCATTTAGCACCTTCTATAAAAGTAGCAGAAGCGGCAAAAGTTATTGAGAATTCGCAACGTGATATTAATATTGCTTTTGTTAATGAATTATCTAAAATATTTAGATTATTAGATATTGATACTAAAGACGTTTTAGAAGCTGCAGGTACCAAATGGAACTTCTTAAAATTCTCGCCAGGTTTAGTTGGTGGTCATTGTATAGGAGTAGATCCTTATTATTTAGCTCAAAAAGCGATAGAATCTGGGTATAATCCAGAAATTATTTTAGCTGGTCGTAAGATGAATGACAGTATGGGAAGCTACGTAGCTACTGAAACTGTTAAAATGATGATTAAAAAAGGAGCTACCATAAAAGGATCAAAAGCTTTAGTTTTAGGAATCACATTTAAAGAAAACTGTCCAGATATTAGAAACTCTAGAGTTATTGATATTATTGAAGAATTAGAAACGTACCATGTAAATGTAGATGTTTACGATCCATGGGCTTCAAAAGAAGAAGTAAAGCACGAATATAAATTAGACTTAATTAGTGATTTTGGAGATTTAAGTTCAGATTATGATGCTGTTATTTTAGCTGTTTCACACAATGAATTCTTAAAATTAGATATCACTAAATTAAAATCACAAACAGGTGTTGTTTTTGATGTAAAATCATTACTTCCTTTAGACACCGTAGATGCAAGATTATAATGTATTCAAACCCACATCACACAGTAGATCTATCTGAGTTAAGTTTTCTAATTACAGGTGGTGGAGGCTTTATTGGCTCTAATCTAACAGAATACTTACTAAAGTATAATGCTAAAAAAGTAAGAATTTTAGATAACTTTTCTAATGGTCATCGCGAAAATTTAGCTGAATTTATGGATAATCCAGCCTTCGAACTTTTAGAAGGTGATATTAGAGATTTAGAGACTTGTAAAAAAGCGATGGACGGCATTGATTATGTGTCTCATCAAGCAGCTTTAGGTTCTGTGCCTCGTTCTATAAATGATCCGGCAACAACTAACGAAGTTAATATTTCTGGATTTTTAAATATGATGATTGCATTAAAGGATAGCCCAACGGTAAAACGTATGGTTTATGCAGCGTCTAGTTCAACTTACGGAGATAGTAAAGCATTACCAAAAGTAGAAGACACCATAGGGAAACCTTTATCTCCTTACGCGGTTACAAAATATGTCAACGAATTATATGCTGATGTATTTGGTACTACTTATGATACTGATGTTATTGGATTGCGTTATTTCAACGTATTTGGACCTAAACAAAGTCCTAGTGGTGCCTATGCAGCCGTAATTCCATTATTTATGCAAGCGCTTAAAGATAATGAGCCTTCAAAAATTAATGGTGATGGTGAGCAAACAAGAGATTTTACCTTTATAGACAATGTGGTTCAAGCCAATGTAAAAGGCTTTTTTGCTTCTAAAGAAGCGAAGAATGAAGTCTTTAATGTGGCTTGTGGTGAGCGTATTACTATAAATTATTTGTGGGAGTCATTGCGTATTGCTGCAAACTCTGAATTAAAGGCCATTTACGGACCAAATAGACAAGGTGATGTTAGAGATTCTTTAGCAGATATTTCTAAAGCACAAAATCTATTAGGTTATAAACCAAAATATACCGTAAGAGAAGGTTTAAAGATTACTTGGGATTATTTTAATTAAATTTTGAATCAGTTCTAGTTTACTTACTTCGAGTAAAAAATGTATTTTAGCTACATCATTTTATTAATCATAAATGATGTAGCTAAATTTTTATATGCAAGTAGC
The DNA here is from genome assembly GCF_045063645.1 of Winogradskyella sp. Asnod2-B02-A. Classification (NCBI taxonomy): domain Bacteria; kingdom Pseudomonadati; phylum Bacteroidota; class Flavobacteriia; order Flavobacteriales; family Flavobacteriaceae; genus Winogradskyella; species Winogradskyella sp. Asnod2-B02-A. Next base: position 191,439 of record NZ_JBEFOG010000025.1, read on the forward strand.
AAAAACAAAAATTTCATTTGTTGTACCAGTCTATATGGCTGAATTTATTCTCGAAAAATTAGTTATCGAGATAGATAAAGTAATGTTAGTTATTGGTGAGGCCTACGAGGTTGTTTTGGTTGACGATAGAAGCTCCGATAATAGTTGGGAAGTAATTGAAAAACTATCAACGACTCATTCACATGTAAAAGGGATAAGATTAAGTAAAAATTTTGGTCAGCATCCTGCTATTTTGGCTGGATTGTCTCAAGCCGAAGCAGAGTGGATTGTGGTTTTAGATTGCGACTTACAAGACCAACCAAAAGAAGTAGAAAAATTATATGAGAAAGCCTTAGAAGGTTTTGATATTGTTTTAGCCAAAAGAACCCAACGAAAAGATAATTTTTTAAAGCGATTAAGCTCAAAACTATTTTCAATTATCTATGGTTACCTTACAGATACTAATTATGATAATTCAGTAGCTAATTTTGGAATATATAATTCTAAAGTAATAAAATCGGTTTTAAATATGAACGATTATATAAAATCGTTTCCACTTTTTGTAAGTTGGGTTGGGTTTAAATCTACAGCTATTGAAGTAGAGCATGCGGAAAGAGAATCTGGAAAATCATCATATACAATTTCTAAACTTTTAAAATTAGCCTTCAATACCATAATTTCGTTTTCTAATAAACCTTTAAAACTTGTTGTTAAATTAGGATTAATTATATCTCTCATTTCAATATTTTTTGGTCTTTATACAATCTACGCTTATTTTAATGGTAAGATAACGGTGTTAGGCTATAGCTCGTTAATTGTTTCAATTTGGTTTTTATCAGGTATTAATATTACAATAGTAGGTGTGGTAGGAATTTATATTGGTAAAATATTTGACCAATCAAAAAATAGAGATCCATTTATAATTGATAAAATTATTAAACATGACGTATAATAATATAAATTCAGAACAAATAGTTGTTGGAAAAAATACAATAATTGAACCTTCTGCAAAAATTACAGGAATAAATGGAAAGGCAAAAAAAATTGTTATTGGTGATAATTGTTATATAGGTGAACATGTTCAGATTATCTGTGATGATTTTTCGCTTGGCGATTATTCTAAAATTCAACATCATACAAATGTTCATGGATATTTGCCTTGTAAAATTGGTCATAATGCATGGATTGGACAATACACAATTATAGATTCGATAGGAGGGACAACAATAGGCAATAATTGTGGTATTGGTGCACATTCTCAAATCTGGAGTCATGTAAAATTTGGTGATACTTTAGAGGGCTGTAGATTTCTGTCTGAAAAAGAAATGATAATTGGAAATGACGTTTGGTTTGTTGGTCATTGCATTGTCTCTCCAATTGTAGCACAAGATAAATCTATGGCTTTAGTAGGCTCTGTTGTTACAAAAGACATGAATTTCAACGAAATTTATGCAGGTTCTCCAGCCAAATCAATTTCGGATAAAATAGGCTTTCAATTTAATGAAACTACAGTTGACGAAAAGTTTAATAAAATGATGAGTTATATTAAACAATGGAATGGAAAATCAGACAATATTAAAATAATAAGAAATACTGAAGAGGTCGATTTAAATAATTTGAATATTTCATATTTTAATGTATCAGATAGAACGTACACAAAAACTGGTAATGATGACGAAGTTAGTTTCATGAAGTTTTTATTGCCAGATAAAGCTAAATTTGTTCCTTTAAATGACTAAAAAATATACTCCATTTAATAAACCTTATCTCACAGGAAAAGAAACCACTTACATTGAAGAAGCCGTTGCGTCTGGTAAGATTTCTGGGAATGGCATGTTTACGCAAAAATGTCAAATCTTTTTTGAAGATACATTTCAAATAAAAAAAGCATTACTAACCACGTCTTGTACAGATGCTTTAGAGATGTGTGCTATTTTATTAAATATTACTGAAGGAGATGAAGTTATTATGCCTTCTTATACATTTGTATCTACAGCCAATGCATTTGTTTTACGAGGAGCAAAAATTGTATTTGCAGATTCTAAATCCGATAATCCAAATATTGACGAAACAAAACTTGAAGCGTTAATAACCAAAAAAACTAAAGCCATAGTTGTTGTTCATTATGGTGGAGTTGCTTGCGAAATGGATACTATTATGCATTTGGCAAAGGAGAACAATATTTTTGTGGTTGAAGATTCTGCGCAGGCTATAGATTCTTATTATAAAGGAAAGGCTTTAGGGAGTATTGGTCATTTAGCTACGTTTTCTTTTCATGAAACAAAGAATATAATTTCTGGTGAAGGAGGCTTGTTGGCTATAAATGATAGTCAATTTGTTAATAGAGCTGAAATTATATGGGAAAAAGGTACTAATAGATCTGCTTTTTTTAGAGGAGAAGTAGATAAGTATGGATGGGTAGATATAGGTTCTTCCTTTTTACCGTCAGAAGTTATTGCAGCTTTTTTATGGGCACAATTAGAAAATATTGAAAAAATACAATCTCGACGGAAAAATATTTGGAATCAATATTATCAAGGATTATTACCATTAGAGGTAGACGGAAAAATAAAATTACCCAAATTGCCTAATACGACTTCTAACAATGGACATCTGTTTTTTGTGTTATGTAATTCTTTTAAAGAACGTTCAGAATTAATTTCATTCTTAAAAGCAAAAAACATACATGCTGTATTTCATTATTTAAGTTTGCATAAAAGCGTATTTTATAAATCTAAACATGATAATAGAGTCTTAAATAATAGTGATATGTTTACGGATCGATTACTAAGATTACCTTTGTTTTTTGAGTTAGATGATGAAACTATAAAAGAAATAGTAATTGAAATAAAGGCATTTTATGAAAGTTAAATATGCTTATTTTTTTTACATACTTCTGTTTTTTATTTTAGCATTAACTGCTTTAAATTTTAATTATGTAGAAGGTGATGATGCTTCTACTATTTTACATCATACGTTAGGTAGAGATTCAAATTTACAGCCTGTTTATTCTCCTTATCATAGTATGCTCGATACTATGTTGTCTTTAGTGCCATCTCAAAATGAAGGAACTTTGAGATATATAAGTGTGACAGCTTCTTTTTTATCTGGTTTTTTTGTTCTTTTCTTTTTGGCTTATTTATTAAAGGATAAGTTTCTTAAATATGAGGAGCATTTAACTTATTTCTTATTTCTATTACCTTTTTTTATACCAGATATATTATTTAATAGTTTATTAATAAATCCGGCTAACATCTCTTTTGCTTTAATTTTACTAGCACATATGCTCTTTAATAAATACCTAAATTCTAAGCGCTATTTATATTTGGTGCTCTCTGTTTTGCTATTTGGTTTTGGAGTTAGTTTTAGGTGGAATAATGGTTTTTATTTATTTGTTTTATTCGGAGTTTATTTATTAGATATAAATAACAATACTAAAGGTCTAAGTATTCTTAATCAATTTAAGAAAAGCTTCTTAATTTTTCCGCTATTTATAATATCTGTTGTAGGATTTATTCAAATTTCAGGTTATTCAATTTTTGATATTATTGATGTATATAAATATGGATCAAGTTATTTAGAAAAAAGTGATTATTCTTTGTTAGCAATGGCAGCTTCTGCTATTCCGTTTATAACTCCAGTATTTTTATTGCTTTTTATACTCGGAATCATTAATTGTTTAAGAGACAAAAGATATATGCCTTTAACTCTTTTGTTAATAGCATTAATACCATATTTCTTATTAGGGATTTATCCGTTTTATAAATATCTAATATGTATACTTGTACCTATAGTGTTTATACAGTTTTATGGTTTCCTGAGTATTAAACGAAAGGTTTTTAAAACTATAATAGTTTCTGCTGTATTTTTACCTTGGGTTTTCGGACTTCAAATACAAAGTAATTCGGCTTGGGGACCAGGATTTGAAATGAAAATTAAAAATTCTAATTCTAATGATTTAAATAGTTTTAATCCAGATAACTCTACTGCTATAAAACAAGTTAAATTAAATTTTGGATCTGGTATGGCCATGCCAACACCAGAAGGGCCACGTCCATTATACGGATTTGGTAAAGTTTTTCTAACGGATTGGTATCAGTTTATTGAAACCAATAATAACGAGAGAGAAATGGCCGTTAAATATGCACTAGAAAATAAGTGTAATATTTTGCAAGATGTAGATCATGCTTATATTTTCACTAAGCTAATCGAAAAAAAATTACAGATGCGTAAGCCATATGGCTCAGCCGATAATTTATATACGCGTCGTGAGTTTACAAGTGAAAAGGATACTGTGTTTGTGGATGTGTTTAATAATAAAACTGAATTATTTAATTTTGAAACAATGACTAAATATAGGCAAGAGGATAATTGTATAGTGATCTATTCGTCCTATTCTAATATTATTACAAAATTAAAAGGGATTTATCTCACAAAATTTGAGCAACAAGGTGCGTATTGGGGAATTTTGAAAAATTAATTGCATAATTAAATTATTACTATCCAAAATGCATTGGATTATTGTTTAATTCCTTTGTTTCATTTCTTATATTAGCGCAATAAAACACTATTCAATTGAAAACTGCTGAAGAGCATTGGTTATACGTTATTTCTTCTAAAAAGAAACTGATTGATTTTAATTTCAAAGAGATTTGGCAATATAGAGATTTACTTTTTTTATTTGTAAAAAGAGATATTGTTACATTATACAAGCAAACCGTACTTGGACCACTTTGGTATTTAATTCAACCTTTATTTACGGCATTAATATTTACATTAATTTTTAATAATTTGGCAGATATTCCAACAGGAGAAGGTGTGCCTAATTTTCTGTTTAATCTTGCAGGCATAACATCTTGGAATTATTTTAAAGAATGTTTAGTTGGTACAAGTGATACTTTTAAGAAAAACGAAAATATTTTCGGAAAGGTTTATTTCCCTAGAGTAATTATGCCAATGTCTGTTGTGGTTTCAAACTTGCTAAAATTTGGAATTCAGCTGCTTGTGTTTGTTGGTTTTTATATTTATTATGTCAGTTTTACTGATAAAGCAACAGGTGTTTTTCCGCAAATTAGTTTACTGCTGTTACCTGTTTTAATATTCTTTATGGCATTATTAGGCTTAGGGTTCGGAATGATTATTTCCTCTATGACTACTAAATATAGAGATTTAACCTTTTTAGTTCAATTTGGTGTGCAGTTATTAATGTATGGATCCGCAGTTATTTATCCAATGTCTTATTTTAAGGATAAATTGCCAGATTATTATTGGCTTATTGAATGGAATCCTATAGCAATTACTATTGAGTCATTTAGAACCATTTCTTTTGGTGATAGTAGTTTAGAAATAAGTAAATTAGTATATACAGCAATAGCTAGTTGTGTGATATTTTTAATAGGATTAGTTATTTTTAATAAAACAGAAAAAAGCTTTATTGATACCATATAATGAGTTCGGATATAATATTAAAAGTAGAAAATGTAGGTAAGCAATACCGATTAGGACTTGTAGGTACAGGTACAATTAGTCATGATCTTAATCGTTGGTGGAATAATATTAGAGGAAAAGAAGATCCATATTTAAAAATTGGTGAAACCAATGATAGAAGTGAAAAGGGGAGCTCTGATTATGTTTGGGCAATAAAGGATATTAATTTTGAAGTCAAACGAGGCGAGGTATTAGGTATCATTGGAAAAAATGGTGCAGGAAAATCTACATTGTTAAAGATACTCTCAAGAGTAACGGGACCAACGATTGGTCAGATTAAAACAAAAGGACGAATTGCATCATTATTAGAAGTAGGTACTGGTTTTCATCCTGAAATGACAGGTAGAGAAAATATTTATTTAAATGGTGCTATTTTAGGAATGACCAAAGCCGAAATAAGCAGTAAAATTGATGAGATTATTGATTTTTCAGGATGTATTAGATATGTAGATACTCCAGTTAAAAGATATAGCTCAGGTATGAAAGTCCGTTTGGCCTTTGCCGTTGCAGCACATTTAGAACCAGATATTTTAGTGATTGATGAAGTCTTAGCAGTAGGTGATGCAGAGTTTCAGAAAAAGGCTATTGGGAAAATGCAAGATATTAGTAAGGGAGAAGGGCGAACAGTCTTATTTGTTAGTCATAATATGGCAGCAGTAAAAAGTTTGTGCACAAGAGCTATTGTATTAGAAAATGGTACAACCGTTTTTGAGGGAGATACTGAGGAAGCTGTTGATTTTTATCTAAGTAAAGGGAAAGTTTTAAATGCAATTGCTTTAAGTAGTCGGACAGATAGAACTGGAAATGGAAAAATTAGATTAACTGATATTAATTTTTTAAACAAGCAAAATAAGAGTGTCAATCAAGTTATATCTGGAGAATATGTAAAGGTGAATCTGACATTTGAAAAAAATAATTTAGACATTGATTTTGAACGTTTTTTTATTGGTATCAACTTTAAAGACGACCAAGAACAAATTGTGTTAAGTTATTTGAGTGATGAAATGGGTAGTAATCTGTCTGATTTTTCTAATAAAAATGAAATAACATTAGAAATTCCTAATTTATTTATTAGGTCAGGGATTTACGATTTGAGGGTACAAACAGGTATTGGGACTAATCGAGAAAGCCATTTAGATACGATTGAAAATGCTGCTACGTTGCAGGTATTACCTGGTAAATTATGGTCAGATGGAATAGTAAATAGGCCTGGGAATTTTGCGATCTTACCTGGTGAATTCAAACTATAATAATGAGATTATTAAAGAGAATAAAAAGAAGAATATTTAAAATAGGATCTGTTCTTTTTAAAAAAAAGAAAAAACCTAATAAAAATGCAATTTGGGTTTTTGGGATGCAAAAATCTGGTACTACAGCTATTGCAGGCTTACTTAGCCATCGATCAGGACTTTCTGTTACCTTGGATACAGAAATGTTGTGGAATCCTTATTTTAAAGATATCCTAGATGGAAGACTTGATTTTATTAAACACATTAATGCTAATCCTGATGACTTTTCTAATCAAATAATCAAGGAACCTTCGGCTTCTCAATTAATAAATTTTATAGAAGATTATTTTAATTTGGAAAAATATATCTTTATCTACAGAGATCCTCATGATGTCATTAGATCAATATTAAACAGGTTGGATATTCCTGGTGATAAGGTAGATATAGATATTGATAGTGTCAATGTAAATTGGAGATATATATTTGGAGATGGCACAAAATATATTGAGAAGTTAGCAAATTTATGGTTAAAAGTTTATTCTCAAGATGAGTATATCTACAATAGTAATTCATTGTTTGTTAATTATGATACTTTTAAAAAAGATAAAATTAAGTTTATAGATAACCTTTGTAGTGAACTACAATTACCTATAAAGAACGATATTAGTGATATTATAAATAAAGATTTTCAGCCAAGAGGTAATTCAGATGTAGATTTGAAATTGTTTTTTGGGGAACATAATTATCAAGTAATTCTTTCAGTTTGTGATGAGAAAAAAAGAAGTTTGGAGAAGTCTTTTGTCTAGCTTAAAAGATAGGTTACAGTATTCTTTTAATGATTTGTTTTTATACTAATAGTATTAAAGTTATTTTATATTGATGCTTAAAAATAAATTCATACATATTTTTAATGATGATAAATTTATTGACCCTACAATAAAATTATTAGAAAGAATCATACCAGGACAATCTGTTTACATTGTAATTACAAATAAAAATACCGATTTTAAATACGTAACGTCTTCATTAGTTCAACCAGTTGTTTTAAAAAATAATAGGGATTTATTAGCATTTGCAGATCGTATTAATACCAGTGAAAACAAAGGCGTGTTTTTTCACGCTTTAGATGATTTTAAAATTCAAATTGCGGATAATTTGAATGATGCAATAACCAAAGTGTGGTTTATTTGGGGATATGATTTATACAATATTTGGGGGATTTTAAAGAAAAGGAATTATACAAAAGAGACAAAGAAAGTCTTAGAAAAGGTGCCTTTTAGTTTACAATTTAAAAACCTTTTTTTATTTAATCAAATAACTTTTTCTTTATATCTAAAATCATTAAAAGGATCCATAAGGTTTCCAAGTTTTATACAAAAAGTTTTAGATAATAATTTCAATACTAATTATTATCGGGTTATACAGAAAATGAATATTGTTGTTCCTGTTTTACCTAATGAGTATGAAACTATTAAAAAAATGAATGTTAAGGCTAAATATGCGCCTTTTACATATGGATGTATTGAAGATTTATTAGGCGAAAATTTAAATAAAAATGTGTTGAATCAGCAGCATATATTAGTTGGTAATTCTGCAGATCCTGCAAACAATCATATTGATGTACTAAAGCACCTAGGAAAGATAAACTTAGGTGAAAGAAAAGTGTATGTGCCTTTAAGTTATGGTGGTAATGTAGACTACATTAATCATATATTAAAGATTGGTAAAAAAGAATTAGGTGAAAATTTTGTACCACTAAAATCATATATGACTTTAGAAAAGTATAATGAAATTTTATTGAGTTGTGGTACAGTTATCTTTAATCACATTAGACAACAAGGAGTTGGGAATATAATAATTGCAGGCTATTTAGGAGCTAAAATATATTTGAATAAAAAGAGTCCGGCTTACTCATATTATAAGAGTATTGGGATGACTATTTTCGAAAATAAATCATTTTCTGATAAAAGTATAAAAGCAGAATTAACGGCAGACGAGATGCACGAAAATAGAAAAATTTTAATGGATAAATATGCTTTAGACGCAGTGCAAAAAAAGGTAGAAGTACTTACAGATATTGTATTGAAAGCTTCGCAGTCAAAAAAATAATTAATTTAATAAGTGATTCTTTAAAAGTTCAAAGAATAACAAATAGCTCAGGTTTGTTTTCTACTTAATTTTAAAATATAAATTCCTTTTTTTATTTATTTTGAGATAGTTTTCCAAGGCACTTTGTATATTAGTCCTATAATTACTTTAGTCCGAAAAATAAAACTTAGCGATTCAATACTTTTATGATAAATGTAACTAAAACTTTTTTACCACCTCAAAAAGAGTATGAAGCAGTATTAAGTAGAGCATGGAATACTGGTTGGATGACTAATCGAGGAGTTTTGGTTCAAGAATTGGAAGCTAAATTACAAACATATTTAGGTACAACTAATATTATAGCGATGACAAATGGTACTTTGCCATTGCAAATTGCTATAAAAGCTCTTGGTTTAAAAGGGGAGATTATCACGACTCCTTTTAGTTATGTAGCAACTACTAGTAGTATTGTTTGGGAGGGTTGCACACCCGTTTTTGTAGATATACACTCAGAATACTTAACTATTGATGAGGCTAAAATAGAAGCTGCTATAACACCGAGAACTTCAGCTATATTAGCAACCCATGTATTTGGAAACCCTTGCGATATTGAAGCAATAGAATCCATAGCGAAAAAGCATAACTTAAAAGTTATTTATGATGCTGCTCATTGTTTTGGAGTAACTTATAAAGGAACATCTGTTTTTAACTATGGTGATGTTAGTACATGTAGTTTTCATGCTACTAAATTGTTTCATACAGGTGAAGGCGGAGCTTTGTTTTGTAAGCCTAATTATTTTGAAACGATGTACTCTCATCATAATTTTGGACATGATGGACCTGAAAATTTTCATAGCCTAGGTGTAAATGCTAAAATGAGCGAGCCTCAAGCGGCTATGGGTTTAGCTGTATTTCCGTATATGAATACGATACTAGAAGAACGAAAGAAAGTAGTTGATGCATATAATAATGCATTTATAAATAGAGGTTTACAATTGATGAAAATTAGAGAGCATACCTCATGGAATTACAGTTATTATCCTGTGATTTTTAAAGATGAAAATCAGTTATTGAAAGTTAAACAAGCTTTAGAATCAGTCTCTATTTTTCCTAGACGTTATTTTTATCCTTCGTTAAATACATTGCCTTATATTGAAAAGCATACCATGGAAATTTCAGAGTCAATTTCGTCTAGAGTTTTATGCTTACCTCTTTATGTTGGGTTGGATCAAAAGTATTTAAAACAAATTATTGAAATTATAAAACAGTCCTTAATATGATAGTAGTTGGAGCAAAAGGTTTTGCCAAAGAAATTTTACAAGTTCTATCTGTAGATATGGGTCTACTAGATGAAAACATTGTTTTTTTTGATAATGTAAATAAAGATCTTCCTTTTAAGCTTTATGACAGATTTGAAATTTTGAAATCTTTTGAAGAGGTAAAAACCTATTTATCAAAATCAGAAGATAAATCGTTTGTATTAGGATTAGGACAACCTGCTTATAGAGAAAAATTATACCAAGAATTTATAACGTTAGGAGCGAAGCCAGTAACTGTATACTCTAAGAACTGTGAAATAGGTAGTTTTGATGTTACAATAGGAAAAGGTACTTCGGTTATGTCTGGAGTTATTATTACAAATAGTATTAAAATTGGAAAAGGCTGTTTGTTAAATTTAAATGCAACCATTGGGCACGATTGCGAACTAGGAGACTATGTTGAAATTTCGCCAAACGTAAATATATCAGGACGTTGCATTATAGGAAAAGGAAGTAGTATTGGTACAAGTGCTGTAATAATACCAAATATTGAAATAGGTAAAAATGTAATAGTTGGTGCAGGAACAGTTGTAATAAAAAATATACCTGATAATTGTACTGTTGTAGGTGTTCCTGGTAAAATTATTTCAAAAGGAGAGAATAATTAATGATTCAATATTAATATATAATCTTGAAAAAACTATTTAAGAAAAAACTAAAAAGGCTCTACAAAAATTTTAAGCAGGCAATTAGTAACACCTCTTACATTTCTATAGGTGAAAATTGCTTAACCGATAATATTTTAGATAGACATAACTTAAAAAGTTTCAGTACACCATATTCGCATGGTCGAAGTAATCTAGATTATATCATAAAATTGGAAAGTGAAGGTTATAAGAATCTTTTAAATTCCAAATATTTATATCACGATCATGTTGGGGAAACTAAAGTGGTTAGAAATAAATATTATTCAACTTCAGATAACATATATTTAGATCTTCATCAAAATGGTTTCGAGTTCACTCATCATGATGTCATAAATAATGATGCTCACAAAAATAGTTATGAAAGAAAAATTTTGAGAATGTTGTCTTTGAATAATTCTAAAAAATTAAAATTTTTATATCACTATAGGGATAATGCTAATAAGGACATCAATAAAATCATAATAAAGGCTAGTGAGTTCTTAGCTTATTACCAAAAGAGAAACATAAAATGTGAATTCATATTTTTTACTCAAGATGTTATTTTAAACCAAGAGGAAAGAAGTGTCATAAAGGTTCATGATACAAATAATATTAAAGGTTATGTTTTTAAGACATTAGATGCTTGGGGAGGTGATGATCCAGATCTTTTATGGGCAAGAAAAGATGATGATTTAATAAAGGAAATGATAAAAGAAATAAAATAATTTCACTTAATAAATAAAGTAAGGTCAAGTTTTATATTCTCATTTTATAAAAACGGTTTATTTATAGCGTCTTAAAATTTCTGAGTTTTGTGACCTTTGTAATTTAGCTTTGTATATTATCCTTTAATTAGCATTAATGCTAAAATATCTTCTTGATTTTATTATTTTTAACCCGTAATGAGTGTAGTGAATAGTCAACCCTTAGTTTCTATTATTATTCCCACATATAATCGTGCCCAATTAATAGGAAAAACACTAGATTCTGTGTTGGCTCAAACCTATAAAAATTGGGAGTGTATTATTGTGGATGATGGAAGTACGGATAATACTGAAAATTTGCTCAACTCTTACATTGATAAAGATGTTAGGTTTCAATACTATAAAAGACCAGATACATACGCAATTGGTGGAAATGGTGCTCGCAATTATGGTTTATCTATAAGTAAAGGTGAGTATATTAATTGGTTTGATGATGATGATGCAATGGAGCCCAATAAGCTTGAAGTACAATTGTCACTTTTACACCAAACCAACTTCGATTATAACATTTGCCAAACCATGTTGTATGATATCGATAATGATAAAGAATTAGGTTTAAGAGCAAGTCATATCGTTTCTAATCAGATTTTTCAAGATTATATACGCTTTAAAATATTTTGGTTAACTCAGGCTCCATTATGGAAACGTTCCTTTTTGGAGACGTATAATTTAAAATTTAACGAAGACTTAAAACAATCTCAAGACTACGATTTTCATATGAGAGTATTGGCGATTTCAGAAAACTATAGTTTTACCGAAAAACCTTTAGTTAAGGTATATTGTCATGCCGGAAATATGTCAAATTCCTTAGTAGAAAACGAGCAAAAATTAAAGTCTAATCTTTTTGTCAAAGATGAAATTTTTAAACGTTTTGGAAAAAAAATCGATTTAGAGACTAAAAGATCAGTTTACAATAATTTATTAGAGCTATTTAGCCAAGTGGTTTATACAAGATCTTTAAAAAAAACAATGATTGTTTTTCCTTATTTGTTAAAACATATTTCAGAAATTAAGTTACCTTTTTTTAAGCGAATAAGCGTGTTTTTAAAATTGCTATTCGGTTCATTTTTATACCTAACTTTAAAAAAAGGATATTCATATTTAAAGATAAAGATTTAAGACGTTGATTACATATATATATCCATTTAGAAATAGAGAAGTAGAGCGTGTCAAGAAATCGTTAGATTCATTGGTAGAGCAAAACGATAAGGAATTAGAAGTCGTTTTTGTAGATTATGGTTCTACTCCAGAAACGGCTAGTGAAGTAAAAAACTTACTACATAACTACCCTTTTGTAAAATATATTTACTCATATAGTGCAGGTAAACCATGGAATAGGTCTAAAGCGTTAAATATTGGTATAATAGAAGCACAAACAGATTATGTGTTATCTGCAGATATTGATATGATTTTTCATGCCACATATAACGGAGTGCTAAAGAGTTTAAGGGCTCCAAATAAAGTAACATTTTTTAAAGTAGGTTATTTGTCAAAAAATGAAACCTACCAAAACAAGGAGTTAGTTCCTGAAAGTTATAGTAATAAAAGAGCTAAAGGAATTAGTTTATATCCTAAAAAGGCTTTAGTTGAAATTAATGGATTCGATGAGTTTTTTAATTGTTGGGGATCCGAGGATGAAGATGTAATTAGTCGTTTGATATTTAATGGTTTAGAGATGTGTTTTTATAACGAAAACACCCTTGTTTATCATCAATATCATAAGCCTTTCAAGGAATTAAAGCATAAATTATTAAGTAAAGATTTAAGCTATAATCAAGTAAGGTTTCATAATGATAAAAAAAGAAAACTAAACGAAAATCAAAATACTATAAAGGTCAACCTAAATAAAAATTGGGGTGAAATTATAGATGAAGATCACTATAATGCACTTGTTAATACTCCGGTTTCTAGAACAATAACATCTTTTAAAACTGATGTAGACTTTTTTTTGTTTTATGAATTAAAAACATTGAATAAGGGCATTTGGAGTTTTAAATTCGTTGAGTTTGTTCCTAATAAAAACATTAATCTTAAATCTGTTTTATATCGTTTGTGGACGATTAGAAATAGTGATCTAAAAACAAAGGAAGAGTATTCTTTAAAAGAAGTCAACGATCTATTATTGAAATTTTCACTATATAATGATTTAGATTTTCATCTTAAGGTAGATTCTGCTTCTTTAGAATTACGAATTAATATAGTTTAAATGAAGTTATCTATCATTATTCCTATTTATAACGGAGTGTCTTTTTTTGAAAAGCTGATTAAAAGTATTAATGCGTTCACTTTTACAGATTTTGAATGTGTTTTTATAGATAATAATTCTACAGATAATTCAGTAATTGCATTGAAAAATGCACTTCAAAACGTGCCTTTTGATTATATAATTTTATCCGAGAAAAAGCAAGGTGCAGGCCACGCTAGAAATACAGGTATAAAAAAAGCAAAGGGAGAATATTTGGCTTTTTTAGATTGTGATGATATTATTCTTCCAGAAAAATTAGCACATGATTTTTCGGTATTAGAGCAGCACCAAGTTGATTTTGTGTTTTGTCGGTCAGAGCGTTTTTATGATGATGGACGTAATCTAAAAAATCCTATTACAGGAATTAAAGAAGGCATTAACAATCCGCCAACTTTGGGATTGTTATGGCTGCAGAACTTTTTTTTACTTCAAGGTCCTGGCTCTTTAATTGCTAAGAAAGCTGTTGTTGAGCAGTTAGGGAGTTTTCATACGTCTTATACAGGTGAAGATGCTTTCTTATTTATAAGAATGGGATTACGGTTTAAGGGCTATTTTTATGATAAAGCTTACTTTCATTATTTTAGGCACGAACAATCTACCATTTCCAAATCAAATGAAAATGAAAATGGAGCACTAAATAGATATTTTGAATTAAAACAAAATCTTTTTGCAGATGATATTGTAAGAGAAAATCTTGAGGCAATGGAAATATTAGCAGTACAGTTACAAAGCGATTTGCTTAAGTTGCAACAATCGGGAGTGGACATAAAACCGTTTATTGAAAATGAAAAATTAAAAGATTTAAAATTGTCAAATTTTTTATTTAATCCATTAAGTCTTTATATAAATAGTAAGCTCTCTCACATAAAATATAATCCGTTTTATCAGATTTATAGAAAATGCCTAATAAGACGATAAAAAATAGTCCTAAATAGTATTCAATATTTATTCTTGAATTTTTATTTTGAAAGCTATGTTTATGATTTATAAAACAAAAAACTCATTTCTTTTTAAAAATTAATCCCAATGGTAGATTGAAATTGTATATTAACTTTTTTATCATAAAAAAATGAAAGAAGAACCGCTTGTATCTATTATTATTCCCACTTATAACCGTGCCCATTTAATAGGTGAAACATTAGATTCTGTTTTGGCACAAACCTATTCAAATTGGGAATGTATTGTTGTGGATGATGGTAGCACAGATGAATCTGATAAGATAATGCAAAATTATACCAGTAAGGATGAGCGTTATAAATATCATCACAGACCTAAAGAGCATCTTAGTGGAGGAAATGGTGCCAGAAACTATGGTTTTTTAATGAGTAAGGGCGATTTTATTCAATGGTTTGATAGTGACGACATAATGGCATTAGATCATATTGAATCTAAAATGCAACCATTTATTACAAACCCAGACACAGATGTTGTTTTTTCGGCATTTGAAAATGTTAATATGAACGGAGAAAGAACCCGTATTGCCAACAAAGAATTTAGTGGTAATATTATTAATGATTTAGTAGATGGTTTGGTGTCTTTTGGACCTTTATCCTTTATGTTGCGTAGAGATAAAATTGAGAAATTTCAATATGACGAAACATTGAAAAAAAATCAGGATTTAGATTTTTTCTTTCGTTTTTTTACATCCAATGATGCATTAAAAATAGTACATATTAATAAAATACTTTATACAGTAAGAGCACATAATGGCTCAATGACCCATGGTTCTG
This sequence comes from Winogradskyella sp. Asnod2-B02-A, assembly GCF_045063645.1. Lineage (NCBI taxonomy): Bacteria > Pseudomonadati > Bacteroidota > Flavobacteriia > Flavobacteriales > Flavobacteriaceae > Winogradskyella > Winogradskyella sp. Asnod2-B02-A. The sequence continues at coordinate 206,906 of NZ_JBEFOG010000025.1, forward strand.
ATAAAGATATTTCTAAGATGACTTCGATATATAAAGTTTATTCAATGATTTTAAATTATTTTATAGAACAAAAGCATTTAAAAGGTATAATTAATTACAGACATAGGTGTTTAAATAGTCTTAAAGTTATGGTTAGAAATGGTTTTTATGCTGAAGTATTTAAAAGATTGCTGTCGTTTCCTTATTTATCTATTCCACAAAAAATTTATTTATTTGGGTGTATGATTTCCCAGTTTTTAATAAATAAAGGCGCAACACAATTTGTAAAAATGAAGTTTAATGATAAGTGATATATAGAAAAGCATATTTTGAAATATAAATATTGGCCTTAATCTCAGCTTTAATAACATAAGCGTATTAATTTGCCCAAAATATGACCATTAAAATATATATCTAATCACAATTATATTCGTTTATAAATTTTTAACTTTGAATAAAAAATTAAGTGACTGTAAAATGTCAAATAATTTATGATTTACTCTCTCTACAACTATTATCTAACTAGAAAAACACCTACAAAATTCCGTAAGTTAAGTCAATGGTTGCTATGGCAACTATACAAATACTTAAAATTTTCTTTACCCAAGAGTTATAAGAGAATTTCTACACGCGCTTTGGGAGTAGATGTGAATAGTAATCTTATAGTTAGTTTAACTTCTTTTCCTGCAAGAATTAACATCGTTTATTTGGCAATTAAGAGTATGCTTAATCAAACCCAAAGGCCTCAAAAAATAGTTTTATGGTTAGGCAAAGAATTGTTCCCAAATGGCGAAGCAGACTTACCACAAAACTTATTAGAATTAAAACCTTTTGGATTAGAAATTGAATTTTGTGATGATTTAAAGGCTCATACGAAATACTTCTATGCTATGCAAAAATATCCAAATAACCTTGTTGTCACGGTTGATGATGATATTATATACCCTACAAATCTATTAAGTACCTTACTAAAGGTTCATCATAAATTTCCAAGATGTGTTGTGGCCAATCGTGTTCGAAGTATGACCATTGAAAATGGTGATTTTTTGCCATATAGGGGTTGGAAAATTAATAGAGAGAATAATATTGAACCTTCAAAAATGAATTTTGCTACAGGTGTTGGTGGTGTTTTATATAAGCCTGAGTTTTTTCTGAATTCCTTGTACGACCTAGAAGGTATTAAAAAAACAAATTGTATAGGTGACGATATTTGGCTGAAAGCAGGCGAGATGGAAAATAAAATACCAGTGGTTTTTACAAATTTTTATTTTAAGGAATTTATTGAGATTCCTAATTCTCAGAAAGAAAATTTACATTCTAAAAATGTTTTTGAAAGTGGTAATGATACCCAAGTGAAAGACGTCTTTGGTTATTTCGGAATCACTATACAATCCTTTGAATAGAAAATAATAATTTTCAAGATTTAACAACATTTAATTTATGAGCTATGGTCTTCCTAAGTATGTATTTGTTCAATGATGTTAAAGGATTTTAATTATTTTAGTAACATTTCAAAGCAATACTAGCAATAGCTTTAAATTTTATTATCTTCGATTCCGCTAGATTATGAAAACAATTTCCACTCCTATAATTCCTGTGAATCAGGCCTTTGCTAAAGTAAACGAAAGTCATGTCTTAAATCATGAGGCTATTTGCGTTTTTGCCGCTTTAGGTTTTTTCTTAGAAGCTGATAGTTTTTTTAAAGATGAAAAAGTATTACAACCAGGAAAATCTTATGTTTTAGACCACGAAAGAAAAATACAAAGTGAAGTTTCTAATTTTAATTGGTATTATAAACCAAGAGATATCTCATTTAGTACTGCTCTAGATGAATTCACAGATTTGTTTGAAACAATTATTAAAGAGCAAACAGCAAAAAATAAAGTGATATTACCTTTGTCTGGTGGTTTAGATAGTAGAAGTCAAGCAGTAGCTTTAAAGCATATAAATGCAGATGTACAGAGCTATTCATATTCTTTTGCAGGTGGTTTTAAAGAACATAAAATTAGTGAACAAATCGCTAAAGTCTGTGACTTTGATTTTGATGCATTAGTTATTCCTCCAAGTTATTTGTGGGATGTTTTGGAAGATGCAGCAACAATTAATCAATGCTATTCGGAGTTTACACATCCAAGACAAATGGCAGTCTTAGAAAAGTTTAAAACAATGCAGGGTGAATTCTCTTTAGGTCATTGGGGAGATGTTTTGTTTGATAGAGGAATCGCTTCAAAAGATGCAAATGTGTCAGAATTAGACTTAATTTATAAAAAAGTAATTAAAAAAGGTGGTTTAGATTTAGCTAACGCATTATGGTCATCTTGGGATTTAGAAGGTGATTTTGAAAGCTATTTAAAATCACGTATTCAGAAACTCTTAGATCAAATAAATATTTCGCATAAAGGGGCAAAAGTACGAGCCTTTAAAAGTTTGTTTTGGGCACCACGTTGGACGTCTGTAAGTTTATCCTTCTTTCAGGCAGCACATTCAGTGCATGTGCCATACTATGACGATCGTATGTGTCAATTTATTTGTGAAATACCAGAAGACTATTTAGCAGATAGAAAACTTCAAATAGCTTATATAAAAAATAGAAATGCAAAAGTAGCTGCCATTCCATGGCAAGATCATATGCCTTATAATTTATACAATTATCATAAAAATAAGGCACCTCATAATTTGCCGTATCGCATAAAAAATAAGTTAGAGCGTAAGACCCAAGATGTTTTTGGGAAAAAATATATTCAACGTAACTGGGAATTACAATTTTTAGGGAAAGATAATGACGAAAAATTACGTAACTATTTATATAATGCTGATTTTTTGAATTTAGTAGGGAAGGATTTGGTGGATACGTTTTATAATAAATTTAAAACTGATGACGCTGTTTTTTATTCGCATGCTGTTAGTATGTTATTAACCTTATCAGTTTGGAATAAAAATCATAATAAATAATAATTAAGGCCTTAAATATGTAATTCATTTTGTTTAACCAAAGGACTTTTCAAAAAAAAATGATATTTGTATTAGAAAGATAGTGAAAGGTTATTTTTGTAGTTGAAAAGAGGTTATGAGTAAGTATTTAATTTATAAAAATTAATGTAATGTGTGGATTTTTAGCAGAGTATAACCTATCTGCCCAAAGGAGTTTTGATAAAAGTGATTTTTTAGATTTACTCGCATTATCGCAAAAACGTGGTCCTGATGATGTTGGGCATTTGGTTTTGCCACCATTGGTGCAAATGGGATTTAATAGATTGGCTATTTTAGATACTTCTAATGCTGGTCATCAACCTATGCAAAGTGCAAATAAAAAATTCAGCATTGTCTTTAATGGAGAAATATATAACCATTTAGATTTAAGAAAAAAATTAAATTATAATAACTATAAAGGCCACAGTGATACCGAAACCATTACGGTTTGTTTAGAAAGATGGGGAATAGAAAAAACCATTAAAGAACTAAATGGCATGTTTGCGTTGGTTATTTATAATCATCAAAACCAAGAATTGAGTTTAGTTCGAGATTTTGCTGGCATAAAGCCTTTGTTTTATGGTTGGGATGGAAAAACATTAGTAGCAGCAAGTCAGTACGATCAAATAATAAACCACCCAGTTTATGCTAGTAAGTCTGTTAACCCACAGGTTTTAAAGTTGTATTTGCAACAGCATTTTCTGCCAGCACCTTATGGATTGCATATGGATACTTTTCAGGTATTACCAGGTGAAATTATTACATTTAATAAAGAAGGCTCAAAAAGGCATCAAAGGTATTGGGAATTACCTACCAATGAAACATCATTTATAACAGATTCAAAAGAAGCAGAACATTATATCTCATCAGTATTAGATCAAGTTGTAGAAGGTCAGTTGCTTTCAGATGTTCCAATCGGTGGTTTTTTATCAGGCGGAGTAGATTCTGCATTAATAGGAAGTAGTATTAAAAAATACCATAAAGAAGCTCAATTATTTACTATAGGTTCTGATAGTAAAACTCACGATGAATCTGAGCGTGCTAAACAATTTGCAGAAGCTTTAAATTTGCAACAATCCATTTGGAAATTAAACGCAAAAGAGATGTTGCTTTATTGGGATGAGGCTATGAATACTTTGCACGAACCTATGGCTGATTTTAGTATTCTACCTACTTATTTAGTTTCTAAGTTAGCTAAAAAGCAAGTAACGGTTGCTTTAAGTGGAGATGGTGGTGACGAATTGTTTTTTGGGTATGAACGTTTTTGGAGTGTGGGTAAAAATATTAAATACCAACAACATCCAAGCCTCTTGCGCAAAGGCATCTATGGGTTTGATAAATATGCTTCTGGAAATAAAAAATTCAATGCCGTACTGTTAGCTTCAGGTCAAGGAGAAGCGCAACAAGGACTTAATTCTAGATTTAGAAAAGAATGGTTAGAGGCATTAGCTCCAGATTTAAATAACATTTCTTTACCAGAAGAATATGATGTTTATAGCTATAGTAATTCAAAAGATACAAGAACCTTATTACAGAACATGCGTCATTCGGAATTTTATGGAATGATGCAAAAAACATTAAGAAAGGTAGATTTAGCAAGCATGGGAAATAGTCTAGAAGTGAGAGTACCATTTATAGATAAACAAATGATTGAAGCCAGTTTAAAAATAGACCCTTTGTTAAGCTACGGTAAAAATAAAAGTAAACAAGTGCTTAAAAATATACTACATAACCGAATACCATCAGTTCAAGAGGAAACTGTAAAAAAAGGATTTTCTGTTCCGTTGAGTGCATGGTTTAGAGCCGATTTAAAACCACTGATTACAGAACGCTTATTAGATGCTAATTTATTAGATTTTGGATTTGAACGTACTACAATAGAGAAAATGCTCAAATCGCATGGTAGTAAAGAACAAGATTTAAAGTGGCCATTATTTACACTATATGCCTTGCTAAAATGATAAGAGTTCTATTTACAATTCCTAATTTTGATTCCGCAGGTAGTGGCAAGGCTTTATTGCATGTAGCAAAAAGAATGGATACAACGCGTTTTGAAATTCATATTGCTTGTTTTCATAGTCGTGGTGAATTTTTTAAAGAGGTTGAGAAATCTGGTATTCCTGTTCACATTTTTAACTATATACCATTGATAAAACCTTATTTAAAAGGTATAAAAGCTTGTTATAAAATCAGTAGAAAATTTAAGGAGATTAATCCAGATATTATTCATAGCTTTCATTATGCTGCAGATTATACGGAAGCATTAGCAGCTAATATGGCAGGTATAAAATGGGTGTATACTAAAAAGAATATGAATTGGGGAGGAGGATCTAAAAATGGTTGGTATTTAAGATCTTTTTTGGCATCTGCAATTGCGGTTCAGAATACGGATATGATGACCGATTTTTTTAGGAATTCAAAAAAGACGGTTTTGATTCCTAGAGGTGTAGATGTAAATACATTTAAACCTATTGCAAAAAATGAAGCTTTAGCGGAGCGTTGGCATATAAAACCAAATCAACGTGTTGTAATGTGCGTCGCTAATTTGGTGCCAGTCAAAGGGATTGAAATCTTATTAAGAGCTTTTAAAATTGTATCCAATCAATTTTCAGAATGGAAGTTAATGATCGTTGGAGATAATGATAATCCTTATGGTAAAGAAATGCTTGCCTTAGCCACTGAAATAGGGTTAGAAGAAAATGTTTTGTTTTGTGGCAAACAAAACAATATACAAGACTATTTAAGCTTAGCAGAAGTTGTAGTTTTACCAACATTAAACAAAGGAAGAAGGGAAGGTTCTCCTGTTTCATTATTAGAAGCAATGGCGAGCGGGAAAAATGTTTTGGGTTCTAATATTTCGGGCATAAAAGATCAATTACGTCCTTTTCCTAATCATTTAGTAATGGCTGGAAATGTTGAAGCATGGAGCAATGCACTACTTCAATGTTGTTCTCATAAAAATGAAATAAATGAAAAGTTAGGGAAAGATTTTAGAACTTATGTAATAGAAAATTATCATATAGATCTAGAAGTGAAGAGATGTGAGGAATTATATTTAAAACTAGTTAATTAATTTAAACATATGCTATTTAATTCCCTGGACTTTGCTATTTTTCTTCCAATTATATTCATACTCTATTGGTTTGTATTTAATAAAAAAATAAAATATCAAAATGCGCTTATTGTTGCTGCTAGCTATGTTTTCTATGGTTGGTGGGATTGGCGCTTTTTATTCTTAATACTTTTTAGCACGCTTGTAGATTATGCAGTTGGCATCGCATTATCTAAAAATGAAGACGCCACCAAACGAAAATTATTACTTTGGTTAAGCATCATTGTAAACTTGGGTTTTCTTGGTTTTTTTAAATATTATAATTTCTTTCTAGATAATTTTATTGACGCCTTTTCATTTTTAGGTAGAAATATTCAGCCCAATACTTTAAATATTATTTTACCTGTAGGCATTAGTTTTTATACTTTTCAGACCTTAAGCTATACGATAGATGTTTATAAACGACAGTTAGAGCCAACTAAGAATTTTATATCCTTTGCAGCGTTTGTAAGTTTCTTTCCGCAATTAGTAGCAGGTCCTATTGAGCGCGCATCAAATTTGTTACCACAATTTTATGTAAAACGCGATTTCAATTATAATAAAGCTGTGGATGGTCTAAGGCAAATACTTTGGGGTTTGTTTAAAAAAGTGATCATTGCTGATAATTGTGCCTACTTTGCCAATATAATTTTCAGTGGTTATGAAACCTATTCTGCCAGTACTTTGGTGTTAGGAGCTGTCTTTTTTGCTTTTCAAATTTATGGTGATTTTTCTGGTTATTCAGACATTGCCATTGGTGTTTCTAGATTATTTGGTTTTAATTTAAAACAGAATTTTGCAACGCCTTATTTTTCTCGGGATGTTGCTGAGTTTTGGCGTCGCTGGCATATGTCGCTTTCTACTTGGTTTAGAGATTATTTATATATTCCATTAGGTGGTTCCAAAGGGTCTAAAAGCAACCAAATAAGAAATGTATTCATTATATTTATAGTTAGTGGCTTTTGGCACGGTGCAAATTGGACTTTTATTATTTGGGGAGCGTTAAATGCGCTTTACTTTTTGCCATTATTATTGAGAAATAAGAATAGGGTACATACTAATGTAGTAGCTCAAAATAGTATACTACCAAGTATAAAAGAGGTATTGCAAATGCTATTTACTTTTGGTTTAACGGTTTTAGCTTGGGTGTTTTTTAGAGCAGAAAATGTATCAATGGCCTTTGATTATATTGCTAGAATAGCCGATTTATCTTTATTTACAATGCCTCAAGTAAGACCAACTGATTTGTTAACATTATTATTAATATTTATCTTGATTGAGTGGTCTGGAAGACGAAATTTGTATGCTATTGAGCGTTTATGGTTTAAATATCCTAAAGCAATACGTTTATTTATATATTATGCCATTGCTATGCTTATTTTTCTAATAGGAGGAAAAACACAAGAATTTATTTATTTTCAGTTTTAATGAAGCGATTTATAATACATACCAGTCAGTTATTAGTTTTATTAGGCATTAGTTTTTTTGCAGTATTTAGTATGGCAGATGGTACAACGGATGCTTTTTATGAAAAATTATCTTCTCCAAAACAATCTTCACTAATTGTCGGTTCATCAAGAGTAAGTCAAGGTGTCCATCCCAACATTATTGATTCTATTTTAGGAACAAAGGGTTTATATAATTATGGGTTTACAATTACTTCTTCACCATATGGCAAAGCATATTACAATAGTATTTCAGGCAAGCTAGATGGGAAATCTAAAAACGGTAATTTTATAATTGCCGTAACACCATGGTCTTTATCAGAATATAAGTATAATCATAAAAAAGACGGAAAATATCTTGAAGAAGGTGATTTTATTTCGAAAACAAGTTTTGTGAATATGAACCCAAATATTGAATATCTCTTGGAGTCCTTTAATTCTAAAAATGAAGCTATTATTAGGAATAAAAAGAGAAAAGGGCTTTATCAAACATTCTTTGTACACGAAAATGGCTGGTTGGAGGTCACTATAGAATCTGATATGATTTCAAATTCACTAAGGACAAAAAATAAAATTGAAACATATAAAAAAAAGGTTATTAAATATAAGGGATTTTCTGAGTATCGATTTGGCTATTTAAAGAAAACAATAGAATTATTTAAAGAACATGGGCAAGTATATCTTGTTAGAATACCTGTTGTTGATGCGATGTTGGAAATTGAAAATGAATTGGTGCCAAATTTTGATGATATAATGAATGATACTTCTAAAGAGTATGGGATTCCATATATAAATATGATGCCTTTTAATGATCAATATAATTACACAGACGGAAATCATTTAACGGTATCTTCGGGTAAAAAGTTTTCCTTAGATTTAGCAATTCAAATAAATAAATTAAAGAAATAGCCAACTGGTAAATGATAATAGGCCTTGTACTATCTAATACTCCAAATTATTCAGAAACCTTTTTTATTAATAAAATTAAAGGATTACAAAATGATGGAAATACGGTAATATTATTTGTAAACGAAAAACGTGGAAATTTTTCACTTTGTAAAGTGAATACAATGCCAAGAGTCTATAAGAGTGTTTTTTTGATGCTATTTCAATATGTGTTTGTGATAGTAACTTTATTACCGCATTTTAAAAGTGTCTGGCGTTTTATTAAACTAGAAAAATCAAGTGGAAGCTCTAATAAAAAGCTATTAAAGCTCTTGTTTATAAATAGCCATATTCTAAAAGCAAGATTAGATTGGCTTCATTTTGGTTTTGCATCTCAAACAATAGGTAGTGAGTTGGTTGCTAAAGCTATTGGAGCAAAAATGGCAGTGAGTTTTAGAGGGTTTGATATTAATGAATTTCCTAAAAAGCATAAAGATTGCTATCTAAAACTTTGGAAAAATGTAGATAAGGTACATTCCATTTCTCAATATTTAGTGGACGAAGCTTATAAATTGGGCTTAGATAAAAGGATTCCTGTTGTTATAATTAGTCCTGCTGTAGATATGAGATTTATCAATGCTATTAAGGATAAAACTAAACCAAAGCCTAAAGAAGGTATGTTGATCTGCACTGTGGCAAGACTAAATTGGATTAAAGATTTTACTACTGCGATTAAAACGATAAGTTTACTTAAATTGAAGTATCCGCAAATTAGTTATTCTATTATTGGTGGTGGAAGCCTAAAAGAGAAAGAGCAATATTTACATTTAGTAGAAGAATTAGGATTGCAAGACCAAGTGGTTTTTTACGATAAACTATCACATGCAGAAACCATTCTAAAAATGAAAGAATGCGATTTGTATTTGCAAACAAGCCTTAACGAAGGTTTTTGTAATGCCGTGTTAGAAGCCCAAGCATTAGGGAGGTTATGTGTAGCTACAAATGTTGGAGGTCTCAAAGAGAATATAGAAGATACTAAAACAGGATGGTTGGTAGAACCCCAAAATCCTATTGCGATTTCCGAAAAAATTATAGAGATTGTAAATTTAAGCAAGCTTGAATTAGATAATATAAAGGCAGAAGCTGTAAAAAGAGTAGAAACAAAGTTTAATACAGAAATACAGATGAAATCCTTTGTGGAATTTTATAAAAACTCATAATATTGTATGGATTTAACGGTATTCAAAATAATGCTGATTTTATTTAGAACAAATTATCTAGAAGTAGTGATTTAAACTTCCGTATTATTAACTATGAAACTGTTTTACCCTCGTCAATTTTACGATAAAAATTATAGAAGAGATTTATTTCCTTTACTCAAACCTTTTTATAAGCAATCAGATTTTACGGATAAACAACGCATAGAATTTTATGGTGTCTCTGAGAATGATTATACGTTTGTAGATAAAATTGAAGATGCGGAATTTGTAATTTTAACCATGTCTTGGTTGTATTACAAGTTAACAAATAAGACAGAACAAGCCATTAAATTTATAGAAGAAGCCAACCAATTAAATAAAAAGGTTGTAATTTCAATTCCTAGTGATTTTGGCATAGATTTTCCTAAGCATTTAAACGTTATTGTTATTAGAGAACAAGGCTACAGGTCTAAATTAAATGACAATCATCAATGTATTCCGGTACTAATACCAGACCCATTAAAAAAGCATTATCAAACGACTCAAGTTTTTAAAAGACCATATACGGTAACACCAACTGTAGGTTTTTGCGGTCAGGCAGATAGTAGAATGACTGAAGCCTTTAACGAAAGTTTTAAGATTTTTGCTCGTAATATGCTCTATTACTTCAAAATAAGATTTAAAACACCACATCAACTTATAGCAACAAAATATTTACGGTCTAAACTTGTTGATACATTACAAGATAGCCCAAAGATTAACGCTAATTTTATTATAAGAAAAGCGCATAGAGCTGGTGTAGAATTTTTAAAAACAAAAGACACCCATAAATCTACTTTAGAATTTTTTGATAATATAAAGGATTCAGATTATGTATTATGTGCTAGAGGAGTCGGTAATTTTTCAGTACGTTTATACGAAACCTTAGCTATGGGAAGAATTCCTGTGTTTGTAAATACAGACTGCATGATGCCTCATGATACTTACTTTAATTGGAAAAATCATGTGGTTTGGGTAGAATATAAAGATAGACATCGCATAGCAGATAAAGTTGCAGAGTTTCATGCCAATCTTAATGAGGAATCATTAAATGATTTTTTTATTAGTAATAGAAAGCTTTGGGAAAATAAATTAAAATTAGATTCATATTTTAAGACGTTATTTAATCATTTAAATTAAAATAGTATAGTGCCTTTTAGGTTTTTAAAATACATACAACCAACAAATTATTTTTCGCTTCCTGTTGATAAGCATCATACAGTGTTTCCTGTTGTTGAAACTATAAATGAATCCATAACCTCTTTTTTAAATACAGACGAAAAATTTAAAAGTGAAACTGCCAAAGCCTATGATTTATCTTGGCAAGCTGTGCAATTAGGTTACATTGGTAATGCTAAAACGTACACTTCTTTTGAGAAATTACCTTTAGAAGACGAATACCGATTTATAAAAAAGTATTATAATTCAGTTTGGGTATTTTATATTTTGATTATAAGGCTAGTATGTTTTAAAAATCCTATTAAAAATATTTCGGCTTTCCTTAAGAGTAGAACAACAAAACGTTCTAATTATCTTAATCATCCTATTGCTTATAGTGAATGGGATAATTTTGAATCTCAATTAGTACTTAATAAACCTTTGGTAAGTATTATTATACCCACTTTAAATAGATACCAATATTTAAAAGATGTCTTAAAAGATTTAGAACACCAAAATTATAGAAACATTGAGGTTATTGTTATAGATCAATCATTGCCTTTTAATGAAGCATTTTATAGTGAATTTAATCTAAATTTAACCGTAAAATATCAAGAAGAAAGAGCGCTTTGGTTGGCAAGAAATACAGCAATAAACTTAAGTAAAGGAGAATTGTTATTGTTATTTGATGACGATAGTAGAGTAGAACCCAATTGGATTACTGACCACCTTAAATGCTTAGATTTTTTCAATGCAGATATTTCATCTGGTGTTTCAATTTCTGTTGTTGGTGATAAAGTGCCACAGCACTATTCTTTTTTTAGAAGAGCAGATCAATTAGATACAGGGAACGTTTTATTAAAAAAATCAATATTTAGGGAAATAGGATTGTTTGATAGACAGTTTGAAAAACAACGCATGGGAGATGGAGAGTTTGGACTAAGAGCACACATCAATGGCTTTTTAAACATCTCTAATCCGTATGCAAAACGATTACATCTTAAAGTAGGCTCAGGAGGTTTAAGAGAGATGGGAAGTTGGGATAGTTTTAGAACTAAAAAATGGTTAGATCCAAGACCAATACCTAGTGTTTTGTATTTATATAGAAAATACTATGGTAATAATAAGGCTAAGTTAGAATTGTTAAAAACAGTTCCGGCTTCAATAATGCCATATAGATTTAAAGGTAATAAGTTTTATATGATAATTGGTGCTTTTCTATCCGTTTTTATTTTACCAATTATTTTGATTCAAGTTATAAAATCATGGAGATTAGCTTCTAAGAAATTAAGAGAAGGTGCTTTAATAGAAGCTTTAAAGTAATGAGAATATTACAAGTTATAGATCATTTAAATGTAGGAGGTGCTGAACGTGTTTTGGTAGACCTTACTAATATCCTAAATGAAAATAAACAAGATGTAACTGTATTATGCTTATTAAAAAAAGCCAAATTAGATGCGCAATTAAATAAGGATATTAATGTCATTTATTTACATCGCAAAAATAAGTTTAACCCATTATACTTAATTAAATTATACACAATTTTAAGAAAGTATGATGTGATTCATATTCACTTAAGACAAGTTTTAAGATACGTGTCTTTATTGTTTTACACAACAAGAATAAATAGGAAAAGAGTGATCATTTTTCAGGACCATTTTGGAAAAATAGAGACTGAAAAAACTATTTCATCAAGTATAAAAGAAGCTATGAAGCGTTGCACAGCTTATGTTGGAGTAAGTGATCAGCTTACCAATTGGGCAAAAAGTAACTCGATTAATTCTAATATTTTCAAATTGTCAAATATTGTTAGGCAAAACAAGGTTGATATAAGCTCTAGTTTATCTTTAACTCAGATAAATATAGTATCGGTAGGGAATTTTAGACCTCAAAAGAATTACGAATTTTTATGTCAACTTATAGCGCAGAGTTCACAAGATTATAATTTTACTATTTACGGACAACTCATAGATTTAGCTTATTACAATAAGATTAAAGACTTAATAAGTGATTTAAAAATAGAAGATCACGTAAAGATCATTTCAGATTGCGAGAATATTGTATCAGAATTACCAAAATACCACTTAGGTTTACATTGTGCCACATCAGAAACAGGACCTTTAGTTGCTTTAGAATACTTAAGTATGCAAATTCCATTTGTAGCATACAACACGGGAGAAGTGGCTAAAGATGTTGGTAAAACCTTCCCTAGTTTTATTCAAAAGGATTTTGATGTTGAAAACTGGAATGCTAACATTGATATGATTTTAAAACGTAGAGCAGATTATGTAAAGGAGCTAAAATCATTTTTTACAGAAAAGTATTCTGAAGATGTTTACTTAGAAAATTGCATATCTATATATCAAAAACTAATAGCTATAAAATAAAATTGAAGTTAACTATAATATCACATACAGAGCATTATAAATTACCAGATGGAACAATTGTTGGTTGGGGACCAACGCTTACTGAGATTAATTATTTGGCAGAAATTTTTGATGAAATATACCATATTGCTATGTTTCACGATTGTGAAGCTCCTAAAAGTTCTCTTCCATATACAAGTGACAGAATAACATTTGTACCTCTAAAACCTTCAGGCGGACAAGGTGTTTTTGAAAAATTAAAGGTGTTATTTTCTGCACCTAGCGTTATTAGAACAGTTAATAAGACATTAGCAAAATCAGACTGCTTTCAACTTAGAGCACCAACTGGTATTGGAGTATTTCTAATTCCGTATTTAACTTTGTTTTCAAAAAAGAAAGGTTGGTTTAAATATGCCGGAAATTGGAAACAAGATCCAGCTCCTTTAGGTTATGCAGCACAACGTTATATGCTGAAAAGGCAAAAACGAGTGGTAACTATCAATGGTGCTTGGGATGATCAGCAAGCACATTGTTTAAGTTTTGAAAATCCCTGCCTTATAGATACCGATATTACAGAAGGAGTTAATATTGTTTCAGCAAAGAATAAGAGTGAACTTATTAATTTTTGTTATGTTGGTAGATTAGAAAAGCCAAAAGGAGTAGAGCGTATTATAAATGCATTTAACCAATTGCCAGAAAATATAATTGATAAAGTGGGAAAAATTCATTTGGTAGGTAATGGCAGTGATGTTGATTATTTTAAAAAAATAAGTCTTAAGAAAAACTTGAATTTTGTTTTTCATGGTTTTTTGTCAACTAAAGATGTTTTTAATATTTATAAAGAATCCCATTTTTTCCTTATGCCAACAACGGCTTCAGAAGGTTTTCCAAAAGTTATTGCAGAAGCAATGAATTTTGGTTGCATACCAATGGTTTCGTCTATTTCTTCTATTAGTCAGTATGTAAAAGATGGACACAACGGTTTTCTGTTAGATCCTGTAACTGAAGAGAATGTGATATCTGTAATTGAGAAAGGAATAAATTTAACCAATCAAGATTATAAGATTATGATGAATAATAATAAAGAAATTGTAAAAAAATTCACTTATCATTATTATGTAAATAGAATCAAAAAAATTGTCTCAAATTAGTAAATCTGAATTATCAAGTACACTATTGCAGAATGTTACGTTTTTATAATTGTTTAGTTTTAAGATGTAATCTGTATTTTTTATATATATTTATCACACATTAATTAATCACCTATAACTCATTTAGATTGAGAAAAATTTCTTGGATATTAAAAAGACATTCCCTCTTGTATTCTACAAGATTTCGATTGCTTTCTCGGAATTCTTCTAAATCAGAAGTGGCTTCAGAGACTTATAATTCTTATAATAAGGCTAAAGACATACCAGAGTATTATTTTGAGGTAAATAAAGAAGTCTTTAAAGATGTTAATTTTACTACAGATTTAGAAAAAGCCATGCATCTTGCATGTTGGTTAAGAAAAAATATTAAAGGTGGTTCAGGCTTAAGTTTGTCTTCAGATTTAGCTTTAAGAACAATGCTAGAAGGCAAAGGTGGTGTTTGTAGTGATATTTCTCAAGTGTATAATAACTTTTGCGTTATAAATAATCTTCTTGTGAGAGAATGGGGAATTACAACAATTCCTTTTAATAAGAAATATGGAGGACATGCAACAAATGAGATTTTTTCTAAGGAACTTAACAAGTGGGTTTTAATTGATGTTTCAAAGTGTATATTATTTCATAGAATAGATAATGAAAAGCCATTATCGGTTTTAGAAGTATTTCAAGCGAAAGAACAATTGAGATATGATCCCTTTTTAAAAGAAATTAAAGACGATAAGCAAATTAAGATTTATTATTTTGGGGCATCTGCAACACCTTTTTTAATTAGTAAATATAAAAATAAGGTTTATGATAAATTTTTAACTAAAAACTCATCTAAATTACCTGTTTTTATAGTTCATTTTTTAGTCTATTTAACGGGTAATAGTTATCATTATAAATTTCCTTTAAATGATTACCGAAATATGTTTAAATCTACCATATCTTAGACACTTCCAACAAATAAGTGATAACTTATATTGAAATCAACTCAAAATTATATTGTCTTAATCTTAGTCCATGCACTATTAGGCTTTGTTATATTTGCATTTAAGCCTTTTTCAAAGTTTTATTTTGGGATTGCATTGGCTTATTTTATTGGGAGTATAATTGTTGCACATAATGATAAAAAAACATCAGTAGTTTTAAAAGCTTGTGCTTATTTTGTTGGTGCAGAGGTACTTTTTAGAATGACAAGAGGTGGTATAGCTTATGAATCTTCTAAATATCTGGTCATCCTTTTTATGTTAATGGGAATGTTTTTTAAAGGAGTTTCGGGTAAAGGTTACCCTTATTTTATGTATTTAATTCTTTTAATACCGTCTATTTTTGTGGCTTCTTTGGATTTACGATTTGATGCTAATTTTAGAACAGATTTAGCCTTTGTATTAAGTGGTCCTGTATGCTTAGGTTTAGCATCGCTTTTTTTGTTTGATAGAAAAGTCAGTTATAAGGATATTTTTGAGATGATATTTTTTATGACGTTGCCTATAGTTACAACATCGTTTTATTTATTATTCTTTAATCCAAGTATAAAAGATACAATAGCAAATACGTCTTCAAATTTTGCGGCTTCTGGTGGTTTTGGTCCTAACCAAGTTTCCACTGTTTTAGGGCTTGGAATTTTTGGGTTTACTGTAAGACTACTTTTAAAATCTCCAACGTTAGGTCTCAAAATTTTTAATTCTATTTTTCTAATTATAATTGCCTATAGAGCTGTAATTACATTTAGTAGAGGCGGTGTATTCGCTGCAATTATAACAATATCCGCATTTTTAGTAATATTGTATTCTAAGGCACTTCCACAGTTAAAAAATAAATTATTAGGCTCTTTAAGTCTGCTAATGATTAGTTTCGTCTTAGCATGGGTAATAAGCTCGTCATCTACTATGGGCTTAATTGATAAACGATATGCTAATGAAGATGCGCTAGGAAGAGAAAAGCAAGATCTTTCTACAGGTAGGTTAGATTTAATATTAAATGAATTAGATGGATTTATAGAAAATCCTTTTGTTGGTATTGGTGCTAGTATTACAAAATACCGTCGAGAAGGCCGATCAATTGTAACGCATAATGAAATCAGTAGATTGCTTTCAGAACATGGTATTGTTGGTATAATTATACTTTTAATTTTAATATTTGTGCCATTATCTTACAGGTCAAAAAATAAAAAAAATATATTTTTCTACGCATTTTTAGCCTTTTGGTTTGCAACAATTAATCATAGTGCGATGCGTTTGGCAGCTCCAGCATTTTTTTATGCTTTGTCTTTAATTAATATAAAAAATGAAAAACCTCCTATACATAGGAAACGCACTATCCAGCAGTAATAGTACAGTAACAACTATCGAGACCTTGAGTGCGCATCTTAGGGAAACGTTTACGGTAAAAATTGCTTCAAAAAAATCTAATAAAGTTCTTCGCTTATTAGATATGATAAAATTAGTTATCGTAAATAGGTCTAATACAGATGTGGTATTAATTGATACTTATAGCACTGTCAATTTTTACTATGCATTAGTAATTAGCCAATTGTGTAGGTTTTATAATATTAAATATGTTACAATTTTACATGGAGGAAATTTAGAAAACAGATTAAAGCATAATCCTAAATTAAGTAACCTTCTGTTTAAGAATGCATTTAAGTTAGTAGCACCATCAAATTTTTTGAAATCAGTTTTTAATAACTATGGTTATAAGGACGTGGTATTCATTCCTAATAGTATTGAAATAGATAATTACCAATTTTACAATAGGAATATTGATACCATAAATTTATTATGGGTAAGGTCTTTTTCAACTATTTATAATCCAGAACTAGCCATTTTAATATTAGAAAAGCTTTTAAAAAATGGTTATAATGCAGAGTTAACTATGATTGGTCCTGATGTAGATGGATCCTTAAAACGAGTTAAGGAATTAGCAAAATCTAAGCAGTTAAATGTGAATTTTACAGGAAAGTTATCTAAACTAGCTTGGTTAGAGTTATCTAAGAATTCTAATGTTTTTATTAATACTACTAATTTAGATAATACACCAATAAGCGTAATAGAAGCAATGGCTCTTGGGTTGCCAGTAGTTTCTACTAATGTTGGAGGTTTACCATTTTTAATAGCCGATAATATTAATGGTTTACTTGTGGAACCTGAAAATGCAGACGCTATGGTAAAAGCTATTATTAAGTTGAAATTAGAAGAGGATTTAAGAAACAAGTTAGTGCTGAATGCGCGCTCTATGGTAGAAGAATTCTCATGGAAAGCTGTAAAACCAAAATGGGTAGCGCTTTTCTCATAAAATAATGTTAAAAATCATTCGTACTTGTTATCTTTGTACCTGAGTTTTCTCTTACAATGGCAAAAAAACACGGTATACATTTCGAAGTTTCTGAGCGCAAGATTCTACTTAGAATTTTAGATTTGGTTATGGTATACTTAGGCGTGTATTGCTTAAGCCTTTATTTTGATTTTGAGTATATAGTAGTGAGCAGAGAGAATAGTGTTGCATTAATTCTCTTAGGAGTGTATGTTTCTATTTTTGCTACTATCTTTGAATTATACGA
Organism: Winogradskyella sp. Asnod2-B02-A; assembly: GCF_045063645.1. Classification (NCBI taxonomy): domain Bacteria; kingdom Pseudomonadati; phylum Bacteroidota; class Flavobacteriia; order Flavobacteriales; family Flavobacteriaceae; genus Winogradskyella; species Winogradskyella sp. Asnod2-B02-A. Next base: position 224,730 of record NZ_JBEFOG010000025.1, read on the forward strand.
TTTACAAAAAGCAAGTAGACTAGATACAACCTTTAAAAATATAGTAATTACGGCCTCAACGGTAGTGTTATTTTATTTGTTAACACCTGTTCTGTCGCCATTCTTACCATTAGAGCGAATGCAAATAGTTTATCTTTATTTAACAATTGTGTTCTCTATACTTTTATGGAGAATTGTTTATTTAAATTTAATTGAAACTCCTCGTTTCTATAAGCGTGTTTTGTTAGTTGGCGAAGTCTCTAATATTGAGAGCATAGTTAACGCTTTAGGTGTTTCTGATCCTAATTATAAAATTATAGGTTTTATTAATAGTGAAATTTCTACTTCAGAATCAGTGAAATTTAATGGTTTAAAAGAGTTTGCATCAACTGATTTTTTGCAAATTATTGACCGAGAAAAAATATCAGAAATTCTAGTAGCAAGTTTCAATACGGAAGCCATAACAGCAGAAGTCTATCACGACTTAATGTTGCTCTTAGAGCGTGGTTTTAAAATAAGAGATTATACACAAGTTTATGAAGAACTGCTACAAAAAGTGCCAATTCAGTTTGTGGGTAAGGATTTTTATAAATATTTCCCTTTCAGTCGTAGTAACGAGAATAAGTTATATATCTTTTTTCATCGTGCCTTTGATGTTACTTTTTCTATATTAGGCTTAATGATTGGTGTTTTGTTACTACCCTTTATTTTAATAGGAAATTTAATAGGTAATAAAGGGCCGTTGTTTTATTTTCAAGAACGCGTTGGTAAAAACAGCAAATGTTTTAATATTATTAAATTAAGAACAATGGTTGTTAATGCCGAGAAAGATGGTGTGAAATGGGCCAAAAAAAATGATAATAGAATCACTGCATTTGGTATGTTTTTGCGTCGTTCACGTTTAGACGAAATTCCACAATTTATTAATGTTTTAAAAGGCGATATGAGTATTATAGGACCAAGACCAGAACGTCCTTTCTTTGTAAATGAATTATCGCGAATAATTCCGTTCTATCAAACGCGTCATATCATAAAACCAGGACTAACAGGTTGGGCTCAAGTAAGTACAAGATACGGTGCTTCTATAGACGAAAGTCTTACTAAACTTCAATACGATTTGTATTATATTAAACACAGAAGTATATTCTTAGATTTTAGTATTACCCTAAAAACTCTTAGTACAATTCTTTACTATAGAGGTCAATAAATTTTTTACTGCTAGTTAGCGCTATTAAAATACTTTGCTAAGAATAGATATCTTACTAATATCGAAATTAATAAGGGTATTAAACCAATAGCAAATACTTGTACACCACTTATCCAATGAAAAGTCATCAGGACTAACATAATTATTAAAAACTTAAGGTAACGCTTAACCCAATTTTTAACTTGTGGCTTTAATATTTGAGCGATTAGAAGAATATTAAACGGAAAAGCCCATAATAAATTATAGTTTTGAGCTGTTGCAGAGTGATCCGTAGCAAACCATAAGAATAGTATTAAAAGACCAATCATACCTGTGATTCCAAATATTACGGCATCTAACCATTTACTTCTAGTGTTATTTTTGTAATCTTTATAGGTTATGAATAAAATACCAAGACCTAATAATCCCATTATTATCAATGGGCTAAACAAAAGGTTAATGGAAGAATTTGTTTCTTTTTTCTCGTAAAGAGTAGAAGAACGCTTAACTAATTGTTCTGTACCATTTAGTGTTGCGTTCTCAAAAAAAGTATGAATATATTTTGGTAAAAACTGTTGCTCATTAACAGAAGCTTCTCTATCAATAACTGAGCCTAGCGCAATATCTATCCCAAAACTGCCCCAAGTATTTAAGCCAACATGCTCGTGAATAAGCGTTCTAAAGTTTTTAACTTCAAAATTTTCAGGTAAAATAAAATCTATCTTACGGTCTGTAGCTTTTAATGTGACATCCCTAATTTTGGTAGCGCAATTATCATAGAAAAAATCGTATAAATAACGCCTGTTCTCTGGTTTGTAATTGTTTTCTAAAAAGTTGAAAAGTTTTTGTTTTTCGTTTGCTGTAAAGTTTAAAACTTGCTCTTTTATGGTTCTATTATAATATGTATAATGATAGTTAAAATCAGCAAAGTTATCTCTGCTTATGAGGTAGTTTAATTTTCCTTGGGCAAATTTCAAATAAAAATTTGGTGCATTAAAATCGTAAGCTCCATAACCGTAAACGACATCTATACCTAAACTATTATCTTTTACTCTGAATCCATTATGGCCAAAAGCATCATTTAAAGATTCACCTGGTCCAATGGTTAAAACAGATATTTCAGCTTGAGGAGAGAGTTGAATTTGCTGAGAAAATCCATAAAACAGGCAGAAAGCAAAAGCAAAAAAAGTAAGTTTAAACTTCATAAGAAATATTATCTAAAGACGCTAAAATCTATTTTTAAAGAGAATACATTCGAATATAACGCAGCACTTTGATCTCCGATATCAGTGAAAGCATAATCAATCTGAATCCCTTTATACTTAAAGCCAACACCGAAATTTGGTTGAAAAGACAGTTGTTCAGAATCATCTGGTTGAAGCTCATTTTGAAAATTACCAACACCAGCTCTTAAAAAAACTAAATCGGTATAACCAAATTCAAAACCTAAAGCAGGATCAATACTAGCGAAAGAAGTAGAAATAATATCGTTGTTTTCAGCGAAACGCATATTTAAGTTAGCTGCTGCTAATAAAGAATAATCATAACGAATTATCCATTTTTTAGACATGCCTATTTGCAACTTTGGGATGGTTATTTCTGTTGTTTCGGGTAATTCTTGGTTTTGTCCTTCAACGGCACTTCTTATTTCTTCATATTTGTCTTCGTCAATAGACCATGCGTTATAAGTGGTTGTAATATCTCTAGCCATTAAACCAAATTTCCAATCGTTTTTACTTTCAAATTGAATACCTGCATCTAATCCAAATCCCCAAGCAGAAGCAAAATCTCCAATGATACGTCGTATAATTTTGGCATTAATACCATAATTTAAACCATCTAAAGGTAATTTTCTAGCGTAAGAAAACGTTAAGCCATAATCTGCAGTAGAGAAGTTGCTTATTCTGTCGTAATTAATATTACCTTGATCATCTATGAGCTGTGTGGTATCTAAAATATCATCAACACCAAATCTAATTAACGAAATACCTAAAGCGCTTTTATCGTCTAGAGGCATGCCATACGCTAAGTAATTGTAATTGGCAATATTTGCAAAATAACTAGAGTGCATTAAGGCAAGTTGGTTATCTTCAAGGTGTACTAAGCCAGCTGGATTCCAGTATCCAGAATTTACATCGGCAGTTTGAGACACAACAGCATTACTCATACCTAAGGCAGCAGCATCTACACCAATATTCATAAATTCGTTTGAATATTTTCGAGTAGATTGCGCAGAAGTAATAAGCGTACTAAGTGTTAAGAGAATTACATAGTAATTTTTCAACAGCAATAATTTTTTTACAAAGATGCACATTATTTTTCTATCTATTTAACTGTATAATAATGTACTTATTGTTTTCTTTTGTTGCAATTTGAAAAAATAATAATAATAGACCCAAATACTTTTATATTTTTACAAAAACTAAGGTTATGAGTTTAAAACGGCACATTCCAAATATAGTAACGCTTCTGAATTTGTTTTCGGGTTGTATTGCTTTAATATTTGCAGTTTCAGGCAATTATGTTGCAGCGGCATTTTTTGTGTTTCTAGGTATATTTTTTGACTTTTTTGATGGACTTTTGGCCAGGAAACTAAACGTACAAAGTCCTTTAGGTATTCAATTAGATTCGCTTGCTGATTTGGTGACCAGTGGAGTAGTGCCTGGTGTTATAATGTTTAAACTTATTTCTGAAGCAACAGACACTTCAGATTTTAGCTATGCAGATAGTTGGACGACTGGTTTAGATCTACAAATATTGAGCATACCACTATTGCCATTAATTGGTTTACTCGTTGCATTGGCGTCTGCCTATCGTTTAGCAAAATTTAATTTAGACGAAGATCAACAAAGTTACTTTAAAGGTCTACCCGTTCCGGCAAATACCCTAGTAATACTATCGTTACCGTTGATATTAGAATATCAGAATAACGACTTAATAAATGCTATTATAATTAATAAATGGTTCTTAATTGGGTTATCACTTTTAAGTTGTTACCTATTAAACTCTAATATAAAATTGTTTGCTTTAAAGTTTAAAAATTGGGGATTTCAAGATAATGCAGTACGTTATATCTTTCTAATTCTAAGTGTTGTGCTTTTAATTGTGTTACATTTTGCTGCGATTCCTCTTATAATAGGTATGTACATTATCCTTTCTTTATTAACGAGATCTAAAATTTATTAATTCGACTTTTTTTCGTTTTCAATATTCAACTTATATAATACAATTATAATTTATGGCTTCAGGATTTTTTGCTCTACTAGATGATATAGCGGTTTTAATGGATGATGTTGCTGCAATGACTAAGATTACCACTAAAAAAACCGCAGGTATTTTAGGTGATGATTTAGCTGTTAATGCCGAAAAAGCATCAGGCTTTTTATCTTCTCGCGAAATTCCTGTTTTGTGGGCAATTACTAAAGGCTCATTTTTAAACAAGTTGATTATTCTGCCTTTAGCGTTTTTAATGAGTGCTTTTTTACCATGGTCAGTAATTGCGGTATTGATTCTTGGTGGTTTATATTTAGCTTATGAAGGTGCTGAAAAAATATATGAAGTCTTTGTACCTCATGAAAAAGCAGAAACAGTTGATCCTAAAAAAGATTACACGGAAGAAGAACTTTTAGATTTAGAAAAAACAAAGATTAAATCTGCCATTGTTACAGATTTTATTTTATCCGTAGAAATTGTAATTATTGCTTTAGGCTCAGTAGTTAATGAACCTTTAACAACTCAAATTATTGTGGTTTCTATTGTGGCTTTAATTGCTACAGTTGGCGTTTACGGTATTGTAGCTATGATTGTTAGAATGGATGATCTTGGCTTAAAGCTAATTAGTAAAAGCAATGGTAGTAAAGGTGTTTTGTTTTCAATCGGAACCTTTTTAGTTTGGGCATTACCAAAACTTATAAAAAGCTTATCTGTTATTGGTACAATTGCTTTAATATTAGTTGCTGGTGGGATTTTTGTTCATAATATTGAATATTTCCATCATTTCTTAGAACAAATTCCTGCTATTTTAAGAGACTTTATTGTTGGGTTAGCCGTTGGTGCTGTTTGTTTAATTCTAGTTAAAGCATTTAAAATGATATTTTTAAGGAAAAGTTTGAATCATTAAAAATTATAACCGTTAATTTGTAAAAACTTGTAAAATTTAAAATTGGTTAATAGCAGAACCCTAATTATCTAATTTAAATTGTTAGATAGTATTAAATGAAAGCGAGTAAAAAATGAAAAAATTTAAACTAAAAGAGTTACTAAAGGTATTTTTATTTCTAATGGTAATTCAGTTTATTATTGGTGTAGCAGAGATTTTATTGTCTCAAGCACAAAGCGAATTATCTTCAATCACATCCTTGTTGGTTAGAATTTGTAGTTATCCTATGAGTTTAATTGATAGTGATTTACCATTCTTTGTTTCAGAAAACTTATTTATGATTGGTTTGTATTGGATGATTAATCTAATTATACAATCTGTAATTCTGTATTTAGTTTTGGTGGTGGTAAATAAAATTAGAGAGAAGTAAATCGTTTAAAACTCTAATTTTTTCTTGCGAAGTTCAAAATTCTGACCTAAATAAACCTTACGTACCATCTCGTCACTTGCTAATTCTTCTGGTTTACCAGCTTTAAGTATTTTACCTTCAAACATTAAATAAGTTCTGTCTGTAATAGCTAAGGTTTCTTGTACGTTATGGTCTGTAATTAATATGCCAATATTCTTTTTGGTTAGTTTAGCAATAATACGCTGAATATCCTCAACGGCAACAGGATCAACACCTGCAAAAGGTTCATCTAATAGAATAAAGCTAGGGTCAGTTGCTAAGGCACGAGCAATTTCTGTTCGTCTACGCTCACCTCCAGACAGTAAATCACCTCTACTTGTTCTTATGTGACCTAATCCAAATTCTTCGATTAATGATTCCATTTTATGGTGTTGTTCTTTCTTACTTAATTTAGTAAGTTGTAATACACTTAAAATATTATCTTCAATGCTTAATTTTCTAAATACAGATGCTTCTTGAGCTAAATAACCAATACCATTTTGAGCACGTTTGTACATTGGGTATTTTGTAATGTTGGTGTCATCTAAAAAAATGTTTCCTCCATTAGGTTTTATAATACCAACAATCATGTAGAAAGAAGTTGTTTTACCAGCTCCATTAGGACCTAATAACCCAACAATTTCACCTTGATTAACTTCAAGTGAAACATCTTTTACTACTTTTCGTCCATTGTAGGACTTCATTAAATGTTCTGCTCGTAACTTCATATATGGTCTAAGAACGCTAAAATTAATAAAATCATATCTATTCAGTTGGCTTTCGTAATCATTTATTAAAAGTTTAACTTGTAAATGTTACTCCAATAATAGTTTAAGCACGTTTTTCTTTTCTTTTCTGATTTCTCACTACAGCTGCAGAAATATAAATACTTACTTGGTATAATATTAATATAGGTATTGCTACAATAACTTGGCTTGCAATATCTGGAGGTGTAATAACCGCAGATAATACTAAGACTATCACCAAGGCGAATTTTCTATACTTCTTTAAAATTTGAGGTGTTACCAATCCTACTTTAGTTAAAAAGTAAATAATAATAGGTAGCTCAAAAACAAAACCAGATGCTAAAGCAGAAGATCTTACTAACGCTATAACTGAGCTAATATCAAACTCATTAGAAATTTCGTCGCTAATCTGATAATTAGCTAAGAAATTTATAGATAATGGTGTTACAATATAATACCCAAAAAGAACTCCTAAAAAGAATAATAAAGATGCAACTATAATAAAACCTCTTGAGTTTTTGCGCTCACTAGGTTTTAATCCAGGACTAATAAAACTCCATAATTGATAAAGTACATATGGAAAAGAAACTATAAAGCCAGCATAGATAGATGTCCAAATATGTGCAGAAAACTGACCTGCAAAAGTTCTACTCTGAATGATAAAAGGAAACTCAGTGGCACAAAAAGTTGTATCTGTCATTCCAAAAAATTGAGAGACTTTACAAAGCCCTTCATAAGTTGGGAAATTCATGTGAGTTGGCCCAAAAATGATATCGAAAATAAATTTCTTAAAAATAAAAGCTAAAATCGCTGCGATTGCAATACTAATTGTAGCTCTAACTAAATGCCATCTTAATTCTTCGAGATGATCTAAAAAAGACATCTCATCAATATGTTTTTTCGTCATTATATAATGCCTTCTTTTATTAAATCATGGAGATGAACAACTCCTGCATATTTTGCATTGTTTTCTACTAATAATTGAGAAATACCAAATTGCTCCATTAGCTCTTTTGCATCAACAGCCATGGCATCTTCTGCAATTCGTCTTGGATTATTGCTCATAATATCTTTGGCCTTTAAATTGGTAATAGAGTCACTTTTACTCAACATACGCCTTAAATCTCCATCTGTTATAATTCCAACAATTTTGTCGTTTTCAACAACAGCAGTTACACCTAGCATCTTTTCAGTAATTTCTACAATAACCTCTTTTAGAGAGGTTTCTAAGCCAACTTGTGGTTTTAGGTTTTGCGATGATAAATCGTTTACTCTTAAGTATAAACGTTTGCCAAGTGCACCACCAGGATGATATTTTGCAAAATCTTTACTCGAAAATCCACGTAACTCTAATAAGCAAACTGCTAAAGCATCTCCCATTACCAACTGAGCAGTGGTACTTGTTGTTGGTGCTAAATTATTTGGACAAGCTTCTTGAGCCACGTATGCATTTAAAATATAATCTGCTTGTAAACCTAAAAACGAGTCTTTATTACCTGTAATTGCAATCATTTTATTGTTTGCATTCTTAATAAGTGGTACTAAAACTTTAATTTCGGGTGTGTTTCCGCTCTTAGAAATGCAGATCACAACATCATCTTCTAGCATTAAACCAAGATCTCCATGAATAGCATCAGCTGCATGCATAAAAACCGCAGGAGTACCTGTAGAATTAAGGGTTGCAACGATTTTGTTTGCTATTATAGCGCTCTTGCCAATACCTGTTATAATTACACGACCTTTGGATTTGTAAATCAACTCTACAGCGTCCGCAAAATCTTCAGTTAGTAAATCTGATAAATTATTTATAGCTTTACTTTCTAATTGTATCGTAGTTTTCGCTGTTTTTAAGATAGATTGCTTTGTGTTCAAAACTTATTATTTATTGAGTTTTCTAGATATAAAGAATTTGTTATCTTTAAAGTTGTTGCAAATGTATATAAAATACCAATAGGGATTAATGAGTATTGCAGAAATTGACTTACACTCCGCATTAAAAAAGCATTTTGGATTTTCACAATTCAAGGGGCTTCAAGAAGAAGTAATAAAGAACGTCGTAGCTGGTAATAACACTTTTGTTATTATGCCAACTGGTGGTGGAAAATCTTTATGTTATCAGCTACCAGCTTTAATTGCTGATGGTACTGCTATTGTAGTATCTCCGCTTATTGCGTTAATGAAAAATCAGGTTGATGCCATAAGAGCTGTGTCTGAACACGAAGGTGTGGCGCATGTTTTAAATTCATCTTTAAATAAAACTGAGGTTGCTCGAGTTAAAGAAGATATTACCAATGGGATTACAAAACTATTATATGTAGCCCCAGAATCGTTAACGAAAGAAGAGTACGTAGACTTTCTAAGAACAGTTAAAATTTCATTTATGGCTGTTGATGAAGCGCATTGTATTAGTGAATGGGGACACGATTTTAGACCAGAATACAGAAATTTAAAAACAATAATAAAAAGAATTGGTGATGATATTCCGATTGTTGGTCTTACAGCAACGGCAACTCCAAAAGTACAAGAGGATATTTTAAAAAGTTTAGGCATGCCTAATGCAGTTACTTTTAAAGATTCATTTAATAGACCAAATCTTTATTATGAAGTACGACCAAAAACTAAAAATGTAGATGCAGATATTATTCGTTTTGTTAAACAGAACGAAGGAAAATCAGGAATTATCTATTGTCTAAGTAGAAAGCGAGTTGAAGAATTATCGCAAGTACTTCAGGTTAATGGTGTAAAGGCCGTTCCTTATCATGCTGGTCTCGATGCTAAAACTAGAGTAAAGCATCAAGATATGTTCTTAATGGAAGATACAGATGTTGTGGTGGCTACTATTGCATTTGGAATGGGAATTGACAAGCCAGATGTCCGTTTTGTTATTCATCATGATATTCCTAAAAGTATAGAAAGTTATTATCAAGAAACTGGTAGAGCAGGTAGAGATGGTGGAGAAGGTCATTGTTTAGCTTACTATGCTTATAAAGATATTGAGAAATTAGAAAAGTTTATGGCAGGTAAGCCTGTCGCAGAACAAGAAATTGGTCATGCATTATTACAAGAAGTAGTTGCTTTTTCAGAAACTTCAGTATCTAGACGTAAGTTTATTCTACATTATTTTGGCGAAGAATTTGATAATGAAACAGGAGAAGGCGGAAACATGGACGATAACGTGCGCCATCCTAAAAAGCAAGTTGAAGCTAAAGATGATGTTAAGATTTTATTAGAAACTGTAGAAAAAACAAACGAAAAATATAAAGCAAAGGATTTAGTACAAGTACTTGTTGGTAATGCAAATGCACTTATTTCTTCTCATAAAACAGATTTACAAGAGTTTTTTGGTGTTGGTAAAGCTAAAGATCCTAGATATTGGATGGCATTAATTCGTCAGGTAATTGTGGCGCGCTATTTAAAGAAAGACATAGAAACATACGGAGTTTTAAGGCTAAGTGAAAGTGGAGTAGATTTTATAAAGCATCCGCAATCCTTTATGATGGCAGAAGATCATGTATATGATATAGATTCTAATGATAGCATTATCACCAACTCAAAAGGTGGTGGAGCTGTAGCAGATGAAAAATTAATGGTAATGCTCAAAGATTTACGTAAGCGTAATGCTAAGAAATTAGGAGTACCACCATTTGTTATTTTTCAAGATCCTTCATTAGAGGATATGGCATTAAAATATCCTATTACTATAGAAGAATTATCTAACGTACATGGAGTAGGTGACAGTAAAGCTAAAAAATATGGTAAAGATTTTGTAGGATTAATTGCGGAATATGTTGAAGAAAACGATATTCTGAGACCAGATGATATGGTCGTAAAATCAACAGGGACAAACTCTGCGATTAAATTATATATCATACAAAATGTAGATAGAAAATTGCCATTAACGGATATTGCTTCTTCTAAAGGAATGGAAATGAAAGCCTTTATTAAAGAAATGGAATCGATTGTGTTTTCTGGTACAAAATTGAATATCAATTATTGGATAGATGACATTTTAGATGAAGATCAACAAGAAGAAATTCATGACTATTTTATGGAATCTGAAAGTGATAAGATAGACGATGCTATTGAAGAATTTGATGGAGACTATGATGATGAAGAGTTGCGTTTATACCGAATTAAATTTATGAGTGAAGTGGCTAATTAATATTAGGTTTCTAATAAAAGGCTAAAGTAAAAGCTATTATAATTTTGTTAATTAGAGTAAGTTTCTTGAATACAATTCAATAATCTTACTCTAAATTAATGTCTTAATTATTCTTCTTCGTCAGAAATCTCAACAACCACATATTTACTAAACAAAATATCATGCTTTTTAACTTGGATTTGAATACTTCTAAGTGTCGCATTTTCTAACTTCTTAACATCATTCTCTTCAATCTGAAAATCAATTTTTGTAACATTTCTACCTTTTATAGGTGAGCTTTCAGATTCAAATTCTGGCATGTCAGACTCTAACTGTAAGCTAAAATCATCTCCAATGAATGAAAGTTTTGCTCCAGTTTTACACTTCAAAGATAATTGACCAACAATAACAGTTTGAAAAAAGAAATAACCTCCTAATTCATTTAAACCGGCAAATAATACATTGTTTTCAGCAACACCAAAGGGATTGTTTTCTACATCATTTATTATAGCTTCAACAGTATCATTAGATTTAGATTTTGTTTCAGAAGTTTTGTTACCAAAGAGTTTAGATAAAAATGCCATGTAATTTTTTTTTCAAAACTAAACTTATTAATTTAAAACTCAAATTTTAAAATAGGTATCATTACTTAGAGCTAATCATCCATTTCTCAACAACGGCTCAAATCTTTCCTCTAAATTCGTAATTAATAAATCATTGACTATCTTTGCATCCTTAAACAAAAGAAAACACAATGCAAGACGGTTTATACGCAAAATTCAACACTTCAAAAGGTGAGATATTAGTAAATTTAGAGTTTGAAAAAGCTCCAGGAACAGTTGGTAACTTTGTAGCATTAGCAGAAGGAAATTTAGAAAACTCTGTTAAGCCTCAAGGTACTCCTTATTATGATGGTTTAAAATTTCATAGAGTAATTCCAGATTTTATGATCCAAGGTGGTTGTCCACAAGGAACAGGAACAGGTAATCCTGGTTATAAATTTGATGATGAGTTTCATCCAGATTTAAAACATAGTGGACCTGGTGTATTAGCTATGGCAAATTCTGGACCAGGAACTAATGGAAGTCAATTTTACATTACACATATCGCAACAGATTGGTTAGATAATAAGCATACTGTTTTTGGTAATGTTGTAGAAGGACAAGATATTGTAGATGCTATTGCACAAGGAGATACTATAGAGAGTATTGAAATTCTTAGACAAGGTGATGCTGCTGAAAAGTTTAATGCTATTGAAGCATTTAGAACATTTGAAGGATCTAGAGAAAAGCGCATTGCAGCAGAACGCGAAGCGGCAAGAGCGGAGTTAGATAAATTAGCTGGAGGTTTTGAAGAAACTAAGTCTGGGTTACGTTACAAAATTATTCAAAAAGGTGAGGGTAAAAAGGCAGAAAAAGGAAATATGGTTTCTGTACATTACAAAGGTCAATTGGCTGATGGAACTGTTTTTGATTCATCATACAAAAGAAATTCGCCTTTAGATTTTCAAGTAGGTGTTGGTCAGGTAATATCTGGTTGGGATGAAGGCATTTGTCTTTTAAATGTTGGTGATAAAGCACGTTTTGTGATTCCTAGCGGTTTAGGATATGGTTCTGCTGGTGCAGGAGGTGTAATTCCACCAAACGCCACATTAGTATTTGATGTTGAATTAATGGATGTTAAAGGGTAATTTTTAGCATATTATAGTAACAATATAGAAAAAGAATCGTCTCACTTATAGTGAGACTTTTTTTTGCTTATAACCCAACCAAATACGTCGTTCATCATGAAATTAAAGACATTTTTTTTATTAGTTACAATATGTTTTCTTGTTTTCAATTGCTCAAACCATCTCGAATATTCAGAAGCATTTAAAAAAGAAACTTCAGGGAATTATCTATACAATCAAGATGACTTAATTGAAGTTTATTATGAAAACAACCAACTGATGCTTAATTGGAGAGGTGGAAAGATAGAGCCAGTAGCTATAGATACTAACGAATTTTTTGTAGCAGACATGTATAAAAAGTTTCATTTTGTACAGCATCCAGAGACTAAAAAACGCTATTTATCTGTAATATCAGAGGAAGATGAACAACAAATTACATATGATTATTTAAAAGCACCAGAAGGTTATAAAACACCAAGTTTTTATCTCAAAGAAGGGAATTATGAAAAAGCACTAGCTGGTTATTTAGAAATCAAAAAACAAGATTCTACAAGTAGTTTTATTAATGAAAGAGGCTTTAATACTATGGGTTACAAACATATTAGAAACCAAGAGTTTGATAAAGCTATTGGCGTTTTAAAACTTAATGCAAGTTTGCATCCTAACAGTGCAAATGTATATGATAGTTTAGCTGAAGCTTATTTGTTAAATGGAGATAGTTTAAAAGCCTACAATAACTATGAAAAAACATTAGAGATTTTTCCAAATAATATAAGAGCTCAAAAATTTATTACCAATTATACAGCTAAATCCTCAAGATAGAAGCTCTAATATTAGAGATTTAGCAATTATTAGAAATTACTCTAATTATTTGGAATTAAATGATTTATATTTTTTTTCTTTGAAAGAAATTTCAGAATAAGATAGAAGTGATTAGTGTAAAGGAAACCAAATTGTACGATGAAGTTATTGAAGAGATAAACTATGATTTTGGTGATGTTTTTGTTTTTGATGGTTTTATGGTTTCTGAGGTAAAAGAAGGTGTAAGTTTTTCTTGGCAAGACCATGCTAAAAGCATTACTGAAGATGTCTTTGAGTTTACAAAAACTAAAGGAGAAGAATTAGTACTTATATCTCACAGAATTCATTCTTATTCTGTAGTACCAACGGATTGGCTTAAGTTTTTTGGTAAAAATTTTAATCTAAAAGGTTATGGTGTTGTTGCAAGTAATAATTTGAGCTTAGTTAATACTGTAGTTGAAAATTTATTTTTTAAAAAAAGAATTAGACGTTTTTCTACTATAGAAGCAGCCGTACAATGGGCAAAGAATTATGAACTAGTTGAGTCTGAAGATTAGAGCTTTTTATAACTTGATAATAATAAAAAATTAAAATACGAGATGGATTATTTAAGATTTTGATATTTTCAAATATTTTATGATTACTTTGTTAATTCATCACCATAACAGCATAATGCACAGCGCTAAACATAAAGATCTTTACAAGGAAGTTTTAAAGGAGTTTAATTATAAATTCGGGAATGTTTTTATTTTTGAAAGCTTCGTTATTTCTGAAATTAATGAAGGAGTCAGTTTTTCGTGGGAAGATCATGCTCAACGTATTGTAAAAGATGTAACAGATTTTACTAAATGTGATGGTAGCAATTTAGTGTATATCTCTCACAGAATTCATTCATATTCTTTAGTACCAAATGATTGGCTTAAATTTTTTAGAAATAGTTTTCAACTAAAAGGTTATGGTGTTGTTGGCTATAATAAACTAAGTTTTGTAAATACGGTTATAGAAAATTTATTCTTCAAGAAAAAAATAAGACGTTTTATTACCCTTGAAGCTGCCGTAGATTGGGCAAAAAGCTTTGACGTTGTTGAAGATTAAAGCTGAGATGTTATTTTTCTTCCTATATGTTGTCTATTTCCTGCAGCAATTTAGCCTTTTCAAATAATACCTCAATTATTTTTTGATAGTGTAAGTTATCTTCTTAGTTCAAGATTCTAAATTATATAAAAGTAGTTTTAACAGTCATTGTTTTTAATATTTTTTAATTTTAAGCAAACCAAAAAATCACAATCATATGAAACAACTATTACTCAATTTATTTGCTATTTTTAGCTCAATTGGCATGCTTTTGGCTCAAGGGTATACCACGCCAGATACTGGTGTAACTTTTACTTTAGACGATTTAGTTACAGCAAGTCCCACCACTATTTCAGTATCTGGTACTACCTATACTTTAATAGATGATCTTACAATTTCTGCATCGGATGCTTTTAATATTGGTACTGATGTCATTTTAGAAATTGGCGCAGATATAAGAATTACAATATTTGGGACATTTAATGTAAATGCAGACAATTCTGTTTTTACGGCTATAGATACTAATGCACCTTATGATGGCTTTAGATTTGAAGAGTTTTCCGTAATTAATATTCAAAATGCAACGATACAATATGGAGGTGGATTGCGTGTGCTTACAGAAACCTTTACTATAAATAATTGCTTTCTAACCAATAATGTTGCAGGTGTATCTACAGGAGGAGTTATTTCTTTGTCTAGAGGTATGGCTCAAATTACTAATAACACAATTAGTTTTAATGATACTGCAGCGATAAGCTCTGGAGCCAATAGTGATGTATCTCCCTATATTTTTAACAATTATATTGAAGGAAATAACCAAGCGAATTCTAACCGACCTCAAATTAATATGGGAACAACTATGGTTGATAATCCTATACAGATTATTCAAAATACAGTTAAAGGTGATCGTAATTTAGATCAGGTTGGCGGTATTGCAGTTTCTAATTTTGTAGGTGGAGCAATCAACGCAGTTATAGACGATAATATTATAGTAGACAATCGTTATGGTATTGCTATACTTGGTGACAATGCATCTGGCTTTATTAGAAATAATGTTATCGAAGATAATAACACACAAGGCAGTCCTAACTTAGGAGGAAGTGGTATTTCATTAAACGCATCTTCAGAAGGTATGGACATTATTGCTAGTGAAAATCAGATTCGTAGAAATTTATGGGGAATTACGCTTCAAGGAGAATCTGCAATTAACTTAGGTGATAATGCTAGTAATGTTGGGCAGAATGTTTTTTCGGAGAATGGTAATGGAGGAATTACATATGCGCTATATAATAATACCGATAATGAAATAACGGCAATGCATAATTGTTGGGACGAAAATAATGCTCCTAATACATTGGCAGATGCAGAAGCGGTTATTGTACATCAAAATGATATAGGTTCATTAGGGCTAGTAACTTTTGATCCAATAAATTGTGCGTTTTTAAGTGTAGATGATTTGGCTTTAAATGAAATTGTTATATATCCTAATCCTACTTCAGGTCAGTTAAGTGTAGCAAACAATGTGTCATTTAATCAAATGAATATTTACAGTATTGATGGTAAATTAATCATGCAAAAAAGCCTTCAAAATGGAACTAATACGTTTAACCTAGATTTAAATTCTGGTATATATGTATTAGAATGTAATGGAGAAAATAGTAGGGCAATTAAAAAACTTGTAGTTAAATAGTTGCTTTTAACGCATCATAATTTAAAAGCTCCATCTTAAGGATGGAGCTTTATTATTTTACCGAAGTAATTTTTTTTATTTCAACCTTACTTATTATGCAAATGAATGGTTTGAATAGCATTAGGTGCAATTTTGGTAGTAAAAGTATTCGTTTCCAATGATAAGGAAAGTTCAAGAGCCTCATTGTTTTTGTTAAAAATAACAATAGCAATTGAGCCATCAGTATTTTTTGCAGCCGTATAAATTAGTCCTTCTATTTCTTTTCCTTTTAAACCAATTCTTTGCGCACTAGGACGGATAAACTTGCTAAAGTGACTTAACAAATAATAGAGTGGAGTATATATAACTTCATCAGTAACTGGATTTATAAGTACAGGAGCACTGTTGTAGTTATTGTATGGATTAGGTTGCCCTTGATTGCTTAGAATACTGCACCACTCAACGTAGCCTTGAGTACCGTGGTTTAAGTCTGTGATTATATCGTAAGTATAAGTTTCAAAAGGCACAAAAGTTCCGGCATAATCTGTACTTGCTCTCCAATATTGTCCAATAGGATCATTGGCATCTATATCTATGCTAGATTCTGAATGAATCATACCTTTATTTGGCCAGTTGTTTTGTAATTCAGTTAATTCTTTGGCATAATAATTATTGGCTTTTAGCTCAGAATTTGTATACCAATGAAACGCAGTTCCCCAAGCATATTTAGAGGCTTCAGGATCTTGGTAAGTCTTTGCAACGTAATCGTTCATAGTCGATTTATTGTGATCATAAATTAGTACACGCAATCCAGATTCTAAATCCTTAAGATTAAGGTGGCCATCTTTTACAAGTTGAGGACCAAGATGATCTCTTAAAAAGTCCCTACCTTGTTCTGGTGTAAAACCATTACTATCCCATTGTGCATTATGAGCATGCAATGGCTCATTTTGTGGCGTAATTCCCCAAAGTGTAATGCCTTGTTCTTTATAAGCACTAACATATTTTGATATGTATTTTGCCCATAAGTCATAATATTCAGGACGTAAACTTCCGTTAGTCATCTCTGCAGTTTCGCCTGTTTTCATCCAAGAAGGAGGACTCCAAGGAGAGGCAATAATTTTAATGTCTGCACCAGGAATACTTGATGCCTCTAATATCATTGGGATAAGATCATAACTAGGTTCTACCAGTTCAATGCCAGTAACCTGATCATTCTCTTCACCACTAAAACCTTTCATATCTTCATGTACACTAAAAGTTGAAAGATCTTCATCTCCTTCTTCAACGTAAGTGTAATGGTTATTTGAATAATCACTACTATTAATATGAGTTCTTGTAAGCGTAAAACCAGCACCTTCTGTTGGGCTGAAAAGTTTGGTTAAAACATCTTTACGAGCATTTACTGGAATAGTGGCTAAGTTCCATGCAGAAGACTCTGTAAAAGAAGCACCAAAACCGTAATATTTTTGAAATTCTTCATTAGGAAGCACTTCGATGCTTACATTTTTTAGTTCAGAAGATGTGGCCTCAGTTTTATTACTAGAAATTAATTTGAGATTGTCACCAGCTTGCGAGGTTTGATACACATCAGATACATAATCTTGATATGCATTTTTAGGTGCGCATCCAACAAAGACAAATGCTATAATTAGAAATTGCCAATATAAAATTTTTGTTATGCCAGGTTTGTTTAAGTTAAATTGAGCCTTATCGTTTTTCCACTGCGCTTTAATAGAATAGATATTCATTGTTTTTAAATTCAGATTATTTGTTCTCGTCTTTCTTTATATCTCTTAACGTGAGTATCATTGCTAAAATTAAGAGTACCATTGAAACAATACCTCCAAAAGGTCCTTTTTTAAGATTATTAAAATCGAGTTCAGTAATATTATAAATCATTAGTATGGCACTTGCGATGATTATAAAATAGATAAAATACTTTTTTTTCATTTTAAATTTGTTTCAATTATTATAACGTGTTTGCTTATAGCTTTTGTGTGCTATTAGCTTCGCTCAAGTGTATATGTTTTAAGCATCTAATTTAGTTAATTTTTTAGTCACAGCTTAAGTTGGTAGCTGGCTTTTTTAATAGATTTAATTCTTAGATTATTAGATATGGTAGGAAATAATTAAGTTGAAAGTATTGAATTATTTAAAAGTGGGTGTTTCAGTATTTTTTTCTTCTAAACCGACAAAACAGGTTACTACAAAGAGAAGGGTATAAATTGTAGTGTTTAAAATTCCATAATCTTTAGATAAGTAATACAGGTCAGGAAAAAGGAAAAAAACTAAGATTAATAGCGCTAAGAATTCTTTGTATTTCTTTATGATCCTTATTTTTCGTAGTCTTTCGCCACCATAAGCCCATAAAATTAATAATTTAAATAGAAGAATAAACACACCCATAATGATGAGCATATTTTTGTAAGCCGGATGTATAAAAAATGTTACTAATAGAAATAATAAAAAAGTAACAATATTAATATATAAGCGCTTGATATCGAAAGTGAATGCTGATTTTTTAACTATTCTTTTTAATTTATTGATCATTTATATAGGATTTCTAATTTTTCATTACAATCTATCTTTTCGGTGTTGTATTCTATGTACAATATATGGTAATTTATAAAATCAGCGCTAGTTAAGTAATGAATTGTATACTTTGTTGCTATTTCGTTTTTTTTTTTTTTTAGAATTTAAATAATTCGGTTAAATTTTAGATTGTGTGATATATTCATAAGTTGCTATTCATAGTTGGCTTCCATTATTTACATAAATTGTTAATCCATAATATAAAAGACTCATGAAAGTAACAGTAAAAAATATTGGTACAGACGCACAACTTGTATTTGCAGTCATTAATTCGTTCATCATATTAGTACCTAAAAAGCTTAATACAATTCTAACGAAGGTTACCTTTTAAATATCTCATAATTATATTTTTAGGATGAGTTAGTTCCACAAACTTTTTCAATACCGATTGAGTGAATAATTCCGAAACTTGCTAAATCCCGTATTCAATTGATTTTAAGTATTTAAATTAGAAAAAAATAGAAACCATATTACTTTTTTCTTTTAAAGCTTTCATAAAACTCATTCATCAATTCAACTAAATTCATCAGCAATGAAACAATTGGTTTAGTTAAAACTTTAAGTAAAGGTTTTAAAATATAATCAAACATTTTTTTTGTTAATCAAACTCCTGTTTTCGATTTAGAGAGTGCGTTCCGTAATGAATGTCAACTAGTTTGCGTATGTTTAGTTGCGTGGTTTAAGCACTAAAGTTAGCAAATAAATCACAGATAGAAAGTTCGCGAGGACTTTCGTAGGTAGGTTAGAACTAGCAATAAATTATATACGGTGTTGGGAAATCGTATTTTTATTTCAGATTATAATTTTTTAATTCATTTTTCAATTCCTCAAGAGAATTCGGTTCAATAATTTGAGTATCAATTATAAATTCTGTGTTTTGTGTAATCAATTTTAAATCGCCAGCAAATTCCTTTATAGATTTTATTTCGGATAGTTGTATTTTTTTTGGAAATAGACTGTTTTTTATTAATTCTCCGTTTTTGAGAGTCAGATATTGTTTTCTGTTTTCAAAGTAATAAATTATAAACATAAAAATCCCAGCACCTATTTGTCCAATTCCGATAGATGCAAGTGAAATTTCTTTCCATTCTGAAGTAATAAAAGATAGCAAAACGAGAATAATTCCGATAACTACAAAGAATATTCCCATTTTTGAATTACTTCTTAATCTCTCTTTTGTGTATCTGATTTTAGTCATTTCGTATATGTTTGCCAACGTGTATGATTTCGTTGCGTGTTTCAGTAACTAATTTTGCAAATAGAAACCGAATAGAATATTCCGATAGGATTTGTGTTAGTAGGTGAGTACTAACAATAAATTATACACGGCTTGAGTTAGCAAATTATTTTTATTGAATCAATAGATTGAAATTTACAGGATTTACTTCTTTTAATTTTTCGGTCCAAGATAGCTCCCCTTTGCTATTATAGACCTGCTTTTCTACTATCAATCCATATGGAATATTTTTGTTAAGTCTCCAAATGTTTAAAATGGTTGGGTCAGTTAATAAAGGTTTCATTACTTTAGTGGTATCTATAATATAAATGTGGCTACCGATTTTTTTTCTTTTAGCCTTTTTAGAATTAATCAATTTAAAAATTACTCTTGCAAAACTTTTACTGTTAATTAAAGTATCTTTTAATTTCTCAATTTTATATTTTTTAGCTTTGAAATCATACATATTACTAAAAGTACTTGTTAGGCTATCATGTAATATTACTGTACCTGGATTTTTGTAATTGCCATTTATAATTGCCTGACCAGTTAGCTTGTCTTGGTCTCTAAAGTAAAACTTAAATCCATTTTTCATGTTTTTACGTACGTCAGCGAAATAATCATTGTTTTTACTGTTTACATAATAGTTAACTAATTGAATTGAGTCTAAATTATTATCCTTTATTTCATATTCTAAACGATAATCAAAACTATAGTTTAGATTGATTTGAAAACTAATAAAGAGTGAAATTAGAAGTGTACTTTTCATAAATGTTAGCTAACGTTTTTGTTAATGAGTTAGTTGCGTAGTTTAGCACCTAAGTTAATAAACATATACGAACCAGTGATTATTTCATAGGAATTTTTTACAGGTAGAGAAGAACATAGCTATGAATTATACACGGTGTTGGCAAATCGTTTTTATATTTATTAGTTATCTATCATTTTGAATATTCTACATACTCGACTATAAACCATCCAGGAAGTAAATTTTTACTATCATTACAGTCTTGAAATTCCAGCTTTAAAATTCCTTTTGAATTTTTATTTTCCCATTCAATTAATTTATTTTTTGGTTCGGTTTTTAAAATTGATTTTTTTCCTGATGCAAATTTGTTGTTGATTATTTCCTCTAATTCTAAAAAGAATTTAGAATATTTTTCTAGTTCTCCACATTCTTTTTCAACCAATTTTTGAAGTTTCTTTCTGTCAAATAGCGTATTATCATCAACTTTATTTATAAATGCCCATCTATATGAAGAATACTTTACTTCTCGAGAATTTTTATCGTAGAAATATTCAATACTTGTAGGGAAATCTGTTGGTATAATCCTTGAAATTTGTTTCGGATTACTTAATTCATATTTATCTACATATGGATAAAGCTCAGGTGCTAAAACTATTGTAGCATAAGTCTTTTTGATTTTAGATTTAAGTTTTGTTTCATATTCGATAGCTTCTTCAATTGATTTTCCTGTAAAGATTGGATTTTGATTTTGTGATTCTTGCGAACAGGAATTTAAGAATGAGATTAAGCAAAAAAATATAATTAGTGGTTTTTTCATAGGATGTATTCAGATCGTGCGTTAATGTTTGCCAACGGTATAGTATAAGAATAGTAGCGGATTAATGCCCACTAACTGTTCAGTTAAGCACAGACCTTTTTTATATTTACTTATTTTTAATTTAGCAATAAAACTGCTATTATTTTTATACAATGTTGGCAACTGGCTTTTATCTTTTCAATGAGAAATGTCCAGAAAAAGTTCGACCATTACCGAGGTCAGTTCTAAACCAATAATCATTTGACACCATTAGTTTGCTATTATAAAGTCCGTTCCAACCTATTTCATTTGATGATATTGTAGTTAATAATTTTCCATATCTATCAAAAATTGAAGTCTTTGAATTAGGAAAATTAACTATTCCTTTAATTTGCCAAAAATCATTATATCCATCGTTATTTGGTGTAAAAAACTTTGGGTAATCAATTACTGTAACTTCTTCTGAATCTTGTCCACAACCATCTTTATCTCTCACAAATACCGTATACATTCCACCTTGAATATTTGAGAAATAATTACTGTCTTGGTAATTAATACCATCAATTGAGTATTCAAAATACCCATTATCAGATGCAATAATTTCAATATAATTATTCCCTAACTCTCCAAAAATAACCTCTTGTATTTCAGGCAAAATAGAACGAATAAGAGTAAATTCAAATGAATTTTCACAAGTAATACCATTTTCCATTTGAGTAACGGTTAAAGTATAATTTCCTTCTTCTATTATTTCTGCACTGTTTGTATCTGAAATTAGAGTTCCATCTTCAAAGAACCAATTATATGAATTAAAGCCAGAATTTATGTTTAAAGAAATGGATGGTTCTAAATTACAAATGAAGTATTCATCTTCTAAATTAATTTGGGGTAATTCATTTACGATTAAGTTAAGAGCTGTTTCTGAATAACAAATAGGATTTGAGACATCCTCAACTCTAACGCTTATGGTTTGAGAAAAAGGCTCAGTATTTTGGAATAATGTAGGTAGAGGACTTGGAAGTAGATTATTATCAGAATCATAATATTGTATAAATAATCCTGTTTGATTTCCAATCAGTTCTTGTTCTATACTCGATGTGTTAAATTCTGCATAACCATTACCTTGGTCACAAGCATATAAATTATTTGGCTGATTAATATTTGGTTGTATGGAAGTCTCCAAAGATAATATAGTTTCAGAATAGCACTCAGACTCTATATCCGTAACACGAATTGTGATATCTTGAATAAAAGGAATAGTATTTGTATAAGGGTCTGGTAATTGGCTAGGTAATTCATTTCCATCCTCATCAAAATAAGTGACAGACATTCCAGTTTGTCCATTTAAAACAGTTACTTCAACTGATGAAGTGTCGAAAAATTCTGAAACCCCATCATTATTGTCATCACAACCAATTAAAGGATCAAGATTATATGCTGTTGGAATAGGTCTAGCTATTAAATCAAACGAAGTCTCAGAATAGCAAGAAGTAGTATTGTCAATAGCTCTTACAGTAATAGTTTCTATATTTTGTTGTGAGTTTATCAATGAATTTGGCAATGGGCTTGGTAAGGTATTTCCAGATCCATCATAATATTCAATTGTTAATCCAGTTGAATCATCAATAACACTTGATTCTACAACAGACGTATCAAAATTTGTGAAGCCATCATTATTATCGTCACATGCATAAATGTTTCCTATTTCATTAAGTAGAGGTATTGTATCTACAATCAAATCAAAATAAATATCATTATAACAGTCTATATTGCTTGTGTGATACACTCTTGCTAAAATTGTTTCTTGATAAGATATTGAGTTAGTCATTGGGTTTGGCAATGGACTTGGAAGTTGGTTTCCATTGCTGTCATAATAATCTATATTAAGTCCAGCTTGAGAACCAATTAAATCATTCTCAATGTTAGAAGTGTTAAAATTAGTGGAGAAACCAGAATTAAAACTGTCTTCACATGAGTGTAAATCATCTATTTGATTTGCCGAAATACTTAAGTCAAATATTTCAATTTTTTTTTCTACTGTTAGTGTGTCTCCAATGTTAGTAGTTACTATTGCTGTTACATTATAGACTCCTTCACTAGAAAAAATATGGGTTGGGTTTAAATCTGTAGAAGAATTTTCAATACCAGAAGCAGGATCCCCAAAGTCCCAAATAGCTTGAGTAATTTCTTGGATTCCATATACAGCTTCAAAAGTAGTTTCTTCACCTACACATAAGTTTTCAGTTTTAATAGAACGATTAAAATAAGTCTGGATGAAATTTGGAAGCCCAATTCTAGTATTTATTGGTTGTGTAAAAAAGTCTCTAAGCGGTAGAATATTATTGAAATTAATTGTAAGTCCACTATCATTAGGATTGTCTATCATATTAATATACCCATTATACCAGGTATTTAAAAAATAGATTTTTCCGTCTATACCTAATTGCATAGCATATGGTTCGCCAAAAGCATTTAAATCATGCATTTCGTTATTTGAATTTAAATCAAACTGAAACATTTCGTCATTAAAACCGTCGCCTTGAATATGAAAATATAATTTAGAACTATCAGGAGAAAAGGCAACTCCATATGGATAGAGACTTGATATTAGTTGTACTGGATTAGAAATAATACCAGTTGTGTTATTAAAATCGAAAACAAAAGCACTTCCATCTGTTATGCCATTGGAATTATCTGCTCCCATAGAATTATTTGCCATAGCTATTTTTGAACCATCGGGTGAGAATTTCATATAACCAATAGCATTACTGTCATATCCACTATAAGGTACATTAGGTACTGTTTGCTGTATAATTGGGGTTTGATCAATACCGTTTTCATCTATTTTAAAAAGATAAAACTTGTCAATAAAATGAGTTAAAATCCATATTGCGGAGTTGTCATTATTATAAACAGCTGTTAGTTTCTCAGAGCATTTAAATTTAATTTCTTCTGTGTTGTTAGGATCATATGTTATTAAATGATTGTTTGACGATGTTATTCCTCCTAAACCATTATTCAAAGTCATATCTACTATTGAGTAATTGAGCCCATTATTAAGACCATCATCTGAAGGAGAAGAATCGTCAAAAATATTAAAATGAGTAGGATCTGGATTAGGATCTGGATAATATTCAGCATTTTCTGTAGTAGGCACATCTAAAGTGAAAATGTAATAAATAGAGTTGGAATTTGGTTTCGGAATTATAATTGATGATTGCGTTGTAGACCAATGACCTAACAACTCATCATTTACGTTCATTAATTCATGATTACTATTCATTACATTAAAACCATCAGTATAAAACAATAAGTTTCCTTGAGCATCAGAAATAGAGGCGCATCCTTCCGCGGCTTCTATATTACCATCCGTTAGCCTTTGGGATGAGTTTGAAGTAAATTCAATACCTGCATTTCTACCAAAATACCAATTTTTTGCTTCTCTTTGACCAAAGAGATTGTTAGAGTTAAAACAAATAATTAATAATAAAAAGGTTGTTTTTTTTAAATTAAAATAATTAGAAATTTTTTCAGGTTTATTTGTGTATTCAATTTTTCTCTTTTGAAAGAGCTTTTCTGTTTCTAAATTATATATTTTCATTATGTATTGCGCATTTTTTAGCTGTCTAGTCCTGAAATATGGCTACAGGTTAAAATTGATTTACGCTGATAATTTATATACCATATTTGGTGTTTTATAGTCTAAAGATAAATGTAATTTTATTTCGTTGTATAGATTAATTGCATTTTTTGCAGCTCTTTTAGCGTGTTCCACGTTATCAAAGGTCTGGTCTAGATAAAACTCATCTTTTAATATGCCGTTTACACGCTCAGCGATGGCATTTTCGTAACAATGATTTTCTTGTGTCATACTAATACCTATCTTTTTTCTTTTGAGTATCTGTGTGTATACATTACTACAATATTGTATTCCTCTATCGGAATGATGAATAAGCTGTTTAATATCCTTAGCTTGATAAATAGCTTTGTTAAGTGCTCTTACACAACCTTTAAGTTCCAAGCTATCACTAAGGTCATACCCAACAATTTTCCTAGAATGCATGTCTGTAATTAAAGCTAAGTAACAAAAGCCTTTTACAGTTCTGATATAGGTTATATCAGATACCCAAACTTGGTTAGGTCTTGTAATTTCTAAGTCTTTTATAATGTTACTATACTTATAAAAACGATGATATGAGTTAGTAGTTCTAGCACTGGTTTTCTTTCTAAGTGTAAGCATTTGATGTTTTCTAAGGATATTGAATAAAGTATCTCTACCAACTTTAAGGTTGGCTTTGGTAAACTCTTTATCTAAGGATTTAATAAGTTTACGCACGCCTTCTCTAGGAAGGGATTTACGTCTTTTACGTACAATTTCTATAATTTGTTACTCTAATTTTAAACGCTTATCAGCTCTGAGCTTATACTTGTAATAAGCATCGCGTTTAAGTCCAAAACAATAGGTTATAGTCTTTAAAGACGCAAAAGCCTTAGATTTCTCAATGGCTTTAGTTAAGGCTTTATACTTAACTTTTTTTTTAGCTCATTAACTGATTTATAGCCTAGATCTTCAGCAGCAACTTCTAGGTAGGAATCCAATACCATAGCATCCAGATCCTTCTTAAGCAGTAGTTTTTTAAGCTGTTCAATTTCTTTTTGAAGTGCTTTAATTCTAGATATTTCGTCTTTTGTTTCCACTTTTACTCTTGTGTTCATTAAGTCTTTACGATTATACTTTTTAATCCATTCATTAACCGTTGTAGGTGCAATGGAATAGAGTTTACAAAGTTCGCTCTTTGTATGTTTACCGGTTGTAAGTTCGGCTAAAATTTTTAATTTAAAAGGTTCTGAGTAACGTCTAATTACTTTGTCATTTTTGTACATAATGTTTAAAATTATGTAGCCTTTATTCAGGACGACTCAAAATTAATGGTAACGGTCTTGTGTATAGTTAGTTGTGTGGTTAATCACGTAAATTAGCAAATAAAAACCGAATAGAAAATCCGCGAGGATTTTCGTAAGTAGGTTAGAACTAACAATAAATTATATACAGTGTTAGCATACGTTATTTATTCAGTTAGCTTTTCAAATGTGAGTTCTTTTTTCCAACAATTCTGAAATTCAGATTCACAATTAAGTATAAATTTGTTTTTTAAAATCTCTCCTTTATATTTTAATCTACTTTTTGAAACTCCAATAATTGAGTCATTTTCCAAATCCCTTTTATGTTTAACGATTCTGAATAAAGTTGATTCGTAAAGATTACGATTACCAATTTCAAATTGAATTTTATTTTTCTTAATAATTAAGTTTTCTAATTTATTTCCATAGTATGAAATTCCGTGATCGTTTCCGTCTTTGGTTCCAAAATATAATCCTGCAAATTTTCCATTCAAAGTGTCAATTGTAATGTAATGATTTTCTCGTGGTTCAGATGTTTTGAATTCGTAAATTCCGATGAGTTCTGAATTTGGTTTTTCAGTTTCAGCTATTGATTCTGTTGTTTTTCTGTCAGAATTACAACTAAGGAAACTCATAAGTATAACTATTGATAGAAAGCTTTTCATAAAATTTGTTTTTTTAGTTTAAAATCAAAACTATTATTAATAAATAAAGCACAAAATTATAAATGAGTGAACGCCCTTTTTCGTTGAGTAAACTCGTTTCCTTAATGTATGTTAACGTGATTGTGTATGGTTAGTTGCGTGATTTAAGGAACTAAGTTAGCAAATAAATCACAGATAGAATATTCCGCAGGAATGTTCGTAAGTAGGCTTAAAACTAGCAATTAATTATACACGGTGTTGTAAAACGTTTTTATTCAGTAACTCTTTTTCAATACTTGTCCGAAATCCAATATAAGTTATTTCGGCAATATTTATTTTCTTATTTTCAATCCATTCCGCATCTTCATTCATTAATTTTAATTCCGCTTCATTTTCTGTTAGATTTTTAATTTGTCCGACAAAATATGAATCATCATCATCTTCTGTAAATACTGCAATCAACTCTTCGTTTTCCAATTCCGATAAACATTCGAACATATTGTTCATTTTTTCGAGTGGTAGTTTTCCGATAAATTCCGAGTAATTGTTATTCTTTATTTCACTTAATTCTTCTTCGTCCCATTTTCGATATTTTTCAATTTCGAAATTTCTAATAATTGCAAAACCATCAAATTCTTTTGTCTCGTCATTAAAACAGATAAATATGAAGATATTGTCGTTAGATTTTAGGCAAATTCCTGAATAAACTTCGTCACGATTTGGTGCTAAATCAACGTGAATAGGAATACCATTTTTGATGGTTTCTTCCATTTTTATTTAAGTTTACTTAATTCAGTTATTCTCTCTAATGCACTTATAAAGTTTTCTTGTTTTTCCTTATCACACCAATCAAATAAATAAATATTATAAGAATTTGTTATTTTAAAAGTCATATTTTTTTTGTCAGAATATTGAATAACAGAATCTTTTTCAGTTGCTTTAATGTTTATTTGTTTCATTGTATCTGTCAATGAATGAATAAAATTTATATCCACATAAATATCTTGTAATGGAATTTCCCACTTTTGAAAGAATTCTGTTTTAGATTTACCAATAAAGAAAGTTAAAGTAGAATCGGTTGGGTTATATTTCGCTTTAGTGTGAACTTCTAATTGATTTGCGTCAGTACACTCAAACATATAGTTTTCTATAATTCCACCTAAATAAGTCATATCAGTACTTTTTTCAATCTTGTCTTTTTCGGAAGAGCAAGAAAGAATTAAGAAGAATGTTAGTATGCTGATTGTCTTTTTCAAATGTTTTACAACGGTTCGGTGTATGGTTAGTTGCGTGGTTAAGCAACTAATTTAGCAAATAAATTACAGATAGAATATTCCGCAGGAATGTTCGTGAGTCGGCAGTAACCAAGCAATTAATTATACACGGTGTTAGCTTTTAGTGCTTTTTATGTATTTATTTATTTATTTATTTATTTATTCATTTCGTTTTTGTTCATTCTTTTCTAGTCGCTTGTAATTCCTATAAACTCTATTAAAATGAATGATAAAAGTAATAGTGATATTATGAATAAAAGAGTTAATAACAGATAAAATCCTAGTTCAAAAAAATATGAGCGAGGTTTAATTTTTTGTAGATAAAACTTTGACTTCATAAATCTATAGTTGTGTAAATAACCAATAAAAAACACATAAGTAAATAAGATAAAAATGAAAATATATCCTTTCAAATTTCCCGATGTATTTATTATTAAGGCTTTTAATTCCATAAACTTACTTAAATCTAGTTTTTAAATTAATTCAATTTTGTGAACTTGCTCAAATTCCGGCATTTTTTTTATTCAGGTTTGAGTGAGCAATTCCCAAGTTGTTTTTCCTGTTCTGATTGCGCAAACGAGCTAAAAAGTCAGACGTAATTCAATTCAGAGTTTGAGTAAGTAATTCCGCTGTTAAGTTTCATTCCACTTTTGATTGATAATTCCAGAAAATTTGAAATTCCGAACACAGTTTTTCTGATTTATCTGCCTTAAAATTCTAAAAAAAATCGAAAAAATATATAAAGCTTTTTTCAATCTGCAAACTTGCTCCAGCATTAAAGCTAACTCGTTATATAAAAACAAACTCACTATTTATCCCATTTTATTTTAGGGATATGAGCTATTAATGTTTCTATTATAAAGCTAAGTATTTTTAAATTATTCTAGTTGTTTTTAAGCACTAAACTTAATTGTTTCCCTAAAATAGCAGCAATACCAGCAGCTAAACCTCCAACAATACCTGTAACTAGCATTAATACATATGGGTTACCTCCTAATGGTAAAAGTATAGCAATGCGCTTAGCTAAAGTAAAATCGTTTCCACTACTCATTAGATAACTATAAACTGCCCAGAATAAAAGAATGGCAAAAAACGGTACAAAAAATACAGATGCTTTTTTTAGAGGAATAAATAAAGCAGTGGCTAAAGCAGCTGTCATAACAGACCACCAAGGTAAGACTAGTGCTAAGACGCATGCTAATACAATTGTGGCTATAAAATTGATAATAGTCTTATTCATTACTTGCTTGGTGTTAGGGTTTGTGTGCCAATAATAGCATCGGTTGCCGTACTACTTTGTAGAAAATTAAGACGATGGTATTTACCAGCTGCCCAATCGTCTATAAAATTATCATAATATTTACTGCCAGGATTTCCAGACTGTCCACCAGGATAAATACCCAAAGCAGTAGGAGGTGAGGTCATTTCTACAATCATTCGCCAAGAAGGTCCCCAATTTTTAGAGGTGGCATTTACAATATTTTTTCCTCCTCCTATAGGAATATCAAATCGAGAAAAGGCAGGCAACGCTTGTAATAAATGACCAGCATATGTGCCTTTGTAGTTAACCCAATTGAGATCTCCGTTTTCTGCTTTCCATGCGTTTAATTTTTTTACAGTTTTGCTAAAACTTAGTTTAAACAAATCTTTAGCTGTTTCTGTTTCTGGTGTGCCAATAATATCCATAAAGGCATCGTCTCCTTTGGTTTTTAACAAATAAATGGTTTGGTAGGTAAATGGAGGATCTATTGCAGTATCATTAATATCAAACTCGTCCCAAATCATAGTATAAAGTATGTTCCACCATGCACTCCAAATACTTGGCCCAATCTCTTCCATGTCGTTATTGTATTGCCACGCTTTAGCAATATCAAAAATTTCTTTTTCTTCAGTTGTTAAGTTAGAAATATCCATGGTTTCTAACATAAAAGGCATTAATTCAGCCGCTTTAAGGTTGTAGTTGTTATTGTGTAAATCCTTAAAATCTTGAATGCTAAATTTGTCCTTAGCATTAAAGAAATCATTGATTACTCTATTTCTATACGTTTCATACCCATCATTAAATACAAAGTAAGGATAAGCTTCGTCTACAGGAGATTGATTTGCAGAACTCACAAAACCACGTTCCGGATTTTTAGTGTGTGCGTTATATGCTTGCGGAATGTAACTTTGCCAATCGTTTTCAGATTTGCTACCATCCATTACAAATTTTCCTTGACCTTCCCATTTATTAGGTAGTAAACCTTGAACCCATATGGCAATATCACCTTCGGTAGATGCAAAGACAAAGTTTTGAGCAGGTGCTGTATAGCTGCTTAGCGCTTTAACGTAGTCTGTATAATTTTTACTTTTATTAAGATCTACAAAGGTTTTTTGGTTGTTGCCTCCAATATGGCCAACCCATTTCATGGCATAACCTGCGCGTTCTTGGTCAGATTTAAAGTTTTTGTCATAAACCACAGGACCATGATGTGTATATAGAACAGAATCCTTATAGGTTTCTTTTCCTTTTATTTTTATGTCTTCAACTCTAACGGAAACATCTCTCCATTGGTTATCGAATTTATATTGTGTTCTATCGGCATTGAATTCAATTTTATACCAATCTATTACATCTCTTGTTGCGTTGGTTTCTCCCCAAGAAATATATTGGTTAAACCCAGAGATAACAGCCAACGCACCAGGAAGTGTTGCTCCAAAAGCATTATGGTTAGGTGTGCTTAATTGCATAATAAACCAAATAGAAGGTAAGTTAAGTCCTAAATGTGGATCGTTTGCTAAAATGGGATGTCCTGTAGCTGATTTTTCACCAGAAACTGCCCAATTATTACTGCCATAATTTGGATCTGGCTTATCAATGGTTTCTGCAATAGAATCTAAAACAGGTTGACTATTTGGTGTTGGTGTTTGCGGAACATCTATAAAACTCCAATCGGTTTCTTTAGGAATTATAGGATCTGTAATATCAAAGAAATCTGGAAATAATAAATCGAACCGTTCTTTACCAAATAAACGCAACGCATTGGTGTTTTCCATATCTTCATCTCCACCAGCCAACATTTTAGTCATATACATAAGAAGTAGTGCTGTCTTTTTTTGCGTCCAAGGTTCTGGTTTATAATCTAGTAATTTGTACTCTACAGGAAGATTTTTAGAATCTAATTGATTGATATAACTATTAACTCCATCTGCATATGCTTTAGTAATGGCAGAGGTTCTTTTGTCTTCATGCATTTTTATTAAGGCTTGTTCTGCGCCATAACCCATACCACGTCTGCGTTCTTGTCTGTCGTAATTAAGTGCTCCTTCTCCAATAATTTCAGATAAACGACCTGCAGCTGCATAGGTCTGAAATTCCATTTGCCAAAGTCTATGCTTTGCGGTTAAATAGCCTTGTGCTCTGTATAAATCGAGTTCGTTTTGTGCAAACACATGTGGAATTAACTCTGCATCATAATGAACAGTGACTTTGTTTTGTAATTCAGCAATAGTGATGTCTCCTGAAATGGCTTCATCAGTTTCATTTTGCCAAACACCAGAATATGGATTAAGAAATTTACCTATTGGTGGTATAGAACCAAACTTGGTATTTAGTGCATAAAAAATAGCGACTGTTAATACGAAGGATAGAATGAGTTTAAAATACTTCATAGTCCAAAATTTGAGTAGAATTTAAAAATAGGAAATTATCTAAAACTTAGAGCGGAATTGGGCTAATTATTATTGCTAAGTATTATAGGTTTTGCTATTATTCACACAGAAGTATACCTCGTAGTTGTAGAGACTAAAGCGATATTTTAAATAAAAAAGATTGAATTTAGAAAGTAGAAGTAAACTTTTTGATTAATAGGGCTTTATCTGAGTATTAATTTTTTTACTACTTCTTTTCTAAGCGACTCATTAAGCATTTTTACAATTTTCTCTGTGCCATAGCTAAGTTCTTCTCGCAAAACACTTGAGCTGAGTTGTACATAGAGCGTATCGTGTTTTAATTCAATAGCAGTGGTGTAATTATTAACGCCATTTCCCATAAGATTTGCCCAGGCTTCGCGCACATCTACTTTGTCTAAACCAGATTGTAAATTGTTAGATTGTACAAATTCCTTTAAAATATCTTGTATTGGTTGATTATCGTTGTTTCGTTTTGCCATAACTATTTTACTTTTGAAGACATGACTTTAAATTCCCATGTGCCTTCGGTTCTTTCCATCCAAGGACTTCCATATTCATCTTCAAATTCTTCAAACATTTCCCAAGCACCAAGGTAAGAATTTGTTTTTTGATTGAAGTTGCCATAATAATGAATTTCTGGATGATTTTGATTTCTATCTGTTTTATGTTGCCCAAATTTATCTAAATAATAAAGATAAGGATACTTTAAAATGAAACTTAAAAAGTCGTCTTCAAAATAACCTTTTACCTTAGCGTCTTCCTCAAAAAGAGGCGCTGATTCCTCATCAGAATGTGTGCCAATAAAGATCTCATTTTTTACTTCTACATCAATTTTAAAATTTACGCGTTTGGGTATGTCGTAGTTTTCATCTTCAGCAGGATATAAAAAAGAACCTTCCCATCGTTCAATATATATGGTATCTTTTTGCCTGCTACTCAATATCTAATTTTATAGGAGTATAACGTTTGTAAAGGTAAATATTTTCACTCTCATTAATAATGCGTAGTTGCGTTTCTGTAGCTTCTAAAACGGTTTCTTTCCAGTTAGCGTAAGGCGTATTATAGTAGATGTTTAATGTATTGTCTTCAATTTTTAATACAATAGCTTCTTCGTCATCAGAAGAAAAATAGGTGTCGTTGATGCCTGGTTTTAATTTTTTTCGAAATCCCTTCAAACTATCATTAACACTGATGTAATCTATAGTTTCATTGAATTTGTATTCTTTTTTGCTACCATCTGCCATAGTAACTTCATCTATTTCCCAATAACCGTCTATATGTTTAATGTAAGTTTCTGGGTTTTTAGTACAGCTGAATATTACAATCGCAAGTAATAAAAAAATAAAGTGCTTAATAGTATTAGAAACGTTTTTCATAATTTGAAAATTTTATACGATTGATGTGTTTGTTTTATAACGTCTTCTGTGCGTTCTGCATGCGTATCGCTAATAAAAATCTGACCAAAATGCGCATCGTCTACCAAACTAATAATTTGTGCGACTCTGTTTTCATCTAACTTATCAAAAATATCATCTAACAATAGAATAGGTGAAACTCCGCTTTGTTGTTTTATAAAATCGAATTGTGCCAGTTTTAAAGCAATTAAAAATGATTTTTGTTGTCCTTGACTTCCAAATTTTTTAATCGGAAAATCATCAATTAAAAATACTAAATCGTCTTTGTGTGTGCCAACACTAGTGTATTGCAATGCTCTATCTTTATTAATGGTTTTGCTCAGTAAATCATTTAATTCATTATCAAATAAATCACTCTTATAAGTTAAGTCTATGGCTTCTTTGCTTTGGCTAATAGCTTCGTAGCGCGATTTAAAAATAGGAATAAAGGTTTTTAAAAAAGAGTCTCGTTTTTTAAATATGGCACTACCATAAGTATGGAGCTGTTCATTATAAATAGCAAGCGTGTCTTTATTAAAGGTGCTATTAAGGGCAAAATACTTTAAGAGCGCATTTCGTTGTGTTAATACCTTATTATAATTTATGAGTTCGGTTAAATAACTTTTATCACTTTGTGATATAACACTATCAATAAATTTACGACGCGTATCGCTACCTTCAATAATTAAATCGCGATCTGCTGGTGAAATAATAACCAAAGGAATAAACCCAATATGCTCACTAAATTTTTCGTAGGCTTTACTATTGCGTTTAATTACTTTTTTCTGACCACGTTTTAAGGACACAATAATTTTTTCATCCCGTTCATTTTTAGTGAAAATTCCATCGACTACAAAAAAATCGGCATTGTGATTTATATTTTGAGTTGCAATAGGATTAAAGTAACTTTTTCCGAAAGCTAAATGATAAATAGCATCAAGTGCATTGGTTTTTCCGATGCCATTTGCACCAACAAAACAATTGATTTTGGCGTCGAAATCGAAAACCTGACTTTCAAAATTTTTATAATTAACTAAAGATAGTGTGTTTAGATTCATAAAAAACAAACAGATTCCTTGATTTTACTGATGTAGAAAAGCATTTGGGCTTTAAAATAATTATTCAAAAATAACAAATAAATAGGCTTTTAAATCCCAATAAAAATTTTATTTTTGCGGACGCACAAAATGACAATTTATGG
Source organism: Winogradskyella sp. Asnod2-B02-A (assembly GCF_045063645.1). Lineage (NCBI taxonomy): Bacteria > Pseudomonadati > Bacteroidota > Flavobacteriia > Flavobacteriales > Flavobacteriaceae > Winogradskyella > Winogradskyella sp. Asnod2-B02-A. Next base: position 258,984 of record NZ_JBEFOG010000025.1, read on the forward strand.
CAACGTATAAGAAAAGAGGCTACAAACCTAAGACAGTAAAAGAGAAGGAAGAGGTTTTTGAAGAAGAATCAACAACAGCAGAAGTGTTTAACACTTTAGATGAAGGTGCTTCCAAAACTGAAGAATGGGCTGTGAAAAACCAAAAGTATATTTTAGGTTTTGTTGGATTGGTAGCTGTAATTGTTCTAGGATATTTAGGATATAACAAAATAGTAGCAGAACCACAACAAAAGGATGCTATGAATGAAATGTACACAGCTAAAAAGTATTTTGATGAAGCTGTTAGTGGTGTTTCTTCAGATTCACTTTATAAAATGTCTTTAGAAGGTGGTGAAGGAAAGTACGGAATGTTAGATATTATTAGCGAATATAGTGGTACTCCTGCAGCTAACTTAGCAAATTATTATGCTGGTATGGCATATTTAAACCTTAAAGATTATCAAAATGCCGTAACGCACTTGGGTAATTTTTCTAGTGATGATAAAATGTTAAATCCTATTGCTAAAGGTGGTATTGGTGATGCTTTTGTTCAATTAGAACAAAAATCTGAAGCTTTAGAATACTATGAAAAAGCATTTAAAGCTAATGTTAACGATTTTACGACTCCATTATATTTAATGAAAGCAGCTCGTGTTGCTATTAATTTAGGAGAAAACAGTAAGGCGTTAGATTATTTAACACGAATTAAGTCTGAGTTTTCTGCTTCAACTGAAGCTAAAAATGCAGATGTATTAATAGGAAGAGTAGAAGCAAGCTTATAGTATATGGCAACTGCAAATCATAATTTATCTAATTACGATAAAGCAACAATCCCAAACGCGAAAGATTTTCGGTTTGGGATTGTTGTTTCAGAATGGAATGATAAAATTACCGAAGGTTTATGGCAAGGTGCTTTTGAAGCACTTATAGACTGTGGTTCTCTAAAAGAAAACATTGTGCGCTGGAATGTTCCAGGTACTTTTGAGCTGACGTATGGAGCTGCAAGAATGAGTAAAAGTATTTATGCAGATTCTGGTATGCTAGATGCTATTATTGTTATAGGTTGTGTAATACAAGGCGAAACTAAACATTTCGATTTTGTTTGCGAAGGTGTTACTCAAGGCATAAAAGACCTTAATCTTAAAGGGGATATTCCTGTAATATTCTGTGTGCTTACCGACAATAATATGCAACAATCCATTGATCGTTCTGGTGGAATACACGGTAATAAGGGAACAGAAGCTGCAATTGCTGCAATAAAAATGGCAGCTTTACGTAAGGAAACAAATTAGGTTTTCGGTTCTCAGTATCTCGTTTTACAAGCTTAAAATATCTACATCTATAATGCATGTTATAGGTACTGTATAATTATGTACACTGCAAATAGCTCACTCTGGCATCCTTTTTGTTAATAATTTTAAGGAATCCTTAAGGGTTATTTCCTTGTATTTTCAGTACTTTTGAGATTAATCTGGATAAAATTACAAGTCTTTTGTTTAATCAAAGAAAAAATAAACGTTTCACATACAAATCTCGACTTCAGGATTCCGCTAATAGAAAGTCGAAAGACGACTTAGAAACTAAATGGAATGAACTTAAAGAAGGTGGTAAACGCAAAGGAAGTATGCTAACATCGTTAGCTGTATTAATTAGTTTACTCGTTTTTATTTTTGTTTTAATTTATGTCCTTGATGGATATATTAAATAAGACAGTATTATGGGACCAATAAAATTCACTTTAATTAAAAAATTACCTAGAAATAAAAGGTTTAATTATACACCAAGATATTATAAAGGTAAAGAAGACATTGATACATCAGGCCATGCGTCAAAGTTTGATGCTTACGCAGATACTTATAATAAAAATGATTTTTCTGGGCAATGGCACGATAGTAGAATAAGTGGCAGAACTAGAAACAATTCAGGTTTAAATAGAACCATTTTACTCTTAATTGGAATCTTCGTTTTAATTTTTCTTTATATCATAGATTTCGACTTATCTATTTTTTCTTTTAAAAGCTAATGTCAGATATTATTCAACTTTTACCAGACCATGTTGCCAATCAAATTGCAGCAGGTGAGGTAGTTCAGCGTCCAGCTTCAGTAGTTAAGGAATTAATGGAAAATGCCATTGATGCCAGTGCTACGGAAATAAAACTCATTATTAAAGATGCTGGTAAAACCTTAGTACAAGTTATTGATAATGGAAAAGGCATGAGTGTTACTGATGCTAGATTAAGTTTTGAGCGTCATGCGACATCAAAAATTAGAGCAGCAGAGGATTTATTTCAACTCAACACCAAAGGATTTAGAGGTGAAGCTTTAGCGAGTATTGCGGCTATTGCACACGTTGAGCTCAAAACAAAACAAGACGAAGACGATTTAGGAACTACAATTATTATAGAAGGTAGTGAAGTGAAGTCGCAAGAAGTTGTTGTTACTCCAACCGGAACTTCGGTTGCTGTGAAGCATTTGTTTTTTAATATTCCGGCAAGACGAAATTTTTTAAAATCAGATACGGTTGAGTTAAGGCATATATCAGATGAATTTCATCGCGTAGCTTTGGCACATCCTAATATTGCGTTTTCATTTTATCACAATGGCAGTGACTTATTTAATGTGCCACAAGAAAATTACAGACAACGTGTAGTACATATTTTCGGAACTAAAACTAACGAAAAACTAGTGCCTGTAGAAGAAGAGACTGAAGTCTTAAAAATATCTGGATTTGTAGGTAAACCTAATTTTTCAAAGAAAACAAAGTCAGAACAATTTTTCTTTGTTAATCAGCGATTTATAAAAAGCCCTTATCTTAATCATGCGATAAAATCTGCTTTTGAAGGTTTATTAAAAGATGGTTACCATCCAAGTTATTTTTTGAACCTTACCGTTGATCCAAAATCTATTGATATCAATATTCATCCTACAAAGACTGAAATTAAGTTTGATGATGAGCATACGCTTTATGCTATTTTACGCTCGGCTGTAAAACATAGTTTAGGTCAGTTTAATATTGCACCAGTTTTAGATTTTGAACATCAAAGTAGTTTAAATACACCTTACGATTATAAAAATAAAAACGCTTCAATACCAGCAATAGAAGTGGATCGTAGTTTTAATCCATTTTCTGAAGATGTTGATAGAAAGGAAAAAACAACGAGACAAAATACAGGGTTTAAATCGTCACCTTCGGCATCTTGGGAAAGTATGTATGTAGGTTTAGAATCTAAAGGAAATAATTCTGAGAGTGATTTTAGTCAAGTAACTTTTGAAAGTGAATCTAAAGATGAATCTATCTTTAATGATTCAGCAATTGAAACTAGAAAAACAACGTTTCAGTTACAGCATAAATATATTGTGAGTACTTTAAAATCTGGTATGTTGATTATTGATCAAAATAGAGCACACCAGCGTATTTTATATGAGAATTTTTTAAAACATATAACCGTAAAAGAAGCAACGAGTCAGCAATTATTATTTCCGTTACAATTACATTTTACACCAAACGAAACAAAAATTATAGCCGATTTAAAATCTGATTTAGAACATACAGGTTTTGCGTTTTCTGAATTGAATGACAAGGAGATTATGATTACAGGAGTTCCTGTAGGAGTGCCAGAAAGTGAAGTGTCTATAATTTTAGAACAATTAATTAGCGATGTAGAGAATGATGTACCAGACACTAACTTTAGTGCTGCAGATTTATTAGCAAAATCTATGGCGAAGAGTTTAGCGATTAAAAACGGTCAATCTTTAAATAGTACAGAGCAAGAACACATGGTGAATAGTTTATTTGCCTGTAAGGAACCCAATGTGTCACCAACTAATAGACCAACGTTTATAACTATGGCTGTTGATGATATTGAGAAAAAATTTATGTAGAATATGAGGTTTAAAATATCAGATGCAGTAAAACATTTAATTATTATTAATGTCGTAATGTTCATTGGAACAATTTCTGTTGGTGGTGGTGAATTATTTTATGAATGGTTCGCTATGCATTTTCCTAAAAGTGATTTGTATCAGCCATGGCAAATAATAACACACATGTTTATGCATGGAAGTCCAGCGCATATATTATTTAATATGTTTGCGCTTTGGATGTTTGGAACACCAGTTGAAGAACGATTAGGTACCAAGAAATTTTTATTTATTTATTTTTCTGCAGGACTTGGTGCTGTATTATTTCAGTTGGGTTACTATTATTATGATTATGTTACAGCTATTCAATCAGTAGCAGACTTAAATATGAGTAATGATCTGTTGCATAAGATAATAAATATAGATACAAGAGAAGGTAACTATTTAAAGCGAGAAATTTTATTGGATAAAATGGTGCCATTTTTGCAAGAAGCTAACTATCAAGGGAAATTGAATATTAATTCTATTCAATCATTGTTTAATTTAAATGGTATTGTTAGTAGTACAATGGTAGGAGCATCTGGTTGTATTATGGGAGTGCTAGCGGCATTTGGTATGATGAATCCAAACGCTAAATTAATGATGATATTTTTACCTATACCTATAAAAGCAAAATACTTTATTCCAGGATTAATAATTTTAGATATTATCTCAGCATTTACAGGTCAATCTTTCTTTAGCCCAAGTAATACAGCATATATGGCTCACGTTGGAGGCGCACTTACTGGTTTTCTTTTAATGTATTTTTGGAAGAAAAATGAAAAGGATAAATACCGTTGGAATTAATTATGAGTACAATTCAAGATTTAAAATATAAGTTTAATACGCTCGATGTTTTTGGTAAAATTATTGCCATTAACGTGCTAGTATTTATTGTTGGTTTAGTGTTTAAATCACTATTGCGTATTGATGTGTTAAGCTATTTTGAACTGCCATCTGGAATCATGGATTTTTTATTTCAACCATGGTCAATAATAACCTATGGATTTCTACATAGTGGGTTGTTACATCTGGCCTTTAATATGCTATTTCTTTACTACCTATCTAGAATAACAATGAATTTGTTTCGTTCAAAAATGATTCTAAATGTTTATTTTATGGGTATTATTTTTGGTGGATTGGCTTATCTAGCATTCGCAAACCTAATGCCAGCTAACTTTCTAGGAGTAAATGGTGTTTTAGTTGGTGCTTCTGCAGGTGTGAGTGCGTTGTTAATGTTTGTGGCTGCTTATATGCCAAATACCGAAATACGTTTATTCAATTCTTTTAACGTAAAGTGGAAACATGTTGCCATGGTTATTGTTGGTTTAGATTTGTTTAGATTAATTGCAGGTTTAAATCAGGGTGGTTATGTTGCTCATTTTGGCGGCTATTTATTAGGTTATATTTATGCCACTAAATTATTAAAAGGTACAGATATTGGTTCTGGTTTTGAGCGTACTATGGATAGCTTTATGAGTTGGTTTAAACCAAAATCTAATCTTAAAACAGTACACCGTAAAACGCAAAAAAAGGAATATGCAGGAAAGACTAAAGACGAATTTAGTTCGTTTAATCATCAGAAGAAAATAGATTTAATTCTAGATAAAATTAGTAAAAGTGGTTACGAAAGCCTAACCGCAGAGGAAAAGGAATTTCTTTTTAGGGCAGGTAAATAAAAACAAAGTGAAAGGATTAAAATTCGGTAGTAAAATTATATTTTTAATCAATTCGTTGGTGGCATTTTTATTGCTTATTTCTTATATTCTACCATTTATTCCTCCAAATCGTTTTGCTACATTATCTGTTTTAAGTTTAGGTGTGCCACTACTTATTTCACTCAATGTTATCTTCTTCGTGTTTTGGTTACTCCGTGTAAAGAAACAAATGATTTTGTCTTTGGTGGTGTTATTGTTGGGTTGGAGTTATATTAATTCTATGTATAAGTTTTCGGCATCTTCGCATATTGAAGATGAAGCTAATTTTTCTGTAATGTCGTTTAATGTCAGACTTTTTAATAAGTTTGGTTGGTTGCCTAGCAAAACAGTTAAAGACAGCATTTTAGCATTAATCTCTGATGAAGCACCAGATGTGTTGTGTCTTCAAGAGTATCCAATAAGTGAGCGTCTTAAGATAAAACACTATTATAGTTTTAATGCGGAATATTCAAAAGGAATTAAAGGTGGTCAAACGGTTTTTTCTAAATTTCCTATTGTAAATTCGGGTTCTTTAGAGTTTCCTAATACCTATAATAATGCCATTTTTGTTGATATAGTGAAGCAAAAAGATACCATAAGAATTTATAATTTTCACTTACAATCATCAGGTATAAAAGTAGATGTAGAGAAGCTTAAAGAAGAAACCTCTGGACATTTATTTAAACAAGTAGGTGCTACATTTAAAGCGCAGCAAGAGCAGGTGGAGTTGTTTTTAGCACACAAGGCAAAGTCTAATTACAAAACCATCGTTACAGGCGATTTTAATAATACAGCGTATTCTTATATTTATAGAAAGATTAAAGGAAACGATTTAAAAGATACGTTTGAACAAGCAGGTAATGGTTTTGGTAGGACTTACGATTTTAAATTTTTTCCTATGCGAATAGATTTTATTTTGGCAGATAAAGATTTCGAAGTGAATGGATTTGAAACGTTAGAAGTAAAGCTTTCTGATCATTATCCTATTAAAACAACATTAAAGTTATCACATTAACCAACAATCTGCTGTGTCTGCAATAATATGAATCACTAAACCTAAACCAATAATTCTGGTCTTCTTAGGTATTAACAATAGCATGTAAACTATAATAGCGTAGTAGGAGTGGAGTGGATGAAAATTGATGCTACAACGCGAAGGATCGAAAATTGGATTTGCTAATAAGTGATCTAAATCAATCAGCATTCCTAAAAGCATAATAGCATAGGCTTTTAGCCAATAGTCTTTGTAAAATACAATGGCAACAATTAAAGGTAAACCAAAGTGTATGCCATAATGGACAGTTGATTGAAGCATTATTCTTTAAATTATCACTAATTGCTGTCGTTTCAAATACAATTCTGTATTGGGTCCTTCATTAAATAACAAATCTAAAATACTAAGATTAGGAATAAAACCATGTTTCTCAGTAAAAACTTGTGTATACGATTGAAGTGATTGCACTTTAGAATTTCGCTTGACTAAGTTTCTAAAATCTTTTTCCTCTGAAGGATTTATTTCAAAAATTGAGGTATGTCTTGGTGACTGGTTTAATTGTAAGCTATCTGATAGTAAGTCGTAACATTTTAGATTAAAGTCTAAGATATAATCGAAATGATTTTCAAAAAGAGGCATTAAATCGTCAATATAAAACTCAAAAAAGGGAGACATACTATAAGCAGATTGTAAGGATTTTAAATGCTGAATTTGCCAAGATTCATCATTTGCTATTTTTACATCTCTATACAGCTGCCTGTTTTTTTGAGAATAGCTTACAGGAACAGTTAAGGCCAACTTACCATTTGCTCCATAGATTTCAGTTCGGTTTCTGAACGATTGTTTTTGATAATTATCGCTGACTTCAAAACAAATGGAATCCGAATTTACAATAGCCCAAAAATGTGCAATGTTGGGAAAATAAGTGGGATATATAAGGTTATTCAAAACTTAACGCTACTGAGCTTTTTTCTTTTTTCTCCATTTATTAAAAAATGTAATACCTAAGACAAGAATTATAAACGGAATTAAATAAGATGTGCGCTCGCCAGAGCCACTAACCGTTGTAAAGACTCTATCCCATCTTATGCGCCAGTTTTTAAGTCCTTCATTAATACCATCGATACTCATCCAAATGAATACAGGTTTACCAATAACGTGGTCGTAAGGCACAAAACCCCATGCTCTAGCATCAATAGAGTTGTGGCGATTATCTCCCATCATCCAATAGTAATCTTGTTTAAATGTATAAGATGTGGCAGGTTGGTTGTCAATAAAAATTTGATTTCCTCTAGTAACAACATCGTGACCTTCATATTCTCCAATGGCACGCTTATAAATAGAAATGTTATCCATATCTAAATTTACAGTGGCACCAGCTTTAGGAATCCAAATAGGTCCAAAAAAGTTGTAGTTCCAATTGTGTTTTAAATCGTGAGGAAATACTCTACTATCTCGTATACCTTTATCTTCACCATGAAAGGTTATTGAAGCAATATTTGGGTGTACTACTGCTTTTTTAGCCGCTTCTTGGGTAGCTTGTATTATAAAGGTTTCACGTTGGTTATCGTAACCGATACCATCAGTGATATCATATTTTTTTAGAATAGGCTTCACTTTTTCGCTAAGCTCATACATAGAATTGGCTGTAATATTTGCAAATTCAATATCGTACGAAAATTGAACCTTAGCTCTATTAGGTAATTCATTTTGTTTACCATTAATAAATACTACTCCATTTCTAACTTCTAGCGTATCTCCAGGAATACCAACACAACGTTTCACTAAGTTGGTTTTTTTGTCAATAGGCTTGTAATAATTTCGGTCTGGTGTAAACTTATTCATATCCACCAAAGTATCCGCAGGTTGGCCAAATACTACAATGTCGTTGCGCTCAATTTTTTCAAAACCAGGGAATCTAAAATATGGTAATTGTAATTTGTTCTTCCAAGACGTATTACGTTCTTCAAAATGATCGTTGAATAAATACGATTTGATACCTAATTTAGGGATCGTATCATGCACCATTGGTGCGCCAACAGTTGTCATTGGTAAGCGTGGTCCATAATGTATTTTACTTACAATAAGAAAATCACCTACTAATAACGATTTCTCTAATGATGATGACGGTATTACAAATGGTTGAAAGAAATAGGTATGCACAATAGTTGCTGCTACAATAGCGAAAAGTATTGAGGTGATCCATTCTCCTGTAGATGTTTTAGGAGTGAGTTTTCTGTTTTCTACATAATTAACCTCTGCTACATAGTTAAGATAGTAAAGATAAAAACCTAATGTAACGATGCATAAAAGTGCATCTAATTTAGTGTCTTTTCCAAAAGCTCTTGCGGTTTCTACCCAAGCAGCAGGAATCATAATAAGGTTTACAATTGGTAAAAACATTAATATTACCCACCACCAAGGACGCGAAATAATTTTCATTAAAATTACAGCATTGTAAACTGGGACAAAGGCTTCCCAAGGTTTTCTACCTGCTTTAATATATAATTTCCATGTACCTAAGCCATGTATGATTTGTAAAATGAGTAAAAAGATAAACCACTGTGTCCAGCTCATAATATGATATTTAATCTAATAGGTTGAAAATTATTTCAATTTGTTTCAAATGTTTGGCAAATTAACCAATGTTTAACACATCTTTCATACTAAAGATGCCTTTTTTGTCCTTAATCCATTCTGCAGCAACTACAGCTCCCATAGCAAAGCCTTGTCTGCTGTGTGCTGTATGCTTTATGTTTATGGAATCAATTTCAGAATTATATGAAATTTCATGAGTGCCAGGAACATTTTCTATGCGTTTAGCATTAATATGAATTTCATTTGGTTTAGGTGCCTCTAAAGTCCAATTAGTATAATGTGTGTTTTCTATAATTTGTTCTGCTAAAGTAATAGCCGTACCACTAGGTGCATCTAATTTTTGTGTGTGATGAATTTCTTCAATTTCTGTGGTGTACTCAGAAGTGTTAGACATTAATTCACTCAATCTTTTATTAAGCTCAAAAAATAGGTTTACACCTAAACTAAAATTAGAAGCGTATAAAAACGTGCCGTTTTTAGAGTTACAATAATCTAAAACGTCTTGGTATTGATCTAACCAACCTGTTGTACCAGAAATTACAGGAATCCCAGCATCTATGGCTTTTTTTATATTTGAAACAGCTACAGATGGAATGCTAAAATCAATAGCAACATCAGAATTTGAAAAATCATAATCAGAATTAGAATCTGATACTATTAAAGAAATTGTATGATTTCGGTGCAATGCAATGGCCTCAATACTTTTGCCCATTTTACCATAACCTAGTAAAGCTATTTTCATTTTGTAATTGGTTTATTGTAATTATAAAAAGGTAGTTAAGTGAGTGAATCATCATGTTAATACCTATAATAAACTTAGAATTTAAAATTTACGGTTAATCCTAAATCTGAAGTGTTTTCCATTTCATTATATTGGTAATGCGGACTTAAACTTAGATTTTCATCAACATTAAACTGAAGTAAATGCGCATCTACATTAGCATCAATAACATTTAAAGCATATAAACCTATGGTTATTAATAACGACATTTCCTTGTTTCTGTTAAACTGTTGTTGCGCTCTAATAAGGCCATCGTCTGATATTACACCATAAAATTCATCATCCTCAAAACCTGCCAAACGACTTTTATAAGCATCTCTATAGCGATCGTATTGTTTATCATTTCTTACATAGAAATAGACACCAGCTCCTATAGCTCCCCAAACAATAGGGATTTTCCAATATTTTTTATTGTAAGCTTGTCCTAAACCAGGAAGCACAGCTGAATAGAATGCGGCTTTTGAAGGCCTTAAAGGATCAATTTCCTTTTTTATTATATTTTCACTGGTAATTAAAGTAGTTTCACTTATAGTAATGCTAGTGCTGTCTTTTTCTTTTTGAGAAAACGAAAATAATACTGAGAATAAGCACAGTAAGAGACTAAATAAAGATTTATTTGTCACGCTGTACTAATTTTTTAATGCGGTTAAAATCTTCTTCAGAATGAAAAGGAATTGTTATTCTACCACTACCGTTTTTAGCAATTTTCACATCTATTTTATGACCAAAATAATCTGAAAAATCTTTTACCCCTTTTTTAATATACTTAGGGATTTCAGATGTGATTTCTTCAGGTTTTGGTGGTGTATCTTCAGAACCAAAGTTCTTCACTAATTGCTCAGTTGCTCTTACAGATAATTTATTACTGATTATTTTTTCGTAAACTTCTAGCTGATCTACTTGGTTTTCAATGTTTACCATTGCTCTTCCATGACCCATACTAATAAATCCATCACGGATACCAGTTTGAATAATAGGGTCTAACTTTAATAAACGTAAATAATTGGCAATTGTAGAACGTTTTTTACCAACTCTTTCGCTCATTTGCTCTTGAGTTAAATTGATTTCGTCAATTAAACGTTGGTAAGACAAAGCAATTTCTATCGCATCTAAATCTTGACGTTGAATATTTTCTACTAATGCCATTTCTAATGACTCTTGGTCATTAGCAATTCTTATATACGCAGGTATCGCTTCTAAGCCAATTAATTTTGAAGCTCTAAAACGACGCTCACCAGAAACTAATTGGTACTTATTGAAAGCGAGTTTTCTTACCGTTATAGGTTGAATAACACCAAGTTCTCGAATAGAAGAAGCGAGTTCTCTTAATGTTTCTTCGTTAAAGTTTGTTCTAGGTTGAAACGGGTTAACCTCAATACTGTCAATATCTAGCTCAACAATATTACCAACTACTTTATCTGCATTTTTATCTTCTGCAGAGTTAATATCGTTCTCCGGATCTTTTAATAAAGCAGAAAGCCCTCTACCTAATGCTTGTTTTTTTGTTGCTTTCGCCATTATAATTCATTTTTCTTAATCAGCTCTTTAGCTAAGCTCAAATAATTTACCGCTCCTTTGCTACTTACATCATAGTTAATAATGCTTTCTCCAAAACTAGGAGCTTCTCCTAAGCGCACGTTACGTTGTATAATAGTTTCAAACACCATATCGCTAAAGTGTTTTTGTACTTCCTCTACTACTTGGTTAGAAAGGCGTAAACGCGAATCGAACATGGTGAGTAACATACCTTCTATATCTAACGCTGCATTATGTATTTTTTGTACACTTTTAATAGTATTTAACAGTTTTCCTAATCCTTCAAGTGCAAAATATTCGCATTGAATAGGAATAATTACAGAATCTGCAGCGGTTAAAGCATTTAAAGTTAACAAGCCTAACGATGGAGCACAGTCAATTAAGATATAATCATATTCAGATTTTAAATCTACAATCGCTTTTTTAAGCATGTACTCACGCTCTTCTTTGTCTACTAATTCTATTTCAATAGCTACAAGATCTATATGAGCCGGAATTAAATCTACATTTGGAGCATTAGAAGCAACAATGGCTTCTTTTGCTTCTGCGGAATGTTCTATGACTTGGTAGGAACCTATTTCAATGGTGTCGACATCTATTCCCAAACCAGAACTAGCGTTGGCTTGTGGGTCGGCATCTATAAGTAAGACTTTTTTCTCTAAAGCTCCCAATGAAGCTGCAAGATTTACTGAGGTTGTTGTTTTACCAACACCTCCCTTTTGATTTGCTATTGCAATGATTTTACCCATTAAATGATTTGGTTTATTCTAAAATATGAAACTTAAAAAAGCTTTCGCCAAAAAGCAAAAGCTACGCTTTTTTGTATTGTTAAATACTGTAATAAGTTCACGGTAAAAATACGATTATTTACGAGTTTATAAAATTCAAGTTGTTAACACTTATATAAAAAAATACAGCCTTCAAAATGTGATTAAGAAGGCTGCTTTTTAAATTGAAAATTTAAATCTTATTTTTCTGGATTGTGAATGCCAGTAATGTATCCTTGTGTTAAGTATTTTTTTGCTACGTTATGCAGATCAGCAACAGTTAAGCCATTTACTGCTTCTTCAAATTTTAAGATGTTATGTGCGTCTTTTTTGAGATAATCTGCATTTTTAAGTTGACTTAACCAGAAACGATTTGTTTTTAAATCTTCTTTGTAGTCTAAGATTTGAGCTTTTTTAACTTTTTCTAAATCTTTTTCTGTTGGACCATTAGCCACTAATTCATCAACTTCTGTTAAGGTCGCTGCTATAAGTTTATCAACATTTTCTGGACCACATGGGAAACTAATATTAAAACTATACCAATCATAAGGCATGTTGCTTATTCTTGCGTTTGCACCTGCACCATAAACTCCGCCTTCTTCTTCTCTAAGTTTTTCAATAAGTTTAATAGTTAAAACTTCTGCTAAACTCGTAAGGGCATGTGCTTCTTTTTCATTATATTCAGTTGGACCATGATAAGTCATTCTTACAGAACTTTTAGGGTCTTCACCTTTTTCTATGATTTTCTTGTGAGCACCTGTTAAGGGTCTAAAATCAGTTACATTATAAGTTTCATTACTACCTTTTCCTGGTAAGCTTGCTAAATAGGTTTCACATAAGTTAACCAATTTTTCTTCATCTATATTACCTACAAAGTAAAAATGGAAGTCACTAGCATCTGCAAAACGTTCTTTGTATTTTTTGTAAGCTAGGTTATAGTCTGCATTGTCCATGTCTTCTGCAGTTGGGAAGCCTGTGTAACGAGGACTTTTACCATACATAAACTCAGACATTGCATTTTGAAAATAGAACTGCGGACTAGACATTAGATTGCCTAAGAATGCCTTCTGTTTATCTGCATAACTTCTAAATGCTTTTTCATCTTTATTTAAAGCTGTAAAGTGGAGGTGTGTTAATTGAAATAAGGTTTCTAAATCTTTAGGAGTTGTATTACCAGATAAACCTTCGCTATACGTGCCAATTGATAATCTTACATTAGCAATTTTACCAGACATCATTTTGCTTAATTCAATTTTATCAAAACCATTAATTCCAGCTTCTGTTAGGCCGCGATTGGCATTGTTTGTTGCTAAATATTCTTCATCAGTATATAATGATGTGCCTCCATAGCTAAAAGCATCAAATAAGACTTCGTCATTTTTAAACTCTGTCTTTTTGTAAGTTACAGTAGCTCCATTGCTTAATATTAAAGTTGTAGTACCAAGTATTTCGTCTGTTTTATACTCTTTAATACTACCTTTAGTTGGTGTTTTAGTCATTAAGCTTGTAGCAACGGCTTTATCTTCATAAGGTTTTAAATCCATTGTTTTAACCGTATTTAGTAATTCTAATACTTGTGCTTCGTTAACTTTTTCTAAATCGTCTTTTTCTGGTCCAGTTAAAATAACGACACGGTTATCTTCTTTAATGTAATCTTTTATAAGGGCATTAACTTCGTCTAAAGTGATAGTTGGTAATTGCGAATTCGTAAAGTTGAAACGCCATTCCATGCCAGGAATTGGGTTTTGTTCTAAAAAATTATTCACATAACTGCCTACAATTCTTCCAGATTCCATTTTGTCTTTGTCTTTAAAAGCACGCTCCATTCTAGCAACAATATCTTTTTTGGCACGATTAAATTCACCTTCAAAAAAACCATGCTTACGTACACGCTCGTTTTCTACCAAAAGCGTTTTTAATGCATCTAATTGTCCTGTAGGACTTGTCATAGCTTGAGACTGAAAAGCGTTCTTTGTACGTGCATAAGTACCACCATAATAGGTGAATCCATAAACAAATGGTGGGTTTTCTCCATTTCTAATTTCATCTAAACGATTATTAATCATCTGAGAAAATAAATTTTCTACCATAGATTTTCTGTAATCAGCGTAAGTTACATTTGGCTTAGAATTTACCTTATCCTTAAACATTAATCTTACATTAGAGAAAGGAGCTTCTTTGTCTGATTCAATTGCTACAAAGGTTTCTTTGTGGTTTGGTAAATCGAAAGACGGTCTTGGTCTTGGGTTTACAGGGTTTTTTATATGTCCGAAATGAGATTTGATCTTCGCTTCTAATGTGGCTACATCAATATCTCCAACAGCAACAACTGCCATTAAATCTGGTCTGTACCAATCGTTGTAAAAACGTTTTAAACTTTCGTACTTAAACGTTTCTAAATTTTCTTTTGTACCAATAGGAAGACGTTCCGCATACATAGAACCATACATCATTTTTGGTAAATACCTTTGCATCATACGCTCGTCTGCGCCTTTACCTAAACGATATTCTTCTAAAACAACACCACGTTCATTATCAATTTCTTCATCAGTTAATAAAGCATTGTGTGCCCAGTCTTCAATGATCTGAAAACCTTGTTCTAGTTTTTCAGGGTCATCACTTGGAATAGGGAGAATGTAAACCGTTTGGTCAAAACTAGTATATGCATTAAGGTGCGCACCAAATTTTACACCAATACTTTGTAGATAATCAACCAACTCATTTTTTTTGAAATTTTTAGTGCCATTAAAGCACATGTGCTCCATAAAATGTGCTAAGCCTAATTGGTCTTCATCCTCTAAAATAGAACCAGCATTAATAACTAATCTTAATTCTACTTTATTTTCTGGTTTAGGATTATTTTGAATGTAATAGGTGAGACCATTGTCTAACTTACCTGTTTTTACATTAGGATCTGTAGGAATGGGGTTTTTAGGATTGTACTTAAGCTTTGCTTCTGATTTTGCAGCAACAACCTGTGCATTTGAGGGAAATGCGATGGATAAGCACAACAAAACAACTGTGCTGAAAATTAATTTTTTCATTGATTGATAGGTTTAATAGATTAATAATTTATGAGAAATTTCTTCTAAATTAGCTATAATTAGCTAATTTAAAAAGGAATAGCAATATTTTAACTAAATTTTTAGTTGAATATTGCACGTAGGAGGAGATAATTTTTTTGATGATAGTTAGGGTAGAAGTACCTGTTAGTTATCAAATAAAAACACCCTAAAAGCACTCTCTAGTGTACAGTCTAATCAGTTATATTAGGTGGAATGTCTTCTTGAGGCGTGGTTTAAGAGTGTAAAGAAGTAGCATGTAACTTATCTGAGTATGAATGATGCGATAACCAAAAAAAGTCTGGTTACTTAAGAGATTATTTATTCTTTTTTGCGCGAATCATTTTTTCTAAGTCATCCCATTGGTTTTCGGTAACACCAGAGAGCATATTGAATTCTCCTGCGCCTTTTAACCATTCTCCTCCATCTAAAGTTACAACTTCTCCATTCATATAAGCAGAAAAGTCAGATACTAAATAAGCGGCTAAATTGGCTAACTCTTGATGCTCACCAACACGATTTAATGGTACTTTTTTAGCCATGTCAAATTTTTCTTGAAGATCACCAGGCATCAAACGATCCCAAGCTCCTTTAGTGGGAAATGGTCCTGGTGCAATAGCATTAAATCGCATGCCGTATTTTGCCCATTCTACAGCAAGACTTCGTGTCATAGCCAAAACTCCTGCTTTGGCAGCTGCACTTGGTACTACGTATCCAGAACCTGTCCATGAATATGTGGTGACAATGCTTAAAACATTGGTGTTAGATTGTTTAGTGTCTATCCAATGCTTGCCAAAGGCTAACATGCAATTTTTTGTGCCTTTTAGCACAATATCTATAATCACGTCAAAAGCTCTAGGGGAAAGGCGTTCTGTTGGAGAAATAAAGTTACCGGCTGCATTATTGAGTAGGATGTCTACTTTACCAAATTTTTCGACAACGGTTTTTCTCATGTTTTCTACTTGATGATATTCTCGCACGTCACATTGTATAGGTAAGCATGTACCACCAGTTTCAGCTTCTAATTCCTTTGCTGTGTTTTTCAGTTTATCTAAATCACGAGAAGATATAGCAACATTAGCACCAAGTTCTAAGAAGTATCTCGTCATGGATTTGCCTAAGCCGCTTCCTCCACCTGTTACTACAATTGTTTTTCCTTTTAAAGCGTCATCTCTGAGCATTTTATTGGTGTGATTCATGTTCGTTTTATTTATGTGAAATTAGTTGTTTATCTGTTAGTTAATTGTTTCTGAAAAACCAAGATTGAATACTATTCTTAAAAGTTAATCAATCAAAATTTCTAAAATCTGAATAGCAGCTTCACTAATTTTTGTTCCAGGACCAAAAACGGCAACGGCTCCAGCATCTAATAAAAATTGGTAATCTTGTTTTGGTATTACACCTCCGACAATGACCATAATATCATCTCTACCGTATTTTTTAAGTTCTTCTATAACTTGAGGGACGAGTGTTTTGTGTCCTGCGGCTAATGTAGATACACCTAGAATATGAACATCGTTTTCAATAGCTTGCTTTGCGGCTTCCATAGGAGTTTGAAAAAGTGGCCCAATATCTACATCGAAACCAACATCTGCATAGCCAGTTGCAATAACTTTTGCACCTCTGTCGTGACCATCTTGTCCCATTTTAGCAATCATAATTCGAGGTCTACGACCATCTTGCTCTGCAAATAAATCTGCTAATTCTTTAGCTTTCTGAAAGCTTTTATCGCCTTTTATTTCTTTGCTATACACTCCTGAAAAAGATTTTATTTGTGCTTTGTGTCTTCCAAATTCAGCTTCTAAAGCATTGCTTATTTCACCTAAAGTAGCGCGTTTTCTCGCTGCGTCTACTGCTAAAGCTAATAAATTATCATCACTTGTCTTAGCGGCTGCCATTAATTTAGATAAAGCGTCATTAACAGCGTCAGTATCGCGACTTGATTTTATGTGGTTTAAACGTTCAATTTGTTGCAATCGAACACTTTGATTATCTACTTCTAGGGTAGTAATAGGGTCTTCTTGTTCTAGTCTGTATTTATTAACTCCTACAATGATATCTTGATTAGAATCTATACGTGCTTGTTTTCGTGCAGCAGCTTCTTCAATACGTAATTTCGGAATTCCAGCTTCAATAGCTTTGGTCATTCCACCTAATGCTTCAACTTCTTCAATTAATTCCCATGCTTTTTGAGCAATATCGTTTGTTAGTTTTTCAACATAATAACTGCCAGCCCATGGATCTACTGTTTTTGTGATATGAGTTTCTTCTTGTAAATAAATCTGCGTATTTCTTGCGATGCGTGCAGAAAAGTCTGTTGGTAATGCAATAGCTTCGTCTAAAGCGTTAGTGTGTAAGCTTTGAGTGCCACCAAAAGCAGCTGCAGATGCTTCAATACATGTTCTGGTAATGTTATTAAAAGGATCTTGTTCTGTTAAACTCCAACCACTTGTTTGGCAATGTGTTCTTAGTGCTAATGATTTTTGATTTTTAGGATTGAATTGTTTTACTATTTTAGCCCAAAGCATACGTGCTGCACGCATTTTGGCGATTTCCATAAAATGATTCATGCCAATGGCCCAAAAGAACGATAGGCGAGGAGCGAAGGTGTCAATATCCATGCCTGCATCTAAGCCTTTTCTAATGTATTCTAGTCCATCTGCTAAAGTGTAAGCTAATTCAATGTCACAAGTAGCTCCGGCTTCTTGCATGTGATAACCTGAGATGCTGATACTATTGAATTTGGGCATGTTTTGGCTTGTGTATTCAAAAATATCAGATATAATTTTCATGGAAGGTGTTGGTGGGTAGATGTACGTATTACGTACCATAAATTCCTTTAAAATATCATTTTGAATGGTGCCGGATAATTGCTCTGGTGATACACCTTGTTCTTCTGCAGCTACAATATAAAAAGCCATAATGGGTAACACTGCTCCGTTCATGGTCATAGAAACAGACATTTTATCTAATGGAATCTGGTCGAAGAGAATTTTCATATCTTCAACTGAGTCTATTGCAACACCAGCTTTACCAACATCTCCAACCACACGGTCGTGATCAGAGTCGTAACCTCTATGTGTTGCTAAATCAAAGGCTACTGATAATCCTTTTTGTCCTGCAGCTAAATTTCGTCTGTAAAAGGCGTTGCTTTCTTCTGCTGTTGAGAAGCCAGCATATTGTCTAATCGTCCAAGGTCTACGCACATACATTGTTGAATATGGTCCACGGAGATAAGGTGAAATTCCGGCTACGAAGTTTAGGTGTTCAATATTGTCAATATCATTTTTTGAATACGTTGATTTTATGGTGATATTTTCAGCGGTTATAAAGTTGTTTTCTGCTTCAAAATTTGAATGTTCAACTTTGTTGTGTAGTTTTATATGTTGAAGATTTTTTCTTGACATTGAAAAGGGTTTTTAGTCGGAAAAAGACACTATAGATTTTGTCTATAGTTGGTTTTCTTCTTCTTTTAATCTTTTGATTTCCAAATTTTCAGATAGTCTTTTCTCAATAATTGGTTCAATAAGTGTTTTTCGTTTTTTAATTTTAATAAAGGGGCTTAATTCTAGATCATTTGCCATTTTATCACTTAAATTAGGGTGCTTATTCGTTCCTAATAATACTAATTTTTCAGTATCAAAATCGGCTTGTTCTTTAGCCGCAGACTCTTTAATTTTTCGTTGAATTGTACCTTCTTTGAGTTGACTTAAAAAACCACCATTAGATTCTATATCTTTAAAAAGAGATAATGCTTTTTCTGATAATTGATTGGTTAAACTTTCTATGTAATATGATCCGTCCGAAGGATTGTTTACTTTATCGAAATGGCTTTCGTTCTTTAATATTAAAAGTTGGTTGCGAGCTATACGTTCACCAAATTCATTTGAGCTATGAAATAAAGCATCGTAAGATAAATTACAAATGACGTTGGCACCTCCAAGAATGCTGCTCATACATTCAGTAGAGGTTCGTAACATGTTTACATTATAATCGTAAATTGTTTTGTTACGCTTGCTTGGTGTGGCTAGGATTCTACAATTTGTGTTTATATTGTATTCTGAAGCTAGTGTTGACCACAATAGGCGTAAGGCTCTAATTTTGGCGATTTCGAAAAAATAATTAGAACCAACTGCGATGCAGAAAGTCACTTGAAGCAATTGCTTAGATTCCTTCTCTATAATTTTGTCTATATGGTTTAGGTATTCGTTCGCGTGAGCCAATCCATAGGCTAACTGCTGTATAATGGTTGCTCCAGCGTTTTGGTACAATCCTAAATTGATACCAATATGATTGGTTGAGTTGGCAATTGATTTAAAATTGTTGAAGTCTTCTTTGAGATTATTATGCCAATTACCTGTCTTTGCTAGATTCCCAATAATATCGGAGTGAATATATGTTTGAGGATGATTAACTTTACTTAAAATAGTGCTATTTAGGTTTTTGGCAAAAGATGCAGAAATAAAATCACAGGTAATATCAATGTTTATAGTGTCTAAATCTATGTTTTTGAATAAATCTTCAACGGATATATTTTTAGATTTTATGTTGAAAAATATGTTTTCGGCTCCGCGATGAATAGCATCAATTACTTTTAAATTCGCGGTTTTAGCATTGTTAACAGTTATAGACTGGCTTATTTTCCATTCTGTAGCTTTGCTTTTTGAAACTTTAGGTAATTCATTAAACCCATCTGAATGGTAAAATGGTTTTACATTTATGCCTTCATTGGTTTTCCAGATTAATGTCTCGTTATAATCTGCGCCTCTTAGATCAAATTGAATTTTTTGTTTCCAAGCTTTTGAGGATACGTCTTCAAAATCTTTAAATAATAATTCACTCATCCTGTTTTTGTTTCGCTATACTGTCTTCGTATTCAATGATATAGATGTCTTCATTTGACTTTTTCATGTAATAGTTCTCACGTGCAGTACGCTCAATGCCTTCTTCTGTACTTAATTCTTTTATGGCTTTATTATCTTTAGCCATTTCATTTCTGTAATGTTCTTTTTGGTATTCTAACTCTTCAATATCGGTGTTTAATTCGTGATGAAACAGCCATGAATGTGCATCAAAAAACATCATCCAAACCACAAAAACGATCAGAACAATGGCGTAAATGTTCTTAAACGGTTTTATATATTTAGAGTTGAATAGTTTCATTACAAACGTTCGTTGATTATAGTTTTAACGATATCTACAGCGACAGTGTTGTATTTATTGTTAGGAATTATGATATCTGCATATTCTTTCATTGGTTCAATAAATTGCTGATGCATAGGTTTAAGAGTGTTTTGGTAACGTAATAGAACTTCGTCTATATCTCTACCGCGTTCTGTGATATCTCGCTTTAAACGACGAATTAAGCGCTCGTCAGAATCAGCATGTACAAATATTTTAATATCAAAAAGTTCGCGAATTTCTGGATGAGAGAGAATTAAAATCCCTTCAACTATCATTACTTTTCTTGGTTTTGTTACAATTATGTCTCCTGTGCGATTATGTTTAACAAAAGAATAAACGGGTTGGTTAATAGATTTACCTTCTCTTAATTCTGTTAAGTGTTGTTCTAGTAATTCAAAATCAATAGATCTTGGATGATCGAAATTAATTTTTACACGTTCTTCAAAATTTAGATGAGATGTGTCTTTATAATAAGAATCCTGGCTAATTACACCAACTTGCCCTTCTGGTAATTCTTTTAGAATTGTATTAACTACTGTTGTTTTTCCACAGCCTGTACCACCTGCGATTCCTATAATAAGCATATTTAAATTTGATTTGTCTTAGTGCGACAAATTTAATTATTTAAGTATTATAAAAGTCTATAACTCGGAAACTTTCTTAGCTGTTACAAAGTTTTCAATGGAATTTCCCCAATTGTTGTTGATGTAATTCATAACATCTGCGACTTCTTGGTCTGATAGTCCTAACGTTGTCATTGTGCCATTATAAGAATTACCATTAACCGTGATTTGTCCTGATAGTCCATACTTTATTGCTTTTATGCTTTCTATTTGCTTTTCTCTTAAATAATCTGAATTTGCTAAAGGTGGATACACTTTGCTTACTCCTAAACCATTGGGTAAATGACAAGTATTACACATGTCTTCGTAAACCATACCGCCTCGTTTAATACTTTCTTGTAATTCGGAGACGACTTGATTTGGAATTTTTAAATTGTGTGTTTTTGAATTTATATAACTTGATATAAACGTCAAAACAGAAATGCCTATTATAATTAATTTCTTCATTTTCTAATTAATTTCACAATACCTAAATTTTCAATTCCAACGTAAATGAAGCCATCAGGTCCTTGGTTAACACTTCTTACACGTCCCAAATTATCTAATAAACGTTCTTCTTTTATAACTTTATTGTCTTTTAAAGTGCATAAATCTAAATATTGAAATTTTAACGAGCCAACCAGAAGGTTACCATTCCAATCTCCATATTTTTCACTATTAATAAATGCCATTCCGCTAGGCGCTATTGATGGATCCCAATAATGAATTGGTTGCTCCATGCCTTCTTTTTCTGTGATGTCAGTAAATGAAGTACCGCTGTAATTAACTCCGTAGCTAATTATTGGCCAGCCGTAATTTTTACCAGCTTTAATAATATTAATTTCATCACCGCCTTTTGGACCATGCTCGTGTGTCCAAATTTCCTTTGTTTTAGGATGAAGTGTCATGCCTTGAGGATTTCTGTGACCATAAGAATATATCGCTATTTTGGCATTAGACTCGCTAACAAATGGATTGTCTTCTGGTATTGAGCCGTCATCATTGATACGGTATATTTTACCACCATCTCTAGTGATGTCTTGTGGATTCTCGTCTCTATTGCCACGCTCACCTATAGTGAAAAACAAGTAGCCACTGTTATCAAAAATTAATCGAGAACCAAAATGTTGACCTTTAGTAGTATTTGGTGTGGCTTTATATAAAACTTCTAAGTCTGTTAAGTTGTTGTCTTTTAGCTTTGCTCTTGCGATAGCCGTGTTACCACCATCTTCTTTACCGTCTGGTGATGCATAAGAAAAGTATATCCAACCGTTAGTTTTGTGATCTGGATGCAAAATAATATCTAATAAACCACCTTGACCACGAACATAGATTTCTGGTAAACCTGAAATAGTTGTTTTTTTTCCATCTTTAAAATGAATGAGCTGTCCAGATTTTTCTGTAATTAACATAGTGCTATCAGGAAGAAATGTAAAACCCCATGGAATATTAAGGTCTGAAACTATAACTTCATAACCGTTTTGGCTATTTACTGGATTCTTATCTTGGGCACAAGCAAAAGTGCTAGTAAGAATTAAACCAATGATAATGTTTTTTAATTTCATGTGTTTAGATGTATTGGTGCACGTTAAGCATTAATAATCAATGCAATCGGTGAGAAATTTGACATGCTCATTTTTCATTTTGAAATTCGGAAAAAGAATATGGTTTTAAAGTTATATAAATGTAGTTGTATTTTAAAGAAAAACTATATATTTGCAGTCCGAAATTAGGAAACTAGAATTCGGGGTGTAGCGTAGCCCGGTTATCGCGCCACGTTTGGGACGTGGAGGCCGCAGGTTCGAATCCTGCCACCCCGACTTTTTACTAAAAAAGCTCAGCATTTGCTGAGCTTTTTTGATTTTAAAATAGTTTAGAACCACTTAAAGTGAATTCCTGAGGCTATTACAGCTCCTACTAAAACTATAAGTGTAAAAATTATAATTCGAGCTCCAAGCTTCGTTTTTGTGTCTTTTTGAAGGATATAATCTCTTCTTTCTTCGTCTTCTTCTTTTACAAACTTCATTTTTTTGTTTTTATTTATTAATATAAACTGTTTTTCTATTTACAAAGGCTAACATACCTTCTTTAGATAATTCGCGACCAAAGCCTGAGCTTTTAGTCCCTCCGAAAGGTAATCTAGGATCGGACTTTACCATTTCATTGATAAAAAAGGCACCATCTTCAATTTCTAAAATGCGTTTTGAAGCAGCTTTGTAATTTGATGTAAAAACCATGGTTCCTAAGCCAAATTTAGAATTCATTGCTGTTTTATAAGCTTCATCTTCAGATTTTACTTTAACAATAGCTGCAATTGGTCCAAAAGTTTCTTCTTTAAACACTGGCATTTTAGTTGTAACATGCGTTAAGATGGTTGGTTGGTAATATGCGCCTTCACGCTTGTTACCAAATAGGACTTTTGCTCCTAAATCAATAGACTCTTTAACTTGTTTTTCTAAAATATCAGCTAAATCCTCGCGAGCTAAACATGATATTGTAGTGTCATTATCTTTAGGGTTACCATACTTTAGTTCCTCTACCTTAGATGTGAATTTTTTAATGAATTCGTCATAAATGCTTTCAACAACAATAAATCTTTTGGCAGCGATACAGCTCTGTCCAGAATTTTGCATTCTCGCTTTAACTATGGTCTCAATATGTTTCTCTAAATCAGCATCTTTTAAAATAATGCAGGCATTATTTCCACCTAATTCTAATAATGAATGTTTAAGATTTTTGCCTGCTAATTCTGCTATTTTCTTACCTGCCTTTTCACTTCCTGTTAAAGAAACAGCTTTAATGATGTCGTTTTCCATAAGTTCTTCTACGGATTTGTGATCTGTAATGAGAGTTTGAAAACACCCTTTCGGAAATCCTGCATCTAAAAAAAGTTTTTCAATAGCTATAGCACATCCTGTAACATTAGAAGCGTGTTTTAAAAGCGCAACATTGCCCGCAGATAAGGTAGGAACGGCAAATCTAAATACCTGCCAAAACGGATAATTCCAAGGCATTATTGCTAAAATACATCCTAGGGGATCATAACTGATAAAGCTTTCGTGAGCTTCAGTCTCAATGATGTCGTCTTGTAAAAATTGTTCTGTATTTTTTACATAAAAATCAATAACATATATACATTTTTCAATTTCAGCTATACTTTCGTGAATTGGCTTACCCATTTCTTCAGTTATAAGCTCGCTTAGTTCTGTCTTTTGCTTGAATAATTCGTCCGCTAAATTTTGAAGTAAATTGACCCGATCTTCAATCTCAAATTCTTTCCAAGTTTTGAAAGTGGTGTCTGCTAAGTTTATTTTTTCTTTTAAAATACTTTTAGAGTCTAATTTATAGGATTCTAAAAGTTTTCCATTAAATGGATTCGATGTTTTTATACTTGTTTTCATAATTTAAAGTGTTGTTCAAATTTAAATTTATTAAAAATTAAAAGTTAGTGCTTTAACTAAAAAAATTAGCTCAAATAATAAAAAAGCATAAGAGCTAAAATTGCTATGTAACGAGTTAAATTATTGCTGTGATAAGCTATATCTTTGAGGTACAGCAAAGCGCTGAACATTAAATTAACGATAAAAAAATATTATGAGTAATAACGGAAATACAGTTTTAGGAATTTTGGCAGGAACAGCAGTAGGAGCAGTATTGGGAATTCTTTTTGCACCAGATAAAGGAAGTGTAACGAGACAACGAATAGCAGACGAAGCAGCTGCCAAAAGAGATATTGTCGCTGAAAAAGCGTCTGAATTAAGAGATACTTTAGGGAATACTATTACTTCTCAAAAAGAAAATTTAGATCATCAGGTAGAATCCATTGTATCTAACGCAAGTTACAAGGCAGAAGATGTAATTACCACACTTGAAGCTAAATTAAAAGATTTAAAAGCTAAGAATAAGAATTTACAAAAAAAAGCATAACTGATGAGTGTTTTTGAAGATGTAAATCATACAGCAAACAAAGCTTCTCATGTTGGTGAGCGCTACATTAGGGCGTCTCACCAATATTTTAGACTGAAGATATTTCAGCAGCTAACACTTTCATTAAGTTTAGTAGCGAAAGTTTTGGCTGTAGGTAGTTTTTTATTTGCAGCATTAGTCTTTTTGTCTATTTCTGCAGCTTTAGAAATAGGTAATTCATTTGGTAGTTATTCACTTGGGTTTTTATTAGTGGGACTTATTTATGTGGTACTTTGTATTATAATTTATATGCTAAGATCAAAATTCAATGCCTATATACTTAAAAAAGTAGGACCTAAATTTTTTAATTAATATGAAGACATACACAACATTCGAAGAAATTGATAATGACTTAAAGCGTTACAAATTAGAACGCGATATTGCTTGGGAAGAATTAAAGCTCACTAAAAGTGAATTTAAAGAAGACTTGCAACCTTTGAATTGGTTAAGTACAGCTTTGAAATTAACTGGAAAATATAGCTTTATCGCATTGATAAGAAAGTGGCTATTTAAAAAATAAATTTTTCTTCAGGTATAATGAGTCTAAGCAACACTTCTCGTAAAAACTTTATAATAAATTAGAGGTTTGTATTTTTGCTAAGACAATTCTTGATACAACGAGTTTATACTATTCTGTATAATACGTAGTACCTATTTTACTTCTTACAGTACCATTTTTTATTTAATAAAAATTGAAGCTTATTCTTTTAATACAAATCTATTTTGTTGTTATTCAATCACTTTATGATAATACTATTTTCTTTCTTAAATACGGATAACAATGCTATTAAAGTATATCATTATTACAGTTAATTTTTAAATCTATTGAGCAAATCCTTTGATTTCCATTGGTTTAATTTTGAGTAATTCAAAAAAAAACTAAGAAATGAAAATTTACGAAGCCATAAGAATCGACCACGATATTCAAAGAGAACTTTTGGATAAATTAACGCAAACTACAGGAGACTCAGAAGAAAGAAAAGAAATTTTTAAAAAATTAAAAAAAGAATTGATTTTACATGCTAATGCAGAAGAAAGGCATTTTTATAAACCATTGATACCTTCAGATATGATGCAAGAACACGCTAGACATGGTATTGCAGAACACCATGAGATTGATGAGCTTATTGAGCAATTAGAAGATACAGAAATGGATTCATCTGCATGGTTAAAAATAGCCAAAGATCTTAAGCATAAAGTAGAGCATCATTTAGAAGATGAAGAGCATACTTTTTTTCAATTATCAGGAAAAATATTATCAGAGAAACAAAAAGAAGAATTAGCTACAAAGTACAATGCTTACATGAGTGATAATCGCTAAGCTATTAAGTTAAAATTGAATTTTATTGAATTAATTAGTACTGTACAGATGGGCTAATTTTGATAAAAAGATGTAAAATGGTGCACATCTTTAAAATAACGTACCATAAAACAAAAAAAAATAAAAGTTATGAGTACTTACACAGAAGAAGTTGGAAAAAAATTAAATAATCTATTAGAAAAGACATACGACGCTGAAAAAGGTTTTAATAAAGCAGCAGAGAACATTGAGCATTCCTCATTAAAATCGTATTTTAGAAATAAAGCTCAGGAACGTCTAAATTTTGGACGCGAATTAAAACAAGAGATTAAAAGTTTTAATCAAGATGTTGATAAAGGAGGAAGTCTAACAGGAACAGCTCACAGAGCATGGATGGATGTTAAAAGTTTATTTTCTGCGGATGATGAAGAATCAATGTTAAATGAAGCAATTAGAGGCGAAAAAGCAGCAATTAAAGAGTATGAAGACGTGTTAAATGATACAAGTCTTCCTATAAGTACAAAGTCAATTCTGCAGTCGCAAAAAACGACGATCAATAATGGTCTGGCTAAAATTAATACTTTAGAGGATTTGCATTAATATATTTATTTATAGATAAGGTAAAGGATGTTATATTTTTATATAACACCCTTTTATTTAGTGTGTTAAACAACAAATGAGTTAGTAATCTAACGGTTTGTGTTAAGCTAATATGTATTTCGTAACTATCTTTATAATAGGAAATAAGACGAGCTTTTTTCTATTAATCACACTAAAATCAAAATATTATGTTACGTTGGACAATCACATTCATTATAATAGCAATCATAGCAGCCATTCTTGGATTCGGAGGAATTGCAGGTGCTGCAGCAGGAATCGCTAAAATCATTTTCTTTATATTTATAGTACTTTTTGTACTGTCTTTATTAAAAGGATTGGTGAAGAAATAATTTAGTAAAAGACTAAATCAAAATAATATTTTAAATAGCCTTGAGAACTTATGTTTTCAAGGCTATTTTTGTATAGAAATTTAAACCTTTCTAGTCGTTTTACTGCAGATCTATTTTCTTAGACTTCAATTAACCTTCTGTTATCCTAGCTGTACATCATAAATTAAAGTTTTTATATAGTCTTGTTTGTAAAGGAATAAGCAAATTATCATTAAAATTTAAAAGATATTATAATGCAGAATGGTGTAGGTCATAATTTTTACAAATATTTTTTTTACTGTCTAATTGTTTTTAATATTCTGTTAATTAATTAAATAGATGCATTTGACACTGATTTTTTGAAAAATAAAAGTAAACTTATTAAAATATTTTCATCGGCATAATGCATATAACTAAGATTAAATGCATATTTTCGCCTTAATTAACCTTGTGATTTAATAGGTTTAAGTCTTATTTTAGACTTAATTTATTAGAATATTAAATTTAAATAGCCCTAAATGAATTCAGTCAAAATCATCTTTTTGATGGTCTTTTTATGTTTTTTTCTGCCTTTATTAGTAGAACAAAGCTCTATTTCTCTTTTTAGTAGTATCTCTACATCTTCTACTATTGTTTCGTCCGGATTTTTATTAAACAAAATAAATGGATGTTTTTTTGCATTCTTATAAACGTTAAGAAGTAATAAAATAGACACTATCATTTGTAAAAAAAATAGTGAATTAAAGTTAAAACTGAAACCTGCTAAATGTCTAACTCAAAATTATCTCAGAATTGCATCTTCTCATTAAGGAGGACTGTACTTTTTGTTGGGTTTTTGTTTTGGGGCATATCAGTTTTTTCACAAAACATTTCTGTTCCCGAAAACATACAAGCTGCCCTCTTAATTAAAGTTTTAAAATATAACCCTCAAATTCCTCATGACCAAAAAATAAAAATATTAGTAGTGTATGATACAGGTACTGAAATAAATAAAGTTGAATTTATGAAAGGATTGGGAAATAAAATGGATGTTAAAGCCATTCTTCCTACTGAACTAGCAGAAAATATTTCGGGATCTCAAGTTGTTTATTTTATGCCAGGCATACATGGTTTTTCTAAATTATGTAGAGATAATAATGTTCTTTCTGTAACAAGTACAACGCGTTTTGTTGAGCAAGGCGAAATCTCACTAGGATTTGGAATTGAAAACAATAAACCTAAAATATTAGTGAATTTATCATCACTAGAAAAGGAAGGGCAATCATTCTCATCGGATATTTTGAGAATTGGTAAAATTTTTAAATGAAACAATTATGAATTTTAAGGGAAAAGTACTTTTATTCATTATGCTCATAACATCTCTGTTGTGCTACAAATCTTTTGGACAAAAAGATGACAGTAAAGTATATAATGAAATGACTCTTGAAGAGCTTTTAAATATAGATGTTGTAGTAACAGCATCTAAACACCCAGAAGATTTGTTTGAGACACCTTTGTCTACAACAATTATTAGTAAGGATGAAATAAAGAATTCTGGTGTTACAAGTATTCCGGAGGCATTACGTTTGTCACAGGGGTTAATTGTTAGAGAAATAACACCTGGTAATTATGATATTCATATTAGAGGTTACGATGATATTACAAAAAATGTGTATTTAACATTGTCTTATAATACAACAATACTGGTTATGATTGATAACCGAACGGTGTATAGTTATTTTAGTGGAGGCACATTTTGGGAAACCTTGCCTGTAGATTTAAATGATGTTGAAAGAATTGAAGTGGTTAGAGGTCCTGCATCTGCATTATATGGTCCCAATGCTGTTACAGGAGTAATTAATATTATAACATCTCACGCAAATAAAAAAGGAAAAAACATTGCAGTTTCTAGTCAAATGGGAACTAATAATGCTAAAAATGCGAGTGTAAATATTGGCTATAATTGGGATGACAAAACAAAATTGTCTTTTTCAGGTAATTTTGCAGAGCGTTATCGTTTTGATAGTAAGTATTACGATTTTATAAGAAAAGATTACGTAGGTGTAGATAGTTTAACCATGTTTGTCGCTCCAGTAAAAGACGTGACTGCTAATGAGGCATGGACGTTTGGGGAGTATCAAAAGGAACTAGGTGCTTATTATGATGAAGATCTTAGTTTAAGAAGAATTGGAGGTAATATCTTTTTTACACATAATTATGGTGTACATTCAAATATAGATGTTGCTGTTGGCGCTCAAAAATCTCAAAGTCAGAGAACAGGTTTTGTGAATTTAGCAACACCATTATCTCAAACAGAATCACAGAGTTATTATTTAAATGCAAAAATAAAGCACAATAATTTAATAGGACAGTTTAATATTAACTCAGGTAAGGATGAAAACAATTACAAGTTTAATTCTTATAAGTTTACTAATCTTGAAGCAAACTTAGAGTACTTTAAAGAATTTAAAAAGATAAGTATAAGACCAGGAGTTAATTATAAGTATTTATCATACAATAGTCCCTTTACTTATAAAGAACGCTTTAGTTTTAATGAGCTTAACTATCAATTTAAAGATGAAGCAAAAGAAACTTATTCTTTTTCAGCATTTATGCTTACTGAGTGGAAACCAGCCGAAAAGCTAAGGGTAATTGGTGCAGCTCGATTAGATAAATTTGGATTTAATAAACATAATTTTATAAATTATGAAATAGCTTCTACGTATCGTATTAATAAAAATAACTTAATACGCGCAGTACATTCAAAAGCCTCTAAATCACCTTTCTTTTTTGATACTTATTTAAATGGGAACATTATAATAGAATATGATCATTCAGTAGATGGTTCTGCAGATCCAATTACAGTGCCAGTAAATTTAAATATTAATGGCCAAGAAGATCTTAAATATCCTACTATAACAAGTAGTGAAATTGGTTGGAGAACTAAAATAACTAATCGTTTAAGTTTAGATGTTGAAATGTTTTATTCTAAAGTAGATAACTTTGTGAATCCTAATGCATATCACGATTATACCACAGTACAGGAGTTAGATGAATTTGGAAATCCAGGAAATTTATTATCTATAAATGCCGATGGTGCTGTTATATTTGAAAATTATAATTTAAATGCGAGCCAATATGGTTTAGGCTTTACGCTAGATTATGAAATTAATGATAACTTCAGAGCTAAGGTATTTGGTACTTACCAGAAAACTAACATATCAGGTAGTAAAGATATTGATGTTGAATTAACAGATATTCAATTAAATGTTAATCCTACAGGAGATATCCTAACAAGTACATTAAGTAATAAAACAAACCCTACCCAATGGAGTGAAGAAGCAACACCATCCTTTTTTGGAGGTTTTTCATTAAACTATAATCCAAATAATAAATGGAGCTTTAATGCAGATGGTTATATCTATTCTAATCATGAATTTGCGAGTTATAACTATTACGAAATAAATGATTTAGAAAATCTTGAAAATGAAAAGTCGCATATGTATATAAAAACCAATATGGTTCTAAATGCGAAAACGTCATATCAATTTAATAAGAATATCTCAATAAATTTCACTGCAAAAAACCTATTAGGAAAACACCGAGAATATGGCTTTGCAGATAATATTGGATCTATTTTCTTATTAGGGCTTCAATGGAAATATTAATAAAAATCACGAATAACCCAAATTTTTAACCCTTATCTATTTATGAAAAAGTATTATTTTTTAATCACTATTTTTAGTTTATTCCTTACTATAACATCTTGTAGTACTGATGATTCAGAATCATCAGATCCTAACGACATGCTGAGTTCTAGAAACTGGGTAATAGAAAGTAAAATGCTTTCACCTACCATTGTTTATAATGGAATAGAAGTTACAGATATTATGTTGTTTGAGTCTGAGGAAACTAGAAATTATTCTTTTCAATTTAAAGCAGATGGTACTTTTTATCATTATGATGCTACAGGTGAGGTAATCTTAGAAAGCACATGGTTATTAAACGAAGACAATACTCAACTTATATTAGGTGATCCTATTGTATATGATTATCCTGTTGTTGGATCAATGGGTTTTTCTGCAATAGATATTGTATCAATATCATCTTCTAAAATTGTAGGAACTATTGAAGCCTTGTTTGGTGGTGAGAATTATGTAGTTACCATTACTTTTATTTAGTCGTATTATTCTTAATTATCCTATAAAATAAAACGTATTAAGTTAGTATATGCTATTCAAAAATCGATCAATAAAAGTAAAGTTGATGCTAATTATTCAATTAGTGTCATTGTCATCGTTATTGATAGGTTTTGCATATGTTATCTATAGTAATATTACGGTTTTTAAGGAAGACATGAAGAACAACGCAATAATTAATGCAACACTTGTTGGAGATTATTGTGCCGTGCCTTTGGTTTTTGATGTTTCAGAAAGTGCTGTGGAAACGCTGGGCAAGTTGCAAAACATTCCGTCCTTAGAAGTAGGGATTGTTTATAATGATAAGAATGAAGTTTTTGCAGAATATTATAAAAACGGAAATAAAATTCCAATTTCTAACACTCCCAAAACAAGCTCTTGGAATAAGTTTGAAAATGAGTATTTAAGCGTATCTAAACCTATATTTAGCGATAATGAATTTGCAGGAACGATTTATTTAAGGGTTTCTACAGAAGAGCTAACAATTAAAATTAATGACTATTTAATAAAAATGGGCATATTATTAGTTGTGTTAGTTATAGTAAATTACTTTTTGGCTACGTGGTTACAAAAAGTATTGTCTGAACCTATTTTAAACTTAACAAAAGCTACCAAGGAGATATCTGAAAAAGGTAATTATAACTTGAGAGTGCATAAACAAGGTAAAGATGAAATTGGTGATTTAGTTGATGAGTATAATAAAATGTTATCTCAAATATATGTGAGAGAAGAAGCACTAAAACAACGTACAACAGAATTAACAAAAACTCTAGGTGATCTAAAACAGACACAAGAAAAACTTGTTAATTCAGAGAAATTGGCTGCCTTAGGTCAGTTAATTGCAGGTGTAGCTCACGAGATCAACACACCACTTGGTGCTATTCGTTCTTCTATAGGTAATATTAAAAAAACATTGCATTTTGTTATAAATGATTATCCCATATTTATAAATCAATTACCAGATGCTTTAAGAGTTGATTTTTTAGCATTAATGGAAGATTCTTTTAAAAATAGGCATATGTTGACTTCAAAAGAGGAACGAACGCTTAAGAAAAAGATAGCAGCAACGTTTGAATCTCATAATATTAAAAATGCCTATTCTTACGCAGATACTTTTGTAGATATTATGGTTGTTGATAATGTTGAAAAATATCTAACTCTTTTGCAAAATGAAGATTCTGAAAATATTTTAGAAACAGCTTATAAAATTACAGGTTTACAAAGAAGCACTGAAAACATAGAATTCGCGTCTGATAGAGCTTCGAAAGTTGTTTTTGCTTTAAAAAATTCATCAAGAATTAATATTCATGAAGAACAAGTCCTGGCAGATGTTTCTGAAGGCATTGAAAGTATTTTAATTTTATACAACAATCAAATAAAGCAAGGTATTGAAGTCTCAAAAGTATTTCAAAAGATTCCAAAAATTCTTTGTTATTATGATGAGCTTAATCAGGTTTGGACCAATATACTTCATAATGCCATCTATGCGATGGATCTTAAAGGGAAGTTAACGGTTAAAACAGGTGTAGAAAATAATTGGGTTGTTGTGTCTATTACTGACAGTGGGAAAGGAATTCCTGAAGATGAAATTCATCAAATATTTGACCCGTTTTTTAGTACAAAGCCAACTGGTGAAGGAACGGGAATTGGTTTAGATATTTCAAAACGAATTATAGAAAAACATAATGGAAAAATTGAGGTAGAAAGTAAGCCAGGAAAAACAACATTTAGCATTTACTTACCTATTAATAATAGTAAAGAATTATCAGTATAGCCAAAATAATAATTTATGGAGAAAATTGTAATATTATGTGTTGATGACGAAAAAATTATTTTAGATAGTATAAAAGCACAATTAAAAGAAAATTACGGTAATTCATTTTTTTATGAAACGGCCCAGAGTGCTGTGGAAGCTTTTGATATTATTGATGAATTAATGATAGATAAAAAAGTAAAACTTATAATAATCAGCGATTGGCTAATGCCAGTTGTTAAAGGAGATGAATTTTTAATTAAAGTGCATAATAAGTATCCTAATTCTTTGAAAATTTTGTTAACTGGGCAGGCAGATGACAATTTAATTGAGAAAACAAAGAAGGAAGCACATCTATTTAAGTGCTTAAAAAAACCATGGATTCGATCAGAGTTATTCGCTTGTATTGAAACTGGTATGCATTTAATTTAAACTAAGGCGTATGGAGAAGAAAGATGTGATATTTTGTATCGATGATGAAAAAATAGTTTTAAATAGCTTAAAAACTGAACTGAAAAATGCTTTTGGTAATATATATATTATTGAAACAGCAGAATCGGGAATTGAGGCTTTAGAGGCTATAGATAATTTATTAAGCTTAAATTACAGACTACAAGTAGTTATAGCAGATTACGCTATGCCAGTAATGAAAGGAGATGAGTTTTTAACTGAACTTCATAAAAAATCACCTGATACTTTAAATATATTATTAACAGGGCAGGCCACTATTGAAGGCATAACCAATGCCATAAACCATGCAGGTCTCTATCGATATATTGCTAAGCCTTGGCATACAGACGATCTTGTGTTAACGGTTAAACAAGCCATTAAAAGCTATGAGCAAGAAAACCAACTTAAAATTCAAAATAAAGAATTATTAGAGTTAAGTACTTTATTAGAGGAGAAAGTTCAGTTACGTACTCAGGAATTAAAGAATAAAAACAACTTACTTTTAGAAAAGAAAGAAGAGATTACATCACAAAATAAAGAGTTAGAAACATATAGAAATCATCTTGAAAATCTTGTTGAAGAAAGAACCTTAGAACTTACCCTAGCTAAAGATAAAGCAGAAGAAAGTGACCGACTAAAATCTCAATTTCTTGCAACCATTTCACACGAGTTAAGAACACCACTTAATTCTATTATTGGACTTTCTGGGCTCATAGATAACGAGTCGTCCATTGATGAAATTCTTGAGTTTGTAAAAATTATTAACGAAAGCGGTGAACATTTACTTAAACTCATTGAAGATCTTATTAAATTTTCTCTTATAGAATCAGGGAAAGAAAAAGTTTATATGAATGATATTAATTTGAATGTTTTTCTAAATGAAATACATGAATCAATGGTAATTCATAAAAAAAGTTTAGGAAAGGATCACTTAGAATTTAATTTAGAGATTCCTCCTAGTTATAATAATTTAACCATTTACACAGATCAACTAAAACTACAACAGATATTAATTAACCTGTTAAAGAATGCCATTAAATTTTCAGAAAGTGGAACCGTTACTTATGGCTTTAAGGTCTGTAAAAGAGAAGAAACACCAAAAATTGCTTTTTATGTTACAGATACCGGAATTGGAATAGATCCAAATCATCAAGAGTTAATTTTTAAAGGTTTTACGCAAGTTAATGGGTCATTTAATAGGTCTTTTGATGGTGCTGGCATTGGACTCACCATAGCAAAAAAACTTGTTAACCTCTTAGATGGTAAGATATGGGTAGAGTCAAAATTAGGAAAAGGTAGTTCGTTCTTTTTCGTTTTTCCATTAAAAAATATTCAGGAGGATATCATTAAAGATGGCTGTAGTGACGATAATACCGTTTCAAATAATACTAACAATTAATTACAGTCGTTCGTATTTTTAGATAATTAAGGTTCTAATAAATTAAAAAAACAAAACTTACATTATTTATTCTACACGTTTATAATTTTCAGAATATATACGGTTACCATCGTCATCTAATTCAATTTGTTGAAACTGATTTGATTGTAATTGTAGTTCAAATTTAAACTGTTTTTTTTCGGAAATAACATTGTCCATAACAGCAGAACCAAAATCTAATACTTCGGTAAGTGTGTTGTCTTTAAAATTATATGTGCCATAACCAAACCATTCTGAAGAATCTGCTGGCTTATGCTTACACCACATCACTTTAGAGTCCGTATACATTTTTAATTGCCTAGAGGTCGAAGACGTGTCAAAGGAATCAACCACCACATTATCTTTATAATTATAAAAACTCACCAATTCCCAAGTTCCATTAAGTTTTTTTGAGTTGATATTCGGAATTTCTTCAATTTCAACAATTTCTGAAGTCTCTTTGGGTTGGTCTTTACATGAAGATATGAACACAAAGCTAAGGATTAAAATTAGTATTCTTAATGACATAATTTCTAGGATTTAGCAATTAAACTGCTTTAAATTACGAAATTATAAGTAGAATACGCTACTATTTAAAACATTTATGCTGTAATAGTTACTGTTAATAACTTCTATGTAAGGTTTTGCTCAAAAAACCTACTTTTGTTATACACAATTTTGGCTTTTTTATTGAAGAAGTTGAGATTAATTTTTTAAGTATAAAAACACAAGATATGTCTGATAAAATTGAAAAAGTAAAGTGTTTAATTATAGGTTCTGGTCCAGCAGGTTACACAGCTGCTGTTTATGCGGCTAGAGCTAATATGGCACCTGTTTTATATCAAGGTGAGCAGCCAGGTGGTCAGTTAACTACAACAAATGATGTTGAAAATTTCCCAGGTTATCCTGAAGGAATTACGGGTCCAGAAATGATGATGCAATTACAAAAACAAGCAGAACGTTTTGGTACAGATGTACGTCATGGCTGGGTTAGTAAAGTCGATTTTTCTGGTGATATTCATAAAGCATGGATAAATGAAGAAAAAGAAATTCACGCAGATACTATTATAATTTCTACAGGTGCTTCTGCTAAGTATTTAAACTTACCTTCTGAACAAAAATATTTGAAATTAGGAGGAGGAGTTTCTGCATGTGCAGTATGTGATGGTTTCTTTTATAGAAATCAAGAGGTAGTTATTGTTGGAGCAGGTGATTCGGCTTGTGAAGAAGCTCACTACCTTTCTAAACTTTGTAAAAAGGTGACGATGTTAGTAAGACGTGATGAGTTTAGAGCGTCTAAAATCATGGCGAATCGTGTAAAAAACACCGAGAATATTGAAATCTTATTCAACACAGAAACGGATGAGGTTTTAGGTGATGGACAAGTGGTTACTGGTGTTAGGGTTTTTAACAATAAAACGAATGAAAAGCATGATATTGAAGCTACAGGTTTCTTCGTAGCCATTGGTCATAAACCAAATACGGATATTTTTAAAGGCATTTTAGATTTAGACGAAACAGGTTACATCATTAACGCAGTACCAGGAACAAGTAAAACCAATGTAGAAGGTGTATTTGTTAGTGGTGATGCAGCAGACCATGTTTATAGACAAGCTATTACAGCTGCAGGTACAGGTTGTATGGCAGCGTTAGATGCTGAGCGTTATTTGGCAGCTAAAGATTCTGATTTTGAAGTAGCAACTTCAACATATAACTAGTCGATAAATTTTGATTACATAAAAAAGCCGAAGTAATTACTTCGGCTTTTTTATATTTATAAATTAAGCGTTAAATATTTTATCGCTTTTTCTTCTGTAATTTGGCAGTGTCTTCAAATTTCGTAATTGATATTGCTGGATTTCCAAAAAGGTAAATCTCACTATCTCCAGAAGCTGCTATAGTAATACTTTCGGTTGCAGCAATAGTTAAATCGCTTGTGTCTTCAAGAGTTGCATCCACCGTTTTAACATCAAATTTTGCTCCATTAAAATTCGTTGAATTATCTAATCTAAATACCGAACTATTTGCAGAGCCTTCTATTACAGCATCTGAACGAAGATACAAATCGAAATTTGCAATTTTACTATTAATTAAAGCGTCTAACTTACTATTATCACTTAATTCAATTTTGGTGTTTTCTGCAGTAAGGTTTAATCTTGTTTTAGATTTTCCTGAACTCTTATAATCAAATTTTTTAGCATTAATATTCAAGTAAGCTCTAGAGTCATCTGCAGTAATTAAAGTAACATCACCTAATTCCATTGAGGTTAAAGATCTAATTTCGCTATCTCCTCTAGTTTCTATAGAACGTAGTCCATCTCCATAATTAACGGTAATATTAAGCTTCTTTTTAGAAGAAATTTGAACCGTTTCTGCAAAGGTAAGTACACCATCTACAACATTAAATTGAATTACATCGTGTAAATTACTATCAGCTTCTACACTAACCGAAGGTTTACTGTTGTATACAGCTTCAATTGAAAAATCTCCATCAATAATAATAGAGTGGAAGTTATCGATAAAAGTTTGTTTAATAGTGACGTTTCTATCTCCTTTAATTTTTCCATCTGATTGCGCTGAAATGATTGGAGTTGCAACAATCATTAAAAGTAGAATAAGTAATAATTTTTTCATGTTCTTAGGTTTACTATCTTTTAAGGGACTCAAAACGTACTAAATAAGTTAATTTGTAATGTTTTATACTTATGTAACGTGTTTCGATTGTCAATAATAGTGATTTCTATTTAAATATTGGTCAATTAAAAGCTATTAAAGTAAGATATACAAAAACCATCCCAAACTCTAATTAGAGTTTAAGATGGTGTGCAATTGGTTGGTTGTTAGTGTTTTATTTTTTAAATATACAATTTATTTTTTTGCAGTATCATTATTGTTGTCGTACGTTTCCAGCGGAATTGTCTGATTTTTTTACGTTTTCAGGGTTACCAGAATATCTAATATCTCCACCGCTTGTGGCCTTGGCAGTTAATGATTTAGAGGTGTTTATAGAAATATCGGCTCCGCTTGTGGCATTTACATCAGCAGTTTCTGATTGTAATTTTGCGGCATTTATATCACTTCCGCTAGTGGCAGCTGCTGTAAAACGTTCAGTAGATCCAGTTAATTTAATATCGCTACCACTTGTAGAGCTGCAGTTTATAGTTTCTGTTTTGACATCTAATTTTATATCAGCTCCACTTGTGCATTTTAGCTCCAAATCTGCAAGTTTAATAGTGTTTGTAGAATATACATCGCTTCCACTAGTAGCTTTTATTGATGCAATAGTTTCAAAACTGAGCATTATTTTTTTAGAAGAAGCACGTCTTATGTTCTCAGTAGCATATATTCTTAATATTCCATTTTCTACTTCAGTCATAATAATATCATGAAGATTTGCATCTGCTTCAATGGCTAATGACACGTCATCAGATTGTGTAATGTAAAGCTCTAGACCTTGGCTAATTTTAATTTCATTGAAGTCTTTAGAAATAGTTCTATCTACACTTATAACGTCTCCGTTACCATCAATGCCTTTTCCTAAATTCATAGAAAAATTACAGGATAGCATTAGTAAGCTAATAATACTGACTACGATAATTCTTGATAATGTGCTCATGATTTCTGTTGGTTTTTTGATTGATGAAATGTTTTTTATAAATTTAAGTTGATTAATCTTTGTTGTAAATTATAAAATGATGACTTGTATAATTTAAAGTATCAATTGTTATTAGTATCAATGCTAACGCCATTTTCTTCAGTAATTTCATACTGAATTTCTGATTCTTTTGAGTTTAATTCTTGCTCAATTGATTTCTGTATTTTAGTTTCCTGAGTATTTATTACTTCTGATTTAATTACAGCTGCTTCAACTTTGGTTTCTAGTTCTTGTACTGGTTCTGGTTCTGGTTCTGGCTCACAATCTAAACACTCAACATCATCTTCTATAACTTTTAAGAAATGGTTTTCCATGCCTCGTTTAAGAATGTCATTTGAAGAGTTATAATAACGACGAAAATTTTGTGTATTGCTGTTAGCAATAAATATGGTGCCTTCAGGCAGGTACAAGACAACTTCAATATGTTGATCGCTAAATTTATTTGAAGCATGTGTAATTAGATATGCATCTAATTTTAGTTCATTATTTGCTTCAGAATAATTGTATTTAATTTCATGAGCACGTTCTCTGGCTAATTCATAACTGCTGCCTCTTGCTAAAGCATTAATTTTTATACTGGCTAAGGAATCTGTGGTAGATTTTACTGTAAGCCTTATATCTGTCGTTGATATAACATTGTTACCGTCATCAGTAGAACTAATTCTATAGCCACTATAGTCACTATATAGGTGTTTGTTGTATGTATCGTGACCAACCATTTTAATTTTCAATGTATCTCCAGAAGTAACGTTTATTGTTTCCTCTATTTGTGTAACATTGGCATCATATGCTTGCTCTGTAGCTTGTCTTATACCTGTAATTATTAAACCAATAATTGAAACAATCCAGAGACCTAATAATGCGAATTTTGCAATATTACCTATTGATTTTAAGTTGTTTATTAAAATCTTTAATCCTAAATAAAAAACAAAGAAAAAAGGAATTCCGATAGCGAAAAATAACAATAATGACATGAGCCAAATAGGAATATTGGCAGCATTAGATGCATTAATGAAATCCATGCCAGGAAAATGAATAGCATTGGTAACGCCAACAGTAAAGAAGGCCACAATTAATCCTATGATTGTGCTAATTCCAATAATAATTAAAAGAATACCAATGAACTTTGATACTATTTTTAAAAAGAACATTATAATGCTACCAATGGTTTCAAAAAAAGATTGAGAACTCGATTTTAGCTTACTACTTTGCTTCTGAAAATCGACACTTTTAACCGTTTCTGAGATATTATCTGAAACATGATCAAAACCTTCTTTTAATTTCTCGCTATGTTTTTTTAAATCTACATTTTTTACGGTTTCTGATACCGTATCAATGCCGTCTTTAATTTTTTTTTCAATGTTACTGATGTTTACAGGATCACCAGTCATTGTTATTTTTTCTGCAGTAGTTTTTGCTTCAGGTATTAAAGCCCAAAGTATAATGTATAATAATACACCTGTACCAGCACTAAAGAATAGTATCACCCAAATAAGTCTTATCCATAAAGCATCAATTCCAAAATAATGCCCCAAACCAGCAGCTACACCACCTATGTAAGAGTTATCAGTATCTCTGTATAAACGTCTCGAAGATGTAGATCTTTGCTTGTATTGTTGTTTTGGCTCATCCTCAAAGATTTCATCATCTACAAGATAATCTTCGGGTTGTCCCATTATAGTAATCACTTCGTCCACTAATCTAATACCCACAACTTGTTTTTCATTCTGTATACGTTCAGAAAACAATTCGGCAATACGTGCTTCAATGTCTGCAATGATTTCTGATTGACCTTGAGAATCTGTAAATGAACGTTTTATAGCCTCAAGATAGCGCGATAATTTTAGGTATGCATCTTCATCTATATGGAAGAATATACCTGCTAAATTTATATTGACTGTTTTATTCATTTTTTTGGTGTTTTTGTATTGGTTACTAGGTTAACGGCATTTTGTAATTCACTCCAAGTGGTATTTAATTCATTAAGAAACAATTTTCCTGTTTCTGTAAGTCCATAATATTTTCTTGGTGGTCCAGAGGTAGATTCTTCCCAACGATAATTGAGCAAGCCAGCATTTTTTAATCTTGTTAATAGTGGATATATAGTTCCTTCTACAACAAGCATTTTTGCATCTTTTAGTGTGCCTAGAATCTCTGCTACGTATGCATCTTCATCCTTTAAAACGGATAAAATGCAATACTCTAGAACACCTTTACGCATTTGTGCTTTTGTGTTTTCTATTTTCATGTATTGTGCGTCTTTAATTCGATTAAACTGTTCATTTTTTGATTGATGATTTATAGTTATTAAAATAGCGAGTGATTAAATCGCGTGTTATTATTTTAAAAAGTTAATTGTAAAAGGATATTTAAACGAGAGTCCATCTCTAGCAGTTAAACTAGCTTTAACAATTAGTGCTAATTCTATTATAAAGGCAATAATAGCTAATGCTCCTAGACCACCACCTATGTATAGCAGAGGAGAAGGTTCACCAATATTAATATGAAAACTATTAAAGCCATTAAAATCTAAGACATCCATATTACTAAACACTCTAAAAATGAAAAGCGGTACACTAATGCTCCCTATAATAATGGCGTATAGTAAAACACTGATCTGAAAATTAATAGCTTGTTTACCATGCTGATCTATAAACTCTGATTTGTTTTTATTAGCTGCCCATAATACTATAGGTCCAATAAAATTGCCAAAAGGAATAACAAACCTCGAAAAGGTAGATAGATGAATAAATGTGGCTAAATTTTTATGATGATTATCTAACATAATATAAAGTATATAATAGTTGCTTATACAAATATATGTCTTTAAAAAGGTATTATGTTACGCATAGTACTAAAAATTAACATTTTCTTAACATTAGTTTGGTTCATAATTTTGAATTATTTTAGTGAAAATTTTAATTAACATCATGAATATTTCACCATCCAAACTTAACATGTTTCTAATGTTTAAGCTACCTGCGGCATATTTTACAGGTATAAGAACAAAGTCTTTAGATGATACAACTTGTGTTGTTTCAGTAAAACATCGTTGGGTGAACCAAAATCCTTTTAGGTCAATGTTTTGGGCTGTACAAGGTATGGCAGCTGAGTTAACAACGGGAGCATTAGTAATGAAAAAGATTAAAGAAAGTGGTAAAAATATCTCAATGTTAGTCGCTTCTAATGATGCTTCTTTTTCAAAAAAAGCAACAGGTAGAATTACTTTTACCTGTAATGAAGGAAGTAAAATAGATGATGCTATTCATAAAGCGATTGAAACAGGAGAAGGCCAAACATTGTGGTTAAATTCTAAAGGAATTAATAAAGATGGAATAGAAGTCTCTACATTTAATTTTCAATGGACTTTAAAAGTTAAAGCGTAATTGTTGTTGTGTTTCTTAAGTACATAGCCTTTTTTTTGTAACATTTTTTAGCTTTTTACAACATATAAAGGAATCAATTAAAATATTTAAATAATTAGTTATGGAAAAATTACCAAATTATAGCGATAGAAATTCTCATGAGATAGATTACCGTATATATGGTGAGGAAATGCAATATGTAGAGGTAGAACTCGATCCGCAAGAAGGAGTAATTGCGGAATCAGGAAGCTTTATGATGATGGATGATGGTATTAAAATGGATACCATTTTTGGTGATGGCTCTCAACAAGATACTGGTTTTCTGGGTAAAATTCTTGGAGCTGGAAAACGTATTCTTACAGGAGAGAGTTTATTTATGACCGCTTTCTACAATGATTATACTGGTAAGCGCAATGTATCTTTTGCATCTCCATATCCTGGAAAAATAGTTCCAATTGATTTAACTGAGTTTGGCGGAAAGTTTATTTGCCAAAAAGATGCTTTTCTTTGTGCCGCAAAAGGCGTAAGTATAGGTATTGAGTTTTCTAAAAAATTAGGTCGAGGCTTATTTGGAGGTGAAGGTTTTATAATGCAAAAGTTAGAAGGAGATGGTATGGCATTTGTACATGCAGGTGGCACTATGGCAGAAAAAACATTAGCAGCTGGAGAAACTTTGCGTGTAGATACAGGTTGTATTGTCGGGTTTTCTCAAAGTATTGATTACGATATTGAATTTGTGAAGGGAATAAAAAATTCCATTTTTGGAGGAGAAGGATTGTTCTTTGCGAGACTGCAAGGACCTGGGAAAGTTTATATTCAATCGTTACCTTTTAGTAGGTTAGCTGGTCGTGTATTGGCAACTGCTCCGAGAAGTGGAGGAAAAGATAGAGGAGAAGGTAGTATTTTAGGAGGTTTGGGCGACTTGTTAGATGGAGATAATCGCTTTTAAAATGGTATGCATAACGCTTTAAATCTAATAATTAAATAGAATAGGTTTTCTTAATTTAACTATGGTTTTAATAAAGTAATCTCAAATTTTTAACATAATAAGCTGTTAAACTTTAGATTAAATAAATTCAAATTCATTTTTTTTATTACCTTTAAACTGAATTGAAACAATAGCGTATAGAGAAAATCTACTTTTTTTAAACCTAAAACCAAAAAAACCTATGGCGCGAGCAATGTACGAGTACACTAAAACTGTTCTCAGCAAAGTGAGTTTTGATGCGACATTATTCTGTA
The DNA here is from genome assembly GCF_045063645.1 of Winogradskyella sp. Asnod2-B02-A. Classification (NCBI taxonomy): domain Bacteria; kingdom Pseudomonadati; phylum Bacteroidota; class Flavobacteriia; order Flavobacteriales; family Flavobacteriaceae; genus Winogradskyella; species Winogradskyella sp. Asnod2-B02-A. The sequence continues at coordinate 302,339 of NZ_JBEFOG010000025.1, forward strand.
GAGAAGTACAAAAAGCAGTAAGACGATTATTGCCTCACGAACTTGAAGAACTTAGAATATATATCCAGTCCCTAATCAATCAAAACCCAGAATTGAATCAGTGTTTAATTTATTTAAAAGCATAAAAAAAAAAGCGACTTTCGAGTCGCTTTTTTTATGAGTAAAGTTATCTTCGCAAAAAAAAACTATTACACTGAAAAAAATAGCTGTTTACATATTGTTTTTAGTTTTTGCGTTTAGACTAATATATGTTGTTGGTAACATGCTCTATTATCAATTAAATATTGATTATATTATAGAGACTTATTGTATTAACACAGATAAGCCAGAGCTAAAATGTAATGGTAAGTGTCATTTAGCAAAACAATTGACAGCGGTTAATAACACAGACGATAGTGGAAAAGCTTTAGTTAGTATTTACGATTCTTTTTTTCCAGTGTTTTCAGAAAAATTGCCTGTAATTGAAATTAATGCTTTAACAACCTTTTATAATAAGCAAAAAATAATAGCATGTATTCAATGTTATTCTTACAAGTTTGAATACTACCATTTTAAGCCTCCAATTTCATAATTTTATTTTTAGGTGAGATTTTTTTCTATAACCTTAAGCAACTTTTAAATGGCATGTTTCATAAAAATTTTAATAGTTAGATGTGTATCTTAATATTAAAAATGGATCGTGTTCATATTTTTATATAGTTGTTTAATTTATAGAACTAAAGTCTTAATACATTCAAAATACATTCGAAAAATAAAATTTAAACAAATGAAATTACTTAAATATACATTTGCACTTTTGGCGTGCGCAATACTTACAAATTGTTCATCTGATGATGATAACAATGAAGACCTAACAGGACAATCTGGTGAATTAATTTTAAAATTTGATAATTCTGTTGGAGACCAAGACTTTATCTTCGGAACAACTTATACTAAATCTAATGGTGAATCTTACCAACTATCTACATTAAAATATATTATTAGTAATGTAAGAGTTAAAGATGTTGATGGAAACATATATACATATCCTACCTCAGATAACGTGTTTATTGTTAATGAAGAAGATGGTAATAATGCAGGTGAGATTTGGGTAACATTAAATGATATTGATGCTGCTAATTACACCGAAATTACTTTCGGAATTGGTATCGATCAAGATCGTTTTTTATTAGGTGCTGATGGGCAAGGTGACTTTTTAGATTTAGCATCAGATGAAGGAATGTTGTGGAGTTGGGCAACAGGATATAGGTTTGTTAGGTTTGATGGCACATTCTCTACAGATACTGTTACAGATGAGCCATTAGCTATACACATGGGTAGTGTAGGTTCTTCTTTAGATAATTATAAGGAAGTATCATTAACTTTTCCAAATACAGTTTTAGTTAGAGAAAATAAGTCTCCAGAAGTTCATATTACCGCAGATATATCTAAAGTTTTTGATGGTACTACTTCAGTGAATTTTGCTGATGGTTATGATCAGGTGCATACAGATGCAAATGAAACTCCAGTTATTGCTTCAAATGTTCAAACTATGTTTGACGTGCATCACGTACATAACGATTAAGCAATATTAAAATTAGAAGGAGCTTTTTGCTCCTTCTAGTTTTATAAATGATATTTTATGAATAGAATAAAATTGTTATTTGCTGTAATGGTTATAGTATCTTCATGTTCTGATACATCAGATATTGTTAAATACGAACCAGCAGTAATGGAGGTTGATATGCCTTCTAATTTTCCTGATATTGCTTATAATTTAGATGTTAATCCGGTTACTAAAGCAGGTTTTGAATTAGGTAAAGATTTGTTTTATGAGGGGAAACTGTCATTAAACAATGCCATACCGTGTGCTTTTTGCCATGAGCAAGCTTTTGCTTTTACCCATCATGGACATAATTTAAGTCATGGTGTTAATGGAGGTGTGGGCTTTAGAAATGCACAGCCTATACAAAATATGGCTTATCAATCTACTTTTATGTGGGATGGTGCTGCAACACATTTAGACTTGCAACCTATTATTCCATTAACAAGCGAATTAGAAATGGGTGAAACCACTAGTAATGTTATTTCTAAATTGCAAGCAGAACCTTATTATCAAGATCAGTTTGCACGGGCTTTTGAAAATGGCGAAATTAATACGGAGAACATGTTAAAGGCATTATCTCAATTTATGGTAATGATGGTATCTTCTAATTCTAAATACGATAAATATGTAAGAGGAGAAGATGGAATTAGCTTTACACAATTAGAGTCTGATGGATTAAATATATTTCAGAATAAATGTGCTACTTGTCATGCTACAGATTTATTTTCTGATCAAAGTTTTAGAAATAATGGTTTACCAATAAATCCTCAATTAAATGATACAGGAAGATTTGGTGTACTAGAAGATCCCAATGATTTGTACAAATTTAAAGTACCTAGTTTAAGAAATGTAGAAGTGTCTTATCCTTACATGCATGATGGTAGATTTGCGACACTAGAGGTGGTTTTAGATTTTTATGATTCTGCAGCTGTAGATAATGGTAACGTAGACCAAGTGTTACTTAGAGGCGACGGTACTTATGGTATTTCGCTTTCTACTTATGAAAAAGAAAGCTTATTGGCTTTCTTAAAAACTTTAACCGATAACGAATTTTTAGAAGATGAACGTTTTTCAGAATATTAATAAAATAATAGTTGCCCTCATCTTTATTGTAATGAGCAACTCAGTTGTCAATGCCACGTCAATTAAAAGGGATTGTGAAAATCACCAATTTATGGAGTTGTTTTGTGATTTATGTGGTTGTTCTACAAGTAGTGGCAGCTTTGGTTTTGGAACATTAAGCAATGCTAATTTTATTGGTGTACGCTATATCTATCAAAATTTTGAATCTAAAGCAGGTATATTTAGTAATTCTCCAGTGAGTAAAGAGGCATTTAACACCATACAGTTATGGGCACAAATTCCAATAAATAAATCATTTTATGTTACTGCTAATGCTCCGTACCAAGACTTAACTCGAAAGTTTCAAGGAGAAAATGAAACGCTTAACGGTTTGGGAGATATAAGTACAATTGGTTGGTACAAATTGGTGTTTTACAAGAAAAAAAGTAGCAAAGATAAAGTAGATTATAATTTGCCTAGAGAAGCTTCAGGACATTCATTACAATTTGGAATTGGTGTAAAATTGCCAACGGGAAAATTTGAAGAACAACTAGCAGATAATGTTAATCCTGGCTTTCAAGTAGGTACAGGTAGTGTAGATGGTATTTTTTCTTTGAGTTATAATTACGGAAGTGATAAGGTTGGCGTAAACACCCTTTTGAGTTATTATTTAAAAGGTGAAAATAAAAACAGTTACCAATTTGGTAATCAATTTAGTTATGCGGTTAATTTATATACTGTTTTTCCTAAAGAAAAAATGAATATCATGCCGTTTGTTGGTCTTTCTGGTGATGTTTATGATTCTATTGTTCAATACGATGAAACGCTACAAGATACAGATGGCAACATCCTAAACGGTTCTTTAGGCTCGGAATTAGCCATTAATAAATTTATTTTTGGTGCGAGTTATACACTGCCTTTAAGTCAAAATTTATTTGGTGATAATGTAGAGTCTCAAAATCGTTTTTCAATTTATTTAAATTATGCTTTATAAACATTGAATAAGATACTTTAATAAAAAAAACCTCGTAGATCGATGCTACGAGGTTTTTTTATTTTAATAGAGAATAAAGTTACTTTGCTTTAGGGCTTATAATTTCAACATTCTGAAATGCAATTGCACCACGAATTATACCCGAAATAACATCATGCAAGGCATTAATTATTTGCATTTTTAATTCACTTTTATGATAAATAATACTTACTTCTCTCGCAGGTGAGGGTTCTTTAAAGTGTCTTAAATTAGGACTTAATTTTTCTTTTATGTCTAAAGTGTGCAGATAAGGAAGCAGTGTCATTCCTAAACCTTCATTAGATAGTTTTATTAAGGTTTCAATACTTCCGCTTTCTAACTGAAAGTTTTCATCTATTTGATCTTTAAATGTCTTACAAAGATTGATGACACCATCTCTAAAACAATGGCCATCTTCTAAAAGTAGCATATCATCAATATTTAAATCAGAAACTTCAATGATTTTCTTGTCTTTTAATCGATGGTTAGAAGGAATATAAGCAACAAAAGGTTCGTAGTATAAAACACGCTCTTTTATATTATCACTTTCTAAAGGTGTAGCTGCAATAGCTGCATCTAAGTGACCATCACTGAGGCGAGCTAATATTTCTTCAGTGGTTAATTCTTCAATTTTTAATTTAACCTTTGGGTATTTTTTAATGAAACTTCTTAAAAACATTGGTAAAAGTGTAGGCATCACAGTCGGAATTATGCCAAGCCTAAACTCACCTCCTATAAATCCTTTTTGCTGATCTACAATATCTTGAATACGATCTGCTTCATTTACAATATTTCTAGCCTGAAAAACAATTTTTCGTCCAACGTCCGTTAATTCAATGGGCTTTTTACTTCTGTCAAATATAATAATGTCTAACTCGTCTTCTAATTTCTGAATCTGAGTACTCAATGTTGGTTGTGTTACAAAGCATTTTTCTGCAGCTTTTGTGAAATTTTTGTGTTCTGCTATAGCTAAAGCATATTTGAGTTGGGTTATTGTCATAACTATTAATTTTGGCTATAAAAGTATTAAATCTATTCATAAAAACTATGCTAATTAATACTTATTTCATTCGTAAATTTGACTAAACAAAAAACAATCTATTATGACATTAAATAGCATAGGTTTAGATACCGAGAAAACAAAAGAACTAGCAAATGATTTAAATGTATTATTAGCAAATTTTCAATTATACTATCAGAATTTAAGAGGAATACATTGGAATATTAAAGGACATGCCTTTTTTAATTTACATGTAAAGTTCGAAGAGTTATACACAGACGCAAATTTAAAAGTAGATGAGATCGCAGAGCGTATTTTAACACTTGGAGCTACACCATTACATACTTTTGAGGATTATACCAAAGCTGCAAAAGTACCAGTTGGAAAAAATATATCTAAGGATGAAAAAGCAGTAGAGCTTATTGTAGAATCTATTGGTGAGTTATTGAAGATTGAGCGTTCTATTTTAGAATCTGCAGGAGATGCAAATGATGAAGGAACAAGCTCTATGATGAGTGATTTTATTACTGAACAAGAAAAAACAGTTTGGATGATGAAAGCTTGGATGGGAGAGACTGTATAATAACAAACAGTACTTTATATAAATGAAAAACCTTCAGATTATTAATCTGAAGGTTTTTTAATTTTATGATAATTCTATTATTAGAAACGAATGTTTAATTCTAAGTCTTTATCTGCAATAGTAAACTTTGCGTCATCATATTGAGGTGGTCCAAAAGACATAACGTTATTAGACATTCCGTAAGATTCTAATGGCATGCCATTATCTCTAAAATCCATTTTATTGTTTTCATTTTCATCATGGAAAGCTATTATAGCGTAGTCTCCTGGTTTAACGTTTTCAAAAGTGATGGTAACCTTCCCGTCTTTAATTTCAGATTGACCATTGTCCAGACCTTTTCCTTTCATAAATGTATCAACCGTGTGTAACGCCATTTTAACGTTGCCTTTGTCGCTTATTACATTATCTATCGTTAATGTGAGTGTTACGCCAGAGTCTTGAGAAAAGCTAAATATTGAAGTTAATACGAGTGCGAATGTTAAGAATAAAGTTTTCATGGTTAAATTGTTTTAATGGTTAGTGTGAAATACTGTTCGTTTTTATTGATGATTCAAATATCTAATAAACCTTTAAATAAAAATAATATCAATTCCTGAATTGTAAATTCTTGTGGATGAGTTGTATTTATTTTAAAATATTCAGAATTAACAACAAAAATGATAATTCAAATTTCTAATAAAGAAATAGTGATTACACCATATTATTCAAAACTTTGCATGTCAACAAGTTTTCTATAAACACCATTTTTAGCAATCAATTCAGTGTGTGTGCCTTGTTCTGCAATTTCACCTTTTTGCATTACAACAATGAGATCTGCATTTTGTATTGTAGAAAGCCTGTGAGCAATAACAATAGAAGTTCGGTTCATCATCATCTTTTCTAATGCATCTTGTACTAAACGTTCGCTTTCTGTATCTAAAGCTGAGGTAGCTTCATCTAAAATCATTATCGGAGGATTTTTAAGCACAGCTCTGGCGATGCTTAAACGTTGTTTTTGTCCGCCAGACAATTTACCGCCAGAATCTCCAATGTTAGTGTCAATTCCATTTGATAAATCTTTTACAAATTCCCATGCATTAGCAATTTTGAGTGCGTCTATAATAGCTTCATCTGTTGCCTTTTCTTTTCCTAAAAGAAGATTGTTTTTAATACTATCATTAAAAAGTATAGAATCTTGAGTTACTAATCCCATTAGGCTGCGAAGCGAATGTTTTGTAAGGCCTTTAATATCTTCTCCATCTATGCTTATCGTACCTTCGTTAACATCATAGAAACGTGTTACCAAATTTGCTATTGTAGATTTTCCACTTCCAGATTGGCCGACCAAAGCTACAGTTTTTCCTTTTGGTACATTCAATGAAAAGTTTTTTAGCACTAAATCATTTTCGTATTTAAAGGAAATATTATCAAGTCTTATTTCTGTAGTAAAATCACTTTTAACCTTAGCATTTGGAATATCTTCTAATGGTGAAACCGTATTCAGAATTTCTAAAACACGCTCTGCTGCTGCGTTTCCTTTTTTAACACTATAACTCGCCTTACTTATGGCTTTTGCAGGTGTAAGGATGTTATAGGCTAAACCCATATAAACTATAAATAATCCAGGATCTAAAGCTTTATCATTTAATACCATGCGACCGCCATACCATAAGAGAATTGCAATAACAGTAATACCTAAAAATTCACTAGTAGGAGACGCTAAGTTTTGACGATGCAGTAATTTATTTGAAAAATGAAAAAAACGATTCGTCGAATTCTGAAATCTCTGATTAAAAGCGCCTTCAGAATTAAAGCCTTTGATGACTTTTAAACCACCAAGTGTTTCTTCTACAATAGATAAAAACTGACCTTGCTCTTTTTGAACATAACCAGATTTTCGTTTCAATGATTTTCCTATTAATGAAATGATAAAACCACTCAAAGGAATAAAAATAAATACAAATATTGTAAGCTTTAAGCTTATAAGAAGCATCATTATAATTGTGAAAATAATCATTAATGGTTCTCTAACAATTAATTCTAATATCGAAAGAAATGAACTTTGAATTTCTTGAACATCACTTGAAATTCTAGCAATAGTATCACCTTTTCTTTTTTCTGAATAATATGAAATAGGGAGCACCATTATTTTATTATAAACAGCATTCCTAATATCTCTTAAAACACCATTTCTAAGAAACGTTATAAAATACATTGCTAGATAAGAGAAAATATTTTTAAGGAGAAACATAGTTATAACCAAGCCTACCATAAAGATAAGCACATCATCATGACCTTCAACAGATTTTTGCGTCACAAAGTAGTTGAGGTAATTTTCTCCATAATCTTTAATATTACTTATTCCTGTCCATTCAGGTTTTATTTTGAGTGGTTCTGTTTTTCCGAATAAAACATTAAGCATTGGAAATAAGGATACCATCGATAAAGTTCCGAATAGCGCATAGAAAATATTACAGACTATATTTAAAATAGCATAGCCTTTATAAGGTTTAGCAAATCCAAGTACTTGTTTAAAATAATTCATTTACAGCTTCATATCCTTTAAAATTGCATTAATCCTCTTATCCAACAACTGCTCCGTTTTTTCAAAGTCTGACGAATTGTCAAGATCTGCATTTACGCTGATATAGAATTTTATTTTAGGCTCAGTACCACTTGGTCTTAAGGCTATTTTACTTCCGTCTTCAGTATAATATATTAATACATTAGATTTAGGAATATCGATAGTTGTTTCTTCATTACTTTGAAGATTTTTAGAAATTGATAATTGGTAATCTTCAATTAAAACCACTTTTTTACCATTGATTTCTTTTAAAGGATTTTCTCTGGCATCAATCATCATTTGTTTAATTTCTTGTGCACCTTCAATTCCTTTTTTAGTTAAAGACACTAAACGTTCTTTAAAAAAGCCATGCTCAACGTATAAATCAATTAACTCTTGGTACATGGTTTTGCCTTTTTCTTTTGCTTGTGCAGCAATTTCTATAGCTAAAAGGGTAGAGGTAACGGCATCTTTATCACGAACAAAATCGCCAACCATAAAACCAAAACTTTCTTCTCCACCACCAATAAAGTCCATGGTTGGGAAGTCTTTAATCATTTTAGCAATCCATTTAAAACCGGTTAAACCAATTTTACATTCTACATCATATGCATTTGCTAAAACCGTCATCATTGGAGTAGACACAATTGTAGAACCTACAAATTGATTACCATTTATTTTTCCTGATTTTTTCCATTGTTTTAATAAAAAGTTAGTCATTAAAATCATGGTTTGGTTTCCGTTAAGAATTACCAATTCATTTTCTAAATTTCTAACTACTACACCTAAACGATCACAATCTGGATCTGTACCAATAACAATATCTCCATCAACTTTTCCTGCAAGTGCTATAGCCATTTTTAAAGCTTCTGGTTCTTCAGGGTTTGGAGACACTACCGTTGGAAAATCTCCATTAGGTACACGTTGTTCTTCAACAATATTTACATTGGTATAACCTGCACGTTTTAAAGTTTCTGGAATGGCTGTAATAGAAGTGCCATGTAAAGAGGTGAATACAATGTTTAGATTTTCTTTAGCTTCTTTTGAAGTATCAAAACTTCCATTTTTTATAGATGCATTAATAAAAACATCATCGATATCCTTTCCTATATATTGAATTAAGCTTTCGTTTGCTTCAAATTTAATTTCAGAATAATCTAAACGATTAATTTCTGCAATTACAGCAGCATCTTGTGGTGGTACTAATTGGCCACCATCTTGCCAATACACTTTGTAACCATTGTATTCTGGTGGATTGTGAGAGGCTGTTAGCACAATACCACAATGGCAGTTTAAATGTTTTAATGCAAATGACAACTCTGGCGTAGGTCTTAAATCTTCAAATAAAAATACTTTAATTCCATTGGCAGAAAATACATCTGCTACTAATTTCCCAAATGTTTTACTATTATGCCTGCAATCGTAAGCAATGGCCACTTTTAATTCTTCATTTGGAAATGATTCTTTTAAGTAGTTACTTAAGCCTTGTGTGTTTTTACCTAAAGTGTATTTGTTAATTCGGTTAGTACCTAAACCCATAATACCACGCATTCCGCCTGTCCCAAATTCAAGATTTTTATAAAAGCTTTCTTCTAATTCTTTAGGATTAGAGGCAATCATATTTTTAATTTGATTTTGCGATTCTTCGTCAAAAGTTGGAGTTAACCAAGTGTTTACGCGCTCTAGAATTTCTGGCTTAATATGTATCATGGAAAAAATGTATTTATTAATGATGTAAAATGTTAAACAAAAATAAACAATTCACAATTTTAAACCGACTATCAAGACTATTTATTCTGAAGGTTATTTCAGATTCAAATGCTCTTTAATAAAATAGCGTTGTTGCTGACGGTTAGAGCGCAAAATAAGTTCACCTAAAAAGCCTGCAATGAAGAATTGCGAGCCAATAATCATGGTAGATAATGCGATATAGAACTGTGGTCTGTCTGTGATTAGCCTTCCTAAAGGATTAAAAAATAGTTTGTCTAAACCTAAATAAAATGAAAACCCAAAACCAATTATAAACATTAGCACGCCAATTGCTCCGAATAAATGCATGGGTCTTTTACCAAAGCGAGAAAGAAACCATATGGTTATGAGATCTAAGAAACCGTTAATAAAACGATTCATCCCAAATTTTGTGGTGCCATATTTACGCGCTTGGTGTTGTACTACTTTTTCACCAATATTTATAAAACCTGCATTTTTTGCCAATACCGGAATGTAACGATGCATTTCGCCATAAACATCAATGTGTTTTACAACGGTATTGCTGTAGGCTTTTAAACCACAATTAAAATCGTTTAATGTTACACCAGAAGTGCGTCTTGCTGCCCAATTAAATAATTTTGAAGGTAAATTTTTAGAAAAATAAGAATCATATCGTTTCTTTTTCCAACCAGAAACAAGATCATATTTATCCGTTTTAATCATTTTGAAGAGTTCGGGAATTTCTTCAGGGTTGTCTTGTAAATCAGCATCCATGGTAACAACAATATCTCCTGTAGCTTTTGCAAAACCAGCATGTAATGCTTGTGATTTTCCGAAATTTTTCAGAAATCTAATACCCTTTACATTAGGATTAATGTGACCTAGTTCAGAAATGATTGACCAAGATTTATCCGTACTCCCATCATCTATAAATAAGATTTCGTAAGAAAACTGATTGGATAACATCACTGACGCTATCCAATCGTGTAATTCTTTTAAAGATTCTTCTTCGTTAAGTAGTGGTATTACTACTGATATATCCATAGAGTTTGGTCTAATTTCTGAACTTCAAAAATAAAGAAATTATTTAAGCTGCGTGTGGATCATTCTTTTTTGTAACCGCAGCAACAATAAGACCTATTATACTAAAGCCAACAAGTTGGTATGCAATAGATTTAACTGTATTTCCTAAAGAGAAAAAATTACTTTCTTTTTGCATTTGCTCCATTGCCATATCAATAGATTCTTGTGGTGCACCAAATTTTTCCATCATGGCTAATTGAGAGTTGATGATTTTTTCTTGCAGTATATTTGCAGCCTCTACATCTACTATATTAAAAATAATAAAACCAATAAGTGCTGGTATTGTAACACCAACAAGTATTGTTATAAAAAACGCGGTAAATGCCTCTTTAAAACTAATAAAACCTCCTAATATCTTTTTTGCTTTCATTGCAGATACAATGCCAACAATGATAACTAGAAACATTTGGCCTATTCCAAACCACCATTGGGTAAATAAGTCAAGGTATACTGCATATCCAATTATTGTAAATGAAGATAATATAAGTCCTAAATATAGACCATAATTTAGTGCTGAAGATTTTAAAGATTTAGTCATAATAAACTTAAGTTTTAGGTTAATTTATTAGTTAGTAGACAAAGTTACATAAATGTTACATACATTAGTAGAATAAAATTTATCAAAAAAGATTGTAGATTTATAAAAAATGGTTAAATTTGCACCTCGAAAAATCGAATACATTTAAAGCATTTAGTGATGAAAGCAGGAATACATCCAGAAAATTATAGAGTAGTAGCGTTTAAAGATATGTCTAATGAAGAGGTATATTTAACAAAATCTACGGCAGATACAAATGAGACTATTGACGTTGATGGAACAGAATATCCATTAGTTAAGTTAGAAATCTCTAGAACATCTCACCCTTTTTACACTGGTAAATCTAAATTAGTAGATACAGCTGGTCGTATTGACAAGTTCAAAAACAAATACGCTAAGTTTAAAAAATAAACTAAGCTTACCGATAATCGTTAAAAGCCTTTCTATGACAGAAAGGCTTTTGCGTTTTATACAATTAAGTTATTTTTGAATTGTTAATCAAAGTTTTTATTTGAAACTTTAAACTATAAAATCAGAATGAACTATATACTTTTTGATGGTCCTTATCGCAACAATTTGTTGCCGTTTACCTTTACCAGGCCAGTTGCAGATATTAGAGTTGGTATTTTAACCATTCGCCAAAAATGGGAATCGTATCTAGAATATACTACAACAACTGTAACTGAAGATTATCTAGCAGAAAAGTTTCCTATGGTTGAGATGGAAGAGAACATTATGATTAATGCTTCTTTTTTACCAAATATGGAAGTTGTTGAAGTCGTAAAAAACTTAAACCATAATCAAGCTTTATTTAAAGGCGAAGACGTAATTGCGTTTTTTGCAAAAGAAGGTGAAGAAGTTAGTGATTTTTCAACTTTTGAAGCTGTAGAATTTGAAGGCGACATTTTAAAAATTGAACATACTTGGGATATTTTTTCTAAAAATGGGGACGCTATTGCAGAAGATTTTAATCTAATTACTAATGGTAGAAAATCAGAACCAATTCCTTCAACAATAAATACAGTAAACCCTGAGAACATTTTTATAGAAAAAGGTGCTACCTTAAATTTTGCGACTTTAAATGCGAGTGCTGGACCCATTTATATTGGTAGAGATTCAGAAGTTATGGAAGGTGCATTGGTTAGAGGGCCTTTGGCACTGTGTAATAATTCAACCTTAAAATTAGGAGCTAAGGTTTATGGTCCAACAACGGTTGGTCCTCATAGTAAAATTGGAGGAGAGGTGAGTAACTCTGTAATATTTGGATTTTCTAATAAAGGACACGATGGCTTTTTAGGGAATTCGGTTTTAGGAGAATGGTGTAACCTTGGTGCAGATACTAATAATAGTAATCTAAAGAATAATTATGCAGAAGTAAGACTGTGGGATTATAACACAGAAGGATTTGCAAGAACAGGATTACAATTTTGTGGCTTAATGATGGGTGATCATAGTAAATGTGGAATTAATACCATGTTTAATACTGGTACAGTTGTTGGTGTAAGTGCTAATATCTTTGGAAGTGGTTTTCCTAGAAATTTTGTTCCTAGTTTTTCTTGGGGCGGAAATAATGGGTTTGTAACCTATAAAACAAATAAAGCATTTGAAGTTGCTGAAGTTGTTATGGGAAGACGAAAAGAAGAATTCATGGATTTAGATAAAGCCATTTTAGAGCACATTTTTGAAGAAACAAAACAATATAGAAGAGAATAATATTATATTATGAAATTAAAAGCACCCAAATTCAACCTACTTTTTTTATTTATTATAAGCCTTGGATTTTCTCAAGAGGTAGAAGTTAAAAAACTTGAAATAAACAATAAATTAGATCACTTTGCAGCGAGAGTTGTTAAGGATAAAGTTTTTATTAGTTCTAACCTTACATCAAGAAGTGGAAGAGCTATTTTAGATAATTATGCTCAGAATCTTTACGGCATTTATGAATGTAAGTTAGGTGAAGAAGGTGAAATAGAAGATCCAAAACTTATTGAAAAAAAGGAAGTAGGCATGTCTAACATGTCTGTAGCTACTTATTCTAAAGATGGTAAGTATATGTATTTTACAACCAATCAAACCGTAAAAGGAGAGAATAAACTAAAGGATATGAGCACGTTCAATCTTTTAATACAACGTGCCGAATATGAAGAAGGGAAAGGTTGGGTTAATTTTACAACTTTACCTTTCTGTGATCCAGATCACAATTTTGCACATCCTGCTTTGAGTGCAGATGGATCTACACTGTATTTTATAGCTGATGTAAAAGGAACTAAAGGAAAATCTGATATTTATAAAGTGTCTGTAACAGACCATAAAACCTATGGAGAAGTTACTAAATTAGGCGAGCATATAAACTCTTCTCGTACAGAAACGTTTCCCTTTGTGAGCTCGGATAATAGACTTTATTTTTCTTCTGATAGACGAGGAGGTAAAGGAGGAATAGATATCTATATGTTTGATTTAAATTCTACTAATATCATAAAATCTCCAGTATCTTTAGATAAACCAATAAATAGTAAAGGAGATGATTTTTCATTTTTCTTAAATGATGATTTAACTACGGGTTATTTGTCTTCTAGACGTTTAAAAGGGGAAGGTGGAGATGATTTGTATTATTTTACTGGGTTTGATAAAGATGAAAGCAACTAGTATTTAAAATGCTAAATGTTAGTATATTGCTATTTCTAACAATTTTAGTATGAAAAAAATAATCATAATTTTAGTATGCTCATTTAGTCTTTTATCGTTTACCTATAACGAATTAGATGGTTACATTACGTTATTTGAAAACTCAAATAGTGGAAAATATTTTAAATACGGAAAATCACATTATTTTGAATTTTTTGCAAAGCAAAAAGAAGATATCAATAATCAAGAATATTATGTGAGATATAGAAAGTATAGTTGGGGAGATGTTGATACTACGTATTATCGAAAAGGCAATACATACTATTATCACATTGATAAGAAATCACTTAAAGAATCAATTGTATTACCTGTAAAACCAGTTCTTGGTGATAATTGGTTAGAAAATGATAAAAGCTGGAGTTATGAAGTAATTGCTGTTGATCAAAAATTTAAAACACCCAAAAAGAAATACAAAGATTGTATAAAAGTACATTGTAAGCAGCTAACAGATAGGGATAGTGGCAAGAGTAAAGAGTTTTTCCTTTATTACTCAGCTACTTTTGGATTTGTTGGTAATGTGGATTCTCAAGGTAATATTTTAAGTTATTTAAGTGAGGTAAAATTAAATGCTAAAGAAGGCGAATCTATTGGTGGGAATTAAGGCTGAAAAAATGCATCATCTCATCCTTTTTTTTTAGATTTTTCAATGTTTAATACGTGATTATTTAGTCTTTCTTACAGATTTTAACTCTAGTAAGTTAGTGGCATTAATACCCAAATCTTCAACATTTTTTCTAGTAAATCTAACCACTTCATCATAAAAGAGAGGTACAATAGGGGCAGAGCTCATAATCAATGCATCCATTTTGGTGTAAAGTAAAGCTCTTAAGTCTTGATCAGTTTCCAAATATGCAGCGTCATACATTTGGTCGAATGTATCATTTTTAAAATGAGTATAGTTTGGTCCATTTGGAGCAAAATTCTTGCTGTAAAATAATGATAGGTAATTTTCTGCATCAGGATAATCTGCAATCCAACTTGCTCTAAAAAAATCGAGTTGTCCATTTGCTTTAGCATCTTTTAAGCTTGAAGGTGGTATAACATCTACATTTACTAATAGGCCTGTTTTTTGCAGTTCCCGCTGAATAAATTCACAAAAGCTTAAATAATTACTTGTTGTGGTCAACGTAATTTCTGGATTGTTAATACCTGTTTCGGCTTTAAATTCGGATACTAATTGTTTTGCTAAATCAGGTTGATATGTATAACCAATAGAGGAATCAAAACCAGGTAAGCCTTTAGGAATAAAACCTCCACTAGCAGGAATTCCGATACCATTTCTCAAATAAGTCATCATTTTGTTACGATTAAAACCAATATTAATTGCTTTTCTTATTTTTTTTGATTGAATGGTATTATCCTCAGTTTCCATAAAAAATGCTAAATACTCTGTGTTAAGGTATGGACCTCGTATCATTTTTACATTTTCAGCATAATTTGCTCTTAACTTGCCTTCGGCTGTTAAAATTTCATCCTTATAAGAACCATCTAAACCAGAGACAAAATCAATATTACCTTGCGCAAACTGCAGAAATTCACTCTGTTTATCTGGTAAAAAGGTGATGGATATCGCTTCTAGATAAGGCAGTTGTTGTCCTTGAGAATCAATTTCAAAATAATGGTTATTTTTTCTAAAAACTAACTTTAAATTTTCTTCCCACCGTTTAAATTTAAAAGGACCAGTGCCTATCGGATTAGACCTGAAATCATTGCCATAATGTTCTACGATTTCTTTAGGAACAACAGAGCAATATTTCATGGTGAGTAAGCCTAGAAACGCAGGAAAAGGTTGTTTTAATTTAATTTGAAAAGTAGAATCATTAATCGCAGAAAAGTCTTCAACTTTATTTAAGACCCAACTTCCAGGTGATGCAATGGTATTATCTTTTAATCGGTTGAAGCTATATTCAAAATCAGAAGCTGTTGTGCTTCTTGTAGAATCTTTTCCGAACAAATTATGTTTATGAAAATAGACATCCTTCCGTAAGGTAAATGTGTATATTTTAGCACTATCGGTAATAGTCCATTTTTTAGCAATACATGGTTTTACATTAAGTTGATCATCCATTTGCACCAAACCATTAAATAATTGATGTGTTGCCCAGATATCTGCTAAATCCTTTGAAAATGCAGGGTCTAATGAACCTATGTTTTTGTGTTCATTGTATCTAAAAACTAGATGGTCTAATTCATTACTTTCTTTTGAGGTACATGAAAATACCATCATAATTAATGAGGTATACAGCAATCTTTTGAATAACGATGGTGTGAGTTTTAGCATATAATTTATATGTTGTAAATTTGCCAACTTGGTAAAAGTACAAGAATGAATCCAACAAAAAAAGTCGCATTTTATACATTAGGTTGTAAACTTAATTTTTCAGAAACCTCCACAATAGCTAGGGGTTTTGAAAACGAAGGATTTGATCGTGTAGATTTTAAAGAATCTGCAGATGTATACGTCATAAACACTTGTTCGGTTACTGAAAATGCAGATAAGCGTTTTAAAACTATAGTAAAACAAGCGCAAAAGAATAATCCTGAAGCATTTGTTGCTGCCATTGGTTGCTATGCGCAATTAAAGCCAGAGGAATTAGCAGATGTAAATGGTGTGGATTTGGTTTTGGGAGCGACTGAAAAATTCAAGATTACAGATTACTTAAATGATTTAACCAAAAACAATTTTGGGGAGGTACATTCTTGCGAAATAGAAGATGCAGATTTTTATGTTGGTAGTTATTCTATTGGAGATAGAACAAGAGCTTTTTTAAAAGTACAAGATGGTTGCGATTATAAATGTACCTATTGTACAATTCCGCTGGCCAGAGGAATTTCGCGTAGTGATACAATGACTAGTGTTTTAAAGAATGCAAAGGAAATTTCTGAGCAAGGAATTAAAGAAATTGTACTTACAGGAGTTAATATTGGTGATTATGGCAAAGGAGAGTTTGGGAATAAAAAGCACGAACACACTTTTTTAGATCTCGTAACTGAGCTCGATAAGGTTAAAGGTATTGAACGTTTAAGAATTTCTTCAATTGAACCTAATTTATTAAAAAACGAAACCATAGATTTAGTGTCTAAATCTAGAGCGTTTGTGCCGCATTTTCATATACCATTACAAAGTGGAAGTAACGACATCTTAAAAAAGATGAAACGTCGTTATATGAAAGAGTTATATGTAGACAGAGTTTCAAAAATTAAAGAAGTAATGCCTCATGCTTGTATTGGAGTCGATGTAATTGTTGGTTTTCCTGGTGAAACTGATGAATTATTTTTAGAAACATATAACTTTTTGAATGCATTAGAAATCTCTTATTTACACGTGTTTCAATATTCTGAACGTGATAATACAGAAGCAGCAAATATGCCTAATGTGGTGTCTAAAGCTAAACGATCTAAGCGTAGTAAAATGTTAAGAGGTTTGTCTGCTAAAAAGCGAAGAGCTTTTTACGAAAATCAATTACAGACAAGTTGTACGGTATTATTTGAAGGAGAAAACAAAGAAGGTTATATTCATGGTTTTACGGAAAACTATGTAAAGGTAAAGGCTCCTTGGAATCCGGAGTTGGTGAATACGATACATGATGTAAAACTAATCGAAATTGACGAAGATGGGTTAGTACGGTTTAATTTTATTAAAGCGTTTGCGTAGGTTATTTCTTAAGTTAGATTTACAATCTTAACAAAACTGATATATTATGAAAAAAATATTTTTTAACTTATTTGTTGTAGTCGGTTTAATATTATCTACCTCTTGTAATAAAGATGATGATGGAAGTGATAATAATGGAGCTTCTAACGAACTTACCGTGATAATTGATGGTCAGTCAGTTACATTCGATACAATTATTGTTGAGAGCGATACATTTACTTTTGATGGAGAACAATTTACAATATTATATGTATCAGCTACAGTAGGAACTGACGCTTCTAGAACTATTAATTTTGAAACAGAAGTGGGTGATTTAGGAACTTTCTCATTGTATGCGTTTGAATATCTTATTGATGGAGAGTATTATTATGATAGCGGAGCATTTAATTCAGTTATAAGTGTTAATAATGGCTCTAGATTGACAGCAACTTTTGCAGGAACACTGACTTCTTATACAGCAGTTGAGGAAGCGTCTATAGTGTTAGAGAATGGAACAATTGATGTGAATTACTAATAGTTAATATTAATTACAATAAAAAAATCCGAAATTTTAAAATTTCGGATTTTTTTGTGATGTATATTTTTAAATTATATGCGTATACCAACAGGTAACATTCGCTTATATTTTCTATTACGTCTTACAAACTTAGCAATTTCAGGACTTGTTGGTACCACGCTAATGTTTCGTTCTTTAATGTTTGAGAATACTAGGTCAATAAAATCTAGTTCAAATTCGTCTGTTCTAATACCATCAGGAATAATCATTTTAGTTAAGAATATCTTTCGTTCTTGTAAAGAATATTCAATAATAGCCATTTCGTTTTCAACCTTTAATTCAAATTGACGAAGAAAATCATTGTCAATTAGTTCAGCAGTTTCTGTCATAATTTCTTTATATTAAATTCAGCGGTTGGTAGCGTAGATACTATATTTTATATAGTTTTGCTGTGCAAAGGTACAAAAAATCAACTTAAGAATTAGGTTATTGTTGTTAAAACCTTAAATTGTAATTAATTAGGACGCTCCAATTTTACCAAATGAATACTAAATTAACACATGTATATTTAATGCCAGGTATGGCAGCAAATCCCTCTATTTTTGAACATATAAAGCTACCAGAGACTTCTTATGAAATTCATTGGTTAGAATGGCAGATACCAACTAAAACGGAAACTTTTGAAGCTTATGCCAAACGTATGTGTACGTTTATAAAGCATGATAATATAGTATTGCTTGGTGTATCTTTTGGTGGTATGTTAGTGCAAGAAATGAGTAAGTACTTAACGGTAAAAAAATTGTTTGTCGTTTCTAGTGTGAAATCACATTACGAGTTACCCAAACGTATGAAGTTACTAAAAGTCACCAAAGCGTATAAAATACTACCAACGCAATTAGTTAGTAATATTGATTTATTAGCAAAATATGCTTTAGGTGAAACCATAAAGAAACGTATTGATTTATATAAAAAATACCTTTCTGTAAATGATAAAACTTATCTCAATTGGGCCATAAAGCATGTGGTTTGTTGGGATCAAGAAGCAGAAATGCCTAATGCTATTTATATTCATGGAGATAAGGATGCTGTTTTTCCGCATTCTTGTGTTGGAAATTGTATTGTTATTAAAGGTGGAACTCACATCATGATTATCAATAAATATAAATGGTTTAACGAAAATTTACCAAAACTTATTGAAGGCTGAATTTGAATCTTCATCGTAGATTGATTACATTTATATATTACTAAAAAAACAAAATTCTGAATCAGTCATGCAAATTGCTTAAGCATTTAAATAAATGATGAACAATACACAGCATGTAATATTCTAAAATACATTAAAAGAAATACTATGAAATACATAAAGAATAGCTTAGCATTAATAGGTGTTATTTGTATATCTGGCTTGTTTATATTCGCCATGCAAAAAGCTCCAGATGAAAAAGCTCCATCAGATTTTTTATTAGGAAAAGAAGATCCTATTGTAAATAACTACAACGTATATGCATTAGAAATGCCTGAAAATTTAAATTTTGCAGGTGAAATGGTTCCTATTCAAAATCCAGACATCTATGAAAGAATGGATAGGGAATTATTGGTAAATACCTATTGGCAATCTAATGGACTTTTAATGTTTAAACGCGCACAAAAATACTTTCCAATCATAGAGCCAATTTTGAAACGAAATGGAGTGCCAGATGATTTTAAGTATCTCGCGGTTATTGAAAGTGGATTAGTACAAACAGCAAAATCACCTGCAGGCGCAAGTGGTGTTTGGCAAATTATGAAGGCTACAGGACGCGAAAATGGTTTAGAAGTAAACGATAATGTAGACGAACGTTACAATTTAGAAAAAGCAACTGAAGTCGCATGTGATTACTTAAAGAAAGCAAAAGAAAGTTTAGGGTCTTGGACTAAAGCAGCAGCAGCATATAACGCTGGTAATTATGGTGTCTCTAGACGTTTAAAAGAGCAAGATGTTGACGGCTATTACGATCTGTTGTTAGGTGAAGAAACAGGGCGTTATGTATTTAGAATAGTAGCATTGAAAGAAATATTGTCTAATCCAAGTAAATACGGATTCAACTTTAATAAATCCCATTTATATAAAGAAGTGCCAACCTATAAAGTTGAAGTGGATACAGCAGTAACAGATTTTGCAAAGTTTGCTAAGCAATTTGGTATTAATTATAAGATTTTAAAACTCCATAACCCATGGTTAAGAGAGCCTCATTTAAATAACAAGTCTAGAAAATCTTACCAGATTGAAATTCCAAAAGAAGGCTATTATAATACTAAATCTTAATTATTGGAATTTGTTAGAAATCATATCTGGCAAATTTTAATTGTACTCAATTATGCCATAGCATTATCTGCTGTGGTTACTATTCTGCACAAAAAACTCAACCCAACCAAAGCGTTAAGTTATATTATTGGTTTGTTGGCTTTACCGTTTTTAGGCTTAATAGTGTACTATCTTTTTGGGCAAGAATACAGGAAAACAAAAATCTTCAGTAGAAAACATGTTTTAAATCAATCTATTGTAAAAAAGATTCAAAATCAGTTAGAACTCGATACAAAGGAGATTAATGTAGTAGATGATTTACTTGATCAGAAATCCAAACTTATTCCATTATTATATAATAGTGAAAAATCTAAACTAACTATTAATAATGATGTTAAGCTTATTAAAAATGGAGATGATAAGTTTAAGCTTCTTTTTAAAGATTTAAAAGCAGCGCAATACCACATTCATTTAGAATATTTTGTAATAAAGGATGACGTAATAGGTACGGAACTTCTTAATATACTTTGTGATAAAGCCATTGAAGGTGTAGAAATTAGAATCGTTATAGATGATGTTGGAAGTTCTATTTCTTCTAATATGAAGCGAAAATTGAAAGACTCTGGCGTTAATATGAAACCGTTTATGCCTGTGCTTTTTTCAAAATTCACAGGACAGATGAATTATCGCGATCACCGAAAAATTATTGTTATAGATGGTGAAATTGGTTACGTTGGTGGAATAAATATTTCAGATAATTATGTAAATGCTAATAATAAACGCTATTGGAGAGATACACATATCCGTATTATTGGCGAGGCCGTAAAACCATTACAGATATTATTTTTTACGACATGGGATTTTGTGAGCCAAGAAGAATTAGAGATTTCTAAAACTTATTTCCCAGAACACAATTGTAAAGAGAATGTACCACTTCAAATAGCAGCTAGTGGACCAGATACCGATTGGTCTAATATAATGGAAGCTATTTTTGTAGCTATTACAAATGCTGAAGATCATGTGTACATTACAACGCCTTATTTTATTCCTAATAGCGAAATTGTCACAGCACTTCAAGTTACTTCAAGAAGCAATATAAAAGTTAAAATTATTGTGCCTAAAACTTCCGATTCTTGGATTGCGGAATACGCTACCAATTCTTATTTAGAGTCGCTTTTAGAAGCAGGAGTAGAGGTGTACCGTTACACTAAAGGCTTTATACATGCAAAAACTATGGTCGTTGATGGTGTATTTAGTACGGTTGGTACAACCAATATGGATTATAGAAGTTTCAATATTAATTTTGAAGTTAATGCTCTAATCTATAATAAGGACATTAGCAATCAACTCACAGAGTTCTTTAATGATGATTTAAAAGATTGTGAACCACTAGACTTAAAATCATGGCAACAACGTTCTAAACAAACTAAACTGATAGAAGCTGTTGCTCGTTTGATGGCACCCTTATTATAGTTGTTACATAAAAAAAAGGCCTAAACATTAATATGTTCAAGCCTTTTTTATGTGTTATAAACTTTGTTTTACCTTCTGCTACGACGATTCTGACGAGCTGAAGTAGGCTGACCATATTGTTGTTTTGGCATTACTGCTTTTTTCATCTGCTGCTTCATCATTTTAATTTGATCTGCAAGCATATCTCGTTTATCTAATTTTTCAGCTTCAGCCAATAATTTTTGAGCTTCTGGCTTTCTACGCTTTGAAAATGCAATACCTGCTAAGTTTAATTTAGCCATTGCTAAATCATGATCCATAGATAATCCTAAGCTAATCGCTTTTTTAAAGTAACCTTCGGCTTCATTCATATTAGTTTGAGAAACCATAATGCCATTTAAATAATTTAAATAGCCTTGTTGTTTTTTTACTAAAGCGCCTTCAGGGTTTTTAATTTTGTCTAACCATTTTTTTGCTCCTGCAAAATCTTGCTTTCTTAGCCTTAAAAAAGCGAGTAAAATCATTTCATTTTTAAAGTAAAGGAATATGAAAATGGTAGAAAGTAAGATGTACATAATACCATTACCAATATATCCTTCAGTGAATTGATATATCGCATAAGCAATAATTAATGCGAAAATGGCTAATTTTATATTTTTATTAAACATGTTTCTGTGTGTTTTTTGAGAGCGCAAAGATAATAAAAACAACGCGTTTAAAATCTAAGAATTGATATTGACTTACATTTTTATCTATAATTTAAATGAAAACGGTTTAAATTTAAGGTGTTTCCAAGGTTTATATAGTATACTATAAATAAAGTAATCAACCAATCAAGGTGAATTTACAGTGATTTTGTAAGAAATTGAAAAGTCAATATAAAATCATTAGAAAAAAAATCTTTTGCTATTTGCTAAAGTAAAAACTTGTTGTATATTTGCACGCAGTTTTGAGATAGCTCTCAACTCATATCGACATTAACACGAATATTAGTTTTTAAAAATATAAGACATGCCAAAAAGAACGTTTCAACCGTCAAAAAGAAAGAGAAGAAACAAACACGGTTTCAGAGAAAGAATGGCTTCTGTTAACGGAAGAAAAGTTTTAGCACGTAGAAGAGCTAAAGGAAGAAAAAAATTGTCTGTTTCAACTGAATCTAGACATAAAAAATAATGATTAACAATTGTTAATATATTAAAGGCGTTACTTAGGTGTAACGCCTTTTTTTATATCCTATTGTTAACTATTTTTGCACAGCTAAAAAAATAAAGATTTATATAAAACACTAAATATATTATTCTCATGCCAAAAAATAACAACTTAAAATCTATTTTACTTATTGGTTCAGGTCCTATTGTGATTGGGCAAGCCTGTGAATTTGATTATTCAGGTTCTCAAGCTTTACGTTCACTTAGAGAAGACGGAATTGAAACGATTTTAATCAATTCTAATCCTGCAACAATCATGACAGATCCAACAATGGCAGATCATGTGTATTTGTTACCATTGACTACAAAATCGTTAATTCAGATTTTAAAAGAACATCCTCAGATTGATGCTGTATTACCAACAATGGGAGGGCAAACAGCTTTAAATCTGTGTATTGAAGCAGATGAAAAAGGTATTTGGGAAGATTTTGGAGTAGATATTATAGGTGTAGATATTGATGCTATTAATATAACAGAAGACAGAGAAAAATTTAGAGAATTAATGTTGAAAATTGGTGTTGGCATGGCACCTCAAGCAACAGCAACTTCTTTTCTTAAAGGAAAAGAAATAGCACAAGAGTTTGGTTTTCCATTAGTGATTAGAGCATCTTATACTTTAGGTGGTGAAGGCGCATCTTTTGTTTTTAAAGAAGACGAATTCGACAAGAAATTAACGCATGGTTTAGAGGTATCTCCAATTCATGAAGTTATGATAGATAAAGCTTTAATCGGCTGGAAAGAATATGAGCTAGAATTATTAAGAGATAAAAATGATAATGTTGTTATTATCTGTACCATTGAGAATATGGATCCTATGGGAATTCATACGGGTGATTCTATAACATTAGCGCCAGCAATGACTTTGTCAGACAAGACCTTTCAGAAAATGAGAGATATGGCAATTCATATGATGCGTAGTATTGGTGATTTTGCTGGTGGATGTAATGTACAATTTGCTGTAAGTCCGGATGATGAAGAGGAAATTATTGCTATTGAAATTAACCCTAGAGTATCACGTTCGTCAGCATTAGCAAGTAAAGCAACAGGTTATCCTATTGCAAAAATTGCGGCTAAATTAGCAATTGGCTATAATTTAGATGAATTAGATAATCAGATTACAAAATCAACTTCGGCTTTATTTGAGCCTACTTTAGATTACGTAGTCGTTAAGATTCCACGTTGGAATTTTGATAAATTTGAAGGTTCAGACAGAACTTTAGGTTTACAGATGAAAGCCGTTGGTGAAGTAATGTCAATAGGTCGTTCGTTCCAAGAAGCTTTACACAAAGCAACACAGTCTTTAGAAATAAAGAGAAATGGATTAGGTGCAGACGGAAAAGGTTATACGGATTATGATACCATTATTGAAAAACTAACTTACGCAAGTTGGGACAGGGTATTTGTAATTTATGATGCTATTGCTATCGGAATTCCTTTAAATCGTATTCACGAAATCACAAAAATTGATATGTGGTTTTTAAAGCAATATGAAGAGTTATTTCAACTTCAAAAAGAGATTTCTACGTTTAAAATTGAAAACATTGAACGCGAATTATTGTTAGAAGCGAAGCAAAAAGGATATGGAGACAGACAAATAGCTCACATGTTGGGTTGTTTAGAAAGCCAAGTTTATAATAAGAGAAAAGAACTAAACATCAACCGTGTATTTAAATTGGTAGATACTTGTGCCGCAGAATTTAAAGCACAAACACCATATTACTATTCAACTTTTGAAAGTGAAGTAGAAACAGCTGAAGGTGAAGTTTACGTGCAAAACGAAAGTATAGTAAGTGATAAAAAGAAAATTATCGTTTTAGGCTCTGGACCAAACCGTATTGGTCAAGGTATTGAGTTTGATTATTGTTGTGTGCATGGTGTTTTGGCAGCTGCAGAATGTGGTTATGAAACGATTATGATAAACTGTAATCCAGAAACGGTATCTACCGATTTTGATATTGCAGATAAACTTTATTTTGAACCTGTATTCTGGGAGCATATCTACGATATCATTCAGCATGAAAAACCAGAAGGTGTTATTGTTCAGTTAGGAGGACAAACAGCATTAAAACTTGCCGAGAAGTTAGAAAAATGGGGAGTTAAGATTATGGGAACAAGCTTTAAATCATTAGATTTAGCTGAAGATAGAGGAAGTTTTTCAAACATTTTAAAACAACATAATATTCCTTACCCTGAGTTTGATGTTGCAGAATCTGCAGATGAAGCTTTAGCGATTGCAGATGTTTTAGACTTTCCGATTTTAGTAAGACCTTCTTATGTACTTGGTGGTCAAGGAATGAAAATTGTAATTAATAAGCAAGAGTTAGAATCTCATGTTATTGATTTATTAAAGTCTATTCCTGGTAATAAATTATTGTTAGATCATTACTTAGATGGTGCAATAGAAGCAGAGGCAGATGCAATTTGTGATGCAGATGGTAATGTCTATATTATCGGAATAATGGAACATATTGAGCCGTGTGGTATTCACTCTGGCGATAGTAATGCAACGTTGCCACCATTTAACTTAGGTGAATTGGTAATGCAGCAAATAAAAGATCATACACATACTATTGCAAGAGCTTTAAATACGGTTGGGTTAATTAATATTCAGTTCGCTATAAAAGATGAATTGGTATACATTATTGAAGCCAATCCAAGAGCATCTCGAACAGTACCATTTATAGCAAAAGCGTATAAAGAACCTTACGTAAACTATGCAACTAAAGTAATGTTAGGTGAGAAAAAAGTAACGGATTTTAACTTTAAACCACAATTAGAAGGTTATGCTATTAAGCAACCTGTGTTCTCATTTAATAAATTTCCTAATGTAAATAAACAATTAGGACCAGAAATGAAAAGTACAGGAGAGAGCATTTTGTTTATTGATAGTTTAAAGGACGATCAGTTTTATGATCTTTATGCTAGAAGAAAAATGTATTTGAGTAAATAATTGGCACAGTTTTCGATGAATGGTAAGTAGAATTAATTAATATTTACTAACTTAGTTTTAAGAATACCCAAATTATATGAAAAAAATATTACTCGGACTTATAACAATATTCACTTTTAGCACTGTGTTTGCGCATGGTTCAGCACATCTGTTTGATGATGCAAGCTTTGATGAAGATGTTGTTTCTATCTATGATTTAGATACAAATTTGAATGGATTTCAAGACGATACTTTTAAGATTTCGCCTAATCCTTCAAAAAACAAGTTAAATATTAAATTACCAAAAGCATCAGAAAACATGACGCTTGAAGTATTTGATGTGCTTGGAAAACGCATTCATAAAAGTACCATTACCCAATTATCAGCATCAGTAGATGTCTCTAATTGGAAAACAGGAGTATATCTTGTAAAGGTCTCAACTGAAAATGAGTCGCAGACTAAACGATTTATTAAGCAATAAAAGTTTTAAAAACACATGAGAAAGCTGTTTCAGAAATGAAGCAGCTTTTTTTATTTAAAATCAATTTTAACGCGATAATCTTTAAGTTGTTCTAAATGATCTTCTACGTTTTTATAAAGTTGCTGTAAATCCTTACTTCTTTTAATATCGCTATCACGTCGTATTATAGATTTAATAAAACGCTTAGCAGATAATTTATTTGTTAATATTAATCCAGGTACAGTTATTTTATTTCCCTCTTCATCTACAGCAACCATAATAAAGTAAGACGAATTGCAATGTTTCGTTTCTCCTGTTCTAATATTCTCAGATTCTACTCTTATACCAACAACCATAGATGATTTACCGACATAATTTACAGAAGCTTTCATAGTCACTAATTCTCCAACTTCAATAGGGTTTAGAAAGTTGACTTTATTTACCGATGCTGTAACACAATAACTACGAGAATGTTTTGATGCACAAGCAAATGCAACATTGTCCATTAAACTCAAAATATAACCACCATGAATTTTGCCTCCAAAATTAGCATGAGCTGGTTTCATTAATTCTGAAATCTGTATTCTAGAATCTTCAGTGGTTTTAAACATAATTTTTGAGTTTTAAGTATAGCAAGTTATATATGCCATACAATTATAGTGAAATGATTATTCTAGTTCGGCATCAGTTGCACGTTTAATAAAACTTTCAGGTAATGCTTTTTTTGCTTTGGCACCCAATTTTTTTATTCTTTCAACACGAGAAATGAGATTACCATTGCCACTCACTAATTTATTCATTGCTGCAGAATAATCACTCTTAGCAGCATCTATTTTTTTACCAACACCAGTTAAATCACTCACCAAACCTTCAAACTTATCGTAAAGTGCACCAGCTTGTTTTGCAATTTCTAAAGCATTTTGTTGTTGCTTTTCATTGTTCCACATACTATCAATGGTACGTAAAGTTGCTAAAAGGGTAGAAGGTGTAACGATAACTATATTCTGTTCAAAAGCCTTATTGTATAAGGTGTTATCTTCATTAATTGCTACTGCAAAAGCAGGTTCAATTGGAATAAACATCAACACAAAATCAGGAGATTCAATATCATATAAATCTTGGTAGTTTTTTGCAGATAATTGATCGACATGTCTTTTTATAGAGTTAACATGCGCTTTTAAATACAGCGCTCTATCATCATCGTCTGCATTAACCATGCGTTCATAATCTGTTAGTGACACTTTAGAATCTATAATCATTTTTTTAGAATCTGGAAGATGTAATACCACATCTGGCATAACACGAGAGCCATCCTCACGCTGAAAATTTTGCTGAACAAAATACTCTCTATCTTTTTCTAGTCCAGATTTTTCTAACACACGCTCTAAAACTAATTCGCCCCAATTACCTTGCATTTTACTATCACCTTTTAAAGCTCTAGTTAGGTTTGTCGCTTCTTTACTCATTTGCAAGTTAAGGTCTTTAAGGCCTAATAATTGCTCTTTTAAAGCAGAGTGCATGCTAATACTTTCCTTTTGGGTGTCATCTACTTTTTTCTCAAAAAGTTGAATTTTTTCCTGTAATGGATTTAAGATGTTTTTAATATTCTCCTTATTTTGAAGTGTAAATTTTTCAGACTTTTCATCTAATATTTTAGAAGCCATCAATTCAAAATCTTTACGTAGCTGAATTTGTTGCTCTGCCATAGCTTCATCTCGTTTGAGATTTTGCTGCTGTAAGTTTTCAAATTCTGTATTTCTTCGAGATAATTCAGTGCTTAAAAAATCCTTTTCTTTTCTGATGTTTTCACGTTCAATTTCAATTTTAGAAATACTTTCTTTTAATTCATTTAACGACTGATTGAAATACTGATCTTGTTTTTGATTTTCAGTTTCGGAAAATTGCTTGAATTCATTAAACTGTTGTTGCAGATTTGCGTTACGCTCTTCTAAGGTACTTTTGTCACTTTTACTTTTTAATTGCGAAAATTTAAGTCCAATAAAAGCTCCAATTCCTGTGGAAATGAAAATAACAAGGATGAGAATTATAGTGTCGTTCATGTTTAAAATAGAAATTTCTCAAAGATACATTTTTCACTTGAAGATTGTAGCGAAAACTTAAATCTTGATGTGAGTAAAATATTTTAAAACTGACAAAAATTTAAAAATTCTAATATTTAAAAATCTAATAAGAACAAGCAGCAATTGATAGTCAAGTTTAGGTAAAAACTTTAAAAATCTCTTTAGCTATAACTGTCAACTCTTAACTTACTTTGCTATATTTGATGCTTCAAAAAAACCAAACAAAATGGCACTTTCACCTCTTAATGCAATTTCACCAATTGATGGTAGATACCGATCTAAAGTAGAAAAATTAAAAGATTATTTTTCTGAAGAAGCACTGATTAGATATCGTGTTTTGGTAGAGATTGAATATTTTATTGCGTTATGTGAAATACCATTACCACAATTAGAGTCGGTTTCTAGTTCTATTTTTGAAGACTTAAGAGCGATATACAAAAACTTTAATACTGAAGATGCAACAGCGATTAAGGACATTGAAAAAGTGACCAATCACGATGTAAAAGCGGTTGAATACTTTATTAAAGAGAAATTTGATGCTTTAGGGCTTTCAGCTTATAAGGAGTTTATCCATTTTGGCTTAACTTCTCAAGATATTAATAATACAGCAATTCCTTTAAGTATTAAGGATGCTATGAATGATGTTTATGTTCCTGAATATACAGCATTATTAGAAAAAATAGAAGGTTTAGCAAAAGATTGGGCACATATCCCAATGTTAGCGAGAACACATGGTCAGCCAGCATCTCCAACCCGTTTAGGAAAAGAAATAGACGTGTTTGCTGTAAGATTAAAGGAGCAATTTAATTTATTGAATGATGTACCAAGTGCTGCAAAATTTGGTGGTGCAACGGGTAATTTTAATGCTCATAAAGTGGCTTATCCAAATATCGATTGGAAGGCTTTTGGAACTAAATTTGTTCAAGAAAAATTAGGCTTACATCATTCTTTTCCAACCACACAAATAGAACACTACGATCACGTAGCTGCTTTGTTTGATGGGCTAAAACGCATTAATACTATTATCATTGACTTGGATAGAGACATTTGGACTTATGTATCCATGGATTACTTTAAACAGAAAATTAAGAAGGGTGAAGTAGGTAGTTCTGCAATGCCACATAAAGTAAACCCTATTGATTTTGAAAATAGTGAAGGAAACTTAGGTATAGCAAACGCTATTTTTGAGCATTTGTCTGCAAAATTGCCACTTTCAAGATTACAACGTGATTTAACAGATAGTACAGTTTTAAGAAATGTTGGTGTACCGTTTGGACATACCATTATTGGTTTTAAGTCTACAATGAAAGGTTTAGGTAAATTATTATTAAATGAGCCTAAGTTTGCGCAAGACCTTGAAAACAATTGGGCTGTGGTTGCAGAAGCCATTCAGACCATTTTAAGGCGAGAAAGTTATCCAAATCCTTATGAAGCTTTAAAAGGATTAACGAGAACTAATGAGGCAATTACACAAAGTTCTATTTCAAATTTTATTGATACCTTAGACGTTTCGGATGCTATTAAGTCTGAACTAAAGGTGATTACTCCAAGTAATTATACTGGCATTTAAAATATTGAAACTGTGAAACTAATACCAACGACCAAAGACGCCATTGCACTAACTTGTGTGACTTTATTAGCATTGGGTTTGTTTGTTTCGGGTTTATTTGATGTTCTTGATTATGTTATTGTAAAAGGAATGTTGTTTATAGGTTTCGGTGGCTTATTTGTTGCTGCTATAATCATTGCGTTTAAAAACGAAGCTAAAAAAAATCGTCCTGAAGACGAGCCTCAAGACGATTCACATTAACATTTAAATAACGATCAGTTTATTTAAATTTCTTTACTCGATAAATCGAGGTTTAAGTTTTATTCTTTGTTTTTCTACTTGAAAAAGTCGGTTAAACCATTAAGATCAGTATCTTCAAATTTCGCATTTTCTAATACAGAACTTAAAGACATTAACTTAGACGCATTCATATCATCACCTAAAATTCTGGCAATCATAAAGCCTTTATTATTGGCACTTCCAAAAATGATGAGTTCATCGATATTTTCAATATCACCTAAAAACTTAACAACGAATTTTCCATCTGTTGAGTTTCCTCCACGTATGAGTTCTTCGTATTTAGGATCTTTTAATATGGTTTTTACTTTTTCTAATTCTAGTTTATAATCTTCTGCATCTGTATCTTCTTTCATAAATGTGAGTACATTTAATTTGTCTACAGAACTGTAAGCTTCTTTTTGTTCTTCAGTAAGGTTTATATTATCAACATTAACAAAACTTGTTGGCACATCAAACGAAGCAAAACCAGGCTTTAATTCGTTATCTACATAATAGGTTTGCAATGTTGGCCCTTGGTTGCAGCTTGTAAAAGCGGCAACCAAAAACAACACTACTATTGATTTTTTGATTGATTGTATCATGGTTCTAGTTTTTCTTGTCTCCAGCTTTCTTTAACTGCTCACCACCTGGAATATCCATTTGATTTGTAATTTTAGATACTTGTCTTAGATCGATATCACCAGTTAATGTCATTACTACAGTTTCAAACTCACGTTTTTTACCATTAATTTCTATGTTTTGGTCTTTTGTCATTTCCTTTAGACCTGTAATAAACATTAATAATTCTTTAACGTGGTTTTCGTCTTTACCTTCTTTTACGTAAAACTTAACGGTTTGGTCACCATCTTTCATACGCATCAATTCTTCTAAATCCGAAGTTTTTAAATATTTAGCTACTGTAGCAGTCATATCAGCAGATATTTTTGCGTTATCAGTTGTAAATACTTTAAAGCCTGTAATCTTACTAGCCATTTCAGCGTATTCTTTGGTTTCTGGGTCGTCCATGTCAATGCCCATTGTGGCTAACATTTTAAACATTTTGCCATTAAGAATAACTGATGCTACTCCTTCTTGGTCTTCAAATTTATCAAATACACTTTGACTAAATCCGTTTACCGACATTAGCATTACTGCTACTATTACTATTATTTTTTTCATAATTTCTTGTTTTAATTTTTGTTTTAAATTTTTCTTTTTTTTTTAATTCTTTAATAATTTGTTTGTTGATTTATTAAACTCTGTAATGTGATTGGCTTTTTCAAGTCCAGCATTAAAATTATCTGAAGCTAATTCTATGACTTTAAAACTTGAGGCTCCATCATTTAAATTACTTGAAAGCATAGCCAAAGCTTGTTTTGCTTCCAAATACATTTCTTGTTCTTCTGGCGTATAATCCGCTAGAGTTTTTGGTCCACTATTCCAATTCGGAATAAAAAAACCAAGCATTAAAAGCGTTACAGCTGCGACAGAAATCCATTGATACAGTTTTGTTTTCTTAGTGTTTAAAGGAACGTCTTTGGTGTACTGCTCTTGTTTTGATTGTGAAAAGTATTGAAACATTGGTTTGTAATGTTCTAAATGTGGTGCTACATCATCACTTAAGAAATAGGCCTTTAATTGCGCTTCTTCTTTTAGTGTAGTCTCCGCATTGTTATACTTTTCTATTAAATTTTCTATATTATTTAATACCATATCCATGTGTATTAGTTAATTTTTCTCTTATTGTTTTTCGTGCTCTAGATAAATTGACTCTTATCGCAGTTTCCGTCATGTCTAGCATTTTAGCTATTTCTGCGAAATCATATTCTTCAATATCTCTTAGTTGCACTATTATTTTTTGTTGTTCCGGTAGGTCTTCCATTATTTTAGAAACCCAATCCACACTATCTTTTGCTTCAACTTGTTTTTGTAATGACGAACTGTTATCCGTATAATTACTATGAACAATTTTTAAATTCTGTGCTTGTTTCGATTTTAATCGATCTAAACAAAAATTCTTTGTCATGGTCATTGAAAACGCTTCTACATTTTTATAGTCTTCAATCTTTTTGTTATTCTTCCACAATTTCAGCAGTATTTCTTGTGTAGCATCTTCAGCTTCTTCTCTAGAAACGAGTAATCGTTTTGCTAAACGAAACACTTTATCCTTAAAAGGCATCACAATATTTACAAAATCTGCCTGCTTCATTACTTTTTTTTGGTTGGTTGGTAAAGTTGATTATTATTCGCCTTCATTATTACGACGAGTCACTTTATCTTTTGTTACAAACATTTTGTATTTTTTACAATATTGTAAGTAAATTTATAGTTTTACTACTGAATGTGAAACATTGCTATATATAAAAGAACACTATTACCATGAGAAAAATAAAAATTTTACTACTTACATGCCTTGTAGGTTTTTCATTTACAGGCTGTTTTGATGATTTGGATGATAATATAATTCCTGCTTCTACATTAGAAATCAATGATTTTGTTTGGAAAGGAATGAATTTTGTTTATTTGTATAAACCTGAAGTTGTAGCTTTAGCAGATGATAATTTTGCTTCTAGTACAGAGTACCAAGAGTATTTAAATGGATTTGAAAGTCCAGAAGCCTTATTTGAATCTTTAAAGTATGATTCTGAAAATGTAGATAGATTTAGTAGAATTACAGATAACTATTATGAATTACAGAATTCTTTAGGCGGCACGTCCTTAAGTACAGGAGTAGAATTTAATTTTTATTATGTACCAGGCAGTAGTTCTGAGATTTTTGGCGCCATAACGTTGGTTTTAAATAATAGCGTTGCAGATAATTTAGGTTTAGAGCGTGGACAAATATTTAGAGGAGTCAATGGAGAATCATTAACTGTTGAGAGTATTAATGATTTAGGTGACGCTATTTACCAAGATTCTTATACTTTAAATTTTGCAGATTATGATAATAATGGTACTGTAGAGGCAGAAGATGATACTGTGGTTTTAAATGGTGAAAGCGCAAATTTAAGTAAAATGACATATACTGAAAACCCAGTGCATAAAACTGAGGTGTTAAATGTAAGCGGAACTAAAATTGGCTATTTAATGTATAATGGTTTTACATTTAATTTTAATGACGAACTTAATAATGCTTTTGGTGAATTTAGTGCTGCTGGTGTTACTGAATTGGTGATTGATTTAAGATATAATGGAGGAGGTTCTGTACAAACTGCTGCATATTTAGGCAGTATGGTCACAGGTCAGTTTACAGGTGAAGTGTATTCAAAAACTTTTCATAATGAAAACTTACAGAGTTTAGATACCAATTATCTCTTTACCAATTCTATTAATGGTGGTGGTACTATTAACAGTCTCAATTTATCTAGAGTTTATGTGTTAACTACCAATAGAAGAACAGCATCTGCCAGTGAACTTGTTATAAACAGTCTAAAACCATATATAGATGTTGTTGTTATTGGTGAAAACACTGTTGGGAAAACACAAGCTTCTCAAACGATATACGATTCTCCAGGTTTATTTACAGATGAAGATGTAAATTTAAGTCATACGTACGCTATGCAACCTTTAATTGCAAATTCTACCAATTTGAATGATCAGTTAGTTCCTGGGACAGGTTTAATTCCTGATATTGCTATTTCTGAAACGCCAAGTACATTCGGAATTTTAGGTGATATTAACGAACCTTTGTTAGCTGCTGCTCTTGCAAATATGAATTTTGCAGATCGCTCATTTAATGCGGTAAACGAAGGGGATAAGCTAAGAGATGTGAAACATTATATTTCACCTTTAGAGCAAGATATGTATATAGACTAATTGTATGTGTAATATTTGAATTAAAAAAGCCGCTTTTTTCAAGATGAAAAAAGCGGCTTTTTATATGTATCTAAAATACTATTAATTGAAATATATTTTTGAAGCACCTACAGCAACGCTAAACGTATTTGTTTCAGTTCCTGAAGCTAAATCATAAACTAATAAAGTACTATTTGCTGAAAAGCCTCCAGCATCTGTAACAAATAATTGATTATCGTTAACAGATAAACCATAAGCATTGCTTGCAGTAGTATTAAATAACGACGTTGTTGGTAAACTCGTAGCATTATCTACTAAACTATATACTTCATTGTTTAAAATATAATAAGCTATACCATCTTCATAAGTCATTAGGCTTGGGTGCTCACCCGATGGAAATTCTAAATTAGAAATTATAGAATTGTCACTTAAATTAATTCTTGTTATTGCAGCATCTGTTATAACAGCTGGTGTTAACCAATATTGGTTTGCACCAGAACTTAAAACTAATAAATCTCCAGATTCATCTATAAACATTTCATCTGGCACATCATTAACTGTTATGGTTTCTAGTGAGTTATCTGATGTGTCAATTACAGAAATTACATTATTCACATTATAACCACCTTTATGAGATACATAAAGCTTATCTGACTCCTCTAAAATTTGTTCAGGACCTTCAGATACAGGAATTGTAGAGATTACTGTATTAGAAGTTAAATCAATAACAGCAATATAATCATCTGTAGTGTCATTAGGATCTCCCCAATCAGATACATAAGCTGTATTATCTTCAAAAGCAATATATCTAGGTAATGATAAGCCTGTTGAAATAGTAGTTAATTTTTCAAAAGTATAACGATTAACTACTTTAATTGTGCCATCTTGGACTACGATATACGCTTTATCAGCATTAAAACCTATAGATTGTAAATATCCACCTGTAGTTTCATTATTTGCATTAAAATAAATTTGATTTTCTGATGTCATTAAATCCTCAGAAATAAATGATACTGAGCTTGGTAACGAAAACGACCCTTCTCCACTAACTATTATTCCATCTTCATAAGCACCTAAAGGCTCAGATGTTGTTCCATCATCATCGCTAGAACATGACACGATTAATAACGACATTGCAAAAATTGATAAAATGATTTTTTTCATTGTAATTGGTTTAAAATTTATATTGAATTTGAAAATTAAAATTACGATCTGGCATTGGTCTAAACGCCACGTTCTCGTATGCTGTATTAAATAGATTATTAACTTTTAGGCTTACATCTATTTGTTGTGATTTTGTTTTTAATAGTTGATAATTACATCCAAAATTGGTTAACTGATAAGCATCTACACTGTCAAAAGGTCCTGATAAGTTATCTGGAGTTATATAAACTTCTCCTGTATATAAATGCTGAACAAATACTGATATACGTTTATAGGCATAAGCCAAATTGATATTTGCTTTATGGTAAGGCACATATATGAGTTGATTATTTGTTTCTAAATCTTCTGAAACTGTATAGGCGTAATTAGATTGTAATGAAAACTGATGCGCATTGATGCGCTTTGTAATATCTAAGCTCGCTTCAATGCCATAATTTTGTGTTTTATCAACGTTATCAGGACTCCAAAAGCCAGAATCGTTAGGTAGCCATTGTATAAGATATGTGGTGTTTATGTAAAATGCATTAAGCTTAAGTTTAGTATTTTTATATGTTATTTCTTGGCCTAAATCTACTTGATAAGAGGTTTCTGGAACCAAATCTAAATTACCTCCTTGTTGCCAATACAAATCGTTAAATGTTGGGACACGGTAATTTTTAGAACCATTTAATTTTAGTTTATAAGCATCTGAAACGTTATAAGCTACGTCAAAAGAAAATAACAATGGACTATCAAAACTAGAATTTACATCTTGCCGTAAGTTGAAACCATAATACCATTTAGGTGATGGAGTATACAGTAATAAAGCTGTTGTAGAAAATTCTTTTCGGGTAGGATCGTCAAAACTACTTCCGCTGCCTTCGTAATAATTATAAGATACTATAGGCTTAAATTTTAAATGCTTTATTAAATCTATATCTGCAGTATAATTGATGAGGTAAGTGTTTACTTTTCCAAACGTATAATTATCAGTGTTTTTGTTTCCAAAATATTTAAAATGTTCTTGTAAGTGTACTACTTTTAATTTTGAATTTGCTTTTTTACCTAAATGAGACCATTCTAACATGGTTCTGAAATTTTGGTCTTCATATTTAGCTAAAGATTGAGTAGATACGGTGCCAGAAAACTCACGTTCACCAATAAAGGATTGATGATAAAGTTTTAGTACATTCTTCTCAGATAGAATATAGCCTAAATTGGCATTGATACTTCCATTTGTAAATGCACCATTCTCATTGCGTTCATCTGTATTTAGATATTTGTAATCGTTTTCAGAATCTATATAGTTTAATCCTATACTAAGAGAAAGCTTTTCATTACCAAAAGAAGATAAATAGCTTACATTTTTAGTGTCATAGCTTCCATAAGACAATGTTGCGGTATTCTCAAAATGAGATGTAAAAGTTAAGGTATTATTTAAATGAATACTACCACCAACAGCACCACTACCATATTGTACAGATCCTCCACCAGATCGGATAATAATACTTTTAAAGTTAGTAGTGTTTATAGTATTAAAATCAGTTTGACCTGTAAGTTGAGAATTAATGTTTATGCCGTTCCAAATTACAGCAGTTTGAGAAGCGTTAGTTCCTCTAAATGAAGGTGAGGAGACCATACCATAACCGTTTTCTTTAAAGTATAGATTAGAGTTAAAGCGAAGTATATCTGTAAATGAGCTACTGTTTTTTTTAAGTAAAGAATCATTTAGAACCTTTAATTTAAAGCCACTTGCATAGCGTTTTAACTTTACGTCGCTAAGCACAACTTCATCTAATCGCTGAATAGAATCAGTGGCTCTTTGCGCTTTAGTTACGCTAAAAAAAAACAGAAATAAAAATAAGAGTATTACACGTATCATTATTAAATCACTTTTATCCCGAAAGTTTGACTTTATGGTTTTGAAATAGGCAGGTCTCCTGACTCGTTTTTTGTTACATAACCTTCCCAAGATGTCATTGCTTAGTTGACTTTTGCGTCAACTGTGGCAATCTCTCAGTGGTTTGAAGTATGTAACAACTCTTAAGAGATGCTGAAATAATTACAGCATAAAACTTACAGTTGCGGGAACAGTTCTGGTCTTGATAATAATATCTCACCAGATTCCCTTTTAATCTAATCGGTTAACAATTAGAACCTAATTTCGCGGCAAAAATAGACTTTTAATTATAGCTGATACCTGATTTTTATCACTTTTTTTTATTCATTTTATACAGTAGATAAATAAAGCCAATTAAAAAATGAGCAATAATAATTCCTGCAACAATATATAATGTTAAATTTGAATCGCCTCTCATGGTAGTATTTTTATCAAAATTAATGATATAACCTCAATTAAAAGTTACAAAAGTTACAGATGAAATTTACTTATATTTTCTTATTATTAGCAGTATCCTTTATGAGTTGTAAAAACGATAAAGGCATTGTGAAATCACTTCCAGAAGTAGAAGAACACGATAACTCATTAAAATATGCGGAAGGTTTTAAAATTACAGCATTCAATGATCGTAAAACATTAGAGATTAAAAAGGCTTGGCCAAAAGCCGATAAGAAATATACTTATTTATTACTAACAAAAGAACAAGCTTCTAAAATCACATTTAATGCAGCGGATTATGATGGAGTAATAATTACACCAGTATCAAAAGTAGTTGTGACATCTACAACACATATTCCTGCTTTAGAATTATTAAATGAAGAAAGCTCCTTAATAGGATTTCCAGGAACAGATTACGTGTCTTCAGAAAAAACTAGACAACTTATAGATAATGGTAAAATAAGAGAACTAGGAAAAAATGAAGGCATTAATACCGAAGTCCTTTTAGAATTAAACCCAGATGTTGTGGTCGGTTTTGGTGTAGATGGTGTAAACAAGACTTTTGAAGTGGTTAAAAAAGCAGGTGTTCCTGTAATTTATAATGGCGATTGGGTAGAAAGTTCAGCTTTGGCAAAAGCAGAATGGATTAAGTTCTTTGGTGTACTTTATAATAAAGAAAAAGAAGCAGATTCTATATTTAATAACATTGAAAAAGAATATTTAGCAGCTAAAGACATTGCGAAAAAAGCAAAAAGTAATCCAACTGTTTTAAGTGGAGCCATGCATAAAGACGTATGGTATTTGCCAAATGGATCTAGTGCAGAAGCACAATTTTTAAAAGATGCTAATGTCAATTATTTATGGAGTGAAACTACCGGAAATGGTAGTTTAGCTTTAAGTTTTGAAGTGGTTTTAGATAAGGCCAAAGATGCAGAATTTTGGTTGAGTCCTTCGTATTATGGTAGTATGGAACAATTAGAAAAAGCGAATGCGCTTTACTCTAATTTTAAAGCTTTCAAGACCAAAAACATCTATACATTTGCAAATAAAACAGGTGCCTCAGGAGGTGTGTTGTATTACGAATTAGGAACAGCAAGACCAGATTTAGTGCTAAAAGATTTAATAAAAATTACGCATCCGGAATTATTAGTTGATTATGAGCCTTATTTTTTCAATAAATTAGAATAATTCATAGTATTCAGAAAGTCGAAACCTGTTGATAGTTTTGATACTATGATCATAAATAAAATGCTTAGTTCTTCAAAATATTTAAATACAATTTGAAAACCAACCACACATATCCTTTTCTAATCTTAACAGTCATTTTACTGTTTTGTTTTGTGCTAAACATTAGCTTGGGTTCGGTTAGTATTCCGTTTTCTGAAGTTTTAGGTAGTCTTTTTGGTTCTGTTGATAATGAAACTTGGCAAGTTATCATTACAAAAGTAAGATTGCCAAAGGCAATTACTGCTATTATGGTGGGTTCTGGTTTGGGTATATCTGGTCTATTAATGCAAACGTTATTTAAAAACCCTTTAGCAGGTCCTTTTGTTTTGGGTATAAGCTCTGGAGCAAGTTTAGGAGTCGCTATTGTTATTTTGGGTTCTGGTCTGTTTGGAGGTTTATTTGCAACCGTTTTAATATCTAAATGGAGTATTGTAATTGCAGCAAGTTTGGGAAGTTTTTTAGTGCTTTTAGCCGTTTTGGCGGTTTCAAGTAGAGTTAGAGATACTATGGCAATTCTTATAATAGGTCTAATGTTTGGAAGCATTACTGCTGCTATTGTGAGCGTATTGTCTTACTTCAGTTCTGCAGAACAATTACAGCAATATATTTTTTGGGGATTTGGAAGTTTAAGCAATTTATCTTGGGAAGAATTGTTGATTTTCTTTGGTATTTATAGTGTAGGAATCATCCTCAGTATTTTTTCTGTTAAAGGCTTGAATGCTTTGTTGTTAGGGGACAATTACGCAAAAAGCCTTGGTTTATCTTTGAAGTCTAGCAGATTCGTTATTATCTTCGCCACAAGTTTAATTGCAGGAACTATAACCGCTTTTGCTGGCCCTATAGCATTTATCGGTTTAGCAATTCCGCATTTAACTCGGCAAATATTTAAAACCACAAATCATAAAATATTATTGCCTGCTGTATTTTTATTTGGTGCTATTGTAATGCTAATTTGCGATAGTATCGCGCAAGTCCCTTCGAGTGATTATATGTTGCCAATTAATGCAATAACGGCTTTAGTTGGTGCTCCGGTAGTGATTTGGTTACTAGTAAGACAGCGGAAAATGATGTTTTGAATTTTTTTTAAAACATGACTTTAGAAACCCTTAATTTCTGGAAGATCAGCGCTGTTAAAAATCTTTTTATTGTATGCACCTTTTTATTATTAGGTTGCAAATCTTACAAAACGACTACAGAACTTGAATCTACTTTTAATAAACATGAAATAAAAGACTTACAGACCATTAGAACTTTTTTTATAAAAGATATCTTAAGTCTTAATGATGATAATTTTAATAAAGAGTTTAGACATAGAATCGTTAGCCTAGAGGCTGAAGGTTTTAAGTCTGTAGTACCAAAAAAAATAGATAAATTGTTTAGTTCTGTTTCAAAATCTACCTTTGATGAAATTTGGGAAACAAAAACGCAACAGAGAAGTAGAAATAGTGATGATACTTACCAATATTATGCTCCTAAAAAAAATGGAAAATATCAAGAATTTTTAAGCCTAACTACAAAGCATAACTCAATGGTTAGTAAATACTATAACAACATTTTAAAGACTGAAGATTTTAGTCATTCATCAATGTTAAATTACATTTCAGATAACACCTTGGATTTCGATTTAAATAATACTAATGTTCAAATTGTAATGGCTATTCATTATATTTCAATCTGTAATGAAAATAATATTACCAATCAATTAATAAATTAGTGACTACACATAAGCACAATATTGTTAAAGTAACGGATCTTTCTATTGGTTATAAAACCAAAAAGGTTGACACTGTTGTGGCTTCAAATATAAATTTCCAATTAGAAAAAGGACAACTTATCGGTTTAGTTGGTGCTAATGGTATAGGGAAATCTACATTATTACGTACTTTAATTAAAGTGCAATCTGCTTTAAATGGCAATATTTCTATTAATGGAAGTGATTTAAATTCAACCTCTACCTTAGAGCTAGCCAAAC
Source organism: Winogradskyella sp. Asnod2-B02-A (assembly GCF_045063645.1). Taxonomy (NCBI): domain Bacteria; kingdom Pseudomonadati; phylum Bacteroidota; class Flavobacteriia; order Flavobacteriales; family Flavobacteriaceae; genus Winogradskyella; species Winogradskyella sp. Asnod2-B02-A. The sequence continues at coordinate 343,007 of NZ_JBEFOG010000025.1, forward strand.
AATTAAGTATTGTATTAACAGAACCTTTAATTTCTAAAAACTTGTCGGTTTTAGAGCTGGTATCATTAGGAAGACATCCATATACGAATTGGATAGGGAATTTATCTGAAGCAGATATATCTGCGGTAAATAAAGCTTTAGAACTTGTTAATATTTTAAACTTATCAGAAAAAAAGTGTTACGAGCTAAGTGATGGCCAGCTACAAAAAGTAATGATAGCACGTGCTTTAGCCCAAGATACAGCAATCATTGTTTTAGACGAGCCAACGTCACATCTCGATATGTATCACAAAGCTTACATTTTAAAACTACTTCAAAAGTTAACAAAAGAAACGGGAAAAACTATCTTGTTTTCATCTCACGAAATTGATTTAGCCATTCAGTTATGTGATACCATGATTGTAATGCAAAAAGATACTGTAGTTTGCGATCAGCCATGTAACTTAATAGCTAAAGGTGTTTTTAATTCGCTTTTTCCTAAAGATTTAATTGCTTTTGATGATAAAACAGGAAGTTTTAGAGTTGCAAAGTAACTGACTGTTGGTAATAGTTTTAGATAGTTTATGTTTTAATTTTTTTAAGAATATGGCGAGCTCTAGCTTTAAAACCCGAACTCTGCATCTGAAAATCGCGCTCAAGAATAATAGCTAATTCCGGATGAATCCACTCATACTCATTGCCTAATAAGAATAAACTGTTCATGGCATAAGCTTTAGGAGCAATTTTTTCGTCATTTATCATCCAATCGAAACATACTTCTATGATGCTTTCTTTGTGCGTTTCTGTGAGATGCGACTTAATAGCATTATCTGTTTTTGAATAATGTGCTTTAATGAGATACTCGCACACTTTGGCTACAGGTCTTACAGCAGGATCTAGGTGTACTTTAGACATGTTTTTAGTAAATACATCTAGAAAAGGAATTATAGCTTCTAGTTTTTCTTTACACATAAACTCAAACACCCAAGCGGCTCTACACGAAATTTTATCGTCTACTTTAAAAAGTATGTCTAATAGAGGAGAAACTAATTCAGGCTGGTCAATAACGAGATTCGCGTATTTTAATCGCTTTTCGCGCGAATGATTTACATAGTTTAATTCCTTATAAAGTTCTGTTCTAGTCAATAGAAATTGATTAATTTAGAGCTCTAAATTAATGAAAAATGAAGATTTTAAAAAAAATAGGACTTTTACTTTTGGTAGTGTTCATTATTGCACAATTTTTTGGTCCAGATAAAAATGAAGGAGATATCACTTCTGTGGATGCTTTTTATGCAGATACTAATCCGCCAGAAGATGTAAAATTAATTTTAAAAGCGGCTTGTAATGATTGCCATAGTGATAGCACACGTTATCCTTGGTATAATAATATTACACCAGTTAACTATTGGTTAGATGAACATATTAATGATGGAAAGAAACATTTTAACATCTCTAAATGGAATGATTATTCTGATAAGAAAAAAGACCACAAACTCGATGAGTTAATAGAAATGGTTGAAGAAAAAGAAATGCCATTAGACAGTTACACTTGGACGCATGGTGACGCTAAATTATCTCAAGAACAGATAGATGCTGTAATATCTTGGGCAAAAACAGTGCGTTTAAAATATGTGTTCTTAAAAGAGCCTCAATAATTGAATAAAAAACTATTAGTTATTGGTTTTGTTTGGCCAGAACCTAAGAGTTCTGCAGCTGGCAGTAGAATGCTTCAGCTGATAGAACAGTTTCAAAATCAGGGTTATGATGTTACGTTTGCTTCTGCGGCTAATACCTCTAAAAATACTTTTGATTTAAGTGGTCTTAATATAGAAACAGAAGCCATTCTATTAAATGATTCTTCTTTTGATGTCTTTGTAAAAAGCCTAAATCCAGATGTTGTGTTGTTTGATCGTTTTATGTCCGAAGAACAATATGGTTGGCGCATTGAAGAACAATGTCCAAATGCACTTCGTATTTTAGACACTGAAGATTTTCACGGTTTAAGAAAGGCTAGGGAAGTGGCTTTAAGACAAAGAGAAGAGGTTTCAATTACGTATCTACAGAACGATATCACCAAACGAGAAATAGCAAGTATCTATCGTTGTGATTTAAGTTTAATGATTTCTGAGGCTGAAATAGATCTATTAACAACCACATTTAAAATCGATAAAAGCTTACTTTATTACTTACCATTTTTATTAGAACCAATTTCTGAAACCGAAAAAGAACAATTACCATCTTTTGAAGCCAGACAACACTTTATTACCATTGGTAATTTTTTACATGCACCAAATTACGATGCTGTTTTATATTTAAAACAAACCATTTGGCCTTTAATTAGAAAGCAATTACCAAAAGCCGAATTACATATTTATGGAGCTTACGAGTCTCAAAAAGTAACTCAACTTAATAATACAAAAGACGGTTTTTTAATAAAAGGCTTTGCAGAAGACGTAAATGAAGTGATGCAAAAAGCAAAAGTATGTTTAGCTTCTTTGCGTTATGGAGCAGGACTAAAAGGCAAACTAATAGATGCCATGCAAAATGGGACACCATCAGTTATGACTGAGATTGCAGCTGAAAGTATGTTTGGTAATTGTGAAACAAATGGTTTTATAGAAGACAACCCTGAAGCTTTTGCAGATAAAGCAGTTTCACTTTTTACCAATTCTGAAATATGGGAACAAAAGCAAAAGAATGGTTTTAAAGTTATCAATCAGCGTTTTAATCGATTAGATTTTGAAGATGAATTCTCAACTCATATAGCTGAACTGAAACATAATTTAAAAGTACATCACCAACAGAATTTTATTGGTCAATTATTAAGACACCAAACAATGCAGAGTACTAAGTATATGAGTAAATGGATTGAAGCTAAGAATCGATGATTTTGGGTTTTGTTTAAATGTTTCGTTGTTATAAAAGCGTTTCAATGCTTTATATCATAAGATAAACGAAGTTATACTATTAATCATATCAGGTCAAGTTTGTGAAAAGCATTTGCATATATTAATAATGTAAAGTATATTTGTCATATAGTAAAATTAGTTTTACTTAATATAAAATATACTTGTCAATTATGAATACGGAAAAAATTATAAGCTGCGAACGTAATGGGTTAGAGAAAATCACCAATTTTAGATTACCATATATTTTTAGAATAGTAGGTATAGCAATTGCTGCAATATCTATTTTGATGATGTTTGTGCGTGCTTTTGCAATAGATGGTGATACAGAATGGTTAAAGTTGTTGTTACAAAAAACATTACTAATTGGTATGTTGTTTATGTCGGTGTCTAGAGATAAACAAGAGGATGAGCTTACTATAAAATTAAGAATGCAGTCTTACGGTTGGGCATTTATGGTTGGAGTAGTGTACACCTTGGTTATGCCTTATGTGGAGTTTGGTGTTTCTAATGTAGTCCATTCTGGAGGTGAGGCTTATAAAGATTTAGGCGATTTTCAGGTGCTACTTTTTATGCTCATGGTACAACTGATGTGTTACCACACTTTAAAGCGTTACAGATAATGAAGAATACTATAAAAGTAGAGCGAGCTATTTTAAGTTTAACACAAGATGATTTAGCAAAAAAAATAGGTGTATCTCGCCAAACTATTAATTCTATAGAAGCTAATCGTTATGTGCCTTCAACGGTTTTAGCACTAAAGCTTTCTGAAGTTTTTAATAAGCCAGTGAATGATTTTTTTAAGTTAAGTAGTGATGATTAGCTTTTTAATAGCTTTATTTTAAAGTGCTTAAAAGGTCTTTCATACCTTCTGTAGCCGATTTGGCAATTACGGTTACTTTTCCATTATTACTCATTGCAGGTTTAGGATCTATGTAATAAATGGGAGTATTTGGTTGAACATAATCAATTAAGCTTGCTGCAGGATAGACTTGCATACTTGTGCCAATAATTACTAGAATATCTGCAGTATAACAAATCTCTACAGCTTTTTCTATCATAGGCACTGCTTCGCCAAACCAAACAATATGTGGTCTTAGTTGATACCCTTTTTCGCAAGTATCACCTAACTTAAGGTCTTCTTCCCAGACTTTAATATCATTCTCGTTATTGGTACTTCTTATTTTACGTAGTTCTCCATGCAAATGAATGACATCTCTACTGCCTGCGCGCTCGTGTAAATCATCAACGTTTTGCGTAATTATAGTGACTTTGTAATCGTTTTCAAGCGTTGCTAAATCTTTATGTGCTTGGTTAGGTTTTACCTCGTTTAATTGTCTTCGTCTTTCGTTATAGAAGTTTAGAACTAATTCTGGGTTGCGAGCAAATCCTTGAGGAGAAGCCACTTCCATTACATCATGTCCTTCCCAAAGTCCATCTGCATCTCTAAATGTTTTAATGCCACTTTCAGCACTAATACCAGCTCCGGTTAATACAACAATATGTTTCATGCTAAATGATGCTAAGATTTACGTTTCCACTTTTTATAAAGCTTCGATTTTACAAATGCTTCAAGTTCATTAGTGCCATCTGGTTCTTTCTCTTCTAAAAAATCTAAAAGTGCGTCTTTATCATAACCTTGTTCTATGAGGTCTTCAATAACAACTATTATCTCTTCAAATCTATTTTGAAAATTTAGAGCGATGATATATCCAATATAGCCTTGTAAGAGATCAGGATAATTTTCAACTATATACTCATAGTGTATTTCTGCATTTTTGTAGTCCTTATCTAATACATATACATTGGCTTTAATAAGGTTTAAAAAATCATCCTCAGTTTCAAAAATGAGTTTGTCTATGTTTTGTATGGCTTTATTGTAATTACCTTTTATAATGTTATAATCTATTTTTTTTAAATATAAGGTTGGATCTTGAGGGTATAAATCTGCATATTCTTTTAATGTGCTTTCATATAATTCGTCATCAAAAGAACTCGCATAATTTGCTTTTATTAAGAGTGTAAATTTCTCTGTAGACATTGGTGCTGTTAACTGAGAAATCTTATCATAGGCTTCTTCGTATTTGCCTTGTTCTGCGAGTTTTTTGGAGGCTACAAAATAGAAGATATTCTTTGTGGCATTAGTTGTGGCAGAACTATTTGGGCTTTCTTCTGGTGGTTTAGATACTAAAAAAATCCTTTGTAATGTGGACGATAAAGGCTCTCCTGTGATATAAATATAAATGTCATTGAATTTTAAATCTTCACCATTAGAGCATACTTTATAATCGTGATAATTAACACCTATATCATCAGAATATAATCTGAAGGTGAAATAATAAGCCATATCCTCAATATTGTACCTGTAATTAATTAAGTTATAGTACGCACCAGCTTCTATTGAGGCTGTTATTTGCTGAGAGAGCTTATTACCTGTATTGGATATGCCTTCAATGTAACCCATAGTAAAACCATCTTCTTTATCAATTTGTTTATGGTCAATTATGGAATTTAAAAACGATGGTATATCAAACTTTTCATTAAAACCATCTGAACTTAGATTATGAAATGACGTTTCAATATATTCTGCTAACTCAATCACTTTTTCGTCATTTTCTTCAGATTCATTGAGTAGAAGACAGGAGCAAGGTTGTTTAGTATCTTGTGTGTAGCTTAGTTGATGACTAAATAATACAAAAAACAGTAAAAAAATAGTAGTGTTAAATTTCATAGTTTTGCAATAAGCACTAAATATAAGATTTTATGACCAATTTGAAGCTTCTAGAATACTTAGAAACATTCTTAACTGAAAAAAGAAAAGAACGGTTTAAAGAAGTTCTACCTAAGCGCACTAAACATTTTACTGTGGCTACAGAAGATGTTTTTCAACTACATAATACAAGTGCTGTAATGCGATCTTGCGATGTGTTTGGCATTCAGGAATTAAATATTGTTGAGGAAGTGAATTCTAAAACTATAGATAATGAAATTGCTATGGGAGCGCAAAAGTGGGTAGATCTTAACCGTTATCATTCTGCTGCAGAATGCATTACAGATTTAAAAGCACAAGGCTATCAGATTGTAGCCACTACACCTCACGTAAATGATTGCGAATTAATAGATTTTGATATTACTAAAAAGTCGTGCTTTTTCTTTGGTAGAGAAACTGAAGGTTTATCTCAGCAAGTGATAGACGAAGCAGATTGTTTTCTTAAAATACCAATGGTTGGTTTTACTGAAAGTCTTAATATTTCGGTTTCTGCGGCTATTATTTTACAACATGTAACAGCGCTATTGCGCAAGTCTGACATTAATTGGCAACTTACAGAAGAAGAAATAATAGAAAAACGATTTGATTGGATTAAAAAAACCGTGAAGGATTATGATGCTATTGTTGAACGGTTTCATTCAGAAAAAGTTTCAACTTAAAAGAGAGTTGCTTAATCTTTCTTTTTATTACGATCTTTACTACGATTAATGACTTTATACTCTTCAAAACATTCGCTTATAGCATCTAATATTTGAAGATCATTAGCGGTATTTATAAAATCCTTAGAATAGTTACATTGGTTAACTATTTCATCTAAATCGTATTTTGTAACTTGAAGTAAAACCAATAACATTTCTCTATCAAAACGCTTAGCCAATTGATTTCTAATTTCATCATCCTCTTTCATTTTTTTAAGCTTATGCATTTCATTTGGCTTTCTACCAAACATATTGTATAAGAAATCTGCAGGATTAAAAATAGCACCCAAAACTTTGGTTGCAATATTAGGTTTACCAGCTTCATAACCTTGACCAGGTAAGCCAGAAATACGATAGCGATTATTTGAGGTTTCAGGAACTTGTTTCATATCAACAACCAAATATCCTGTTAACTCTAACTGTTTAACGGTAACTTCCTCTAAGGCTAATGCTAATTCTGTCATTTGAATTTCTGTATCTCCAAATTTTAACCAGTCATTAGTTACACGTACTTTTATAGATTTATAACCTATATAAGACAAGTGTAATGTGTCGTTAACTTTTGCTCTAATCTCAAAAACACCTTCATCGTTTGTTGCGGTTCCTACCACTTGATTGATATTTACAATATTGGCTTCGCTTAGCGGCAAGTTTGTTGTAGAACTAACTAGAGTTCCTTTTACTTTTGTCGGTGTTTTGTTTGCGGTACTGTCTTGAGTTTCAATACTAACCTGACTATAGCTATGTGCTGTAGTTAAACATAAAAATAGAATTAATAAATATCGCATGTATGTGTGTTACGAGGTAAAGGTAATAAACAAAACGGATTTAACATATTACACCCTTATTTTTGACTTAATATTAACTTTTATAGTCCTCAATCTAGAATCTTCTGTCTAAAGTTGATTGTTGGTGGTAATTCTGTAAAAAAATCTGTTTAGTATTTAAGGATGAGTTTGGTTTTGCAGTTTTCTAAATGTTTGAAATAAAAAAAATCCAAAACTTAAAGATCAACTTCAAGTTTTGGATTTATATGTATTAGATTAACTAAAGCTTCTGTTGTTTAGTCTCTTCGTCTAGAACGTCTTGGCCTATCTGAACCAGCATTACTAGATTCAGATGAACGTCTATCTCCTCTGTCGCTAGAACGTCTATCACCTCTATTGTCATCAGATCTTCTTCTGTCGCTTCTATTTCCAGAGCCTCCAGAAGAACGTCTATCACCTCTTGGTTTATCGTCACGTCTGCGACTTCCGCCTCCAGAGCGTCTATCATTGCCACCACGACTTCTTCCGCCACTTCTGCCTCCTCGACTTCTACCTCCTCGATCTTCGCTAACTTCAACGTTTACAAAACGACCTTCGTGCTTAAAATCGGTAAAAAATGCTAGTACTTTTTCTTGTAATCCTTTTTCAGTATTAAAGAATGAGAAGCTTTCTTTTACATCTACTTTAAAGACATCATCACGTCCTAATTCTAGTTGTTCTTTTAAGAAATCCTTCAACTTCATCCAGTCAAAACCATCTTTACTACCAACGTTTATAAAATAACGCGAATCGTTAGATTGTTTGCCATAATCACGGCCACCATCTCTATCAGACCCTCTAGATTCTACAACTCCTAAATCTTTTGATTTTTGGTAATAGTTGAAGAAACGGTTAAATTCTACAGAAAAGAATTTTTTGATTAATTCATCTTTATCAGTATCAGCGAATAATTCATTAATACTTTCTAGATGTTTATCAATTTCGTGATTAGTTTCTGTTGTATGGATTTTATTGGCTAAAGACATTAATTGTACTTCAACGATATCAGTACCAGAAGGAATTTCTTTTTTATCGAAGTCCTTTTTAATAATACGTTCTATACTCTTTATCTTTCTAACTTCACTTTTAGAAACGATAACCATAGAAACACCCGTTTTACCAGCACGTCCTGTTCTACCAGATCTGTGTGTGTAAGTTTCTATTTCATCTGGTAATTGGTAATTAATTACGTGAGTAATGTCATCTACATCAATACCACGAGCAGCAACATCTGTAGCTACCAACATTTGTATTTGTTGGTTTCTAAAAGATTTCATAACTAAATCTCGTTGATTCTGACTTAAATCTCCGTGTAATGCTCCTGCAGAGTAACCGTCCTCAATTAGGTTTTCTGCTACTTTTTGAGTATCTCGTTTAGTACGACAGAAAATCACAGAAAATATATCTGGATTAGCATCTGCTAAACGTTTTAAAGCTTGGTAACGGTCTCTTGCGTTTACTAAATAGTATTCGTGAGAAACGTTGCTTGTACTTTCATTTTTATTTCCTACTGTAATCTCTGTAGGATTGTGCATAAATTTCTTTGCAATAGTTGCCACTTCTCTAGGCATTGTTGCAGAGAATAACCATGTGTTTTTATCTTCTGGTGTATGAGAAAGAATATCTGTAATATCTTCCTTAAAGCCCATGTTTAACATTTCATCAGCCTCATCTAAAACGCTGTATTGTATTTTAGAAATATCAACCATTCTACGGCTAATCATATCTTTCATACGACCTGGAGTTGCCACAATAATTTGTGCTCCACGCTTTACAGCTCTTGCTTGATCAGAAATGCTAGATCCGCCATAAATGGCAACAACATTTAAACCTTTACAGTATTTACCATAAAGTTTAAGCTCGTTGGTGATTTGTAAACAAAGTTCACGAGTAGGAGATAAGATAAGACCTTGTGTGGTTCTACTATCGATATCAATTTTTTGCAACATCGGGAAACCGAAGGCTGCTGTTTTTCCTGTACCAGTTTGTGCCAAAGCCACTAAGTCTTTGTCTTCTTCTAATAATAATGGAATTGCTTTTGCTTGTACTTCACTTGGTTTTTCAAAACCTAAATCTGTAATAGCTTTGAGAAGGTCTTCATTAAGACCTAATTCTTGGAATGTGCTCATTCTTGAGTTTTATGTATTCGATTATGTTCTGTTGGTGTTACAAAAGAAGCGAATCGACATACTAAACACTTAAACTTCTAGGTAACACATCCTCACTCTGAGGAATATAAAAAATCTTAACGTAGATTTTTTGCAAGGTGCAAAGGTAGGTTATTTATTTGGATTTTACTAATGATGTTTAATGACCCGTTTTCATTGGCTCTTTTACTGTTTTTTGTACATTTCTTTAGAAATAGATTTTGGATAAAATCACTTATAAGTCGCGGAAAGTATTATTTTTTAATAGATTCCGCGTATAATGTGATTTTATTTAGCGGAAACTGTGTATATTTGGGTAATTCCGCGTGATATGAATTATTGTTAATGTGTATGAAAATTATAGGTAGAAAGAGCGAGCAACAAATAATGCAATCTTACAAAAAAGATAAGAAGGCTCATTTATTAGCTGTTATAGGGAGACGAAGAGTTGGTAAAACATTTTTAATTAGAGAAGTTTACAAGGATAATAGAGTATTTGAAATGACAGGTTTGAAAGATGCTGGTATTAAAAAGCAGCTGTTAAATTTTACATTTCAGATGAGTAAATATTTTAATGATGGCAATATATATACGAATCCTAAAAGTTGGCTAGAAGCCTTTAACATGTTAACGGTGGAGCTTGAGTCTCTAAACAAAAAAACAAAACCAGTGGTATTTTTTGATGAATTACCTTGGATTGTTAGTCGGAAATCTGATTTTATGGAGGCTTTAGGGCATTGGTGGAATAATTGGGCGTCACAACAAAATATAATTATTGTTGTTTGTGGTTCTGCAGCTTCTTGGATGCTTAAAAATTTAGTCAATGCAAAAGGTGGTTTGCACAATAGAATTACAAAATTGATTACTTTAATGCCATTTACCTTAGGTGAAACGAAGGCTTTTTTAGAAGCAAAGTCAATTCGCTTTACCGATTATCAAATTATAAAGCTTTACCTTATTATTGGTGGAGTCCCTCATTACTTAGATCATATCGTTAAAGGGAAAAGTGTGCCACAAAATATACAAGAATTATGTTTTGAGAAAGATGGTATACTTAAGTCTGAGTTTGATAATTTATATCCTGCGTTGTTTGATAATCCTAAACGCCATATTGAAATTGTAAAAGCTTTAGCAGGTAAGGCCAGTGGGCTAAATAGACAAGAGATTTTAAAAAAGACAAATATGTCTGAAGGAGGTTGGTTTTCTAACATATTAAACGAATTGGAAACTTCTGGTTTTATCTCCGCATTTAATCCATTAGAAAACAAGAAAAAAGATACAATCTATAGATTAACAGATGAATACTCCTTATTTTATCTAACCTTTATTGATGGGCAACCTAAAAATAGAAACTGGTTAAGAATTAGTGAAAGTCAGCAATATAAAATATGGAGTGGTTATACATTTGAAAATGTTTGTATTAAGCATTCTGATGCTATTAAAAAGGCATTAGGTATTTCTGGTGTGCAAGCTAATATTAATAGTTATTTGCATAGAAAAGATGCTAGTTTTGCTCAAGGTTTTCAAATAGATATGTTAATAGATAGAAAAGATGATATTATTAATGTCTGTGAAATGAAATTTTATGCTAGCGAGTTTATAATTAATAAAACCTACGCGCAAAATCTAAGAACAAAAAAGGAAGGCTTAAGAGTAGTTACTAAAACTAAAAAAATAGTACATCTCACATTTATTAGCGTATTTGGAGTGGTAGAAAACGCATATAAATTAGACTTGGTTGAAAATGACTTTACAATATCTATTTTTTTTGATTAGAAAATTTACGATTCAATAAGAGATAGTCTGTACTTATATTATTAAAAATATTGGACTCAATTTTGTTGGGTATAAACTCATTTAAATAGGAATTCATTTATATAATTTAACTTTATATATTGTTTAAAAATGAAATCAATTGAGCAACCGCTTTACCACGATGTCCAATGTTGTTCTTTTCTTCTAAAGAGATTTCTGCAAACGTTTTTTTGTAACCATCAGCCTTAAAGATAGGATCGTAGCCAAATCCACCTTCGCCATGTTTTTCTGTGGTGATTTCGCCTTTGCAAATCCCTGTAAATGTGTGAATTTTGCCATTGAGATGTAGAGCAATTACGGTTTTAAATTGTGCTTTTCGGTTGGGTTTGTCTTCAAGTTCTTCTAATAATTTATTGGTGTTGTCTTCTGCATTACGTTGAGGTCCAGCATAACGTGCAGAGAAAACTCCAGGTTCTCCATTTAAAGCCTCAACTTCTAAGCCTGTATCATCTGCGAAGCAATCGTAACCATAATGCTTTTTTAAGTATTCGGCTTTTTGTATAGCATTGCCTTCTATAGTGGGTTGTGTTTCAGGAATATCTTCATTACAGGCAATTTCTTTTAAACTTAAGAGTTTAATGTGTTGAGGTAAAATAGCTTGAACTTCTTTTAGCTTATTTAAATTATTTGTGGCGAAAACGAGTTGCATATTATATTATTAATTAATGTAATACCAATTTAATTATATGATTAAAATGGCATAATTTAGCTTTTGTAAAAATATGAATCTAATTATATATCATTTGTCAAAACAAAACATTTTTGAAAAGTCTTTAATCTTAAAGTTTTTTCTACTTGTCTCTTTTTGTTTCTCATGTATTTCTCTCTACGCACAAGATGTTAATGATTTAGATTCTCTACTTATTGATAGGGATATTGAAAATTATTCTATCCGAATATTTACCAATTATAAGGTCAATAAATTTAATATTAAGGATGACAATTCCAAAGTAAAATTTGTGCCTAATAACAGATATGGGATTGGGTTTGGTTTTGCAAATAAAAAAGTAATTATAGATATTGCATTTAACATTAAGAATAAAAATAAAGAGGAGACAAAAAGGTTTGATTTACAGGGAACCACTATTATAAAAAAGCAACACTATGTAAATATTTATGCACAAACATATAGAGGGTTTAATGCTAAAAATGATTTTGATGAATCTACTGTTTTTAGAAATGATATACGCTCTGTTAGTGTAGGTTTTAATTATTTATACACCTTAGATGAGATTGAATTTTCTTATTCTCTTCTAAAAGCAGGATTTGCAGAAAAGCGAAATGAAAACATATTTATAACTGGTGGTTTGGGTATTTTTACTGGTATAGATTATTTTTCAGCAAAGCCTAGTATCTTATCAGAAACAACGAGTCCTTATTTTAATGAACAAGCAGATGTTAAGAGATATCAAGGTCTTGCAGCAGGAGTTTTAGCCGGATTTATATCATATTTTAAACTGCCTGAAAATATTACGGCAACACTTAATGTAATGCCAGGAATTGGTGTTGTAAATAAAAGAATCACATTACAAGATGATACTTTTAGACCATCTAATCCAATGCTTTATAAGTTAGATTTTTTAATTGGTTTGGGGTATAATTATAAACAATACTATGTGAGTTTAACTTATAGTAATGGTTGGTATTCTACAAGTATTGATTACGATAATACTTACAATTTAAATCTCACTAAAGCAAAATTAGCAATAGGGTATAGATTTAAGAGAAAGAGAGACAGAAAACTTCTTCCGGAATTTTAAAACAGAAAATTTAGCGATTATTTATGATAATTATCAGTCATAAAACGTCTTAATAATTGTATCTTAGACAAAAGAACTATTCATTAAAACAAGATAGATTATGACGGTAAATTTTCAATATGTAAATGTAGATGTAAGTGAAACATTATCAGCTTTCACAGAAGAAAAATTAGAGAAATTATTTAATAGATATGAATTTTTAATCAGTGCATCAATAAAATTTAAGCACGATGATAATTTTCATGATAAAGGCAAAATTTGTGATATCGAATTAAGTCTTCCAGGACCACGATTATTTGCGACTTCAAATGAAGCAAACTATGAAGTTGCTGTAAGAGAAACGATTAAGGATTTAGAACGCCAACTTAAAAAAAGAAAAGAAGTTTATAAAACGCACTAATAAAGATTGACGTTTGATTTAGAGGGTTTATAGTTTTTAGCGATGATGATAAGGTTCATTTCTAAGAATTGTAAACCCTCTATATAATTGTTCTATAAAGAACAAACGTACCATTTGATGCGAAAATGTCATTTTAGATAAACCGATTTTTCCGTTGGCTCTTGAGTAAACAGCATCAGAAAACCCATAAGGTCCACCAATAACAAAGATTAGAGTTTTAATACCAGAATTCATGTGTTTTTGCAAATAGCTAGAAAACGCCACCGAATCTAATTGTTTTCCGTTTTCGTCTAAGAGTATAAGTACATCAGAAGTCTGTGTTTTAGCTAAAATAAGTTCTCCTTCTTTTTCTTTTTGTTGTGCTTCTGAAAGATTCTTAACCTTTTTTAAATCAGGAATTATCTCAAATTTAAACTTTATATAAAAACCGAGTCGTTTGCTATAATCCGTGATTAAAGCTTGAAGATTTTTATTATCAGTTTTACCTATGGCTATGAGTTTTATTTGCATGATTCAAATTTACAATTTTCAAATTATCATTTTAGATTTTTTTATGTTTTGTAATTCGTAATTCTAAAATCGGATTTCGTTAATCAATTTCCTATTTTTACATCAAATATGTATTCAGATGATTTCAAAAGCACAATTCGATAAAGAAATAGAATTAATAATCTCTAATGCCATCAGAGAAGATGTTGGTGATGGCGATCATAGCTCGTTAGCATGTATTCCTGCTACTGCACAAGGAAAAGCAAAGTTGTTAGTAAAAGATAAAGGAATTATTGCTGGTGTTGAATTTGCGAAACAAGTATTTTCTTATGTAGATGCTAATATGAAGGTGGAAACCTTAATTGAAGATGGTAGTAAAGTGAAGCATGGTGATATTGTATTTTATGTAGAAGGTGCATCACAATCCATTCTAAAAGCAGAACGTTTGGTGTTAAATGCCATGCAAAGAATGAGCGCTATTGCTACTAAAACCAGACAGTTTGTGGACTTGTTAGAAGGTACAGAAACAAAAATTTTAGATACGCGTAAAACAACTCCAGGTATTAGAGCATTAGAAAAATGGGCAGTAAAAATTGGAGGAGGTGAAAATCACAGATTCGCTCTCTACGATATGATAATGTTAAAAGATAATCATATCGATTTTGCAGGTGGAGTGGCTAAAGCTATTAATTTAACTAAGCAATATTTAAAGGATACTAATCGTGATTTAAAAATTATTGTTGAAGCTAGAAACCTTGATGAAATTAAAAAGATTTTAGATTGTGGAGGTGTTTATAGAATTCTTATCGATAACTTTAATTACGAAGATACAAGGAAAGCCGTTAAGCTTATAGGAGACCAATGCCTAACAGAATCTTCAGGAGGAATTAATGAAAATACACTAAGACATTATGCTGAATGTGGAGTAGACTATATTTCGTCTGGTGCCTTAACACATTCTGTTTATAATATGGATTTGAGTTTAAAAGCTGTTTAAATCGGTTTAAAATATTCAGTTGTAACAAATAACTGCTGTAATAAAATAACAATTGTAGGGCAAAAGGCTATAGGCCAAAGGTTAAAACCAGAGAAATGTCAAAACCCATTGAAGATAAAATAAGTAAAATTCCAGTGCTTAATTTAGTAATGCGCTTTTTTAAGCAAATTAAGTTACCAGGATTTGAAGGCTTATCAATCTACGATTTGTTAGAGCTTTACATTATGGGTATTGTCAATGGTGCATTAACCACAAGAGCAAGTGCAATTGCCTTCAGTTTTTTTTCTGCTATTTTTCCATTTTTATTGTTTGTAATCATTGTAATACCTTATATCCCAATTGTTGGCTTTAGAGCTGATTTTTTAGACTTCTTAAACTCAATTTTACCACCTCAAACATCAGAATTTTTTATAGATAGTATCTTTCAAGATATGAGCAGTAATAGTAGTGGTGGCTTAATATCTTCAGTGTTTTTATTGTCTATGTTTTTAATGGCTAATGGTGTGAATGCCGTTTTTTCGGGTTTTGAAACGTCTTACCATAAACAACTGTATAGAAATGTATTTAAACAATATATGTATGCTCTTGGTGTTGCATTAATACTTGTATTTCTCTTACTGTTAACTGTTGCTGTATTTGGATATTTTCAAATTTATGTATTAAGCCCTTTGTATAAAATGTATGAAGGATTAAGTGGAGTTGAATATGTAGGAGATGATAAAGGACTAGGTTGGGTTATTTTTGCAAAATACTTATTCTTTGTTATAATGACATATTTGGCAACTGCCACTTTATATTATTTTGGAACTAAAGAAGGTAAGGCCTCAAAATTCTTTTCAGTTGGAGCCTTATTAACCACGTTGCTTATTATGCTTACATCTTTTTTGTTTGGTGTTTATATTGAGAATTTTTCTAAATACAATGAACTCTATGGCTCAATTGGTGCATTGTTAATATTGCTATTGTATCTATGGTTGAACTCTAACATTCTTTTATTAGGTTATGAACTTAATGCATCACTTCAATTTTTAAGAAAAAACCCAAGAGCCAGAAAAGAGATTAAGCAAAAAGACCTTGAGAAGTTAGTTAAATAAAATGCTTTAGAAATTCGTCTTTTCGTCTAATAGAAATAGGGACTTGGGCATTATTAGACATAACGACATAACTTTGTTTTCCTTTGAAATATTTTTTTACGTGATTGATGTTAATGAGGTGAGATTTGTGCGTTTTAAAAAATGAATTGTCGGCCAATAAATCTTCATAAAATTTAATAGGCTTTGATACCATTGTTTTGTCATCTTTGGTAAAAATATGCGTGTAACTAGTATCTGCTTCTAAATGAATAATATCCTCAACTTTTAAAGTTTCAAATCCGGTTAAGGATGGTATTGTAATCACTTTTTTCTGATCTGTTTTTAAGTTTTTGAATAAGTTTTGAAGTTGATGCTCCATGCTTAACTGAGATAAGTTTTCCTTTAAACGAGCGATGGCATCATTAAAATCATCACTATCAATAGGTTTTAATAAGTAATCTATTGCGCTAAACTTGAAAGCTTTAATAGCATAATTATCAAAAGCAGTTGTAAAAATAACCTTAAATGTAATGGCTTCTATATCTTGTAAAAAGTCGAATCCTGTTTTATTATGGATCTTAATATCTAGAAATACTAAATCAGGATTGAGCTCAGGTACAATTTTTAAAGCTTCATCTACAGTGTCAATAACAGCCAACACCTTAAAGGTGTTTGGATGTTGTTTTATAAGATTTAAAATACGGTCAGAGCAATGAGTTTCATCGTCTATTATTATGGTTTTTATCATGTTAAAAAGCAAATTGTATTGGCAATGAAACATCTATTCTTGTGCCTTCAGTTTTGTCAATTATATTAACCGTTCCATTAGTGTTTTTCAATTTATTTATAATTTCAATTCTACTTTTGGTTATGGCCATTCCCATTGATTTATTATCTGGGTTGTTTTTATTTGTTGCTGAATTTTTTCGGCCAATGCCATTATCATCAACACTACAAATTAGCATGTTTTTTTCAGCTTTAAATGAAATTGTTATGAGTCCGATATCTTCCTTTTGAGACAATCCATGAACAATACTATTCTCAATAAAAGGTTGAAGTATCATTGGAGGTACAACTATGTTTTCGGCATCTAGATGAGAATCTACATCAATTGTATAATTGAATTTTTGATTGAAACGTTTGCGTTCAATATCCATATAAGTTCTTAGTAGTGCAATATCTTCAATCAATAGAATTTCTTTTTTTTCTGAATTTTCTAAAGTGAGTCGCATAAGTTTTGCGAATTTACTCAAGTAATCACTTGCAGATTGTGTGTCATTTTTTAGAATATAATCTCCAATAGAATTCAAAGAATTAAATATAAAATGTGGATTCATTTGTGAACGCAATGCTTTTAATTCGGTATCAGACACTTTAGCATTAAATTCTGCTTCTTTAGATTTAGAAACCGCATCTTGTTTTCTTCGGTATAATATAAACCCAATTATTGAAGCGAGTACTAAACCAGTTCCACCTGCAATAGAAGCATTTTTAATAGATTTTTGACGTTCAATTTCTACTTGTGCAATAGCACGATCTTTATCTGCTTCGTATTGAATTTCTTGACGTAAAATTTCTAATTTTCGGTCTGCATTAATCAAACTGTCTCTTAAAACAATGTGTTCCTTATAAGTGGTTAATGCATTTTTATAATCTCCTTTCTGAGAATAGACATTAGCTAATGTGCCCAAAGCACTACTTTTTGTTGATAAACTGTTTAGTCCTTCATTTAGTTTTAAACTATTTGTTGCATAATATTCGGCGTTTTCAACGTCATTATTTTTTAAATATATTTCGGCTGCATTGGTGTAAGCAGTAACGCGTAACCCTTCAATATTATGTGTTTCTATTACATCTAAACTTTCATTTATAGTGGTTAGACCATCTTCTAACAAACCAGCATTGGCTTCTATTAGTCCCAAATTAGTCTTTATGTTAGCTATATACAATGGACGATTACTTTGTTCAGCGCCTACAAGTGCTTTTTTATAATAATAAATAGAAGAATCTAGTTTTTTTTGTTCGCCAAATACATTTCCAATATAGAATTCTGTATTAAATTTACTCTTGTTTTCAGGATTAATTAGTAACGCTTTAAAGCTTTTTAAGGCTTTATCGTATTCTTGTTGTTCTAAATTTATAAGACCAATATTAGTAAGTACACCAACCACGTATTTTTGAAACTTTGGTTCTTTTTCAAAAATAGCATAACTCATTTGGTAATATTCTAAACCTTCTAATGGATCAGACAAAAAGTAATGCTTAATTATCCCTAAATTATTATAAGATATCCCTATGCCTTTTGGGTAATTAAGTTGTTTAGAAATATCAAGTGTTTTGTTGTTGTAATCTGTCCATGTGGTATCGGCAGGAGTTAAGAACATTTTTCTTGATACATACTTAATTCTTAAGTTCACATAATTGGTGTCTACTTCTTTATAATTATTAATAACATGTTCTAATGAATCTAACATCTTGTTTTGGGAAAAACAAAATAGCGACGTCATTAAAAAGATGATCATTAGGGATTTTTTCATTCTAAAATTTTATTAATAGCTGGTTTAAAAATAGTAATTAAATGTTAAAAATAGGCTAGATATGCAACGTTAATAAATTCAAAACCAACGATAATAGGTTGGTGGTCAGTTTAAACCATAAATAGTTATTCCTTTATATGTGATTAATCTAATACTAACCTCACATATGAAAACACAATTCCATATTCTAAAAATTATATCATTTTTTTTATTGATTATAAGTTGCTCTAGCAATGATTATGATTCGCAAAGCAGTGCAGTTTTAGGCACTATTCAGTTATCTGGTTCTGATACAGCCATATTAGGAAATACACTAACTGTAGTTAATATTGATGCAGATGCTTTTAGTACAACAGGCACCAATAGTTCTGTGGTTTTATTAGATGAAAATACAACTATTGAAAATGGTGAATTGAATTCAACGGACTTTTCTAATGGTTTTGTCATTGTCGTTGCACAATTTGATGCAGATGATAATGCTGCGGTAGAAAAAACAATCTCCATGACCATAGTTAAGAATGGTGAGTCCTTTAGTTATGTGTGTAGGACTCCTGCAATAAGTGCAGCAGATAATACCGATTGTGGTTCTGGATACAGCGTAGATAAAACTGAGAAATTAATTGTTTTTAATAATACAACAGTTATTAATGTAGACTCAGGTGCTATTTTAATAATGGATGGAATTATAGACTATAATTGATTTACCTGTAGTTAAACTATTAACTTTTTAAATTAAAATATTATGAAATCAATTAGCAAATTATGTAGTTATATGTGTTTAATAATATCAATGCTTTTTTTGTTGTCTACAAATTGTTGGTCTCAAGAAAATAGAATAAATCCACCAAGAAAAGTGTCTAAAATTACAAGTGTAGATAATTTTGTTAAGCATTCTTTTGAGTTGTATCACAAAGTTTTTGTTTACGATAGTTTAACAAAAGCAGGTATAGAAGTACCAGCAGAAATTGAAGACGAATTAATGGAACGTGCAGAGAAAGATGTTGATAGTCTTTGGGGAGAGGTGCCAGATATTGCTGATGATATTAGTGATGCACCTTTTATGAGGCAAGCTAAAGCTACTTTAAATTTAAACAAATCAAAAAAAGCATTAAAATTCTGTATGCTTTCTGTAAAAGCTTATTTCTTAGGAAC
Source organism: Winogradskyella sp. Asnod2-B02-A (assembly GCF_045063645.1). NCBI lineage: Bacteria > Pseudomonadati > Bacteroidota > Flavobacteriia > Flavobacteriales > Flavobacteriaceae > Winogradskyella > Winogradskyella sp. Asnod2-B02-A. Next base: position 362,539 of record NZ_JBEFOG010000025.1, read on the forward strand.
TGAAGAAGATAAGGATGAAGATTAATTATTTTAAAGTTTTAAAAATGAAATTTATTGTAACCATTTTAATGTATGCGGTTGGGGCTTTAGCTATTAAAGCGCAAACTTATAAAAGTGATTTTAGAGCAGATATGTGCGATTGTTTAACTGAAGAAAATCTAAAACGCACACTCACTGAAAATGCGTATAAAGCCTGTTTAAGGGAAACACTTCCTAAATACGCGACTCAGATTGATGCTCAAGTTATGGAAGCAGATGTTAATAAAAAGTATTATTTGGGCCAAATAGCGCGTAAAGATTTGTTACTGTCAATGCAAACTGAATTGATTTACACTTGCGAAACATATTACAAGCATCTCAATTACCAAAGAACAAGTAAAAAACTAATAGCAAGAGAAAATGTGAAGGAAAGTGATTTAGAAAAGTACGATCAAATGGTAGCCTTAACACCTAATGCAATGTCTTATTTTATGCGAGCAGAAGTGCAGTTTAAGTTGGGTGATATAAAAGCAACCGAAGCGGATGTTAATAAAAGTTTAGAGCTAAATCCTAATAAAGAAAATGTTAAATCAACTAGGCACCAGTTGCTTTTATTAGCTTGGGTTTACGAGGAGCAGGAACGCTTTAAAGAAGCGGTTGCACTTTATGATAAGATTTATTTTGGCGAATTAGATACAGAAGTCGCAAAATTAAGAGCGCTTGCAGATAAAAAAGCAGGAGGTACAATGGCTAATATTCCAGCAGTTAAGGAAATTGAATCAAATAAGGAAACTAAAGCGGTAACAAGACGTAGTAAAACTGAAAACAATAAATCTTCTGAAGCAACTGTAACAAAATCTAATAAATCGAATAGAGGAAATACAACAAAACCTATAGAGAATAAAGCGAAAGATACATCTAAGCTTCGAAAATTATTTAAAATAGGAAACGAATAAAATTTCAATTAATCAAAATCAAATTTAAAACCTATGAAGAAATTACTAATATGTTTATTTGCTATTATTCTGGTAAGTTGTGATGTAGAAGAAGAAATAGCTAATATACTAGGAGATGGTACCGTAAAAGCAGACGTTAACGGTGAAACTAAAACATTTACTTTTGGGCAAAATTCTGTCGCAGCAGCTATTACAAGTAGTGATTCAGCTCCTGCTACTATTTACACTTTTGGTATGGCAGCTTCCACTGATGGCATTTCAGATAACTCAGAAACTACAGCTATTGGTGTTGTTTTAGTAATAGATGATCCAAATGCTATTGTTGCTGGAGCATCGTTTTCTTATCCTAATGATCTCTTAGGTGGCACATATACTTACGAAGATGAAAATGGTTCTACTACCATTGATGGAGATGATTCTACTAGCGCAAACCTTAGTATTACATCTGTAGATGTTGAAGCTGAAAGAATTTCTGGTACTTTTAGCTTCGTCACTGTAGATTCAAATACAGGTATTACCTATACAGTTTCAAACGGAAGCTTTACTAATATCCCGTTCTATATAAATTAAGCTTGCTTATCTATCATTTAAGAATAATTATGTTGACTTGTGTAGTAATGACCTAACTGTTAAATAGGTAATTCTATTTTAGCTAGTATTTTTGCCATTTATCGTTGTTTTTTGCCGTTAACTATTAATTTAAAGTTCTTTATTTGTCTTAAAATTAAAAGCTTAAGTCTTGTATGAAGTGTATTTACATTTTAATAAAAATTTAAAAAATTAATCAATCTATTTAATCAATATGAAAACCAATTTTCTTTTTACCCTCGTATTCAGTTTTATTTTTTTATCATCAGTACATGCCCAACGGATGGCTGAACCTGGTGTTCTGGGTGCCGGAATAGCGTCATCTTACCCTGCATATGGGTTAAGTGCCAAATATAATTTTACTGAAACCCATGCTGCACAATTGATTTTAGGTGGTGCTTCATATGGTTATGATTCTACTAGCTTTTCTTTTGGCGTTTCAGGTAGATACCTTTATAATTTTGATGTCCTTGGTGATTCTTTTTTCTTCAAGCCTTATGGGTATGCTCAATTAAGTTATTTTACTGTGAAGTATGATTATTATGGAGCTTCAGATTCCTTTAATACTGTTGGCTTTGGTTTAGGAGGAGGAGTAGAGTGTGAAATTCCAGATTTTGTCGAAGGCTTAACGTTTAGTGGAGAATTGGGTTATGTAGGTGGTGATTTTGGCAATGGTATAGATAGTTTTGCAGGTCTTTCTTATGGTGCTAGTGTGCACTATTATTTCGACTTTTAAGCTGAAGTTCTTTTTTTTAATTGAATTATCACAATTAATTTTTGATATAAAACCATCTCTTAAGAGGTTGTTTTTTTATTTAAAGGCATTACTTTTGAAGTATGCTACATTTTATAGACGTCATTCTGCCAATTCCGCTTCAAAAAGCATTTACCTATCATATTACTGAAGCAGAATCTCAATTTTTATCACCAGGAATGCGTGTAGCTGTACCTTTTGGAAAAAGTAAAATTTATACAGCCTTAGTTTATTCTATTCATCAAAATCCACCAACGGCTTACGAAGCAAAAACGATTCATCAGATTTTAGATGATTCACCAGTAATCACACCTTGTCAATTAAAACATTGGGAATGGATTTCTGATTATTACATGTGTAGTTTAGGAGAGGTAATGCGAGCAGCAATGCCTAATGCTTTTCTTTTAGAGAGTGAAACAATTATTTCTAAAAATGAAAAAGTATTGGTTGAGCAATCTGAATTAAAAGACGAAGAATATTTAATATACGAAGCACTACAACATCAATCCTCATTAAAGATAAATGATGTAGTTTCTATTTTAGATAAAAAACGTGTATTGCCTATTATCAATGATTTAGTAAAAAAAGGAGTCATACATCTTCAAGAAGAACTTTACGAAAAATACACACCTAAATTAGTGCGTTATGTAAAGTTGCATCACAACCATAAATCGCAAGAAAAATTACAAGAGTTATTAGAAGAATTAAGTAGAGCACCAAAGCAACGCGAAGTGGTGTTAACCTTATTTACAATGGAGGCATCATTAAAACAACCAATTAAAGTCTCAGAATTAACCGAGCGCAGTGGTGCATCAACGTCTATTGTTAAAACATTAATAGATAAACAGATTTTAGAAGAATACCACATCCAGGTAGATCGTGTTCAGTTTGATGGTGATGGAGATGCAGATGCTAAACGATTAAGTGAAGCTCAAGAAGATGCTTATAATGAGGTTGAAGCTATTTTTGAAGAAAAGTCTGTTGCATTATTGCATGGAGTAACCTCTTCCGGAAAAACTGAAATTTATGTGCAGCTCATTCAAAAGCAATTAGAAATAGGAAAGCAAGTTTTGTATTTATTACCAGAAATTGCTTTAACTACACAATTAGTAAATAGACTTCAAGATTATTTTGGTGACAAAGTAGCTGTTTTTCATTCTAGATATTCAGGAAACGAAAGGGTAGAGGTTTGGCAAAATATGTTGACTAATTCTGAAAAAGCTCAAGTGATTATTGGAGCACGTTCTTCATTACTATTACCATTTACCAATTTAGGATTAATTATTGTTGATGAAGAGCATGAGTCGTCTTACAAGCAATTTGATCCTGCACCACGTTATCATGCAAGAGATGCTGCCATTGTATTAGCAAATATATTTAAAGCAAAAACACTTTTAGGATCAGCAACCCCAAGTTTAGAAAGTTATTTTAATGCGAGCCAAGGGAAATATGGTTTGGTAGAATTAAATACACGTTATAATAACGTGTTAATGCCAGATATTGAGCTAGTAGATTTAGCGGATAAGTACAAGCGTAAACGCATGAAAGGTCATTTTAGTGATAGATTGATCCAAGAAATGACTGAAACGCTAGAAGAAGGGTTTCAAATTATATTATTTCAAAATAGAAGAGGATTTTCGCCTATTATAGAATGTACTACGTGCGGAACATCACCTCAATGTCCCAATTGCGATGTGAGTTTAACGTATCATCAATATAGAGATCAATTGCGATGTCATTATTGTGGTTATAATTCAGCCATGTTAAAAAGTTGTCAAGCTTGTGGTAGTGCAACTTTAGATACTAAAGGTTTTGGAACAGAGCAAATAGAGCAAGAAGTAAAAGTGTTATTTCCTGAAAAGAAAGTAGCACGTATGGATTTAGATACCACCAGAGGAAAATATGGTTTCGAGAAAATAATAAACAGCTTTGAGCAGCGTGAAGTTGACATTTTAGTAGGTACACAAATGCTAACTAAAGGTCTCGATTTTAGATATGTAAAATTAGTTGGGATTATGAATGCGGATAACTTGCTCAACTTTCCAGATTTTAGAGCACACGAACGTAGTTATCAATTAATGGCACAAGTGTCAGGTAGAGCAGGTCGAACAGATTTAAGAGGAAAAGTATTGATTCAAACTTATAATCCGCATCACAATATTTTGCAACAAGTGTCTACAAATGCTTACAAAGAAATGTTTGCTGAGCAGATGAACGAGCGCTACAATTTTAAATATCCACCAATTTTTAGATTGATTAAAATAACCTTTAAGCATAAAGATTATAATCGTGTAAATTTAGCAGCAGATTGGTACGCTAAATCTTTGAAGCAACTTTTTAAATCTAATGTTTTAGGTCCAGAATTTCCGCCAGTGTCTAGAATTCGAAATTTATACCACAAAAATATTTTAATTAAAATTCCGCATCAACAATCGTTAGTTAAGACTAAAGAGGCAATTAAAAGAATAGATAATAGTTTTAATGCTGTAAAAGATTTTAGACCAGTAAGAGTTGTAATTAATGTAGATAATTATTAGAAATAAAAAATCCTAAGCCATAGCTCAGGATTTTTTAAAATTATAATGTAATGCTTAAAATGTTAATGTAATGATCTACATGTTATTTAAAGCATCAACTAATTGAGTCTTTTTGTTTCGACTCAAAGGAATTTCGTAAGCACCAACTTCAACGTTTTTACTGTTAAATCGGTCAATTTTATCGAGATTCACAATATAAGATTTGTGGATTCTTAAAAATTTCCCTTCAGGTAATTCGCTTTCAAAAGCTTTCATTGTAGATAAAACAACAAGACTGTTCTCTTCCGTAACTACTTTTACGTAATCACCTAAAGCTTCAATCCATTTAATGTCCTTAATATAAACCTTACGTTTTTTAAGGTTGCTTTTTACAAAGATATGCTCGCCATCCGTTTCATTAAAGTCTAATTTTAATTTATGTTGCTCAATAGCTTTTTCTACGGCAACATTAAAACGTTCTTTAGTAATTGGTTTTTGAAGATAATCAGTGGCATCATAATTAAATGCTTTAAAAGCATATTCTGTTTTACCAGTAACAAAAATAATTTGGGGTTTGTTGTTGAGTACATCTAGCAACTCAAAACCGTTTAATACAGGCATCTCTATATCTAGGAAGATAAGATCTACTTTATGGGTATTAAGACCGTTTTTTGTTTCTAACGCACTACTGTACTCCGCAATAAGGTTAAGTGAGGAATGATTCTCAATTAACTTTACTATAGAGAGGCGCTGAATCGCAGAATCATCAACAACTACACAGTTTAAAGTCATAACATTATTAATTTTAGGTTAAGATATCGACAATAGTACGATAAATTCGGTTAAAAAACAAATAATACCGACAAACCGTAAAAATTAACACAATTCTGAGAGTATGAGAGTATTATATTTTTTACTTTCAAAAAACGTTGGCAAATATAGAATAAATGCTTATTTTTGCAGCCGTTTTAACAATAAACAAAATTATTTATTATGAATCATTATGAAACTGTTTTCATCTTAAATCCCGTTTTATCTGACGATCAGATAAAGGAGACAGTAAAGAAATACGAGGATATGCTCGTTTCTAAAGGTGCTAAGATGATTGCCAAAGAAGATTGGGGCTTGAAAAAGTTGGCTTACCCAATTCAAAACAAAAAAAGTGGTTTTTACCATTTATTTGAATTTACTGTTGCTGGTGAAGCAATAGAACCTTTAGAGGTAGAATTTAGACGTGATGAGCGTTTTATGCGTTACTTAACTGTGAAATTAGACAAACATGCTATTTCATGGGCTGAGAGAAGAAGAGAGAAACTGAAAGTTAAAGCAAAAGCAAAAGCATAATTATGTCATCAATAGAACAACAAGCAAAAGGAAAAAAAGACGGCGAAATTAGATATTTAACTCCGTTAAATATTGAGACGTCTAAAGTAAAAAAATACTGTCGTTTCAAAAAATCTGGAATCAAGTATGTAGATTATAAAGATGCAGATTGGTTATTAGGTTTTGTAAACGAACAAGGTAAGTTATTACCAAGACGTTTAACAGGAACTTCTTTAAAGTACCAAAGAAAAGTATCTGTAGCGGTAAAAAGAGCTAGACATTTAGCTTTAATGCCTTACGTAGCTGATTTATTAAAATAAAACAATCATAACAATGGAACTTATATTAAAACAAGACGTTGATAATTTAGGATTTAAAGACGATATTGTATCTGTTAAGAACGGTTATGGTAGAAACTTTTTAATTCCTCAAGGACAAGCTATAATGGCTACTTCTTCTGCTAAAAAAGTATTAGCAGAAACTTTAAAGCAAAGAGCTTACAAAGAGAAAACTATTATTGCAGATGCTGAAAAAATAGCTGAAGCAATAAAAGCTTTAGAAATTAAAATAACAGCAAAAGCTGGAACAGGTGCTACTGCTGGTGACAAATTATTTGGTTCTATTACCAATATGGATTTGGCAGCTGCATTTAAAAACGCTGGTCACGATGTTGATAAGAAATTCATTTCTATCAATGGTGGTAACATTAAGCGTTTAGGTCAGTACGAAGCTGTAATTAGATTACACAGAGCCGTAACAGTTGATTTAACTTTCGACGTTGTTGCAGACGCATAATCTTTTTATTACAATTTTTAAAAACCGTTTAGTTTTCTAAGCGGTTTTTTTATTACTTTTTTTGTCAGATTATCACACGTTTATACACTAAGTCAATTAGACTTAAACAGGTATTTTTATGAAACATTTTCTTTTCATCTTTTTAATAGTCTCTTTATTTAGCTGTAAACAAGCTAAAGAATCAGCTAAGACTTCAGAAATAGAGTCTTCTAAACTAATTGAATTATTTAGAGCATCACAATCAGACTATCCAAACATTAGTGTTCATCGTGGAGGTAAAGGCTTAGTTAATTATCCTGAAAACTGCCTAGAAACAATTAATTACCTCAACGATAGTATTTATGCCATATATGAAGTAGATGTAGCACAAACCAAAGACGGTGAGCTTGTATTATTACATGATAATACTATAGATAGAACTACCACTGGAAACGGAAAAGTAAGTGAACTAACCTACAATGAATTACAGCAATTTAATTTAGTAGATGATCACGGAAATGAAACCGCATTTAAGATTCCTTTGTTTTCTGAAGTATTAAATTGGTGTGTAAAGAATAAGGTGGTTTTAACAATTGATATTAAAAGATCTGTAGGCCAAGAAACGGTTATTAAAGCCATTAGAAAGGCAAAAGCAGAAAATACTAGTATTATTATCACTTACAATGTAGAACAAGCGATTTCAGCTTATAAATTAGCTCCAGATTTATTGTTATCCGTTTCTGCCAGAAATAATGAAGAATTTGATCGTTTGTTGGATGCTAATATTCCTACTAAAAATATGTTAGCCTTTACAGGAACACGTTTATCAGATGTTTCATTATATAAAAGATTACACGATAATGATATCGTTTGTATGCTAGGAACTTTAGGGAACTTAGATAAAAGTGCAGAAGCAAAAGGAGATAAATTATATATGCAATGGAAAAAAGGTGGAGTTGATATTATGGCAACTGATAGACCTTTTGAAGCTTTTAAAGCGATTAATTAATTTTAAAAACGAATAATTTTCGGAACATGAAATATTCAAGATTAACAAAAGAACAATTTGAAGAATTACACCAAGAATTCATCAATTTTTTAGCAACTCAGTCAATAACTGGTGATGAGTGGGAAGATATAAAAAAGAATAAGCCAGAAACAGCAGAGCAAGAACTCGATGTTTTTAGTGATTTGGTTTGGCTTGGCGTTTTGAGTAAAGTAGAATTTTTAGAACATATTTCTCCACAACAAATTCATTTGTTTCAATGCAATGAAAAAAGCATGCGTTTAATTGCTCTAAGAATTGAAAACAAAGGAGTAGACTTTACAACCAAACAAGGATTTAATTGGTTGCGAGATAACTTATTGTCTGATTCTGTTGAGTTTTTTAATGCGAAAAAAGAATACTCAGAAGATAAGTATTTAGATATTTTTAAAATGATTCAGTCTGGTGCTAATATTACAAAAGGAGAATTGTTTACCTATTTTGCTAATTTAGTTAAAGGAGCTTAAAAGCCATTGGTCTGTTGTTTACGTTCATTAGCTCTTTTGAGTTTAATGTCCTTTTTCTGCCTTTCTTTTGAATTAAATTTTCTGTGATATGGTAATGGTTTCTCGTAGGGTTTATCGACATCATCAAGAAGAATGTTGCGAAAAAAGTCATTCAATTTTATAAAGAAATCTTTCATAAATACCAATCGTATTCCTTACTCGTAGCGAAGGGATTCTATAGGATCTAACTTGGCTGCTTTAGTCGCAGGATATAAACCAGAAACTACCGCTACTATAAAAGCAATACTTGTGGCCCAAATCATCGCAACCCAAGGTGTAGAAAATTCAAGATCAAAACCATTAGCAACAGCCATACCTATTAAAATACCGAGTATAATTCCTAATATGCCACCAAACTGACCAATAATTACGGTTTCCATAAAAAACTGAAATGCTATAGTTTTACTTTTTGCACCAAGTGCTTTTCTAACTCCAATTTCTCTAGTACGTTCACTAACAGAAACAAGCATAATATTCATTAAGGCAATTGTAGAACCAAAAATGGTAATAATGCTAATGATCCATGCTGCAATATAAAGCGCATCGATGTTTTGTGTGGCTTGATTTAGTAAATCATCACTACGTACAATACCAAAATCATTATTTTCAATTGGGTTTAATCCTCTAATATTTCTAAAAGTTAAAATAGCATCTTCTTGTGCAGCATCGAGCATATCAGATTTATCTACTTTTACACTTAAGCTATAATCTATATTAGCATTTGTAAAAATAGAACGTGCTTTTTGTATGGGTAAAATCACTCTTAAATCTTGATTGTTACCAAACGTAGAGCCTTTCTCTTTTAACACACCAGTCACTTTAAATTTAGACCCTCTGATGCTTATTGTTTTTCCAACCGGATTTTCAACAGGAAATAAAGCCTTTTGTATATCACTTCCAATAACGCAAACGGCATTACTATTTTTAACATCAAAAACATTTAAAGATCTACCGTTTTCAATCTCTAGTCCTGCATTTTCAATATAAAACTCATTTGCACCAAGTACACCAACTTCCGGATCTGTTTTTTTATTGTCGTATTTTACCTCAGCCGTAGATGTCCCAAAAAACGATACTGCAACTTTAGTAAATGGAAAGTTGTAATTGTCTTCAAAATCCTTCACATTTCTATAGTCAATTACCGGATTTATTTTTTGACGTTCTCTACTACTTTGGCGTCTCGCAGTAAACTCGTAACGCTGAAAATTAAATGTGTTAGAACCCATGGAAGAAAAATTACTAGAAATAGTATTTTCTAATGCAGACACACCACTTAATATACCTACCAAAGCCATAATGCCAATAGCGATAATTAATACCGTTAAAATGGTACGCAGCAGTTGACTTTTAATAGAATCGAAGGCAATTCTAATATTCTCTCTAGCTAATGAAAACATAGTTTTTGTGGCGTTAGTTGGGTTCTTTATTCAATAAGACGACTAAAACACTATAAAGTTACTATAAAAACCAATTATCTTAGTAAGACCTTTAAAAATTATAATATTTTTGTGAGCAATTGAATCAACATCAAGTTATTTAAACGGTCTCATTGATCGCAGTTAGGTTCAATTTTAAATTAAGTTTCATTAAAATAGACTCCCACTTTAGTGAGAGATAAATATGGCACAAAAACCAAGCATACCAAAAGGCACAAGAGATTTTAACGCAGAGGAAGTAGCGAAGCGTTCTTATATCATGGAAACGATAAAAGCACAGTTTCAAATTTTTGGATTTCAACCTATTGAAACTCCAAGCTTTGAAAACTCAGATACCTTAATGGGAAAATACGGAGATGAAGGAGATCGCTTGATTTTTAAGATTTTGAATAGTGGTGAATATTTAAAGAAGATTTCAGATGAAGATTATAACCAGAAATCTGAAAGTTTAATCACATCAAAAATATCAGAAAAAGCTTTAAGATACGATCTCACAGTGCCTTTCGCGCGTTACGTCGTACAACACCAAAACGAGATAGAATTCCCATTTAAGCGCTACCAAATGCAACCGGTTTGGCGTGCAGACCGTCCACAAAAAGGGCGTTTTAGAGAGTTCTATCAATGTGATGCTGATGTGGTAGGTTCAAAGTCTTTGTTTCAAGAAGTAGAATTTGTACAGTTGTATGATGCGGTATTTTCAGCTTTGAAATTAGAAGGTGTTACTATTAAAATTAACAACCGTAAAATTTTATCTGGTATTGCAGAAGTGATTGGAGCACAAGATAAACTCATCGATTTTACTGTTGCTTTAGATAAGTTAGATAAAATAGGAGAGGAGAAGGTAAAAGAAGAAATGCGAGGTAAAGGCATTTCTGAAGATGGTATTACTAAGCTTCAACCTTTATTTACGTTAAAAGGCGATTTTGGTGATCAGATTGAAAGTTTAAAATCTATTTTAAGTACTTCTGAAATCGGATTAAAAGGTATTGAAGAACTAGAATTTATAAATACAGCCATTTCAAACTTAAAACTAAAAACAGCAACACTTCAATTAGATGTGACGTTAGCAAGAGGCTTAAATTATTATACAGGTGCCATTTTTGAAGTTTCAGCGCCTGAAGGTGTAAAAATGGGCTCCATTGGTGGAGGTGGTCGTTACGATGACCTTACCGGAATCTTTGGCCTTAAAGATATGAGTGGTGTAGGTATTAGCTTTGGTTTAGATCGTATCTATTTGGTATTAGAAGAATTGAATTTATTTCCATCTACTATTGCAGAATCTACAAAAGTACTTTTCATTAATTTCGGTGATGCAGAAGCCCTATATAGTTTAGGTGCAGTAACCAAATTAAGACAAGCTAGTGTAAAGGCAGAGCTATTTCCAGATGCTGCAGTTTCTGGGAAACAAATGAAAAAGCAAATGAATTATGCAAACCGTCGTAACATTCCGTTTGTGGTTATAATGGGTGAGGAAGAATTAAAATCTGAAGTGTTCACATTAAAAAATATGGCTTCTGGTGAGCAGCAGAAATTAGATTATAATGCGCTTTTAGAGGTGTTAAAATAAAGAAAGCCTCAGCTTTTATTAAAGCTGAGACTTTCTAATCACTAACAAATAACAATCCATTATTTTATTAAAACTTTTTTGGTTACTAGCGAGCCTGTTTGGGTTTGCAGCTTAATAATGTAAGTACCAACACTTAAATTATTTATATTGTATTCCGAATAATTACGTTGCGCTATAGTATTATTGTTATAAACGGATTGCCCTAACATATTATAAAGCGTCATAGATTTTATTTCTAATTGACTAGGGTTAACAATCACAACTTTTTTAATGTCGTTAGAGTAAATTACATCAATTTGGTTGACTACTTGGTCGTCTATACTTAGAAGTTGATCTGGTGTAGCAAATGTAATTTCAAAACGGTTAAGGTATTCGCCTGCGTTTAAGAAAATTTCATAATCAGAGGCTCTTAAGTCGTGATAAATATCTAGTGCAATGTCATGCAGATATATATTTATGGCATCAGGTACATTTTCTAAATCGTCTAGCATTATGGTGTTTAAACCATCCATGTTCGTCTTAATTCCTAACGGATATATAGTAGAAATTTCAGCTTCGTTACTACCTTGAATAATGTATGCATTATCATTAATAACCCAATACATATCATCTATTTGCGTTTCGTTTAATTTACCATCGTAAGCCCAGTCTTCATTTGGTGTGGCATTATCGTCAATGGTTAATAGTAATTGTCTACGTATAGTATTGATAGAGTTAAAGCCAATTCTAAATTTCATTCTTAGATCTTCCTCTTCTGCAGCTTCATTATTTTGGGAAGCTGTAGTATTTGCACTTCTCATAAATACAGAAGAGGTGCTTTCTTTTTTAAAGACACGTTGTGCGTTGTTAAAGTTGATAGTTCCTGAGTTTTCACCAGTGACAAAGAAGCCTTGTCCAACCGGAATGTAGCGTCCTGGTTTTTTTGTTGGAATACCTCCAGTAGCTAATTCTGGGTAATTATCACCTTTATAGGCAGCAGCAACTGCACCTGAAAAGTTGTATGTTGCATAACCACCTTGGTAATCTTGCAGGTAATGTGAGCCTCCTCCCCAATGTTCCCAGAAATAAAGTGTACCACTAATTAATGGTGTTGAATCTGTAACTGGTGAGTTGTCATAGTCTAGTTCAGGACCATTATCTAAAATAAATAGATTGGCATCTATAGCTGAAGGATAAGGATTACCAACTAAATAATCGTTATTTGCAGCTAAAGTTAGATTAATATCGCCATTATTAGGTTTTCCTGAAAACACATAGTTTTGAGGTGTTGATACCGAACCTGTACCTGGTCCTTTCATTGTATATCCTTCGCCAGGAAATATGGTGCCTGTACGTCTAACGTGCTGCCATGCTGAATAAGTTCCGGTTGGTAGGTTGGCATATTTCCATATCCAATAATCCGCTATTTTTATAGGGTTAGTTGCTGCACCATCATAACCTGATGATGAAAAGTTAATGCTCGATGGATTGTTTGAATCAGAGCCGTCGTTCATAATATCCGAAACCCTAAAATTGTTTGAAGCTGAGTTTTGAATTTTTACAGGTGACGACCAATAATTATAAGTATACATGTCTGCAGTACCTTGTTGATCGCGTTCAATTTTACCTTTGCTGGTTGGTTCTAATATACTTTCATCTCCTTGAACTAATTGAGATTCTCCTTCTAAATCAATAGAACCATCTAGTTTTAAATACCAAGAAACATTAAGTTCTGAATCGTTGGTGATATTGTATTCAATCGGATTAGAACTAGCATCATTTTCGTTAACAATTAAGCCTAAGTGCACTTGGCTGTCGTTGTAGTTTACTCCATCGTGTGCTATCTTAACAATAGACCAATCATATGTTATGGCATCAGCACCATTAATTCCAGCAGAAGCATTGGTTAAAGAAGATACGAGATTACCACTAGATTGAGTTACAAATGGCATTGGTGCCGTTTGAGCTTGAATTTGAGAGGAAGAGATATTGTGTAGCGAAGCACCTGTGCCAACATCAATACCAGGAGTAGTTAAATTATCTGTAATGTTATCTCTAAAGCTATCAAAACGATAATATTTTATAAGGTTAGACCAAGAAAGGCTACTGATATCTCTGGATATTTCCGTACCACGAACCTTCCCATTATCTTCAATCTCTTGGTAAACTAGTTTTTGAATTTCATCATCTGAAAGTGCCTTATTAAAGAGTCTAATTTCATCTGCGTTGCCATTATAGAACCATTTATCAGATCCGTTATGCCTTCTACCAATGTAAAAAGGTGTCGTATCTGTATTAAGTGGTCCATTAAGATATTTAGTACTTACTTCTTTTCCATTGATATAAAGTTTTAATCTATTTTCAGTATCACTGTATGTTGCACCAACATGAATCCATTGATTGTTTGGTAGTGGTGTAGAATATGTTAATGTGGTGCTGTTAGCTTTAACGACTAAACGATTAAATACTAGAAATAAAGAAAAATTATCCTGACCACAAATAGTTTGAATCATAGATCCCGAAGAGTCAGTTTTTATCCATCCCATGAGTGTAATTTCAGACCATTCGCTTATTAAAGTGGAGTCTTCTACATAATCATCAACTCCATCAAAGTAGAGTTGGTGTTTGCCATCAATAGCTATTGGTGCTCTATATAATAAGTTTTCTGTATCAGAAGTGTCACTTTGGTTCATAGTGGTACTTTCTGCAGTGGTCGCTCTAATGGGAGAAGCGTTCGATAAATAATTGTTGGTACTTTCTTGTGTCCAATTTTCCCAGTCAGAATTTAAATTATCTGTGGTTAAGACACTCTGTGTGAATACGTTATAGCTGCACAATAAAAGTGTACATAATGTAAAACGTTTCAGTATAGAAATAACACTGATCATAGTTGGTTAAATTTTAGTTTGGGACTAAATTATTCGACAAACATACATTTTTTATCTTTTAAACGCAAATAAATCCGTTAAAATGTAATTATACATAAGAATTAAGACAGGTTCATGTCTTGAAACCATCAGAAATACTGAGTTTTTTAAATGTGTAAAATTTTTATTTAAAGGTTAAAAAACTGAAAATCAACTAGCTTAGGATGGTCAATTTGTTTGTTTTGGGAATTTTTAAACCTTCATTTTATTAATAAATGAAGGAATTTGGATTACAGAAATTATTTAAAAAAAATGTTGTGAGATTTTCGTCTAAAAGTTATTCAGAATTTAGGACGTTTTATGTACTGTCATAATTTTTTAGCTGTTAGACATTCAGCCCTATAAATAGATAAAGAGGTCATCAAGCATAGCAATTTCTAGTACCCTATTTTAAATAATTCAAGTTTAATATAGCAACCATTGGTTATTGAAAGTAATAGCAAATGATAAGAATTTTATTAACTATTTGAAAATATGCAATTTATAATAATGATTAAATTTTTATTTGTAATGTGTTATTCAAAGATTAAAAGTTTAATCTCATCGAAAAGTTAAAATTTTTAAGTTAGGATTAACATGAATTTAACTATTTTGAAATCTTTAAGTAATTAGCTATTAAATGTTTATGGGGAGAATACAAGATTGACTGCTTTTAAGCATTGGTCTTTGCTATGGTTCTATGCTCAATAATATAATAGTTATTAACATTTATTCTGTTTGAAGACATCATTCAGAAATGATATTAAATTAATTATTGAGGTATGAAGATTAAAAAGTATATCAACTTTTTTATATTTTTTTTCATTATTGTTAGTTCAGCAATTGCTTTGAATGAAACGATAGCGTATAAAAAAATAAAAGTAAGAAATGTAGCACCTACTATCAGCTTTACTTTTAACAATAATAATGTTTGTTCTGGCCAAAGTGTATCTTTTACCTCTACAGTAACAGGTAATGGCCCTTTTGAATATGTTTGGAATTTTGGTGATGGAGGATCTTCCACTCAAGCCAATCCTAACCATTCGTTTTTAGCGCTTGGATGTGGGACACAAAATTTTAATGTTATCCTTACAGTAACAGACGATAATGGAGAGGTAAGTACAACTTCAGAAACGATAACGATAAAGCGAAGACCAGATATTAGTTTTATTGATCCAGATGCTAATTTTGGGACTCCATTTGAAAACTGTAATGCGACTGCTATAGAGT
The DNA here is from genome assembly GCF_045063645.1 of Winogradskyella sp. Asnod2-B02-A. Taxonomy (NCBI): domain Bacteria; kingdom Pseudomonadati; phylum Bacteroidota; class Flavobacteriia; order Flavobacteriales; family Flavobacteriaceae; genus Winogradskyella; species Winogradskyella sp. Asnod2-B02-A. Next base: position 378,098 of record NZ_JBEFOG010000025.1, read on the forward strand.
ATACCATTACTGTTGAAAATGATTCAACTTCAGATGGTTGTGTTACGTCATATTCGATAAATTGGGGTGACGGAAATTCAGAAGCTAATGTAACTTTCCCACTTACCCATACTTATTTAACTTTAGGATCCTTTAATATGGTAATTAGTGCCACAGGTTCTAACGGTTGTATTACAAATAGAACGTATTTAGTAAGTAATTCTAGTAATCCTACTGGTGGTATAGTTACACCAGGAGGTACAGTTGATTTATGTCTGCCTGTAAGTCCATTAGATTTTAAAATTAGTACTTGGGGAGAGAATCCACCAGATACATTATATGATATAGATTTTGGAGATGGTACAACATTTATTCTAACTCAAGCCGACTTAGAATCTTCAATATATTACAACAGCTCTAATCCATCAGCATCAGAGAATTTTCCAATTCCGCATACTTATACTGAATCTAATTGTCCAAACTCTAGTTATACTTTGCTTTTAGATATTATTACGTCTTGTGGAACATCTAATTTAACAGCAGGTCCTATTACCGTTTATAAAAAACCTGAAGTTAGTTTTGAAATAGAAGAGAGTGCTTGTATTAATGTCAATGTACCAATTACTAATACGTCTATAGGCGGTTTTAATATTAATTGCACAACAGATGCTAATTGGTATTGGGATATGGGAGATGGTACAACGTATACCGATTTTGAACCTACACATTCTTATACTACGTTTGGCACTTTTACAATTTCATTATATGCTGAGAATTATTGTGGCATCACAGATCCCGTCACTCAAGAAATATGTATTGAAGCTCCATTAAGTCCTGTTTTTACTACAGACGTTAATGAAGGCTGTTCACCATTAGCTGTAACGGTAACAAATTCTACTGATGAATCTGTGAGTTGCATTATTCCAACATATGCATGGGAAGTTATCTATACTTCTGAATTCTGTGGCACTTCAGAATCTTGGAGTTTTACAAATGGTACAGACGAAAATTCCAAGAATCCGTCGTTTCAGTTTGATGAAGCAGGTACTTATGAACTCGTTATGACTGCAACAAATTCTTGTGGTGATTTTTCAACTTCTCAATTTATTGAAGTTAAACAACCACCAACAGTAACATTAGATCCAATAGCAGACGCTTGTGGTTCATTGTCTTTTATTCCTGTGGCTACTGTTGATACTTGTGCTTCTGCTGCAGAAACAATAACATATAGTTGGTTATTTCCTGGAGGTTCTCCTGCAACTTCAAATCAGTTAGATCCAGGAACCATAGCATATACTGCGGTTGGAGATTATACCATTACATTTAGTGTAACTAATAGTTGTGGTACAACCACAGAAACAGAAATGTTTTCTATTAATGAATCTCCTACGCTTACAAATACAGATGTTTTACAAACCATTTGTTCTGGTGCATCTACTGCTGCTATTAATTTAACTTCAGATAATGCGAGTACAACTTTTACTTGGACGTCTAATAGTCCTGCAGGACTTACAGGTTATATAGCTAGTGGAATCTCTAATATAATCCCAGAGCAAACCATAATAAACACAACAACTAATCCAATTAATTTAGAATATACGGTGACACCAGAAATTAATGGCTGTGAAGGAACGTCTCTTGTTTTTGTTATTACGGTAGAACCTGCACCAATTATTACTATGCAACCGATATCTAATGGAGTTTGCCAAAATGGAACTACCGCAGATTTGTCAGTTGCATACCAAGGCACAGGCACTCCGGTTTACCAATGGTATGAAAATACGGTAAACAATACCACATCCGGAACTGCTATTTCAGGAGCAACTTCTGCAACATATGCGCCACCAACAGATACGGTAGGCATCACTTATTATTATGTGATTATCACATTTTCGTCTGGAGGTTGTAATGAAATTATATCAGATACTGCAGAGATTGAAGTAGCCAATGCTCCGCAAATAGATGCGCAACCTTTGGTAACGCAATCCATATGTGTTGGTGGTAATTCAGAAGAACTTTCAGTAGTTGTTTCTGGTGGGTCAGGTAATCCTACTTATCAATGGTATAGTAATACTACAAATAGTAATTCTGGTGGTACATTAATTTCTGGAGCAACAACTTCAAATTATACACCTCCAGTGTTCAGTACGGTTGGGATGTTTTATTATTATGTTGAAGTTTCTTTTGTGTCTAATGGTTGTTCAATGCTTATAAGCAATGTTTCAGAAATTGAAGTGGTTGACGATCCTATGTTAGCCACTCAACCTATAGACTTCCAAAGTTTATGTCAAAACTCAACAGTTCAAGATTTAGAAGTTATTATTTCTGGTGGCTTGGGGAATTTGTCTTACCAATGGTTTGTGAATTCTGCAAATAATACGACTTCAGGAACAGTAATAGCAGGCGCAACCTCCAGTATTTATACACCTCCAACAACAGCTGTAGGAACACTTTATTATTATTGTACTGTAACTCAAGATGTTTCAGGCTGTGAAGCTATAAGTGCTATAGCTGAGGTTGAAATTAGTGCAGGAGCACAATTTAGTGCACAACCTATTTCAGATGAATTATGTTTGGGTGAAACCACGTCTGCATTAACGGTAGCTTATACTAGCGGAACAGGAACTGCAACATACCAATGGTATTTAAACCCTGTAGATGATACCACAACAGGAACAGCTATTACAGGCGCAAATTCAGCGACATATAATCCTGATGTGACTTCAATTGGAACCACATATTATTATGCCATAATCACATTTAGTTCTGGTGGTTGTACAGAGATAATATCTAACACGGCAGAAATTATAGTCAATGAAACTCCAATTATTGATGATTCTGAGACCTTAATTTGCAGTGGTAACACCTTTGAGTTTATGCCAGACACAACCAATACAGGTGATATAGTGCCGTTAAATACATTATACACATGGACGACTCCAGTGGTTAGTCCTGCAGGTAGTGTTACAGGTGCCACAGATCAGTCAACTCCTACAGCTACGGTATCTCAGTTTTTAGAAAATACCACTATAAATCCGGCAACTGTCACATATACGGTCACTCCAGTTTCAGGGAATTGTCCAGGATTAGAGTTTGAAGTTGTAGTTACGGTTAATCCTTCAATATCAGTTAGTTCTAGTGTAACTCATAATTTATGTTATCAAGTGAATACAGCATCTATAGACATAAGCATAGTTGGAGGAGTGCCTTTTACAACAGGAAATGCCTATAACATCACTTGGACAGGACCAAACGGTTTTTCTAGCACAGGCGAAGATATTTTTAATCTTGAAGCTGGTACATATACTTTAGATATTGAAGATGATGGTGGTTGTCCGTACACAGAAAGCATAACAATTACTGAGCCAGATGAATTGGTTTTTAGTACAGTAGATTTCGATGTAGAAACCATTTCATGCTTTGGTGCAAATGATGGTGAAATAGGAATAGATGTTTCAGGCGGTACTCCACCTTATGCTTACACTTGGACTTTAGATGGAAGTCCATTTTCTACAGCCGAGGATGTATCTAATCTTGCACCAGGAGATTATGTTATTTCTGTTACAGATTTTAATTCTTGTGGACCAATAGCACTTAGTTTTAGCGTAGAAGAACCAGATGAATTAGAAGTAACATTAGATGCTAAAACAGATGTCTTATGTTTTGGTGATGCTACAGGCGCAATTTCGGTAAACGTTATTGGTGGTCGTACAGATTATAGTTATAACTGGTCTGGACCTGATGGTTTTTCGAGTACAAATCAGAATATAGATACATTAATCGCAGGTATTTATAATCTTACAGTTACAGATATTTCTGGTTGTACAGATACTTTAGAGGTAGAAATTATTCAAAACGATCAAATAGAAGTAGATCTCAGTGTTACACAAATTATGTGCTACGGAGATAATGATGGTTCAATAATTATTAATTCAATTTTGGGAGGTGTATCGCCATATACTATTGAGTGGAGTAATTTAGGAACCGGAAATAGTCAATTTAATCTTTCTGGAGGGACGTACACTATTACAATAACAGATGCGGAAGATTGTGTACGCGAATTCCCTGTAGTTATTGATGAACCACCAGTTTTTTTAATAGATCCTGAAATCACACAAATGACTTGTGCTGGCGAAAATGACGCAAGCATAACACTTAATTTTGTTGGTGGCATTGACCCTGTTAATTTGGTTTGGGATGATGATGCTACAGCTGGTACAGAGCGTAATAATTTATCACCAGGTACTTATACGGTAACAATTACAGATGGCGTGCCTTGTGTTATTCAAGAGAGCTTTACCATATTTAATATTTTACCATTAGAAGTTTCTGCTACTATTACTAATGCTTTAGATTGTGAAGACACCAATAGTGGCCACATTAATTTACTTATACAAGGAGGAACGCCTCCTTTTAATGTGTCTTGGTCTAACGGTGAGATAACAGAAGATTTAAGTAATGTGCCACCAAATACTTATATAGTTACGGTTACAGATGCTAATGGCTGTATAGTAGAAGGCAGTTGGGAGGTTACACGTTTTGAGCCATTGGTTTTAAATGTTGAAGAACAAGTTGAGGTCAATTGCGACACCAAAACTATAGATCAAACTTTTGTGGCTGTAGCAAGTGGAGGAGTGCCACCGTTTCAATACAATTGGTCTAGCGGAACTGTAAGTGGTGTTAACAATGAGTTGATGACTACTGATCAAAATGGCTTAGTTATTTTAGACGTTATAGATAGTTTGGGTTGTTCAACTAATTACACCTTTAATGTGGAATTAACGGTTTTAGGTGATGCTGATTTTGATACTACTTCCTTTGGTTATTTAAATTATGGTCTTTATGCCATTCAAGATCCTATTGAATTTATTAATACAGCAACAGGACATTACGAAACTATTCTGTGGGACTTTGGTGATGGTAGTTTCTCTGGAGAAGAAAATCCTTTTCATACCTATTTCACTCCTGGCAGCTACGTGGTAAAACAAACCGTTACTTATCCTTATGGTTGTGTGTACCAAAAAACAATTACTCTAATCGTTGAAGAAGGTTATAAATTGGTAATGCCAGATGCATTTACACCAAACGAAGATGGTATTAATGATTTTTTTGGTCCTGTTTTTATTGGGCTCAATAGTTTAGAAATGAATGTTTACGATACTTGGGGAGGTCTAATCTATAATGAAACAGGTGATGCTATTAGAGGTTGGGACGGAAAAGTAAAAGATGAAGACGCCGAAAATGGTAATTATTATTACACGTTTACAGCCAGGACCTTCTACGGAAATGAAATTAAAAAACAAGGAGCTTTTATATTTATCAAATAAAACCAAAATGACACAAAGAATACAAATTACCATCATTATAGCGGTTTTATTAGGCTTTAATTCTAATGCTCAAGACCCAATATTTACGCAGTCTAATTATATACAAGAAACCATAAATCCAGGGTTCTCTGGTTTTGAGGATAATGACAGAATTAGTGCAGGTCTGCTAAGCAGAACGCAATGGCCTAACTTAGGTTTAAAAGTGCGAACACAATATTTTTATATTAATAAATCTTACGAAAATAGAAATGGCTCAGGTTCAGGCATAGGTTTTAATGCGTTATGGCAAAATGAATCGTTTAGCAATTATAATTATTATCAGGCGAATGTAAATTATATGCATCGTGTAAATCTTAATGGTGGTTGGTATTTTAGACCAGCGATAGAAGTTGGTTTTGGATTTAAAGATATTGGGTTTAAAAGTTTAACGCTTGCCGATCAAATAAATATTAATACAGGCGAAATTGCGTCGGTATCTGTAGATCCATTTAGTGGTAATACAGAAAATGTATTCTTTTTCGATGTGTCTTCTGGTTTTGTTTTCGAGAAACAGGGCTACAACGGTACCACATACTGGTTTGGGATTTCGGCAAAACATTTAAACCGACCAAATATTTCGTTCCTAAGAGATGAGAATGTGCCCTTAGATATCTTTTATTCTATACATGGTAATTATCGTTTTCCGTTTATGATAGATTATAATATAATGATGACAGTGAACTACATGCAACAAGGTCAGTATAATCGTTTAGATGTTGGTACTTTGTTTCAGGTGAATCAATTTTTATTAGGTCTTACAGCAGCTACAAATCCAGCCCGTAATGATAATAACAGTCATTTGGTCACCTCATTAAATGGATTTCTAGGATTAGAATACACCAATTTTAGATTCGGATTGTCATATGATGCCAATATTTCAAAAATTGGGAATACCAATGGAGTGTACGAGTTTTCGCTTACCTATATGTCGCGTTGTCGTAGTTGTCCTACTAATCGAAATCGAAAGCGTTAATGCATTAGTCGGTAAATTTTAGTTTAAGCATTTATTTTAAAATATAGTATTCATTTTCAGTATTTTAAGAGGTGTGTTAGTGGCTTTTATGTGTATTTCGGGCCTTGTTTAAACGCATTTATTTACTTTTTACCGAAAACAATTTCTACCAAACCGATTTCTAATACAATTCGTCGATTTTTTATTATAAGAGTCTGATTTACTGATTTTTAATGCTTAATTTTAACAAGCTATTAATTAATCAACCCTCAACATTACAACACAATTTTCATATAGAAATTGCATTTAGGCTGCACCATAAACTGGTGTGGTCTTTTGTGCATTTTCAGTATTTAAAAGTGTTTTCTGTTGAACTAAAACAATTATCTTAGATGAAAACAAAAACAACATTCCAATTTCAAAACAAGAAATTCTCTTTTTCAATTTTCGATAAAGATGCAATTCATCTCGCTCGTAACGGCATAACAAAGTTTTTACTGGTGGTTATGCTTGCCTTTAGTTGGCAAAGTAATGCTCAAAACTTGAATTTTACAATTGATACAGCTGTTGATAATGGTACAAGTATTACAGAAACGATTGTTAGTGGAGGCGATACTTATGTATTAACTGTTTTTCATTCCGGTAATGAAGAGCTCGATCATCTTGGAGGAGGAGATCTTGTATTTTACTTAAGTGCTATAGATCCATTGACGCCTTACACGTTATCTATTACAAAGAATGGAAGCCCTACAAACTTCAGTCTTAATAGTATTGATTATGATACACTTGGACAAGGCACTATATCAGTTACAAATCAAGATGGTGATGTTATTTCTAATCCTACTACCTATGGTGTAGGTAGTGGAACTTTGGTGACCTCTAATCCGGTTAATGCTCTAGATATTTCTCAGGTAAAAATTACTCCAACAGGAGTTTCTGATTTAAATAATTTTGGGTTCCATAATATTAACGTGGATATTATGGCTGTGAGCAACACACTAGAAGTCCCAACAATTATTCAAAATCCTATATGCACTGCTAGCTCAGTTTTAACAGGATATACATCTAATCCAGTTGGTACTATTATTAGAATATATAAAAATGGCAGTATAGCTTATACAACTACGGTTTATAATCCTAACAATGGTAATGGAAATTATTGGATTGCCGATATTAACCCTAGATTTTCACCAGGAGATGTTGTGCAAGTAACTGCCTACGACGGCAACAGCGAAAGTGCTTTTTCCCCTTCATTTACTGTTCCTAATCCTTCAACAGCAACACTAGAGGTTATTGGTAGTAGTAATATTTGCAACGGAAACGGTACAACAATAGGCGGTACTGTAACGTTAAACGGTCTTCAATCAGGTATAGATGAGGGTTGGCGTCTAACAATATTGTCAGAAGATGCTAACGGTAATTTTGATTATATTCATGTGGATAGCTCAGGTAATGGATCTTGGAGTCTAGACGTAAACCCAACAAGTGACACTACATATACTTTATTAGATCTAGATGTAACTAGTGGTTGTGGAAGCTCATTTAGTAACCGACCATATGTGGAAATAACAGTAAACGCATTACCAACACCCACAATAAGCGGTGCAACTAATTTTTGTATAGGCAGCTCAACCGTTTTAGACGCTGGAGCATATACAAATTACCTTTGGTCGACTGGTGAAACTACGCCAACCATTTCTGTAAATACAGCCGAAACATTTACAGTTACAGTTACTGATGAAAATGGGTGTATAGGTACGGGTTCTGTTACAACTGTAGAGAACCCAAATCCCACGGTAACATTCACAGCACCAGCAGACTTAGATGAAGATGCAGGAGAACAGGCAAACCTTGGTGGCGGATTACCAACAGGAGGTGCATATTCTGGACCTGGTGTCACAGACGATGGTAACGGCCTAACCTATAGTTTTGACCCAGCAGTAGCAGGAGTTGATACACATACACTAACATATACTTTTACAAATGCAAGTGGTTGTGTAAGTTCGGCATCCGATAATGTTGAGGTGTTTGCGGTTGCGAGTAATACACCACCAATAGCAGTAGGCGGAAATTTGATAACTGTATCTGTAGAAGAAAATCAAACATTTGCTTATGATGTTGATGCTACAGATGTGGAAGATGATCTTGCAGGCTTAGATTTAACATATGCAATATCGACTATTGATGGAATTGATCGCAACTTGTTTGATATTGAAGCTAATACAGGCGTGGTTACTTTTACTGTAGCTCCTGATTTTGAAAACCCACAGGATTATGGTGGAAATAATGGCTATAATATTAGAGTGCTAATCACAGATTCTCAAGGTGCACAGACCCTCCAAAATTTATCAATTAATGTTACAGATGTAGATGAAACTCCTACATGCGAAGTAGCTATACAAACCACTACAGTAAATGGAGAATCTTATTTACAGGTTTGTGAAGGCAGTACGGATAGTTTTCTATTAGAATCTGAGTTTACTGGTAATGGTAGCCTAAGTTTTCAATGGCAGTTCTTACCATCAGATTTTAGTACGCCATGGCAAGATATAGTAGGTGCAACAGGCTCTACTGTAACAGTGACACCAACCGTACCAGACAATTATTATTACAGAATAGTTGTGAAATCAGACAATACAACACCAGGTGATTTATCTGATGACTGTACTGCGGTATCTGGTTCAGCTGTAACTATATATATTACACCTTCACCAACAGTAACTTTTACAGCACCAGCAGACTTAGATGAAAATGCAGGAGTACAGACAGGTCTTGGTAGCGGATCGCCAATAGGTGGTACATATTCTGGACCTGGTGTTACAGATGATGGTAATGGACTTACCTATAGTTTTGACCCAGCAGTAGCAGAAGTTGATACGCATACGCTAACATATACTTTTACAAACGCAAGTGGTTGTACAGGTTCAGCATCCGATAATGTTGATGTGTTGATGGTTGAAATAGACGAAACAGCACCAATAATCACTTTACTTGGCGATAACCCTATAGAACTCAATGTAGGTGACACTTACCAAGAGTTTGGCGCTACAGCACTAGATGACGTAGATGGCGATCTTACGGATACTATTGTTATAGATGCCTCAGCAGTAGATACAAGTACTGCAGGTAATTACATGGTAACCTATAATGTATCTGATGCTGCAGGTAATGCGGCTACAGAAGTTACTAGAGTAGTTACTGTTAATGATTCATTAGTATTTATTGAACCTTGTATAAATAGAATTCCTCAAATTGAAAATAACGTTTGGACCGGTGGTATTGCCTCGGTTCCTTCGATACGTATGAGCTTTGGTCAATCTTTTGTTGTACCTATAGGTGTTAACGAAATAGATGGCATTACTTTGGCATTTTCCGAATTGAGAGCAGATTATAAATTCACTGTAAAACTTTATAAAGGATTAACTACGGATGGACTAGATCCAGTTATTGCTTCTTCTTCTATTTATACACAAGCAGCGAGCGAGGAAACAAATAGAGGTTATGAAGTGCAGTTTCAATTTGCTAACACTTTAAGTCTTATACCAGGAGATAATTATTATTTTATACTTACTCCAGAAACGTATGATGATTATCATGGATATGGCGGATATGCATTAAATTCTACACCATGGGCAAACCCTTACCCTGATGGAGCTTCCTTTCAATTAAACGATGATGGTACCTTTTATCACCACGACGCTAATGCTGATATCACTTTTTCAATTTATAAGTGTGGACCTGATATAATTGATGAGACAGCACCAATAATCACTTTACTTGGCGATAACCCTATAGAACTCAATGTAGGCGATACTTACCAAGAGTTTGGCGCTACAGCACTAGATGACGTAGATGGCGATCTTACGGATACTATTGTTATAGATGCCTCAGCAGTAGATACAAGTAGTGCTGGTAATTACTTGGTAACCTATAATGTATCTGATGCTGCTGCTAATGCAGCTACTGAAGTGACTAGAATGGTTAATGTGCAAGGTTGTGTTAATGGAAGTTCTGTAGGTGTCATAGAAAATGGCGCAGTAGCATCAGGTTATGCAGGTATTACATTTCCTAATCAAGTCGTAGGTCAATCGTTTAAAATGCCAGAAGGTATAACTGAAGTAGATGGTATTCAAATTAATATGGAAATTACTAATCCAAATTCCGATATTGAATTTAGTTTAGGTTTATATGAAGGAAGTGGAGAAGGTATAGTCCCAACTAACCCTATTATTTCGGCATTTGCTACTTTTTTAGTTACAGAAGGGCCTCAATCTATTTCTATTGGTGGTGACGGGTTTGATTTTAAATTTAGTGATACGGTGAGCTTAATACCTAGTAATTCTTACTATTTTCTAATAACATTAGTTGATACCAATACGTCGCATCAAGTAACTGTCCCAAGAAATGATAATTATTTGGATGGACAAAGGTTATATGTGGGAGGTTCTTTAGAACTAATTCAAGTAAGTGGTGATCATAGATTCTCAATCTACAAAAACAACGACACCGCAGATTCAGATGGAGACGGTGTTTGTAATGAATTTGATATATGTGAAGGTTTTGATGACAACATAGACCTTAATGGCAATGGTATACCAGATGGTTGTGATATCGTAATTGCAGACAACGACCCAGATGAAAACAGCAACTTAGCATTATTAGAGGAGGCCACTTTATCAGGTTCTGTTTCTAACGGTCGTGGTACACCACAGGCTATACTTTATGATCCTTTAATTAATGATTACCATATAATAACCGATTACAATGAATACGGAGTTGGTTTTGGTGAGAATCTAGGGCGTCCAGACGCAGATAATGGTTTTAAATGGCAAGTAGATTGGTCTACTCCAAAAGCGATTAACTATGTTACTTTTGGTGGCGCGTATTATAATCAGCCACAACCCAATGCGATGTGGAGAATAAGTTACCTCAATAATGAGGAATGGATAACCTTAGACGAAGGCCAAGGAGGCTGGATAGATAGTGGTATTTATGAATGGGATGGCACAGCATCACAAGCAATAACTGCAGAGGCATTACGCGTGCAAGTATATAGCGATGGAGAAACCGATTTAGTAAGTATTCATCTTAGAGGCCGTGGTGGTATTTCTAATAGAACAAATGATAGTAATACAGCTACAAAGGCAACACTCATTCAGTATTTGGCTCCTGTAGGTACACCAATAGCCAATTTTACGGCTGCTACAGATGCACTTAATGTTACTTTTGATAGTAGTACCACTATAGAAGATGGTAGTATAGTAAATTATCAATGGAATTTTGGTGATGGTAATACTTCTAGTTCTGGACCAATAGTAGTGCATAATTATGCATCTCCAGGGATTTATGTAGTAACGTTACAAGTTACAGATAACGATGGATTAGAAGGTACAATTTCTAAGGAAGTCACGGTAAGTGATGGTACCGCAGTAAATGAACCAGATGAGAGTATCAACTTAGCACTCTTGGAAGATGCAACCGTAACAGGATCAACACCTGATGGCCGTGGCAGACCACAAGCTATTTTATATGATCCGTCTATAGATGATTATTTTATAAGAACAGATTGGAATGAGTATGGTGTAGCATTTGGGCAGAATTTAGGACGTCCAGAGGCAGATAATGGTTTTGTATGGCAAGTAGATTGGACAGTACCAAAAGCCATTAACTATGTTACTTTTGGAGGTACTTATGCTAACCAACCACAACCCAATGCGATGTGGAGAGTGAGTTATTTAAACAATGACGAATGGATCACTATAGAAGAAGGCCAAGGAGGCTGGATTGATAGTGGTATCTACGAATGGGATGGCAGATATGAGTCAACAATAACTGCTGCTGCATTACGAGTACAAGTGTATAGCGATGGAGAAACCGATTTGGTAAGTATTCATCTTAGAGGTCGTGGAGGTATATCTAATTATAGAAATGATAGTGGTACTGAAACTAAAGCCACACTTATACAGTATTTACCAGAGGCATATCAAGTTCCATTAAGACCAGAAAACATATCTGATTTAATGAAGCTCTCGCCTAATCCTACGTCAGGCTATGCATGGCTAAGTTTTGAGGAGGTGACAGAGATTGAGTCTATTGAGATCTACGATTTAACCGGACGTATGGTAAAACGTTTTAATGGTGGTAAAATAGATAAAGAAGGCAAGCAAATTTCTGTGCAAGGCTTACCTAATGGTGTTTATACTGTTAAAGCAAGTTCAAGTAAAGGTGAATTATATCAAAAGAAGTTGATTAAAATGTAATTCTTTTAAGCAGCTTTAAAGGGTTAAAGCCTAACAAGTAAGATGTCATATTGTCTTATTTGTTAGGTTTTTTTTATGTCAATTCGCTTTAAAATAAGTATCATTAAAAAACAACTCAGGCAACCATATCATAAAAATTAGCGTCTATTATTAAGAAGGGATGAACGACTGTTTGTTCTATATAAAAAAAATCAATCAAAAAACGCTAATCATGAAATTAAACCAACTATTTTATTCAATTATTACATTACTAGTATTGCTGACGAGTTGTGCAGGTTCTAAAATTGACAAAGTATTAGAACAAGGTAATGTGCTTCAAGAAAATTTTAAAACAACCATTCCCTTTACATACGTTAGTGGCTGGATTGTTTTAGAAGTAGAAATCCAAGGTAAAGCTCATAATTTTATTTTAGATACAGGTTCTTCAAACTTAATAACAAAAGAATTCGCAGAGGAATTGAATAGTAGAGTGCTCGGTGCTGAGAAAATAGAGGACATCAATGATACTGCGAATTCAACTGAATATACAAGACTTAGTAATATTAAAATAGGAAATGTTGATTTTCAAAATACGATTGCTGGTATCGTTGATCTCAATAAAATAACCGAAATTGGTTGTGTTAAAATTGATGGATTTATTGGGTCTAACTTAATGAGAAAAGCCGTTTGGGATTTCGATTTTGAAAATCAGTTAATTACAATCGTTAATGACGAAAGTAAATTAGATATTCCTTCAGAAACGATAGATTCTAAAATGTATATAGGAACTGCAGGAATACCTTCTATTACATTAAAAATTAATGGAGAGAAAGTGCTAAATAATACAGTAGATTTTGGAAATGGTGGCACTAATCTATTAAGAGGAGACTATTTTGTAAAACAAAGGGATGCCAATCTAATTACAAGGTATGTAAGAGGTACTGAAAAAGCGTTTGGTGGCTTTGGACGTACTGAGGCCAAAACGTTTTACCAAACTAATATTGATGAATTGAAAATTGGAAATCATACGGTTAATAATATACATGCAAGGGTAAAAAGTGGCGCTGGTAATAATTTAGGTTTAACATTCTTTAAAAACTATAGAGTCATCTTAAACTGGAATAAGAAAAAGCTGAGACTGATAGAAGTTACTAAAGCAGGTAACGATTCTTATAAAAGTTATGGGTTTTCTACACTTTTTGAAAATGAAGGTATTTACGTAAATAGAATTGTAGAAACGTCGAGTGCATCTCAATTTTTAAAGCAAGACGATAAAATAATACGTATAGATGATGCGAGTTATGATAGTATAACAGAAGAGGACTATTGTGGTTTCTATCGTGACGGTTATGATAATGGAACAGACACAGTTTCTATTACAGTCTTGAGAGAAGGAAAAGAATTGACGTTTCAATTATTAAAAACTGAATTACTTTAAAAAAAAAAATCAAAGCCAAATAGCTAATACTATAAATAGCAAATTAAGTTTTTCGTTAATTAAGGATTAAAACAATTTGCCAAACTCATATAATTAGATGGCTTGGTCTTGGCCAACTTTCAAACATTACTATTGCATATTTTAACTGTGATTTATTTACTAAATTAGTAGCCAACCACACGACTAATTGGGCATAAACAGGTTGCGCGTAATTTTATAAATGAATAGCATATGATAAGACATCCTTTAAATAGTATAAGAGTATGCTTTTTAATGTTCGTAATTATTTTAAGTAGTTGCAATAACAATGAAAATGATGAAACTATAGAGCCAGTGACAACAGACATTTCTATTTCATCATCAGAAAGCTTAATTTCTTGGGGTGATGCGGCAGATTTAATGCAAAAATTAGAAAATGCAATAAGTTATAATTACGGAATAGCTTTAGAAAGTGAAATCGAAAAACAGCTAAGTTTCAATGCGGATACAACTCAAGTGATTGCAACAATAGCTTTTAAAATAGAAAATCAGAGTGTATATAACGATTCAAACTCAACTAATAATTCAGTCACCATTGCGCTTGTAAAAGACATAGAAAATCCAATTCCGCAAGGAGTTGTTCTAAGTGCTGATGGTCCAGGAAATACTTATGATTTAATTACCTCAGTGTTGGCTCCAGGTTATGATCCTATAGAAGCGCCAGACTGTAATCATCCCGAATTTGGTGATCATATCGATGAGTTATTTGATAATGAATTGAATAAAAATGTTTTTCGATTTTACATGCATACGTCACCAGACAACGATCGCTGTATAAATTTTGATCGACAACGAAATGAGATAAAAACGTATGACCAGTCACCCGATAATTTATTAGGCATAGAGAATGAGAAAGTGGTTTACAAATGGAAATTTAAATTAAAAGCAGGATTTCAATCCTCTACAAATTTCACACATTTACATCAACTCAAGTCAGTAGGTGGATCATTAGCAAGCATGCCAATGTATACGTTATCTGCTAAGAAAGGGAGTCCTGATAAATTGCAATTACGATATGCTGAAACGGATACTCAAATTAACGTCGCAGAAGCTAATTTAGCTGCTTTTATAGATTCATGGTTAGAGGTGACTGAAACCATAAAATATGGCACATCCGGAACTTATGATATTGAGATAAAAAAAGTAAGTGATGGCACTGTTTTATTTACCTATTCAAATGCTTCAATTATAAACTGGAGAGCAGATGCTAGTTTTGTGAGACCAAAATGGGGAATTTATAGGAGTTTAATAAATGCGCAAGACCTTAGAGATGAAGAGGTATTATTTGCAGATTTTAGTATAACTGAAATCGAGTAGGTACCATTTTTAGTATAGTAAACTAAAAAGCGCAGAACGGCTAAATCCCAAACAAATTATACAAAACATCAAATGACCATAGATCAACTACCAGGAACCTACAATATTATAGGAAGCAATCAAAACGAGGAAGGTATAGCTTACAAAGGGATATTAGAATTAGCTTTAGATGAGAACAACAGAATAAAAGCAACATGGCTAATTAATAATAGCCAAGAACAGTTGGGCACTGGCTTTTTTAAAGATAACATCTTGGTCATTAACTTTAATTATAAAGGCGATGATGCCGTTATTTATAAAGGCGTTGTGGTGTATAAATGCATCACTAAAGATGTTTTAGATGGCTTTTGGTCAGAGAAGCATGGCAATCCGTTGTATCTTGGTGAGGAACGTTGTTATAGGGTAGGGACGCAAAGCCGTGAGCTAGTGAATTGAGGTTTTGTTTTTCTGGTTTTGTTCTCGTTTCTTTTTAATGTATAAAAACTCTAATTAGGTCGTGCTAGACTTTTACCGTTGTAGTGAGAATGAGATTTAAAATATCTAGACTCCTGTTGTGTTAAATATGAAGGGATACTGTCTTCAAATTCTACAATTACAACACCAATTATTGGTGGTTAATATTAAATTTATTATTATTTTAGAGGAATGAATTCAACCAAAATTTCATGCCTCTTTTTTTGTTTTTTTTTAATGCTAATACTTAGTTTTAGCACTAGTCAAAACCTCTATGGACAAGAAAATAGAGACACTATAGACTTCCGAAGTTTAATTCTAAAACCTAAAAATATTTCAGATTTAACAAAGGGGTTTCGATTCTTTTTAAATGCTAAAGAAGATAAATTAAAAAGATCAGATACTATTGGAGCCATATATGACCTACGCTTAATTTCTATCGCGCTTAGAAAAAAAGGACTTTTGCATGAAAGTGAGAATTATGCTATTGAAGCGCTAAAACTATTAGACCATTCTAATAAAAACGATGCCTTAGATAATGAATCTCGAACAGCATTATATAATCATTTAGGACTTATTAACGAAGAGTTAGAGAACAATGCCTTAGCACTCAATTATTATAATAAAGCCATTGTAATTGCCGATGAGTTGAGTAGTAAGAATTCTGTCATAAAAAATCGCGCAAATGTGTACCTTAAAGAAGAGAGGTATCAAGATGCTATAGCAGATTATTTAAGTGTTTTAGATTTTAGTTTAGCAAATGAGTCTAAAAGGAAAGTCGCAAGACTATATGATAATTTAGGTTACGCACAATCAAAAATTAATCATCCTGAGGCTTTAGTCAATTTAGAAAAAGGATTGAAGATGAGAGCGGATGAAGAGTCAAATTCCGGATTAATAACCAGCTACTTACATTTGGCGGAATATTATAGTGATAGAAACAATAAAATTAAAGCACTAGATGCCACTAATAAAGCCTTAAAAATAGCAAAGAATAGTGGTAATAAGTATTACGAAGCTAATGTTTTAGGGTTTAAAATGACATTGAATAACGATGATGAGGTCATTAGGTTTAAAACATTAAATGATAGCATCAATCTAGCCAATCAAGTATTCAAAAATCAATTTGCATCAAGCAAGTATGAATTTTTTAAAGAGAAAAAACGCGCAGATGAAAATGAAATTTTAAAAGAAAAAGAGAAGTCGAAACGATTGATGTATCAATCAATAGCAGCATTCATTATACTGTTAACAGTATTTATTGTGCTAAAGCTTAACGATAGACACAAAAAAGAAAAACTACAGCAGGTATATAATACAGAAACACGTATTTCAAAAAAAGTGCATGATGAAGTGGCTAACGATGTGTATCACGTTATGGCTAAACTTCAAAATAGCGAAAATGTAAATGAAGAGCTTTTAGACGATTTAGAGGATATTTATATCAGAACAAGAGATATTTCAAAAGAAAATAGTGTAATAGATGTAAAAGGTAATTTTAATGAGCAAATCAGTGATTTACTATGGAGTTATAGAACCAAAGAGGTCAATGTGATAACTAAAAATAGTTCTAATATCAATTGGGATGGTGTGTCTGATATCAAAAAAACAATCCTTTACAGAGTATTACAAGAATTAATGACCAATATGCGCAAACATAGCAAAGCATCCATAGTGGTTTTAAATTTCAGTCAAACCAATAAAAAAATAACTATCGAATATAAAGATAACGGTGTAGGAAGTGACATAACTAAAAGTGATGGTTTGCAAAATGCGGAAAACCGTATCGCATCTATCAACGGATCAATTACTTTTGAGTCTCAAATTAATAAAGGCTTTAAAGCACAAGTTATAATTTAGTATGTTTTCAAAAGTATTAATATCCGACGATTTAGGAAGTATCAACCAAGGGGTGCGCACGGTTTTAGATGCCCTGGGAATTACAAATGTAACACAAGTACAATACTGTGATGACGCTTATTTAAAAATAAAAAGTGCCTATCAAAATGCAGAGTCCTTTCATTTATTAATAACAGATTTATCTTTTAAATCAGACCATAGAGCCCAAACGTACGCTTCAGGTGAAGATTTAGTTAAACAATTAAAACAAGAATATCCAGATCTAAAAGTTATTGTGTATTCCGTGGAAGATCGGTTGCAAAAAGTGAGAACATTAATTCAAACGTACAAAGCTGATGCTTATGTGTGTAAAGGAAGAAATGGGCTAAAGGAAATAGATGCAGCAATTAATACGGTGTATGCAGGTGGTATTTATGTCTCACAACAAGTTGAGCATGCATTAAGTTCTAATTCAAATTTAGAAATTGACGACTACGACATAGAATTGCTAAAACAGCTTTCCAACGGCTTATCACAAGATGAAATAAGTAATTTTCTTAAAAGCAATGCCATAGCACCAAGCAGTTTAAGCTCGGTAGAAAAACATTTAAATAAACTACGTATACAATTCAAAGCCAATAATGCCATACACTTAGTGGCAATCGTAAAAGATTTAGGGCTTATTTAATTTACACGATTGAGGTAAACCGTAATAAGAATAGATCAAGCTCTTATAAGTTTGCAATTCATTATTATTTTGCTATTAAAGTAGTTTTGAGGGGAATGAAAAGTGCACATTTTAAATGTGCACTTTTTTATTTAGCCTTTTAAAAATGGTGCTATGGTTATTAAATTGTCTTTTTTTTTTTTTTTTTTTGCTTACGGTTTACCGTAAGGTTTTGGCTTTTAATGGTTTTATGTTTGAAAAAATTAGTATTAAACGTAATGATTTGTATAACGTCGAGTGCAGTGCAAAATGAATAAAAGAAATAAATTTTGAATTAGGTAATAATTCAAAGTAACACTCAAATCAATTATTGAAATATAGTAAAATAATTACTCGTAAATAAAAACAGTTAAAAAATCAAATAACAAATGAATAAACATTATTTAGTATCAAAAATGAAATCATCAGGAACAGCATATTTATGTTGGTTCTTTTTAGGGTGCCACTATGCCTATTTAGGAAAATGGGGTTTACAATTCTTGTATTGGTTCACTTTTGGAGGGATAGGCGTCTGGTGTTTAGTTGATCTATTTCATATTCCAACTAAAATCAGCAATCACAATATGTTAATCAGTAGTCAAATTGCAGACATTGAAAAAAATGAAAAAGAAGAAATGCATTCTAGAAATATGGCAATGATAGCAGCATCAAAAAATAAATAAAATTATTTTTAAATTAATAAGTAGTTTTATCTCTGCTAAAATTATACATCTTTACGGGAAATCGTAAAGATTTTTTCATTGAGAAAATTAGATTTGGGATAGTTGTAAAATAAGTTAACACATCAACACTATTTTTCTGCATTTCCAATAAAATATTGAATGTGTTTAAATTAGAACTATTATATTTAAAAACTAAATTTAACCTAACCGCAACATGCATTTATTTTTTATAATAAAAACTAAGTGACATATTAAATATTGACGCTAACTAATAACCAACGATGGCAATAAATTACACTACTAGAAACAACCCAAAAAAGACTGATAATAAGCAAGGTCTGGGAATGAAAATAATATACTTTGCATTAAATTTTTTGCTTGTACCATTTAGTTCGTATCAAACATTTATTGGTTATGAAAAATTTCTCGGATTTATTCCTGCAATATTAATTGCAATTGTCAGTGGTTTAATATTTTTCGGTCTTAATTACACCATAATGGAGAAAAGAATTGCTGGAATCCCTCATAAAATGCTAATTCTTGGATATCTTTTACCACTTGGTATTAGTTTTTTTGGAAACTTCAATGCAATTTATGGAGCTCAAATGAAAGGGGAATTAGTAGGAAGTGAATTAGCTGTCTATTCAACAGCGCTTAATAATACATACAATTCTGCTATTTCAGCTATGGATAAATCTACAGGGTTGTTAGACTTGAAGGTGAATTTAGATTCTGAGTTAGAACAGTTACGAGTTCAAATGGAAGAACAAGGACCTTACAATGGCTATGGTAAAGCTGCCAAAAAGAAATGGACAGATATTAATAATCTTTTTGAAAATTATAATATTAAATATTTAGATCATAGTATAGGAGAATTAACTAAGGTTCAAAACACAACAAAGTTTAATAATTTCAAAAAAACAGCAATAAGTTATTATAATTCTATAGAAAAAGCAAAACAAGCTGAACTAAATAAAGTTTTCGATCCTATAAAATCCAAATATAAAATTGTGAATGACCAATATGATTCAATGGTTAAAAATGACTCGGTAAAAGTACTAGGGTTTCAAATGCTTGAAGATTTAAGAAAAACAAACAATGAAGTCATTGGGAATCCTGTTAAAGGTTATTTAGGGAGCTTGACGAACAAAGTTGATTTTAACTTTAATGAATTAAAGGAAAGTGACCAAAGGCAAGTTGGTACTATTAAGCATTCTTTAGAAAGTGCATTTGTAAAATGGGAGAATCCAACAGCAAGTATTTTTGCTTCATTTTTTAGTTTAATCATTGATTTAATTCCTCTTGGATTTTTGTTTTTAGTTTTTCCCTATAATTCTAATAAAAGAAAACAAATACCTACAGGTCCAAGAAGATTATAAAATACAGTTATGGCTAAGAATAGTAAAACAAAATTACCGCTCAATCGCAAAAGGATTGATGAAATTGATACCGAAAGCAAAAAAGAAATGCCATTAAGGTCTGAAGTTGAAAGCGAAAGTACAAAAGAATCAAATCCTTTTTCTAGTTTAGAATTAGAAGATAAAAGACCAACGCTTTTTGATGGAGATACATTAGATGATTTAGAAACTACTAAAAATCCTTTTGCGGATAATGTGGAGGATTTTGATGATGTTCAACCTGAAGACCCATTTAATTCAATCGACCAAACTTTTGATGAAGATTCAAGTATCGATAATATAAGCATCGATGAGCCAATAATTCCAAACACACCAAATGTAGATTTAGTAATTGATCCTAATATGCCTTATTTTTTCGTTTTTGGGAACTCTACCGCTGGTAAGTCAGCAATGCTATCAGGTCTTTTATATTACATACAAACATCGAGAATTGGTCAATTAAGGTCACTTGGATTAAATGATCAAGCACATCATAGAAAAGGGGACTATGCTTTAAGTCAAATGACCAAAAAAGTCAGAAATGGTGAATTTATTGCTGGAACTCAAACTTTAGATACTACTGAATTTGTATTTCCTACAGAAATAAATTTAGAATTTGAGCCTAATGGAAAAACAAATATGCCTTTCTGTTTATTAGAAATGGCGGGAGAAGATTTAAGAGAGATAGAACTTCGAGACGAAGGTAAGGCAGGAGGTGATTTTGATGCTCGTATTAATGCCTACCTTCAGCATCCAGAATGCAATATGAAATTTATATGCGTGGTGGATGTCGATACACCTGAGAACAGTGAAGATTTAATAAATCAGTTTTTAATGTATGTGCATAAGGAGGGCCATACTACTAACCCAGTCCTAATAACAGTAAATAAATGGGATAAAATTGCGAATCAATACGATAGTGTAAAAGATTATTTAGAAGAGAAATTACCAATACTTACAAATAATTTATTCGACACAAATAGGGAAATGGCTTATATGAAATTTTCCATAGGAGATGTGGTGTCAGACACAATAAAAGGAGATACCTACATATTTAAACCTGAAGACTCAAGAAAATTATTGGATTGGATGTATGAAACAGCAACGGGTGGATCTCTCTATGAAGAAGTTAATACATCTACTTTGAATAAATTTTTAAAGTCGATAAAAAACATATTTTCAAATGAATAATATCGGATATGCAGTATTTGGAAGTCCTAAAGGAATAGCAGTAGTTTCAAACGGTTTATTTAAGAGTTTAAATTTAGATAAGTCTTTATACTTAAATAATTCGCATATTGTTCTTGATAAAGGAGAACAAATCATTGTGATAAGAAGAATTCCTTCTAACTTAAATAATTTAGAACAAAAAGACGCGTTACTCATAGCTTTATACGAAAATGCATTACAGTATGGCGAAAATAGGGCTGGAGGTTTTGTAGGTAGCGCTATTTGTTTTAAAGGTAAAATGCCAAATGCTGAAGAAATGATTTCTGGACTAGTGTATTTGTTTTCTAAAATGAAAGAAAATGTAGATACAGATAATCGATTTAATTCAATTGATGCTGATAACTGGAATGTAAGTTTACCCGATGCCAATAAAAAATTCGGACTAGAAGAAAGTAAATTAAATTATGCACCAATATCTTCATCGAATAATAATATAGTTATTAAACTTAATAGCTTAGAGAAAGAAGCCGCATCACTTCTATATAATTTTGCCTTAAACCGTTCTTTTCATTCGGTAGATTATTTATATGCAAGCACATCGAACTCAGTTATTGAGAAAATGAAGCCAAATGGTTTTAAACAGTTACCACTTGCTGAATTATTCAATTATAATAGTTATTTAATCTTCTTTAAAGACAGGTTAGTAAAAGACGATGAGAAGTTGAAATTTATTAATAGAAATGCTGCTAATCTTCAAAATAAAATTGCTATTGATAACGATGAGGCAAAACGTTTAGAAGATAAAATATCTTCTTATAAAAGTGAACTTGAAATTGTTGATAAAGAGCTTTTACATGCTAAAAATCAGTTGGAGGAAGTCGTAAACAAAAATAGGAAAGTTTCTAGAAACACAAACTTTCAGCGACCAATAGGTTTTAGCAAAAATAATAGTATGCCAAGTGAAAATGATCGTAAATATGAAGCATTAAGAAGAACTATTGAAGAAGCATCTCATAGAATAAGGGAATATTCAAATATAAAAATCGCAGAGAGTTCTAATTCTGAAGAAATTAGAAATAAGGCTTATGTAGATACTTATTTTGAACAAATGCCAAAAAGAAAATCTAAGGCTTGGAAGAAAATTATTTCATTATTTATAATTCTTACTTTTTTACTGTTAACTTTTATTGGCTTATTTATATTCAAAGAAATTGAGTTAAATGAACATATCGCAGATACAGAGAAAAAAGAGCAAATAGTCAACGCTGAGAATGCTGAAATTGCAGCGGCACAGAAAAAATCAAAAGAATTTTTAGACAAACTAAATAAGTTTAAAAATAGTAGCACAACGGCTAACCATTTTGAATTCAGGAAAGCAGCCGATGATTTGTTGAAAAATTTTATGGACAATAAAAATTCTGATGAGTATCGATTTATTGTAGATCATAAATGGCAATTTTGGGAATTTGATTATAAAGATGATGCATTAGTAAATAGATTAAGTCCTAATTCTAAAAAGACATATTTTATAACCATTGAAAATGAAATAAAACAACTAAAGCCTCAGGTTGCATGGAGAGGAGAAGATAAAATAGCTGAGCAATTAGAGAATTATATGAAAGAACCTAACGATATATACCAAAACGTAAATCCCGAGGTCTTGAAGGATTCAAACCTAATAGAATCGCATTTTAAATGGGTGATTTATAAAGAAAACGGAAAGCTAGAAGATTTAAAAAAAGGGAATAAAATAAAACTACCATTTTATAAAATAAATAATTGACTTGAATAATATTGGATATGCCATATTAAAAAAAACCTCGAATCTAGTTATAGATTCAAACGGTTTGTTTGAAGACTTGCAGTTGGAAAATAAAATTAACACAATTACAAATACCTTATTTACACAAAATGAAGTTGGACAAAAATTACTCTGTTTTAAGAGAGTTAGCAGTACACAAAGTAACCAAAATATTAAAGATACTTATTTAGTTGTTTTATTAGAATGGGTTAACAAAAACAATCAAAACTTTATTTTAGGAAGTGCTATTTGTTTTAAGGATTTACAAGTAAATGAAGATAAAATTATAAATGGTGTTCAATATTTATTAAGTCAATTGAAGCGTAATTTTGAGAATGATTATAATATTGAGGATAATGATTTAGGTGTAATATTACCTAGTACCAACAAAGATTTTAAAATATTTAAGGATGAAAAGTTAGGACATAAGTCTATTAAAAATTACATAAACGGTTATAATCTAATTTCATTTTCTAGTACTGACGCAAAAAAGTATTTACATCATTTTTGTACGAATAAGTCATTTTCAAATATAGTAAGCCTTTTATTGGTGTCTTCAGATTCTATGTTTAGTGAATTGGAACGTAATGATAATGGTTATGTAAAAATAAATAAAGAAACATTAAAACGTCCTATAAAAGAAGTAAAGAAAACTATCATTCCACCTATTAATAAGAATGAAGTCAATGTTGAATTTCAAAATAAGCTGGAAAATGTTACTACTGAGCTAAACAGGGAAAAAAAAGACAAAAAGATATATAGAATTTTGTCAATAATACTTTTTTGTGTCTCAATTTTTCTAGTTCTAATGTTTGCGATGAATAGATCTGGTAGAACTTCAGACGAAACCGCAGACAGTTCCATATACCCAATTGAAGACAAAATGTATATTAGTAATACTGCATACAATGTTAACGTTAGAAGTGCACCTTTTTATAACGCAGCAGTAGATAATTTACAAACAGTATTATCTGATGGTGATGAGGTTTTTGTACTTGGGTTTGATAAAAAGACACTTTGGGCAAAAATCAGTTATAATGATCGGAGTGAAATAGGTTATGTGTCTAATCGGTTTGTTTCTAAAAATATAGCTAAAAATCGTATAGAACCTATTAATAAATCTGCAAAAGTAGGATGGACCTATGGTAGGATTGCATTATATGCTTTTCCACAAGAAATAGGAAATGAAGATCCTGATTCAAGATTGATATTTTTAGATAAAAATGATAAGGTTTTTGTAAAAAATAAAATTTTAAAGAATAATTGGTATAGTGTTCAGCTAAAAAAAAATAATAATATATATAATGGTTTTTTAAAAAGAAAAGACTTTATATATCATTAAATAATTCTATAATACATGATTGAACTAATTCAAAATACAGGCATACAATTTATAGAAATTCCACTTAAGATAAATGAGGATGACAACTTAAGTAGTGAAAAAAGTTTTGCAGAGGAAATCATTTATGATGAAAATGGAAAGGAAGAATCTGGTTCCATATTATTTCCTTATAAATGGAATGATAGCTATGTTGATTTTGACTCGATTAATGCCGAAGCTATTGATAGAAACGGTGATGTAATTCCTGAAGAAATACGAGAAGATTTCATTAAAATTATAGATAAGAGTAATATTTACAAAGTTAGAGGTCGTGAAGCGTTCGATGTTTATACAGGTCATTGGATTCCATTACCATATTTTAGAACTAGAAATGACCGATCAAAACCATTTCATTCTGGACCACACGACTGGTGTAGAATGTGGTTTGGGGAAGTAGATTTAGAAACTCAGAAAAAAGAAAATAGCACGCATAAAATTGTTCTAGCCTTTGATACTGATACTATAGATAATGAGCAAGGCAATTATTTAAAACCTAACCATTCTGACGCTACATCATCAGGAAATACACGATTTAAATGTGTTATTAAGGAGCGTTTTTTTACTGATTTCTATAGTAGAGCTGAAATTGATAGTTGGTTGTCCAATATTTATGATTTAAAAGTAAATCGGTCAAAAAATTACTTTAGGCATTATGCTAACTATTTTGTGCTCTTAGATATCTTGGATCAAGCCAATGGTTTTCCCGAAATTGCACTTTTAACTGACGATAAAACAATTGAAACTGGTTTGGTTTTAGACATTGGGAATTCGAGAACTTGTGGATTAATTGTTGAAACGACATCCCCAAAACCTAACACTACATTCGATTTTACGTCATCCAAGAAACTGCAAATAAGAGATTTATCTATTCCTTACCAAGTAAATGAAGAACCTTTTGAAATGCAAGTTGCTTTTGCCGAAGAAAAGTTTGGAAATGAAGCTAGTGATTACTTTAGTGATGTTTTTCAGTGGCCAAGTCTTTTAAGAATTGGTAAAGAAGCCGTAAGATTAACTTCAATTTTCGAAAGTGAAGATTCACAAGCAACTATGAGTAGTCCAAAACGTTATTTGTGGGATTATAGTGAATCTAGCTTACCTTGGATTAAGGTAGATAAAGATGGTTATATTGGTTATAACCAGCATGAAAATCTTAGAAAAGCCGCCCTTTTTGGAATTGCAGAATATCTAAATACGGATGGTACAGTTAGTAAAAGCGGATTTCCTACTACAGAAAGTAACTATTCTAGAGCATCTTTAATGACTTTTGCCTTAGTGGAAATTTTATATCAAGCGTTAACTCAGATAAACAATCATAGCTATAGAAAAGATATGGGTAATTCTTCATTTCGTAGAATTCTAAAGAACATTGTAATTACCTGTCCAACAGCCATGACAGCAAAGGAGCAAATATACCTTAAAGAGTCAATAGAAGCAGCCGTGTTCTTAGTGAAAAAGCAGTATCCTAATAGTTTACACCAAGAGCTGAAAATTCATCCTTTTGAAAACGAGATCTCTTTTGAAGATTCTGAAAAACCATGGAAATATGATGAAGCTACATGTTCTCAAATCACTTATTTATATAGTGAGATGGTTGATAAATTTAAAGGAAGGCACGAGCTGTTTTTTAAGTACAAAGGAAAAAAACGCAAAAATACTTTATTTCCAAGCAAAGAGTCTGTAACTATTGCTACTGTTGATATTGGTGGTGGTACTACAGATTTAATGATTTGCAACTACCAAGCAGATGCAGAATCAGAGATACCAATAATTAAACCTATTCCTGTTTTTTGGGAAGGGTTCAATGTGGCTGGTGATGATATTGTTAAACGTATTATAGAATTTGTTATTCTTCCTAGTTTTGAAAAATATTTAAAAGAACAGGAAGGGATAAATGTAGATGAAACTCTTAATTATTTATTTGGTAGTAATTTAGGAAATCAAGCGGCTACACATCGAATTTATAGAAAACAATTTGCCAATCAAATAGCAACATATTGCGCTTATGAAGCTATTAATCATGTTAATACTAATAGTGTCAATCGAAAAAAAACAATTGGAGATGTATTTAAAATCTATCCAAAACCTAAAAACAATTTAATTCCATATATCGAAGATGTTATTAAGAGGAAATGTCATTTGGCTACATTTAACTTTTTTGACGTTTTAATTGATTTTCATACGGAATTAATAAATTATGCTATTGCAGATATTATTAAACCTGTGGTAGATCAGTTGACAAAATTAATTGGTGTTTTTGATTGTGATGTTTTATTACTATCAGGTAAGTCCAGTAATTTAGCGATTATTAGAGAATTGTTTGAAAAATCTTTGGTATTAAGTCCTGATAAAATTATAAATTTTGGAAATTATAAATTTGGGGATTGGTACCCTTTTGCAAATTTTGGTGAAGTAAAAGATCCAAAAACAACGGTAAGTGTTGGTGCCTTAATTGCATTTTTAAGTTCCATAAATAAATTAGATAAATTCAGAATCGATTTGAATCAACTTTCAGGAATACAATCTACGGCTGAATATCTTGGTGTGTTAAGTGATAATTTTTCAAGAATAAAAGATTCAAAATTAATAGTTGAGAAAAATAAATTTGAAGGTAAGTTTATGTTTTTTGGAGCACCAGTATCTATAGGGATGAGACAGTTGCCTTCTGAAGATTGGATCGCTTCATCACTATACGTCTTTAATTTTATTGATGATTATCATAAGGATTTATTAGCTAAAGAAGATTTTGAATATCCATTTACTATTACAATCTCTAGAGATGAAGATGATAAGGAAGAATTGCTTATAGATGAAATGGTTATTGTTGATAAAAATGGTTATGAAGTAGAAGGTGAAAACTATTTCAAACTTCTTTTTAAAACGTTACCTAATGGTTTAGAATATTGGAAAGACAACGGGTCATTTTTACTAAAAAACTTCTCAGATGAATAAACTTAGAATTAACCCAAGGAGTAATAATCCTCATAAAAGCACTAGTTTAGATAATGATAAATCATCAACGATTGTATCATCTAAAAGTTTAAAAGATGATATTAAATTTTTCTTAAACAAAAAGGATACTGATTTTACTAAGGAGGATTTGGAAAAATTTCAAGAAGCTAATAAAGCAAGGGTAAACATGTTTTTAGATGATTCTAATCAAATAATAACAAAGTTATTTAATATAGCTAGACAGCAATTAGAGAAAAATAAAGAAGTAAAAGATGAGGTATTTCAATCGGAATCAGTTCTGCCTAAACGTTTCAAGGAATTAGAACCTCTTATTACTGAAATAATAGAAGATAATACGAAAGAGAGTGCATTATTTATAAAAACATTAATTAATACATTAGAAGGGGTTGATAATGAATTGAAAAATGAGCCGTTAAATATTGAAAATCTATATGATTCATTAAGTGTTATGTTGCAGAAATTACAGAATTATAATATAACACAACAAAAGTACATCTATCGTTCAGTCGCAAATTTAATAAATCAGAATCATGAAAGCTATACTTTCATTTCACCTGAGGATGGTAGTTTTATCGATCCGAAATTCCATAAAATAGTGTCGGGTAGTGGCCAACGTATAGCAAGAGGTCTCAGTTACATTTTATTAGATTCAACTAATGAAGAAGTTTTAAAATTTGGACAAATTAAAACCATCTAAGTATGCAAAACATTAATAATAGATTCAATACTATAAACACTAATACAGAAAAAGCAGTTAATGCTTTGCAAGATGGAATTAAGTGGATGAAAGCTAATGGAGATCTAGCAACTAAAGAGTCAAAGATTAAATTATTACAAGAAAATAAAAGAAATCTTAATAGAGTAATAAATGCAACTCAAAAGAGACCATCAGTTGCTATTTTTGGACAAAGCCAAGTAGGTAAATCTTTTTTAGTGAGAAGTTTAGCTAAATCACCTAAGACTTCTAAATTAGAAATATTAAATTCCATTACAGACGAACGTATCGATTTTTTACAAAAAATAAATCCTCCAGGTGGGAGAGAATCAACTGGGATTATTACGCGCTTTTCAACGAGTAAGCCTGTAAATGTAAATCCAGATTATCCTTATAAAGTCGAGTTGCTAAGTCAATTAGATATCGCTTCAATTTTAATTAATGGTTACTTGGAAGATATACAAGATTATAATGAGGAATTAGACAGAGAAGAGATTTTAGAAAAAGTAGCTTCACTTAAAAGTGAGAGTAATACACTAAAAAAAACAGATCTTCATGAAGATGAAATTTACGATTTTAACGATTACCTTATTAATACTTATAAAGACGAGTACAGAATAAAATACTGCCAAAGTATTGACTTTTTTAACGACCTAATAGAATTACTTCCTAAAATAGCTCATAATAGAAGATGGGAGTTGTTACATTATTTTTGGGGTAAGAATGAATTTTTAACAACGGTTTTTAATAGGTTGAGTGATGCGTTGTATGATGTCGGTTTTTCTAAGGTTGCTTATGTGAATGATAAAGCAGTTATTAATGGGAAAAAAGACCCTCAGTTTGGTAATACAACAAATATCCTAGATGTAGAACGTGTTAAGGAAATGTTCTATCAACCCAGTTTAGAACAGCTTTCAGTTTGTAATACTGAAGGAGTAATAACTAATGTAGCTGTTAGTGAATTTAGTGCCTTAATAAAAGAATTACATTTTGAAATCCCAAATGATTTTCAAGACACTGAAGATAAATCTTTTCTCTTAAATACAGATTTATTAGATTTTCCTGGTAGTAAAAGTAGAGACAAAATTCCCGAATCCGTATTTAATTCAAATATTGAAGACGCCAAGTTATCGATGTACGTGAGAGGTAAAGTTTCGTATTTGTTTTATTTATATAATAGAGATATTGGTATTTCAACTTTATTATATTGTATGGATAATGAACCGCCTTTAGTTTCTGAGTCTCCAGGGTTATTAGATAAATGGATCAAACGGTATATTGGAAATAGTCCTGAAGCCAGAAATAACCATCAAGAAAAAGTTTTACGACTGCTGAATTCTGAGAATATCAAATGTGATGTTAATAGTATTTCACCGTTATTAATTGCGATGACAAAGTTTAATGTGGAGCTCAGTGGTAAAGGGGGTGCAGAAGTCTTAAACGATCCAGACTCTCATAACTCTAAATGGCATGCGCGTTTCAAAGAAAACTTCAGCAATTATATGAGTAAACCAGTTGAGGATAAATGGACTGAAAATTGGACTAGAGAAAATGATTCTTTCAAATTTATATTTCCAATTCGTGATCCCGGGTTTTCGGGAACATTTTTTAATGGATATGAACCTTTAGCGCAGTTAGAAAAGGAATTAAGACCAGAAAAAATAGGGATTATAAATGATATGAAGACATCATTTATGAACTCTAGTGTAGTTAATAATTTTATATTTGATAAAAGCGCACTGTGGGAAGAATTACTCTCGCCAAATAAAACAGGAATTGATTATTTGTGTAAATATTTAGAGCCATCCTCTCACCCTATAAATATGTTGGCACAATTGCAAACAATATATGAAGTTGCAGTTAAGAGTATCTTAGATATTTTAGAAAGTGAACATTCATCTGGAAATATGGATGAAGACCTTAAGCAGGCTAAAATAAAAGGAGCTATGGCATTTACTTCTATTCTAAGTTTAAGTAATAATTTTGACAGCCCATTAAGCCATTACTTAAAACAAATTTCAACTACAGAAAATGAGATTTGGCGCTTGCTATATGAATTTAAATTTAACGTTCAAAAGGAAAGTACTGAGGAAAATATTGATTTTACAAATGTAAAATCATTTTTGGCTAACATTGGGATAAACTTAGAAAGTAAAACATCTAAATCTATAGTAAAACAAGAATTGTTAGATTTTTACGAAGTTGGAGAAACGGATTTAAACGCTATTTTAAAAAGTCAAATTGGAGTTACTGTAGATGAATTATTGTCAACAAAATTAAAATCTAAAAACATAAGTGAGTTATTCTCAGATTTAGTCTTAAACCATTGGGCAGGAAAACTAACATCGATAACCTTTAAGAATAATATTAAATCGACAGAAAGTAATAGTGAAGTGTTCAGAACTATCTTTTCAGAAATTTTAAAAAGTAGCTCAAAACAACAGATTAAAAATGAGATCGTTAAAATAATCGATGAGGAATTAAAGGACGGAATAACAAAAGAAAAGTTTAATCTGATTGCTAGTTGTATAACAAGTATTTTAAACCGTTATGTATTCTCCGCAACCTGGTTGTTTAATGAACAAGAGAGTAAACCTATTCACAAACAAAACAATCATCCTATTTTTTCAAATGTATCATGTTTAAACGATAAATCTATTATTACAAAAGAAATCATTAGCGGAAATTCAAAAAAATATATTTTAGAATTTTCATTAGGTGTAAAAGAATTATTCAAAGAAAATGTAAAAAAAGAATATGGAATAGAAAGTGATTTTAACAGTGAGATAAATGCTGAAATAGGGACTATAATTACGACTATACAGTCATTATAAATTCTAAGCAATATGAGCAAAGAAGAATTTGAGTTTCAAAAATTTAGAAAAAGCGGAACAATTTTACCATTTATTATTGCCGCTTTGTGCATATTGACTATTGTTTTTTTATTAAGAAAGTGTAATTCACCTAATGAGTTTTGGAATGGATCTTATCCTAATTATTCTAAAATAACACCTATTTTTCCTGACAAACCTAATGTGCTAAAACCTATTGATACTACAAAAATTATAATACCAGACGATCCATTAAAAAGACCTATACTATCTAATTTATTGAACGTTTATGTTCAAGATACCACAAATTTAAAGCTATTTTCTAAGGCTGTAATCAATACATACATTGATGACTCAATCAGTGTGACTTATTTTGCAGATGCCTATAAAAGAGTACAGTTTGAGGTACCACCGAATAGACAAAAACAATTAAAAACACAAATTAAAGAAGATTTCCAATTAGTTAAATTTGTCTGTTATGAATCAATTATTTCTAACAATCAATCCAAGTCAGATCCAGGATTTAGTAACCTAGAGTACGATTGGTTTTATAGACAGATAGGACTTTATCGTGCCTGGAATCAAACAATGGGTGACCCTAGCATTAAAATTGCGGTAATTGATGATTCATTCGATCCCAATCACGAAGAGTTGGTTAATCAAATTGAAAAGCCATGGAATGTGTTTGAATATTCGGATAAGGTTAGGGTGTACAACTCAAAATCAGTACATGGTACTCACGTTGCAGGAACTGCTGTGGGGGAAATAAATAATGGCTTCGGAATCTCGGGAGTAGCACCAAGGAGTAAACTAATACCAATTCAAATAGCAGATGGAAATGGAATGATGACAACCTCATCTATTTTAGATGGGATTTTTTATGCTTTAAAAAATAAGGCTAATGTAATTAACTTGTCTTTGGGTATAGATTTATCCAAAGCATTTGGAAGCCTGACAGAAGAGCAACAAGAAGTTTACGCAAACGAAATTTATTTGGATGAAGCCGCAATGTGGAACGAAGTATATGAAATTGCGGCTAAAGAAGGAACTATAATTGTACAAGCCGCTGGTAATTCTGCAGTACTTTCTTCATTAGATCCTATGAAACGATCAAAAGCAACAATAGTTGTTGGCGCTACAGACAGAAACGAAAAAACAGCTGAATTTTCTAATTATGGTGAAGGTGTAGATATTTATGCACCTGGAGTCAATATTTATAGTAGCGTTCCAAATCAACAATTTAAGCAGATGGATGGTACATCTATGGCGTCGCCAATAATTTCAGGTTGTGTAGCGCTAATTATGTCTGTAGATAAAAATCTTACTATCGCTGATATAAAAAGGTTAATGAATGAAACAGGTAAAACTTTTAATGGAAGGGATAATTTAATTCAAATAGACCAACTATTATTAAAAATTAAGGCATTATGAATATAGTAAATGAATCTAATTTGGGTGGTGTTAAATCTGTTTTTAATGATAATGCTTCTAATTCACATTATTATAAAATTATAAATAAAACATTCCATGGCATTATTAAAAACTTAGAATTTGCTAAGCCTATTATTCAAGTTAACCAGGGGAGTATTGTTTGGCAAACTACTTTTGAGGGGCCATTTCTTAACTATACGAGTTTAGATAGAGAAAATAAAGAGCATATAGACACCCTAATTAGAGGTTCTTTTAATGAGATGTCAGCTATTATAGGAAATAGTAATGACAAAGATTTTTTACAAGATATTATTGAAGTGCCTGACGAAAATTCAATTTTTTATACTAGAGATTCAAATAATAATGTCAATATAATTCTTACAGAATGGGGATATGTAAAAGATGAACATGTCAAACGAGAAGGAATTTTAAAGAAGATATTTTCAGCATCAATGAAATCACTTATTGTAAAGTTTAAATCCAATAAAAATGAGTTTTTACAGGGTATAAATGCTTCAATTTCTTCAGATGATTTAAATTTACTAGCAACATCCAATAGCGAGGGGGTAATTAAAATAAATAATTTAAAAAAGGGAAACATAATTGCTATAAGTAACGTTGATGGAAATTTTGAAGATGTTAATTTAAAAGTTGAAGAGATAGATGAGTACACGATAATTGTTGAGAGAAATCATACTCTATTTTTTAATGTCATTGACTCAAATAATCAACCTGTTTCTAATTGCTATTTTTTATTTAAGTCAGAAATTTATAAAAGCAAATCTTTTCTAACAGATCGAGCTGGTAATTATAATTTTCAACACCCTGAATCAGAAGGTGAATTTCAGATATTTTCAAACGAAAATAATGAGTTGTTATCTGACAAATTACCTAGTGAAGATAATGAATATACTATTATTTACGATCCACCGATTGTAGATACAAACCACGATTCATTGTATGATGCGGAAGAGCCAATAATTAAAAAAAGCATTGAGTTAGAGTTTTTAAATTGGCGTCGTAAACCTATAACAAATAAGTCGGTTAGTATTTATGGTCAAAATGGAAAACAGAATTATATTACCGATGATAATGGGATAGTTTACTTAGATACTCTAAATAGAGATATTGAGTATGGTATTTTTATGAATTTTAAAAATACAAGTTGGAAAACCGAGTTTACACATATTGATAAAAACAGATACACTTTTATTGTTAAAAAGAAACGTTTTTTATGGTTATGGTTACCTTTCTTCCTTTTTTTTTTGTGTTTACTATTAATACCTACGCAAGTTACTCATCACTATACTGTGTTAGATAAAAACACTAAACTACCTATTGAGTTTGCAGAAGTATCGAGTTCTGAAATTAGTAAATATCAAGTTCAGAGTTTTGAGGACAAAACCGATAGTTTGGGTAATTTAACCTTAGAGTATGGTAAGTATCGGTTATTCAAACAAATGTTTAAAAATACATCAACAGATATTTTTGTTAGTAAATCGGGTTATGAAAGTTTAAATGCTAATGTTCCCTTAACTTATTTTAGAACGACTGAAAGTGTGATTTACTTAAATAAATTAGCAGAAAGGAAAGAACCAATCGAAGATTGTAATTCTGGAGGTGATGCTCATAACGCAGGTGGTAATTCGGTAAAAGAATTTAATCTTATAAAAAACAAAGGAACGTTTATATTTTCATATAATACAGGTGGTACACATGCCGATATTATTAGAATATATGATTGTTCTAAACTTAATATGCATAATGAACAGCCTATTTGGAGTATAAATGAAGCCTCAGGTGGTGATAAATCACTTACTATAGGTTTTACAAGTCAAATAATTACAGTCGAGGTGATTGGTGGTGGTAATATTCAATCTATTTGGAGGTATCATGTAGAATGTCCTATGTAATTAATTGATGTTTTTTATATAGCAATACTAATTTACGTTAAGCAAATCTGTTTAAAATTTCATGAAGAAGTCTAAGTTCATTTTCTTTTCAATTGTATTACTTATTTCATGTTTTTTAAGTAATAATAATTTTAATTTATCAGCTACCGAAGTGCAAATTGAATCTATAATTTCAGTAGATAATTTAGCTTCCCAAGCATCTAAAACTCATATTTCACTTGATAAAAATTCCATAAAACTAATAACTTGGAACATCCAAGACCTAGGGCAAACTAAAAACACAGAAGAAATTGCCTTTATAGTAGATGTTTTAAAAGATTTTGATATCGTAGCCATTCAAGAGGTGGTGGCCAAACATCCTGCTGGGGCACAAAAAGTGGCAAAAATAGCAGATGAATTAAATCGTAAAGGTGCTAAATGGGATTATATAATAAGTGATCCAACAAAAAGTCCATCGGTTTATATGAGTGAGCGCTATGCTTATTTATGGAAAACTAGCAAAATAGATATACAAGGACGCGCTTATTTAGATAAGGAGTTGGCCGAAGTAATAGTTAGAGAACCATATATAGCAGAGTTTAAGGAAATAAGTACAGGTTATAAGTTTCATGTTGTCAATTTTCACTCACGGAAGCACGACGATAATCCAGAATTAGAAATCAGTAATATCAAAAATTATCAAGAGCGATTAAATACAGATAAGCTATTAATCGTAGGTGATTTCAATTTAAATGAGAAACATAAGGTTTGGGATGATTTTTACAAGCAAGGGTTTGAGTCTGCTGTTAAAGATTCGCAAACTACATTAAAACGAAAATGTACTTTTGGGCAATATCTTAGTTATAGTATTGATAATATATATTATACTAAAGAAATAGAATTGAAAAATTCAGGAGTTGTTGATTATATCAAAACTTGCGAAAACTTAAAAGCAGCAAGATTGATTTCTGATCATTTACCTGTTTTCTTAGAATTTAATATTTCTCAAATGGGTAAAGATTAAATCTTTCTTTAATATGAGATAAACATTATTTAATTTATGGAGAAGCCCATCAAAATTATACTAGCGCTTTTACTAATCTTATGCTTGTTAGATATGCCTTACAGCTTCTATCAATTGGTGCGTTTTGTGGCATTAGTTGGCTTTGGTTATTTGGCTCTTATGGCCAATAAACAAAATAATACCAATGCCGTTTTTATATATGTAGCTCTAGCCATTTTGTTTCAGCCCTTTTTCAAAATCGCCTTAGGTAGAACCATTTGGAATGTTGTGGATGTTATAGTAAGTATTTCTTTAGTGGTTTCTTTAGTGGTAAAACCCAAAACGGAATGAAAGCCTTAAGAATTCTTTTAGTAGTTATAGCCTTCACTTTTGCAAATACAGTGCTGGCACAAACCGTGTACACCACAAAAACAGGTGAGAAATATCACAAATCAGCTTGTAGGTATCTAAAGTATTCTAAAAAAGAATATACCCTAGATAAAGCTAAAGCGCTAGGTTTTTCAGCATGCTCAGTTTGTAAACCTAATAAAGGAAATACGAGTGCTGCAACGCAACCCAATACAATTGTTCCAAAATCTGAAAACACAACGCCGTCTAAAAAAGCGGTAGCAAGCCAATGCACAGGTAAAACGCAATCAGGCGCACGTTGTAAAAGGAAAACTAAAAATGTTAATGGTAGGTGCCATCAGCATTAGTTCTTTTCATTACGGATTTCCTCAACATTTGTTCTTCATAAAGTCCTAGTTTTGAAATTAGATGAGTTAGTATAATTAATTCAGATCATTTATAATAACACGATAACATATGAAAGGACTAAGACTAGTGGTAATTACTTTATTATGCACATTAACAATGTATGCACAAGAAGCGAAAAAGGATTCTGAAACAGTTAAAACTAAAATGGATGTTTTTGCGTCTAAAACTGGCATAATTACAAAATTTACAGATTATAATCTTACAGGAATAAAGTCTTCTTATGGAGTCAAAACAGAAACTAGAATTAGAAAAATAAATAGTGGAGACCTTGAAGGTTATTTTTATCAAATTGAAAAGCCAGGAAAGTATTCGAAATCAACAGCATCAATAGCATATTTAGATTTAGTAGAATTAATTAAAGCATTGGAAAGTCTAAAGGTACAAGAAGAAGCAGATGTAATTATGAATCCTGATTATCTAGAAAATAAGTTTGTAACTGAAGATGGATTTCAAGTTGGTTATTATGTGAGCAAAGGAAAAAGTACTTGGTATTTGATATTAGAAAAATATGGTTCAGATAAGACACTATTTTTAAAGGATGCTGAAATCATTAAGGCATCTTTTATTGAAGCTAAAGAGAAGATTGATGGCCTTTCAAATTAATATTAATAAAACCAAGGAACAAAAATGTTTATGATAAGATTATTCTTTCTATTTAGTTTTCTAATTGTTGGGGCTCAATTAAGTTTTGGTCAAACACTTCACTTATATGTAGGCAATTATAATAAACAGTATCTAGGCTGTCTTAACTGCAATAGTTATGATACCGATTCCATTTGGAACGAATATGGGCAGATCTACCAATAATTGAAATTAATCAAATATTTGGGAAACGCAATTATTAATACAGCCATTACCTACTATTTTTAAGACGAAGCAATCAAAATGTTTAGTTAAATCATCGGTAGTCTTGATATTTTTTGGTTCGTGCTTATATCAACAACTGCAAAGCACATCATGAGTATCCGAAAAATAGATATCCACGAATACAAATGCGATAGCATTCATGACTTCCTATTAAATAAAATAGTAATAACAGGAATAAAATGAACATAAAAAACAAAAAGATTTCATACGGCAAACACCCCTAAGAGCTGCGCTCGGTAGTTTCATAACAAAATATTTTGTTTCTCATTAATCCTCTAGGGGACAATCCTAAATAGTTAAAAATAGAGGTCCAATAGAACTGCGCAAGAAAATATGCATTACCCAAATTCCGACACTGTCTGAAGCAACGATTTTCAGAAATAAAGAGCAAGACTTATTGTTAATTTATCATATCAAGGATTGGAAAACAAGTTTTATAAAGTCCTTAAAATAACAATGTATCAGCGAATGGTGCTTTAGAAAATGCGTAGCATTCACGAAAACCTATTTAAACAATAAGAATGGATGAGTAACTCCTAATAAATCGTTTTGAAACCAAAGATTCACGACGTCCTATGTAATAAAATTGAAATACCAGTAATTAAATTTAACCTTACTAACAGCGAAAAGCAATAAACAATCATCTCCCCAATTTCGACAAAGTCGGAAAACTTGACCTTCAATTATTTAGCGTAAAACATGCAGTGAAGCAAAGGGAGTAGTAAAAATCGATGGTAGACATAAACAATAAACCATTTTAATAAGATACTTGGGAAATGCTATTATTAATTCAACCACTGCCCTCCATTTTTACGCCGCAGCAAACAAAAAGTTTAGCTAAATAATTGGCAGTCTTGATTTTTTTGGTTCGTTTTTTTATCAAGAAAAAAATGAATACATATAATTATAGAATAAATCGTTTTGAAAATAAAGATTCACAAAAAGAGAATTTTTATGAAACCCTAACATCCAATAAACGAACCCCAACCATAGCATCCAACCCATAAACCTCATCATCAATAACCTCATAAAACCGTAAACCAAGAACAGCAATACCTACAAAATCAGTAACCACAACCGCATCCATGGCAATCTCAAAAGAATAAGACGCAGAAGACACGTCTAAAAAATAAGTAGGAGCAACCATTAATGGAGCGTCTAAAGTATCAAAGTTAAAGTCCAAAATCCCTAAAGTTAAACCTACGTGCGTTGCCGCTTTAGGAGACGGATATAATTTAGCACTAAAATCCGTAACACTAAGACCTTGCAAAGACCAATTAAAATTAGAGTGACGTAGTACAGCATTCAGCATCTTATGCTGAGGTGTAAACTCAAAAGTGCGCAACAATAGTCTACCTTTAGCAGTTTGTAACCCCTCACCAACCCTACGAGAGCCACGTTCAGAAGTCGCATCCAAAGCCTTTATACTCGTAAATAAGGTCATCATACGTGCATGCAACTTAGAATGTTTATAGCCATGTAAAAAAGGCATCAAGGCCAATCTAAAAGCTTTTTTTACTGTACTACAATGCCCAAATTCACTCGCATTTTCACGTACACGTTGCATATTAGGTTGGTGACGAATGGCATCACCGTTAAAACCACCACCAGCATTACGCGCAAACCCAACACCTTTTACAACGTAAAAATTAATACCACCTAAGGTTCCTGTAAATTTTAATAGTCCTTTTTGTCGTGCCATGGAAACACTAAAGTAATGATTTTTAGCGATATAACAAATAGGTATAGCGTGTATATAGCGTATGTGCTTTAGGTATCATTCGGGTATATCCCGTATCAATGGCAGAAGTAAAGCATATCAGAACCAAAGAGATAAGTAGAAAAACAAACCAACCGCCTAAATAAAATAGTGTAGAAAAATAAAGGCTTAGCACATCGTACGGTATAGTCATAAAAAAAGTCCAGCACTTTCGTACTAGACTTTTACTGTTGTAGCGAGAACGAGATTTATAGAATCTTCGCAAGGTGAGCTGTACAATAGTAAAAGTCTACAATGCTAGGGCATTGTTATAGCCTTTTTTCATGCTTTTGCGCTTTGAAGCGAGCTTCGGCGCAACGCATAAAAAAAGTCCAGCACTTTCGTACTAGACTTTTACTGTTGTAGCGAGAACGAGATTTGAACTCGTGACCTCTGGGTTATGAATTTTAAAAAGCACTTTTTTTAAAATCTTAAATAATTGATTTTAAGACTTTTAAAAATTCACTATGTTCTTAATCGTGTTCCAAAACGTGTTCAGTTTTGTGTTCACTTTTTGTTAAAACTTTCTGTTATTCAAAGTTAAATAAATGTTTTTAATAAATAAATATTTCTAAAAATTAATTTGAAAATAACATTAGACTTTGATGATTTCATTTGTAGTCATAAGGTGAAAAAACATCAATTTAAATGACTACAGATTATGTCAATTTTTAGGTTTATGACTTTAGTTTTAGTCAAAAGTTTGAATTTACATTAATAGTTGTTACTTACCTTACTAAATTAAAATTAGTGTTATAAAGCTAATATATTCGATATAAGGTGTTTATATCTAAGGATAAGTATTTATATTTGATTACTCTTTTGAGGGTTACATGCTTAGCTTCCCAAACACTAAGTTTTTTAAATGAGCCTACTTTAATAACTGCTGTAGATTTAATGAAAAAACTTTTAGTTCTTACTTTCTTTTATTGTTTTATCAAGTTCGGTTATAGTCAAGAACCTATTTTTGTGCATGCTTCTGAAATAGGCAATGGTATCGGTTTTGATAGGTTGGGGGAGTCGTTTGTATTAACGCCAGCTCATGTAGTAGACACTTCTATTGATGATATTGTATTAAGCGATAATCGTAAATCAAATTCTCATGCAACATTATTAGAAACTTATACAAACGACATAGCCATTCTGCGTGTTAAAGAAAATAATAAAAAATCAAAATATCAAACACTTAAGTTAGCTAAGGTATATAAAGAAGCTATTGCTAATGCTAGCTCAGGCTTTGTTGCCTATTTAGATGGTTTAGGTATAGTTAATTATATACATGTAAATATTACATCTAAAGACCAGAGTAGCTTTACGGTTACACCACAATCAAATCATCATACTTTTAAAAAGGGTATGAGTGGTAGTCCCTTTTATATTATGCATAATAGTAAAAAAATACTTGCTGGTATGTTAATGTCAATAGAAGAAGGATCAGTTGATGGGTTTATATATCAATGGGATGATATTATTACAACCGTAGCTTCATTTATTGAAGAAGATATAGAGAAGAAAATTGTTAAACTGGGCTTAAAGATTAGTGTTGATAATTCAGATGACTTATCAATTGTTAATCGCGTTAAGTCCACATTAAAAACAGTAAATGATTATACACTACTTAACCGATTGCCAGATCCTAAGTTTATAGACAAACATCTAGAAGGAATAATTAATGGAAATTTTTTTGATGACATGTCTACTAAAATTCAAAATGGAACAGATCAATTGCTTTTAGGAAAGTTGTCTGTCTCTTATGATAGCAATGAGAAGAACATGCAGCTTGTTTATATCACTTTTGAAGGTGGACTCTATTTAAGTGAGGATTCTAGCCTAATAAAATCGATGAGTATTACTACAAAAGGCCTAGGCTTTAAAAGAGCTTCGGCAAAAGAACAAGCTATTAAATCAATATTAACTAAAATTAAAAACCAATTTTATGAAGATTAAATCTCTATTATTTCTAATATCATTAGTGTTTTTTCTATCAAATGTACAGGGTCAAGATTTTGATTCTAAACTCGAAAAATTAGCAGAAGACACAGCAAGTAAAATCACTGAAAATTCTAAAAAGAAAATTGCAGTTTGGGGCTTTTTTGAAGCTAACGGAAAACAAACTGCTTTAGGTAATTATATCACGGAAGATTTTTCTGTCTATATTACCAATTTTGGAGATGATTTTGAGATTATTGATCGCAACCATTTAGATTTATTATTAAAAGAACATAAGTTAAATGCAGAAGGATTTATAGATAACGATACAGCAAAGGAGATTGGTAAAATTACAGCTGCTGATGCTATTATTACTGGCACGTATTCTATGGTTGGCGCTGATAAAGTTAAGGTTAGAGTGAAAGTTTTGGATACAGAAAGTGCATTACAATTTGCAGCTAAAATGGGTTTACTACCATTGAGTGAGGATTTAAAGGATATTGCAAATACGAGTTATGATGCTGGTGGAACGAAAACAAAAGGAACAACAGATAATTCTAATAATTGTGAGAGTGATAAAGGTAGTTTATGTTTTCATAATACTACAAATGAAAAAATGATAGTTGCTGTTAGGTATTTTAAAGTTGCTGACGTCAAAAGTAGAACAATGTTGACTAAGACCTTAATTCTAGATGCTGGAAAAACTAAATGTCTTTATGAGTTGTATGATAGACGAGCGGAATATTATATTGTAAAATTTAAGACATTTACTGACGATTTGGAAGGTGTTGAGGTTAAAATAACTCATCCGATGTATATTAAATATCTTGAAGACAAAGGCGAAATAATGGTAGAAGCTTGTGCCGAAAAAACATTTACTATTAAATAATGAAAACGTTCTCAACCATTATATTATTTTTAGTTACTACTTTATTATTCGCTCAAACCTATCCAGATGAAAAAGCATTAGATGCTAATTGGGAACAATGGCAAGATAAAGTACCTGTAAGTGGTAATGTGCGTGTTGGTTTAATGCTAGATCAAGAAGAAAAAGATTTTGATCCATCTTCATTTTATGTATTAATACCAGAAACAGAAACGGCTAATCTTTGCGTAGAACTAAGCTCTAAAGACGGTCGTTATTCTGCTAATATAAACTATGATATTTCTGAGTTACAATCAGGAATTCAAGAGTTTGTATTACCTACAAAATACAAATCAGAGCTTGAAGATTATAGTGCAAATGAAGTCGTTATATTATCAACGTTAAGTCAGGATTGTGAAGGAGAGGTAGAGGCTTATTTAGTTAGCGGATGGCTCGAAACAGTTGAATCAAAAAGTGTATCAGTTTATGTTAATTCTATGGTTCCTACTTCAGTCATTGTAGAAAAAAAGGATAATGATTTCCTAGAGTTTAAATGCAGTACAGTAGAGTTTCCTAAAGTAGCCTATAGTAAAAAATGTACTATTCCGATAGAGGATTATAATTCAGCGAGTAAACTAATAATTAAAGAGCGAATAGGGCGTGGTAACCGAACAAATTTTATGAAGCATAAAATGATTGTAAAACCTATTAAGCTTTGAGTAAAAAAAAGAAAAACAAACGTCGTGTTTTGAAATGGATATTATTGGTGCTGATTTTTATGCTTCCAATTTGTCTAATTATATTATTAAGTATTCCAATTGCTACCACGTTTAATCTATCTGTAAATACTGAACTATTAGAATATGAAGTTACAGATCAAGTAAATTCAGAATTGCCAATTAAACATGCTGTAATGTACAACAGCGATACTGATAGTATTGGGGTTTTTTACGGCACTTTTAAACTGGCTGTTGGTTCTACTGTTAATATTCAGCGTATTGGGTTTGGACCAATATCAATTCGGATAGAAGGAAAAAATGGGCAAAGTGCTGGTAATTTTAAATATTTGTCCGACGAACAAAGGTCAAAACCCGCCTCAGATTTTATAGAATTTGTTTATAACAATATTGAGAGCAATGTATTAGAAGGTGTAAGCTACATTGTGCCTATTACAGGTAATGTTGAGTTAGGCAGAAATGTATCGTTTGAAACGTTGAGCAGTCCTACAGCCTTGTTAAGAAAAGGTAGAGTAGTAGTAATTGGAAAATCATTATTAAGTAATGATTATTATAAATCTGCAACCCATGAATTAAATATTGGTGATGAGTTTAGAATCGTTGAGCCTCAAAGTAAAGCTTATGGTTTTGCGACAGTTAATGAAAATGTAGGAATGACTGTAGCTTATAAAGTAATAGGAAAGGAAGGTCGTATTTTAACTCCAGGGCCAAGAGATGAGAACTCTGGTTATCCAATAGCCTTGAGTTATCTCAGCAAGATAGAAAATGACTCTTTTTTTAAAGGTATTTCGTTATGTATTGCGCTATTAATTTCTTTGGCAACTTTAATTCCTTTTATAGCTGATTTTTACAAAACTAAAACTTGAGAAATGCCTCGATTAATTTTAACACTAATTTTAGTTGGAAATTTCACTCAATGACTACAAAAGCAGTCAATCTTAAAATTAAAGATGTTACTTAAGATCTATAATTGATAAAAAAAGCATCCTGTTTTTTTATTTTTATAGTAAATAACCTTTCGGTCATTTGCAATTTGATGAATTAGATAGTCAACTTTCATAGTATTCTTTTTAAGTGTTATTTGATTTCTAATAAAAGCTAACATTCTCTTTAGCCCTAGTGATAGCAGTATATTGATATCTCAACGAAGGCATATAAAAAGAATTTACCAATACTTTATCCCATTCGCCACCTTGTGCTTTATTGCATGTTATGGAATGTCCATAAGTCATTCTAATAGCACCAATGTATCTATCATCCCAAGGGTTTAATGATTCTCTGTAGACCTTATTTTTCTTAAACCTTTCATGACGTAATTGATTTTCTTGTTTAGGAGTAAGTCCAGACGGATTAACGACAGAATCTAAAAGTAAATAGTCATCTATAATCTCCTCAACACCTTTTAGATTTTTTGAACTTATTTTTATAGGGACAAACTGTAATCCAGCAACAAATTCAATTGAATTAAGGTCAACCTCTTTAACTTTTACATGATCTCCACTATATAACTGAAAACCATTCCTTTTCCAAGTTTGTGTTACTAGTAGTAAATCATCATTCTCAATTGTTTTTGCATTTCTACCGTAGATTTTTGATCTAACATTATTATTGAACATTTTATTCATGTTATGAGTAGTGCCAATGGATATAATTGAGTCTTCTCCGTTAGCCAAATAATTTAAAACATAATCTCTAGCAGCATCTTCTACAGATTGTTTTTTAATATTTTCAAGATTCACATATTTCTTATCTCTAGCAATCCCTTCTCTAAGAATATTAGCATTTTTCAAGACGTAACTGCCATCTTCTTGCCGTTTTACTTCTGTTAATAAATTTACTTCTCCTTTTAAATTAAAGTGATTTATTAAATAATCTTTTGAAAGAGCTAAAGACACTTTTTCATTAACAGGTGGTAGTTGATTATTATCTCCTAAGAAGATAATCTTATTGAGTGGGTTACCACTTTTAACAAACGTAATTAAATCCGATAATAGAGAATTTTTAGA
Organism: Winogradskyella sp. Asnod2-B02-A; assembly: GCF_045063645.1. NCBI lineage: Bacteria > Pseudomonadati > Bacteroidota > Flavobacteriia > Flavobacteriales > Flavobacteriaceae > Winogradskyella > Winogradskyella sp. Asnod2-B02-A. The sequence goes on from NZ_JBEFOG010000025.1 coordinate 422,640, forward strand.
TTGAAACAAATTTTTAGAATCATTTGGAGCTTTAGAAGCAATCATTGAAGCTTCATCAATAATGAAGATATTATAATCCTTTACGTCGTTTTGTTTTAAAATGAAATTTACTTGCCCAGTATCAGGGTTTGACGTTACATTATAAATAAGTGAGTGAATTGTACTATTTACCGTTTTAGATTTTCTACCTAAAATTCTGGCAGCACGTCCAGTTGGCGCTGCGATATTATACGCTACAGACTTTGAGTTTAAGTAACCAATTAGTGCTGTGGTTATTGAAGTTTTACCTGTTCCAGCAGCTCCACACAAAATAAAGAAGTCATCTTTATTTTCTTTTTTTACGAAATCTGACATTCCAAGTAAAGCAGCTTTCTGCTCAGTGGTAGGACAATCAAATTGTAAATGGTCTAAAATGGTAATTGTATTCTTCATAATGTATCGTTTTAATTGTTCAACGTTACAAATAAAGTGTGTTTTTGTGCATTGTATCTGCACAGGATTAAAGTTATTTTAAAACAGTAATTACAGCTTCTTTTAAAATTTCTAAAGCATCAATAATTTCAGAATAATCTTGTCTTCTTTTTAAATAAATAAATCGTCCTTTATAGAACAATTCTTGGTCTCGTTTTGTTGTACTTTGGTAGTCAATAAAAGAAGATGAGACATCAAGTTTTTTTAATGCTAATGAAGATAAAATGTTATCTTCATTGTTTAATTCATAACTATTTCTGTGACTTAATTCATTTCTAAAATCTCTTAAGAAATCTAATGTTCTGGATAAAGAGGTGTATTTAAAACCGTATTCACTTAAAAAACCAGTAGATTTAGCGTGCATGGATATTGCAGCAATTTTACTACTATTTGGAGCTCTATATTCCAACCAATGTTTAGTGATAAACTTATTCGCTTTGATTATGTTATTTTGGAATTTTTCATTAAAAAAATAATTTAAAAGTTCTTCTGTTTGAAGGCATGCATATCTGCAAAATTCATCGAAATTCACTTTATCATTAAATTTACCAAGGCGATATTTAGACATTTCTACAGAATCTCTAAATAATTGATTTCTTACCCTTTCATTTTTTATATCCGAATAGTCGATTACTTTAAAGCCATCAAGTTTTAAATATTTTTCAATTTTATCGAATTGCTCATGGTTTGTTTTTTTTGGTATTGAAGTATCTAGTTTAGATAAATTTTCGAGTAATTCTTTTCTAAACCACTCATTTTCATCTTCCTCACATATATCAGAGATAAATAACAATAATTTTTCTAAAGACTCTTTGCTTTCTTTACTCATTATTTCGCTTTATATAAATTCATTGCTTTTTCTAAACCTTCGTTGAAAATAGCATCTATTATAACATTTATATCTCTATTATAAATCGTTTCTTTTTCCTCAACATTTAGAACAGTTTCGTCATCTTCTAGATTATACTCGAGTTTTGAAGGTGTGCATTGAGCTAACTCATCAAAACGAGACTTCAATTTCAAATAAGTAGCATTAGTATCGCCTTTTACCATTTTTAAATAAAGTAATTTGCCTTCAATAACCAAAAGCATGCTTGGCTTTGAATTACCTATCTCGCCTTTGTTCTTAATATATTTTTTTAAAAACAACTCATAGGCTTTATCATAACCTTTGGATTCTATAAAATAAATCCATTGTCTTATTTCTTTTATGTAGTGACTAGGAGTGTTTACCTTTTTATTTACAATTAAGCCAGTAACCTCTTGTTTATAACCTCGTTTTTGTAAACGAACTTTCTCTTCATTGATATAAAAATTTTGAGTACTAATTATACGTCTTAACTCCTTATCAAATGTATTATCCTTTTTATAAATGGTTTCTTGTTTTCCATTGTCAGTTGTATATGTATTATGCATACTACTAAATGTAATATCATCAGCATACCTAGAATAATCAAGTCCAAAACGCTTAGATAATCCAGTTAATTGAATGTCTAATCGTTCGCATATGGCATTAGTTAAAACAGGAGATGTTGCAGCGCCTTGAGGTAAAACGGAAAGGGTTTTGGTTATCCATGCTCCTTCAATATGCCTTTCAACTTTCATTGGAGTACAGCAAATGCTTTTTATCATATTAGCAATCTGTTTTCTACTTTCAGTAGTTCCAAGATTAAAGGGTTTTACCGTTAATCTGCCCCAAACTCTATTAGAATCTATACTTGGAAAAAAATCCTTTAAGTCTATATTGTAAACATAATTTTTAGTGACGTGATTTTTAGCATTATCAACAATCGATTTTCCAATAACAAAACCATGAGCAGATGTATGAGGTTTATAAATAGTACTTAATATAATATTTAGGCATTTTTGAAATTCTTTGAGGCCTTTACAGGGAGAATGAATTATTCTCTTTTTACCAGATTTCTTTTTTATCTCAAAAGTTTTATAGGTCTCTACACTTTTTGATTTTTGAATCCTATCAATATTAATATAGAAATTGAGTTGCTTTTCTGTAAAAGGAAATGTTTTAACTCCATAAATTAGAGATTTAGTGTAATTGAGTAGGTTTAAAAAATCTGTTTTACTATTCATTTCATTGAATAGCTTCCTAATTTCTTTTTTTTGATTTGGTTTTGTTTTCATAAGTAATTATGCTTTGAAAAGCAACCGAAATTTTATATTCTTTCTTTATGTATATCTAAATTGTAGCATTTAAAATTTAATAATTATAATAAAATAATATATAAATAAAAGCTAGTATATTCTTTAATGATGTTTTTATAGATTTCTACAAATTACATCTTAAACATTTTGTTGTAGCAAGCTACAACTATCTGCCGAATGCGGCAGACGACCTATTCCGAAGAATAGGCTAATCAATATTTTAATTTCGGTTGTTTCAAAGAACTCTGCAAATAATGGTGCTAACAGTGCACTGTATTTGCGTTGATAAATATAAACTTCTAAAATGGATTTGAAAAATTAATATTTCCGTACCAGTTACAATGATATATGTCTAATATTTGATTTTTCTCAATTTTAAAATAAAGCGCAAAGTGTAGGTTCGAATGATTACCAGTAAATTTACAAACGGGCTTATTACAATTACAACCTTCACAGATATCTAAGTCTAAGTAAAACTCAGAATCACCAAAAGTTTTATACTTATTAAAATTTTTATCTAATTTGTCAATAAACTTTGTTTTCCCTATATCTTCATAGTCAATGTTTTCATCTAATAGCAGATTTAGTTCATGTAGATCCATTTTCATTATAGCTAACCATACATTGGTAATCTCATCTTTATTTTTGTTTCTCTTTAAATCACTAATAGTTTGCATGCCGTTTTTATTTCTGCAATTATAATTTTATTCATTGCAGCTGTAGTGCACATGTTTTTTCTATTTTTACATTGTAAAATAATTTTGAAGCTATGTCAACAAATAAACACGCTATAATTAGATATCAAACTTTAGATAAATGTTTTCAAAATACAGGAAGACGATATTATATAGAAGATTTATTAGAGGCTTGTAATACCTCATTGTATGAGTTTGATGGCAATTCAGAAGGCATAAAAAAACGACAGCTTTACGATGATGTCAGGTTTATGGAATCGGAGCAAGGCTGGTCTATTCCCTTAGAAAAAATTAAAGATGGTAGGAGAAGGTATTATAGATATGAAGATAGTTCATTTTCAATTAACAATCAGCCTCTAAATGACGAAGAAGCTAATCAGCTTAAAGAAGCGTTAATGACGTTAAAACGTTTTAAAGGTATGCCTCAATTTGAATGGATTAATGATATTACAACAAGACTGGAGTCAAGTTTTGGTTTAATAAAAGCAGGTACACCTGTTATCGACTTCGAAAGTAACCCATATTTAAAGGGGTTAGAGCATATTTCAAATTTATATCGTGCTATAATTTATAAAAAACCTCTAAAAATAACTTCTGAAAGTTTTAGAACGAATTCAATAGATACCTATGAACTTCATCCTTATTATTTAAAACAATATAATAATAGATGGTTTTTATTTGGTTACAATGTAGAGTTAGATTCCATTTACAAGAAGGCTATTGATAGAATAGATAATATCCAAGAACTGCAAGTGCCATATATTGAAACCAAAATTAATTTTAATGAGTATTTTAACAATGTAATAGGTGTTACTATAAATCATGAAAAAGAGCCATCTAAAGTTGTTTTAAGAATAAATAAAGAGCTTTGGCCATATATTAATAGTAAGCCGTTACACGAATCCCAGTCTTCAGGTGGCATTGAAAACCTTAGAACCTTAGAAGATGGTTTTATCGATATTACCATAAATGTTGTTTTAAACTATGAGATAGAAACCAAAATTTTAGAGCACGGAGAGAAAGTACGTATCTTAGAACCAGAAGCTTTAAAACTAACGATAAGAGACCGAATTATAAAAATGGCTGAAAATTATTAGTTTACACAGAGGCTATTTATATTAATAGGCGCACAATTAGTATCTATATAAACAGCCAATAAAAAAAACAAGTAGTGGAGATTGTTTAATATCATTAATTTTAAAACACTATGAAGTATATCTGTATAAGTAATACTTGTTCTTATCAATAATTTAGATGAAAATAAAAAGAAGAAATCCTATAAAAAAGAGAGGAAATAGTCTTTTTTATTAGTAAATTATCTTAAACTTGACGTGGATAATTCTAACCATGTTTATGTTTTAGAATAGCTATTCTATCGAAAAATAATTATAATTAGACGTGTGCGCCTTGATTGCACAAGTAGTTCTAATATTTGCATTGTCATTAAGAAATAAGTTGTCTAATGGCAATTGATATAAGTCTACAATGTCAATTTAAAAGCAATTATGTAGGCATAACCTAAATTTTTCGAAATGAATAAGTTTAAAGAAGTTTTAATAGGAGTTGCTATAGCAGCAATTCCTGTTATTTTGGAGGCACTAAAAAATGGTGCATCAAATGAGGAAAAAAAGTAAGGCATTGACCTCAGTTGTGATCTATCACAGTAGTATTAAAAAATTGGTAGGTAAAGATGTCTGCCAATTTTTTGATTATATAATGCGTTTAAAATTGAGTAATGGAAAAAATTAAAATATCAAACTTCAGAAAAATCAAGGATACTTGGGAACTTGATTTGGCTCCAATCACCTTTTTTACTGGGAAAAATAATTCAGGAAAGTCAAGTGTCTTAAAAGCACTTATGGTTTTGAGTGATTACACTAATTCAACAAATCATTTTGAATTAGATTTTTTAGGAGATAACTCAGGCAATCATAAGATTGAGAATTATTCTAATTGTATAAATTGGAAGAATAATACAAAATCAAATATTTCTTTTGAATTTGAAAGACATGGACACTTGTTTTCCTTAGTGTTTTCTCCAAGATTAATTGCTAAACAAGAAAATTTTCAACGTGGAATATTGGAATCGTTAGCGATAATTAATAGACAAGACGATTCTAAAATTGAATTTAATAGACAGGGAGGTCATTCATATGGTATGTCTTTTAATAATAGATTCTTGAATAGAAAGAATTATTCAAATGCATCAATTGAAAACAAAAAATTAATAGAAGCAAAAAGAAGGATTGAGAAAAAGATTGGGGAAACTGAGTCGGAAATTAAAAATAAGCTTGGTCTTCAACTAGATTCGTCAATTAAAACGACTAGTTTGATGACATTGCTAAGAACTCCTTTCCCGATGATCGGAAGTACTTTAGCTGCTGGAGTTGGCCTTTCTACGTTTCAAAAAATCAAAGATTTAGATTTAAAATCACGAGTAACTTTAAGTACAGAACTAGAAAAATTAGTTAGTGATTTGAAATTACTTGATAAGAAATTAAGAGATACAGGAAGTGAAACCATTAAAGATGCAGAAGAAGTAATTTTTTCACCATCATTTGAATTAGATAAATTATCTCAGAACGATTTAAATCTAAACAACATTTTTAATAGAATTTTACTTCCATATTTCAGAAACAGTAAGATAAACGTCGGGAAGATTGATGTAAAGGATGAAACTATAAAACTGAGTAGTTTTAGTGATGAATTAATGGATTTGTTTCAGTTTGATATAGATCATTTATCTCCTCATAGATATAATCAGGAGCGTTTAATTCTAAATAAAGAATCATCGGATGATATAAGTAAATTAGCAAAAGAAGAGATTAAAAAAGAGATTAAAAAAGGATCTGATGCTGATATGTTTATTATAAAATGGATGGATGAATTTGATATAGGAACAAACTATGAAATAATATCTATCTATGGACAAGCAAGTATCATTAATGTTTTTGAAAAAGGAATAAAAAAGCCTATTAATATTGCCGACAAAGGTTTTGGTGCAGGACAAATATTTACAATTCTACTTAAGATTGCACAAAAAATTAATGAGAAAAAAGTGATTTTAAAAAAGAATTTTTATTTCCCTCAAATATCTGATGCTAACCAAGTTGTTATAATTGAAGAGCCAGAAGCCAACCTTCATCCAGCTTTACAATCTAAGTTAACTGATTTGTTTCTTGATACTTATACTCGGTTCGGTGTTAGGTTTGTTATAGAAACGCACTCTGAATATATGTTGAGACAGTCACAAAATTGTGTAAAAGGGTTAATAGAAAAACAAAAATGTGATGTTAAGAATATTCCTTTTGGGGTGTACTATTTTGATGAGAATAAAGGACCATATAAAATGCAATATGACGAGGAGGGTAAATTTATTGAAGATTTTGGTTCTGGTTTCTTTGATGTCTCTAGAAAATTAACTAGAAAATTATTGTAATATGACTGTAATTTTCGATGAAGAGAATGCTATTAGCTTCTTTAAAAACTTGGACAATTATGAGATAGGAGATGACATTCATAAATTGTTAAAAAGACAAATTAACTTACAGTTCAATTTTGAACTTGACGAAATAGATGAAGCATTAGAGTTGCAAATTTTGGAATTTATTGAAACTGGTGGCAGAAAGGAAAATGAACTTAACATCATATTTATTAAAAAAATAGATTTAGAAGAAACATTCTGCATTGATGACATTAATAACAATAATAATGTTTATTTACTAAGAACAGTGACTAAAAAGGTTAAGCAAGCAAATAAAGTTCTCATAGGGGAAGTAGGAGAAGAAATAGAGGTTTTAAAAAAACTGTTTTTAAATCAAACACAGGTGTCAATACAAGAAAATATAAGAATAGGAGGTGCTCAATTTAAGTCTTGGGATGATATTGAAATTTATAATAGACCATTTTCTTCTATTGTCATTGTAGATAGATATATGTTTAAAGGGTCGACAGTCGGAGGCAATTTGGGTTTATTTGAATTTAATTTGAAGAAAATATTAGGTGCACTTTTTAAAAATCAGACTCAACGACCAAGTTTAACATTTATTTATCAGATTAATCCCTTTGTTGACAAATTAAGTGAAAAGTATGATGAAGGCCCAGATTTACAGTCTTTAAAACAAAAAATAAAAAGTGCAGTTAAGAGTATAAATAAATATTGTCCAGAACCAAATATTAATTTTATTCCTGTTCCAAAAGGTAAAATTGGAGATGAACATGATAGACATATTATAACTAATTATTTAAGAATAAAAAGTGGAGATACTTTAATTTATTTTAATAAAAATCAAGAAATTATTACAACAAGTAACGAATTTGATATTTATTCATTAGCTCAAAAGCAATACAGAGATTCTACTCAAAATTTAGTTACTAAGTTAAATGAAATTACTAATGAAGTTATTCAAAATTTTGAAAATAGATGCTTGTTAAGTAACCCCGATAAAAAAGAAAATATCATCAATTTTTAACAACACACAACCACCACACAAATAGAGCCTACATTTGTTAAAGAAAAATCAAACTATGATAATAACAAATTTTGATAAGTTTAGAGAACAAGAGTTGGTTGGTACCAATGGTGTTATTAAAAAGTTCATGCGTGCCTTTGAATTAGAACTGTTAATCTATATGTCAAATGGAGATAAACCTGTTGGTCCAGAAGTAAGTGATTATTACGACATTAATGAAGTTGGTCAAAAGCATCTATTAGGTCTTAATAGCGAACTAAAAGTATTTAGAGCTGATTACCACAAGGGGAAATCAGCTTACTATATAGCAGAGCGCCTTGATTTAAGTGTAAATATTGTGTATCCTTATGTTAAAAACAGAACATACACTAAAGAAGGAGTAAGTTGCGGGCCTGTTCGGACTTCTGTACTGTTTAAGGATTTTAGTAAAGCTAGTGAGGTTTCATACTTATCGAGCTTTCAAATATTAAGAGATATACAGATGGACGATCGCTTCTATAAATTAAGAAAAAAATAACTAAATTATGGCAAATGTAAAATGCGAAATAGAGGGTAAAATCAACATGATACGCAATAAGATTTCTTCTGATTATCTAAAAGTAGATGCTCGCTTTTTTTGTAACGAAGAAGATTCTCTATTCTTCAAAACTAATATAGAACCTAAAGATGGTAATTATATGTGCTGCAATGAATCTGGAGTAATTAAGTGGTTTCTTGGAGATTTATTTGTGCTTAGGTTAAATGGAGTGCATGACAATTTAAGACATTTATCAAGAGATTTATTAAGTGAAGCCTTAAAACAAAAATCAAATAATGAGTAACATAAACAACAAAGTAGACGTAGGATTCATATGGCAAATCACAGACGATGTCTTACGTGATGCCTTTAAGAAAAATGAAATTGGAGATGTGCTATTACCTTTTGTAGTAATACGTAGACTAGATTGTATGCTCGAAAACGTAAACGAAAATGTACGTAAAAGCTACAACGATTTTAAAGATAAGGTTAGCGAAGACAAGTTAGATCCAATCCTTAAAAAAGCAGCAGGTGGTTTAACGTATTACAACACATCAAAACACACGCTTAATTCGTTAAAAGACGAACCGCAATACATTGAAATTAACTTCAATAACTACTTAAACGGATTTAATCCAGAAGTACGCGATATTTTAGAAAGCTTTCAATTCGATAAAATTATAGCGCGATTGGTAAAAAACCGTTTGTTGTATGAAATGATTGATGCCATCTGTAAAATAGACTTGCATCAAGATACTATCGATAACCACTCTATGGGTTACGTGTTCGAAGAGTTAATCCGTATTTCTAACGAGCAATCTAACGAAACAGCAGGAGAGCATTTTACACCACGTGATGTTATTGCATTAATGAATGCCATCATCTTTACACCTGAAAAAGAAGAGCTTAGTAAATCTGGTATTATACGTACCATTTTTGATCCTGCTTGTGGTACAGGTGGTATGGTTAATCTAGGAAAAAACTATGTTTTAGACGAAATCTGCAAAGATTCCAACAACAAACCTACCATGTTAACTTATGGTCAGGAATTAAATGAGCAGTCTTGTGCTATTGCAAAATCTGAAGCCTTAATCTCTGGTGAAAATCCACGAGATGTAAAACATGGTAACTCATTTACAGACGACCAATTTCAAGGCAAGCAATTTCACTACATGATGGCAAATCCACCATATGGTGTAACGTGGAAAAAAGATAAAAACTTTATAGAAAACGAAGCCTTAAATCCGGCAGGTCGTTTTTATGCAGGAACACCACGTACTAGCGACGGACAATTATTGTTCTTACAACACATGATTGCTAAAATGGACCAAACCAACGGTTCTAGAATTGGTGTGGTAACCAACGGTTCCCCATTATTTACAGGCGATGCCGGAAGTGGCGAAAGCGACATACGTAAATGGATTATAGAAAACGATTGGCTAGAGTGTATTGTAGCCTTACCTAAAGATTTGTTTTACAACACAGGTATTAACACCTATATCTGGTTTTTAACCAATAAAAAAGCCGAAAACCGTAAAGGTAAAGTGCAATTAATTAATGGTAATGCCAGTAAAGTAACTGGCACTAATGCCAAAGGAAAAGAAGAAAGCGAGCATATTTTTGCACGCTCTAACAAAAAGAGTTTAGGTAACAAACGTAATGAACTTAACGAAGCTCATATTGAAGCTCTGTTAGATTTATATACCAATTTTGAAGAGAGCGAATATTGTAAAATATTTAATAATGACGATTTTGGCTATTACCAACTCACAATAGAACAACCGCTATACAAAGATGGTAAAATAGTGATGAGTAAAGGTAACCCAAAACCCGACTCTAAAAAGCGCGATAAAGAAAACGTACCCTTAACAGACGATATAGAAACCTATTTCACTAACGAGGTATTACCACACGTACCAGAAGCATGGATAGATTACGATAAAACACGTATTGGTTACGAAATTAACTTTACCAAATACTTTTACGAGTATAAAGGCTTACAGCCTGCTGCTGAAATTAAAGCCGAAATTGTAGACCTTGAAAAAGATATTTCAACCCTTTTAAATGATTTGTTAGCCTAATGAAGACATACGAAGCGTATAAAGAAAGTGGTATTTTGGGTGTTAATGAAGTACCCAAAGATTGGAAAATTGTAAATTTTAGATATTTAATAGATATTCTTACTGATTTTACATCGAATGGTTCCTTTGGTGATTTGGCTAAAAATGTAAACTATTTAGAAGAAGGAACTTCAAGGTTAGTTAGATTGACTGATTTAAGAGCGGATTTTAAAAATAAAGGAATATACCTCGATGAAGCTTCTCATAATTATTTAAAAAAATCAGAACTTTTTGGAGGCGAGATTCTTTTAGCAAATGTTGGAGCTTATGCTGGTCTAGCTTGGATTTATGAAGGTATAGAAGGAAAAGCTTCTTTAGGTCCAAATATGTTTTTATTGAAATTTAAGGATGTTCTAAATAAAAGGTTTGCCTATATATCCTTGACTTCATTTTATTTGCATTCACAATTATTAGACAAAGCAACATCTTCTGCTCAACCAAAGTTAAACAAAGAAGATGTAAAATCCTGCGTTTTTATTTTGCCTACTCTTAAAGAACAAACCCAAATAGCCAACTACCTAGACCACAAAACCCAAATTATTGATGCTTTAATAGAAAAAAAGGAGCAATTAATAAAAAAGCTACAAGCACAACGCCAAGCCATAATTAACGAAGCGGTTACCAAAGGTTTAAACCCAAATACCAAACTAAAAGATTCTGGTATAGAGTGGTTGGGTGAAATTCCTGAGCATTGGTCAGTGAAGAAAATAAAGCACGAATTTGATAATCTCAATAAAATTAGAGTTCCTTTAAGTTCTTCAGAAAGAGGTGTAATGAAAAATAAAATATATGATTACTATGGTGCTTCTGGAGTTATTGATAAAGTTGAAAACTATTTATTTGATGATGATAATATATTAATTGGAGAAGATGGAGCTAATTTATTAACACGCTCAAAACGACTTGCATTTATAGCAAAAGGACAATATTGGGTTAACAATCACGCACACATAATTCATCCTAAAACAGGTAACATAAATTATATGGCTGAAATGTTAGAACTAATTGACTATACACCTCTAATTGTTGGTGCTGCACAACCTAAATTAACTCAAGATGCTTTAGTTAACATTTCTATTCCTGTGCCACCAGTAAAAGAACAAGACTTAATTATGAAATATTTAAGTCAAATTATTGATAAGATTAATCAATCAACAAGTTTATTATTTACTCAGATTCAAAAACTAAAAGCCTATCGTCAATCTATCATTAGCGAAGCGGTAACCGGTAAAATAGATGTAAGAGATTGGCAAGCACCAACTCAAAACTAACTTGTAATTATGGCAGAGAGTCAACATATAGAGTGGAAAGAATCTTGGCACGAGAAGTACCTAAAATGGGTTTCTGGTTTTGCTAATGCACAAGGTGGCACCCTATATATTGGTATTGACGATAATGGGGTTGTTAAGGGCATAGATAATGCCAGAAAACTACTAGAAGATTTACCCAACCAAATACGCGATGTGTTAGGGGTAATGGTTGCAGTAAATTTGCACACAAAAGACGGCTTAGAATATTTAGAGATTATAGTGGAGCATTATCCGTTCCCTATAAGTTTACGTGGTAAATACTATTACCGTTCTGGTAGTACCTTACAAGAATTAAAAGGCGCTGCTTTAACTAAATTTTTATTAGAACGCCAAGGTGAAAAATGGGATGGCGTGCCTGTACCAAGTATTTCAGTAGAAGATTTAAAAGAAAGTACGTTTTCTGCTTTTAAGGTCAAAGCAGAAAAAAGTAAACGTTTATCTACCGAAGATTTAGAAGGCAACAATAAAGAGCTATTAGAAAGCTTAAACCTGTATGCAGATAATGACACCATGCTTAAAAGAGCTGCGGTATTGTTATTTCATCCCAATCCAGAAAAATATATTACAGGGGCATTTATCAAAATAGGTTTTTTTGAAGATGATGACGATTTAAAATACCAAGATGAAATAAAAGGCAACCTTCTAGAACAAGCCGAAGAAGCTTTAGACTTGCTTAAAACAAAATATGATAAAGCGGCTATTTCATATACAGATGATGGCGCACGTGAGGAGAAATTCACTTTTCCACAAGACGCAGTTAGAGAAGCTTTGTTAAACGCTATTGCGCATAAAGATTACAGCAGTGGTATTCCTATTCAAATAAGTGTTTACAACAATAAAATTATATTTTGGAACGAAGGTCAGTTACCTGAAAATTGGACGGTAGATAGGTTAACAGAGAAACACCCATCAAAACCATTTAACCCAGATATAGCAAACACTTTATTTAGAGCAGGATATATAGAATCTTGGGGACGTGGTACTATAAAAATCATAAACGCGTGTAAAGCACATAACATTGCACCTCCAATTTTTGCAAATACAGCACCAGATTTTCAAGTAACATTAATTAGTTATTCAGAGAAAGGGCTCAGTAAAATGGGTTTGAAAAAAGAATTGGTAAAAATTGTATTGTACTTGCAAGAAAATGAAAACATAACAAATACTGATGTTCAAAAATTATGTGATGTAAGCAAAGCTACAGCGACTAGGTATTTAAATGATTTAGAAAAAAGTTTTATTGAAAAAGTGGGTACCACAGGAGTTGGTACCATATACATTTTAAAAGGGCTCAATAAGGACTCATAAATTAAAAATAAAGGGCTCATAATGGGCTCAATATTTTAAACTAAAAATGCTCAACATAAGATAATCCTAGTAAAGACAAGGGTTTACGTATGTATTAAAGGGCTCAAAAGTAGAATTATTAAATTGATAAAGGGCTCATAATGGAGCCACACTTGGTCCAGCAAGTTAAAATAACAGTGGCTTTATTGGACCAAAAAAAATAGAACAAGAGTAAAAATAGATTAAAATGGCATCAGGAACTAAAGAAATCCATTTCGAAGCACATATAGAAAATTACTTAGTTAATACAGTTAAAGAATACCATACTGTTTTACCTAATTTGTATGATAAAGACTTGTGTGTTATTCCTTCAGAAATTATTGCATTTGTAAAAGATACACAACCTAAAAAGTATGAAGAATTAGCTAAACAATACGGCGCTTTAGTAGATACCAAAATTGTAGAAAACGTAGCTAAAAATATTACCAAAAATAAAACTTTAGAGGTGCTGCGTAATGGTGTTAAAGATCGTGGTCAAAAACTAGATTTAGCTTATTTTAAACCTGCCAATAATAAAACACCAGAGCACGAAGTCGCATATGCTAAAAACCGTTTAGCCATTGTACGTCAACTAAAATACTCTAATCGTAATAATAACGAGATTGACTTTGTGTTATTTATAAATGGTCTACCTGTTGTTACCGCAGAACTTAAAAATGCTTTAACAGGTCAAAACCATCACAATGCTATTAAACAGTTTATGCAAGATCGCCAACCTAAAGGCGAACCTTTTTTAGAGTTTAAACGTTGCTTAGTTCATTTTGCAGTAGGTACAGAAAAAGTGTTTATGGCAACAGAGTTAAAAGGAAAATCGACTTACTTTTTACCATTTAATACTGGGTTAACAAATCACTCAGATACTGGTTTTGCAGTAGAGTACCTTTGGCAGGATGTATTGCGCAAAGATTCTTTACTAGATTTAGTGCAAAACTTTATTAGTGTACAAACCGATAAGGAAAAAGTATATAACCCAAAAACAAAGAAGCTAGAAGATAAAAAATCTACCAAATTACTGTTTCCTCGTTTTCATCAACGTAGAGCAGTTAAACGCATTATAGAAGCTTTAAAAACAGATGGTACGGGTAAAAACTATTTGGTGCAACATTCTGCAGGTTCAGGAAAATCAAATACCATTACTTGGCTAGCATATAGATTAGCTAATTTTTATCAAAACTATACCGATGAAAAAGCATTATACGATTCTATCATTGTAGTTACAGATAGACGTGTGTTAAACAAGCAAATACAAGATAATATTCGTCAACTAGATAACACGCCTGGTGTTGTTGCTTATATAGACGAAAGATCAACGTCTCAAGATTTAAAAGATGCAATTGAAGATAAAAAACGAATTATAATTACAACCATTCAAAAGTTTCCAGTAATAGCACAAAATGTAACTAATTATCCAGATCGAAAATATGCTATTTTAATAGATGAGGCACATAGCTCACAATCGGGAGAATCGTCAAGACAAATGCGTAAAGCGTTAAGCCTAGAGGAAGCAGAGCAAGACGAAGCTAATATTAAAACCGCTGATGAGATTATTGCTGAAGAAATTTCTAAAAAAGGACAACAACCAAACATTTCGCAATTTGCTTTTACAGCAACACCAAAGCAAAAAACAATAGAGTTATTTGGTACAAAAATAAATGGTAAAATTGAACCTTTTGATGAGTACACCATGGAGGAAGCCATTAAGGAAGGCTTTATAAAAGATGTATTGCAAAACTATATGTCTTTTAAACGCTATTACAAATTAGTGAAACGTACAGAAATTGAAGATAAGGAATACGATAAGAAGAAAACAGTACGCGTTTTAGGAAATTATGTAGATCTTCAAGATCATGCTATAGATAAAAAAGCACGTATTATGCTAGAGCATTTTACAAGCCAAACGCAAAACGAAATACAGGGACAAGCTAGAGCCATGTTGGTAACAAAATCGCGTTTACACGCCGTACGCTTTAAGCTGAAGTTTGATACTATTCTTAAAGAAATGAATTTGCCTTACAGAGCGTTGGTAGCATTTTCAGGAACTGTAAAAGATCCGGACTCTAATGAAGAGTTTACAGAAAACGGTATGAATAATTTAGAAGGTAAAATAAGTATACCTGAAGCTCTAAAGTTGCCAGCAAATAGATTATTAATTGTTGCTAATAAATTTCAAACAGGTTTCGATGAGCCTTTACTGCACACCATGTTTGTAGACAAAAAATTAGGAGGAGCAAGTACGGTACAAACTTTATCCCGATTAAACAGAAACCGAAGAGGAAAGGACTCTACTATGGTTTTAGATTTTGTTAATGATCCAGAATTAGTACGTGCAGATTTTCAGCATTTCTATGGAAAAAACTATATGGAAGAAGAAAATGAAACCGATCCTAATAGTTTATATACCATTTTAGATCTAGTAGATAGCTTTAATGTGTTTTATGATACAGAAGTAGGAGCATTTGCAGAGGTATTCTTTAAGCCAGATGACAACATGGAGGCTATTCAGCCTATATTAGGAAACATTGCTAAACGTTTTGATAATGAGCTTGAGGATGAAGATAAAAACGCGTTTAAAGCAGCTGCAAAGTCTTATACTAAAATCTATCGCTTTTTAAGTCAGATTATTCAGTTTACAGATGTGGATTTAGAAAAAAAGTACGTGTTTCTTTCTGCTTTACTTAAAAAGTTACCGTACGTTAAAAGTGATTTACCTGTAGATGTCGTAAATGATATTGAATTAGATAGTTATAAAATTCAACATAAGTTTACAGCAAGTCTAGACCTAGTCTCAGAAGATGGAGAAGATTATGGAATGACACCTGGAGGAGCTGGTCAAGAAAAAGAAGAAGAAATAGATTTCTTGACTAAAATAATAAAAGTATTGAATGATACTTTTGGTTTAGAGCTATCAGAAGAAGACAAAGTTGACTTTAATCGTGTTAAGAAAAACCTTTATGACAACGAAGAGTTAATGTCTTATTTCAATAAACAAAACTCTAAAAGTAATATCAAAGATAAGTTTGAAGAAGTAGTTGATAGTGAGTTTTTAGATTTTATAAATACCAAGTTGGATTTTTATAATAAAATGACAGATGATAAAGCCAATACGCTTTTTAAATCGATGATGTTTAAAGAGTTTTATGATCGTGAAGTTAGAGGGATTGGCAGGTAGTAAAATATAAACATTAGAAATAAAGTTATGAATCTAATTGAAACAAAATCTATAGGAAAAGTAATTTTAAACGAAAATACAGCAGATAGAGAGTCGAGATTTGAGCACTATTTAATTCCATATTATCAAAGAGGGTATCGATGGGATATTGAAAATGTTCAGGCATTATTAGATGATATTCATAATTTTATTCAATCCAAAGAAGAAAACTATTGTTTACAACCTATTGTAGTAGTTTCAAATAAAGATGAAGAAGGTTACAATATATGGGAGGTGATAGATGGTCAACAACGATTAATTACCATGTATATAATTTTTCAATATTTGAATAAACCAAGATATTCAGTAGTTTTTGGTCAAAGAAATAAGAGTACTTCTTTTTTAAAGAATTTAAATCACAATACATATAATCATGATAATCCAGATTTTCATTTTATAAGTGAGGCTTATAGAGTTGTTAAAGAATGGTTTGAAATAAAGACGAGAAATGATGTTGGTTATATTGATGATTTTTATTCGAGTATTACCAAAAAAGTTCAGGTTATTTGGTATGAAGTGAAAGAGTTAGTTTTTTCTGAAAATAACGATTCCATTGATGAAATTGAAAACAAGAAAATTGATATTTTTAATAGACTAAACATTGGTAAAATACCTTTAACAGATGCAGAATTAATAAGAGCTTTATTATTATCTAAAATTAAATTTGGTTTGTCTGAAAGAGAGTCAATAATGAGACAAGCAGAAATATCTAATGAATGGCATCAGATAGAAACGGATTTAAGAACAGATGAGCTTTGGTATTTTATTAATAACAAATCAAAAGATAATATTTCATCAGCTATAGAGCAAATATTTAGTTTGATGGCAAAAGCTAGTGCTAAGGATAGCACTAAGAAATATTCAACTTATATGTGGTTTGAAAAACAGATTAGATCAGATAATAATGAAAATGAAGAAAGAGCTAATGCTATTGCATTATGGAGTAAAACCAAAGATTTCTACAATAAAATAAAATATTGGTATAATGATAATTCATTGTACCATTTTATTGGTTATTTACTATCTGTATCTAGTAATAGTGAAAACACTCTAAAAAATATTCTTAATAACTCTAATTGTTCAAAATCTGATTTTAAAATTTGGGTGATAAAAAAAGTAAAAGAAAGTTTAGTAGGTATTAATCTAGAAGACTTAAATTATAATAAAAATAATCCTGATATTCTTAAAATCTTTCTGCTTCATAATGTTTTAACCACAGAAAAACTTAATAGCTCTCAAAATCAAAAGTTTCCTTTTCATTTATATAAAGAAATTAAGAATGATTCTGGTTGGAGTATAGAGCATATTCACGCGCAACAATCTCAACTAATGAAGGATGAGAAAGCAATTCGGTTTTGGTTAAATGAAAGTTATAAAGCAATAGATAACATTTCAATTATTGAAAAAGTCAATTATAGCCAAAATCCTAAAAATCCCATTACAGAAGTTATAGACCTTGATATTAGTATAAAACCACAGTTAAAAAAACTAATTCAATCTAAAAATATTGATATAGAATCATTTAATCTATTAAAGGATGAGTTAATCATGGTTTTTGAATCTGAGTCTGTTCATGAATTAGACAATTTAGCTCTACTATCAAAAATAGATAATTCTACTTTAAATAATTCAATCTTTCCTGTTAAAAGGAATAAAATTATTCAATTGGAGAAAGGGGGTAGGTATGTTCCAATATGCACAAGAAATATGTTCTTAAAGTTTTACAGTAATTCCGATCAACAACCATTTTACTGGAGTAAATCAGATAAAGAAAGTTACTTTAACAATATCAAAGAGGTTATTAGTGACTATTTAAATTAACAATACATTCAATGAGTAATAAACATACATTTTGGACCTTATGTAATATATATGATAAAATCGAAGTTCCAATTATTCAAAGAGATTACGCTCAAGGAAGAAACACTCCAGAGGTGATTAGGGTAAGGAATAAATTTATAAATGAATTTTTAATTACCTCTTTGTTAAATGGGGAAAAGGTGGAATTAGATTTTGTTTATGGCTCGATTTTATCAGAAAATAAAGATGGAGAAAACAAGGATATTTTTATACCCCTAGACGGACAGCAGAGACTAACTACATTGTTTTTATTACATTTTTTTATAGCATTAAAAGAAAAAAAAATAAATGAGATTAGACATGTATTAAACAAATTTACCTACGAAACAAGACCTTCTGCACATGATTTTTGCACGAAATTAATTAGGATGTTTGATGTTAAAGATTTAAAGAATATTAAATTTGAAATAATTGATTCTGAATGGTATAATGAGGAGTGGAAGAATGACCCTACAGTTTCAGGTATGTTAAATATGCTAGATACTTTTGCTAAAAATGAACAGTTAATATCTTCTAAGAAGCAATTGCTAAACTCTCTAATAAATCAAGATAATCAATTAATTTCATTTTACTTTATTCCTCTAGAAAAATTTGGGTTGACAGAAAACTTATACATTAGAATGAATGCTAGAGGTAAAATGTTAACTGAGTTTGAAAATTTTAAATCAGAATTCTATAAGATTATAAATAAGAATCATTCCCTTTTAAATATCGTAAAAGAAAAAATTGAATATGATTGGGTAGAAAACTTATGGGATTTTAAAGAACAGGATGTTTATGTAGTGGATATGCCTTTTATGAAGTACTTAAGCTTCATTACGGAAATGTTATATTTTAAGCAAGCAGAATTTAGATCATCAGCTAAATACAAATCTGATTTCTTAGACTTTCATTTGTTGAAATTGATTTATTCTAAAGAGTATAATTTAAAGTTTTTGATTTTTGCTCTAGATTTTATTAAGGAAGTTAAAGAGAATCATAATAAAGTTGATATTCTTTGGGAAGTAAATTCAACATTACAAGATGTTCTTATTAAAGTGATTAATGGGAAACCTGACATTAATGATTTCTTTATTTTATTTTCAAGTATCTCGTATTTTTATCAGGATAAATCATCAGATGACTTTTATGACTTTATAAGGGTTCTTAGAAATTTAATTAGTAATACAAATGATAATTCTCGTCGTGAGTGGTCTAAACTTATTAATTCCGTAGAGAGTATGATTGTAAGTAATAACATTTATGAAGCTTTATTAATTGAGAATTTTTCAGATTCTTTAGATGGTTTTTATGTTCCACAAAGAAAAGAAGAGGTATTTAAAGCTGCTCTTATTCTAAAATATTCTACAGAAAAGAAAATCGTTTTAGAGGCAGAAAATAATAAAAACTTTAAAGGCAATATTTCAAGTTTAATATTTAGTAATTTTTCAATAAATGAAAAAGAGTATGAAAAATTAGAGTTTGAGGATTTAGATATAGAACGTTTTAATTTTAAAGAATTTAAAAATACATTAATAACTTATAAAGAGATCTCTAAAGATGATTTTAACTTAGTTTGGGGTAATCTAATTACGTCTAGTCTTTATACCCAAACAAATGAATCTAGGTTGGTCTATGATAAAAATTATGATAAATGTGCTGCTATTATTCTTTTCGCAAAAGATTATATGTTATTGAAAAGTAACCTAGTTTTGGATGAGTACCTAATAAAACTAGAAAAGGAATTTATTTTTCAACTACTTAAAAAGTATGATGTATTCGAAGAAATAAGGGATGTAAAAACACAGTTATATTTGTATTACATAATAAACAAACACTTATATAATAATAACTATCGTTCTTTCTTTAAAAATGGTTTTAATTTTGGTTGGTTAGCCAAAGAAAAAGGCTATAAATCTCTTTTTTCAAAAGGAATTGAAAAATGCAGGTGGTTTAATGAAGTGAATCCAATTTTTCAAACATATGATGCGCAGTTTAGATATAATTTGGGAATTCATAAAAAAAACACTTTAGATGTTGAAATTTTAGGGATAGGGAATATGAGAAATTCATTTAATAAGTTGGTTGATTGGGCACAGAATTGAATTCTGTTTTTTTTTTTTATCATATTTAAAAGTGGGTTTAATCTTTCTTTTTTTGGAAGTTAAATAGTATCTAATACTAAAAACAGGTGTTTTTTTGTCTAGTTATTGTATGGTGAATAAACAACATTACCCTCAACCATATCAAAATAAGGATATTCACCTTTAATATTTGGATTCATGTTTTTAACCAAATGATATCTGCCATTCAATTTTTCTAAGAGTTGAGTAAGATCTCCTTTAGTAGCAGGTTTATTTGATTCTTTGGTAAGTAAAGACTTTATAGCATCAGCAGCTAATGTTCCTGCTGTTGCATTCCCAATACCTGCTAAAGACATCGTTTCTTTCTGCGAACTGTTGTCGTTATTAGTGATAGCAATGTCTTCTGATTTTGATGTCGTTAGAGTGTTTGTTTTTCGAGCATGATAAGCCTTAGATCGACAAGTATTGCTACAATATCTCTGCACACGTCTCCGTTTTGGCTCAAATTCCTTATAACAATACTCGCAAGTGTAAAATTTTAGATTTTTCATTTTGCGTCAAATAAACGTTTGTTTGACGTAAAATTACGGTTTATTTCGTTTTTTTATTGTTTATTTTCAATAAATCTAAACCGAAAACGCTTTCAAACAAGAAATTATCAATTTCATTGTCATTAGGTAATATCCGTTTCTTTTTTCCTTTTTTAGGTTTTTCTGAAGATTGAAACTTAGGGACATTTATATTGGTTTTTACGAGTACTTCTGTTTGTAATGGTTTAAATATTACGTTTGCAAAGCGCTGTTTTAGCTCGGTATGATGTTGTTTTAAATTGTCGTATTGCAATTGAAGGTAAAGTTGAATCTCCTTAAAATAATTTCTAGCTTCGGTTTTTGCATTTAATCTAATATAATCTGAGACTTCTATCCAAGCTTCTAAATCTTTGATGTATTCTTCAAAATGATATTTAAAGGTTTCAATATCATATTTTGCCTTAAATTCAATAAGTTTTAATGTATTCGATTTTAGTACTTTTTCTTTTTTTAGAAGTTCTATTTGTTCAATTTTATCTTCAAAGAAATGCGGGTCTCCATTAATATCAAGGAGTATTAATGAATTTGTGAATTCTATTTTCTCTAGTATTTCTGTATGTTCCGTTTCTAAATCTTTTAACGTTTCTTGAGAAATATAAAAAATAATAGGACGTAATATTTGGGTACTTAATTCTAATATGTCGTTAGTTAGGCTCATAATAAGTCTGAATAATCATCAGGTAATTTAGCATCAATCCCTCTTAAATACTTGTCTAATGCAGTCATAGTAGTATGACCAGTGATTTCCATAAGTTCACTTTTGGCAGCAAATTGTGATGAGCCTTTCAGTAACGCATGGTATAATATGGATATAAATGTGTGCCTAAAGCTATAAAGCGTTTGATCCTTATCTAATTTAAAGTGTTCTTTTACAACTGTTTTGTAGCGTTTAGAAAAATAATTAGTCTTATTGGTTTCACTAGTTGCCCATTCACCTCCAATTTTTATTGGCGTAAATAAACTGAATTCAGGATCTAATTTAGACAAATCAGGTAATTCATTAATTATTTTTTGAGGAATCAATTTTGTTTTTAAAGGACTATTTTTCGCTTTAAATTGAAGGGTTTGATCTTCAATATTTATATCCTTTATTTTTAAACGACACACTTCAACAGGTCTTAGAAAATTATAACTAATAAACTTAATGTAGAGTAGAAGTAAAGGGTCTTCTTTCTTTAAGTATTCAAATATTTTCTTGTGTTCTGACGAGGTATATGATTTATTTCGTTTAGGAATGCTACGTAACGCATCTATTTTTTTTAGAGGATTAGATGGAATAATATCATTGTTCTCTAACACTTGACACAAACTACTTAAATTAAGTCTGTAATTGTTTCTATTGCGTGAACTCGTAGCCATTAAAATAGAATTCAAAAAGTTTGAAGCTATTTTTTTATCAAATTGGTTAATCGTCTTTATATCAGGACAATTTTTTGCTACCCATTTCACTAATGCATTTGTCGTATATTCATAGTCTTTTAGGGATCTTGGGCTAATTTGATTCTCTTTTAACTTTAAGCTATAATCAAAAGCTTCACGCAAAGTCATCCCTTTTTCCTCAATAGGTTCGGTTTTCGGTTTTGAGCTTTCCGTGTTCGGCTTCGTGTTCTGTATTATGTTCTGTAAACGAGTTATAGTTTGATCCTCAACTCGAGTCTCATTATTAGGTTTTAGTATATTATTTAGATTAGCGGATTGGCTTTTTAAAATTTTAGTTTTATAAAGTTCAGTGTTATTGATATATGGATTAAAACCTTGTTGAAGTAATTTTAAAAGTCTTCTACGATAACGTGTTAATAGGGCTAAACGGTCTTCTTTATTTTTAAAGGTATTAGCATTGCCATAGATATTTTTTTGACGTTTGAGCTTATTTGTCTTAGGATCTCTGAATGAGAAATACACATACCAGCGCTTAGATATATCACCATTTGCGGTGTAAATTTTAGGTGGTGAAAAATCTCTTTTGTGTGCCAAATCGTGTTCTAAATCGTGTTCCAAATCGTGTTCAAAGGTAAGGAATTCATTAATTGTAAGCATAAAAAAACGGTTTAGAGTGAACTAAACCGTTTATTTGCAACCAATTAAGATGTGTAGCGAGAACGAGATTTGAACTCGTGACCTCTGGGTTATGAATCCAACGCTCTAACCAACTGAGCTACCTCGCCATAATTCGCAATTTATAATATAGAAGTTCAAATAAGCAATCTGAACATACACGTAATTGCGGCTGCAAATATAAAAACATTTTCTACGACAGCAAACAATAAAAACTAAAAAAAATAATTTTAATTTAATCTTTAAATCTGAGCCATAAAATGTATATATTGAGCAAATAATATTAACAATTATGGACGATAAAGAAAAATTTGAAATGGAGTTTGTGATCCAAGCATCACCAGCACTACTATATACTTACATATCAACACCTTCTGGCTTGTCAGAGTGGTTTGCAGATAACGTTAACTCTCGTGGAGAACTATTCACTTTCATTTGGGACGGTTCAGAAGAGCAGGCAAAATTATTAAGTAAAAAAAGTGGTGAACGTATTAAGTTTCGTTGGTTAAGCGATGACGAAGATGGTTCTACTTGCTATTTTGAAATTCGTATACAAGTTGATGAAATTACAAAAGATGTGTCTTTAATGATTACAGATTTTGCTGAAGATGATGAGGTTGAAGAAGGTAAAATGCTTTGGACCAACCAAATTTCTAGTCTTAAGCAAGTGCTAGGATCAGCATAAAATCTAAATGCTATTATTGGTTTAATTGAGCTAATAAATGGTATAAAAAGATATTCTATTATATATTTGTCTCGATTTAATTTTAAAACTAAATCGAGACTTTTTTTATGATAAATTTTAACGGTACACTGCTCTCGCAAACAGATTCAAAACTCACAGTTAATAATAGAGGTTACAAATATGGTGATGCCCTTTTTGAAACCTTAAAGGTCGTTAATGGTAAAATCTTCTTTTGGGAAGATCACTATTTTAGATTAATGTCCTCAATGCGTATTCTTAGAATGGATATTCCGATGAACTTTACTATGGAATTTCTAGAATCTGAAATTTTAAAAACACTCGAGGCTAATGTCTTGTTAAACGCTTCCGCACGTGTAAGATTGAATGTAGATAGAGGAGAAGGTGGCAAATATGCTCCTAGTAAAGAAGCGCTAGTTCATTTTAATATTAGTGTAGAGCCACATAATGATCCATTTTACAGCATTGATAGCGATAACAGTTACATTGTAGATTTATATAAAGATTATTTTGTTGCACCAGGATTATTATCAGGATTAAAATCCAACAATAAAGCCATTCAAGTTATTGGAAGCATTTACGCCAAGGAAAATGACTTCGATAATTGCTTAGTTTTAAATACCAATAAAAGTGTCATTGAAGCCTTAAACGGTAATTTGTTTGTAGTGAAAGGTGATACAATAAAAACACCACCATTAGAAGATGGCTGTCTTAAAGGTGTGATGCGAAAGCAAATCTTAGAATTATTAGCAAAAGATGTTAATGTCATTGTAGAAGAAGCTTCTATAAGTCCGTTTGAACTTCAAAAGGCAGATGAATTGTTTGTGACAAATGTTATTAAAGGCATTGTCCCTATTACCAAGTATCGTAAAAAAACCTATGAGAGTGAGTTTGCACAAAGTCTTGTTGCTAAACTCAATGCTAAGTTGAGGTTGGTATAGCATAATGTTTATGTATTAGTGCCTAGATGCTTTTTGTAACAATGTGATTAAGTTGGTGAAATTTGTAGTTATAAGTTTTAAACCTTAAGAAGTGTTTTGTCTAATTATAACTAGGATTCTCAGGTGCATTAGACCATATGCTATAGTCGCCACCAAGTTCTAGCATTTTTTCTCGCCAAAAGGAAACACAAGATTTAGATATAATCTCTTTATTGTATATGTTTTCGGAAACTAACCAAGCATTAGATTGTAGTTCGTTATCTAATTGCTGTTCGTTCCAACCAGAATATCCTAAAAAGAAACGAATATCTTGTGCGGAAATCTCGCCATCATTTATTAGGTTAATCACCACGCCAAAATCACCTCCCCAAAATATACCATTAGATATTTCTACACTATTAGGTATCAGTTCTGGTGATTTATGAATAAAGTAGAGGTTGTCTTGCTCTACAGGTCCACCATTATATACAGGAAATTCAGAGTCGGTTCCTTCAATAAGATCTTTAAGATTATAATCTAAGGGTTTATTTAATATAAAACCAACCGAACCGAGCGCGTTATGATCTGCTAAAAGAATCACAGCACGATTAAATGAAAGATCTCCGATAATAGATGGCTCAGCAATTAGTAAATTGCCTTTTTCGGGTTTGTTCATTTTGGTTTTTCTGTTTTAAAGATTACTAAATCTATGTTTTTTTTGTTAAAAAAACAACTAATTCTAATTTATTGTGCAATATAATTTTCTTTATAATTTAATTTAGGTTCTCATTTTAGGTTGAGAATTTCAATCACTTTGAAGCATTTGTTTTCTTATTTCAAAATATATTATAACTTGGATTATAATAATCAGAGAAAGAAGCGCATTACATTAAAGCAAAAAAAAAGCCTGCTCAATGAGCAGACTTATGTATTTTTAAATAAAAACTGTCTTAGTTTACAGCGCTACTTAAGTCAGAACCTGCCTTAAATTTTACTACATTTTTAGCTTTGATTTTGATAGTTTTACCAGTCTGTGGGTTTCTTCCATCTCTTGCAGCTCTTTTAGAAACTGACCAAGAACCAAATCCTACTAAAGATACTCTATTCCCTTTTTGTAAAGATCCTTCGATATCAACTAATAAAGAGTCTAATGCTTTTTTTGCTGCTGCTTTAGTAATTCCAGCATTCTCTGCCATTCCGTTGATTAAATCTGTTTTGTTCATAAATATTAATTTTTAATTGTTAAAAAATCGGTTTTAAAATTATTGTTATTAAAATCCTTAGACAAAATTATTAGGAATATTAAGCTATACAAGGAATAGCAAGGGAAATACGGCTTTTTGTTAATAACTTCTAACATTTGTTAATAAAGGTTATGCATTTCATCGGGTTTTTTGTAAAACCAATGATAATAAGGGTTTAGAGCAGTTTAGCAGATTCAGAAAAATTAAACCCATTCAATAGTGATTTTACATCCATTTTTCGCTTTCCTGGTAGTTGAATTTCCATTAAATTGATGTAACCTCCTTGGCATGCGACCTTTAACTCATCCTTCGTTGCAATTAGTTTTCCTGTTTCAATAGTATGATGTTCTTCTACTTTCTCTACACCATAAATTTTTACAGATAAAGGCTTATTTTCATTATTATCTAAATAACACCAAGCTGTAGGAAACGGGTTTAAGCCTCTAATCTTATTATATATTGTATCAATAGGCTGTGTCCAATCTATTTTACAATTATCTCTATTCAGCTTATAAGCTGTTTTTAAATCTTCGGTTTGTGGCTGAATTTTAGTTTCAATAGTATCACTTTCAATTTGTTCTACTGTTTTAATAACTAAGGCACTTCCTATAGTCATTAAATCATCATGTAATTCACCAACTGTTGTTTTATTTCCTATAGCAGTTTCTTCACTTTTAATGATGGCTCCTGTATCAATTTTTTCATCTATAAAAAATGTGGTCACTCCCGTTTTAGTTTCACCATTAATAATAGCCCAATGGATTGGTGCCGCACCTCTATATTGCGGTAGTAAAGATGCATGGAGATTAAATGTACCATACTCAGGCATTTGCCATACTACTTTTGGTAACATTCTAAACGCTACAATAATTTGCAAATTGGCATTTAGTGCCTTTAATTCTTCTATAAAAGATTCTGCTTTTAAGTTAGTGGGCTGCAGAATATTTAAATTTTGCTCTAATGCGAATTCTTTAACAGCAGAAGCTCTTAGTTTTTGTCCACGACCAGCAGGTCTATCTGGTGCTGTAATGACACCAACCACATTATAATCATGGTCAATAAGAGATTTTAAAGTGGCAACGGCAAAATCTGGTGTGCCCATAAAAACAATGTGTAATTCACGTTTTTTAGTCATGTAAGTGTGTAAGTATTAGTTGGTGTTAATTTTATTTTTTTGAGTGCTATTAATTCTGAAAGGCTATCTAAAAAAACTGTTTCAGAACATTTTATTTGAAGCAATAATTGTCTCGATGACAAGGCTTCAGTTTCTAGAATTTTTATAATTTGAAGCGATATGGCTTCATTTGATGTGTTATCTAAATTAGAAGCTTTAGCTACACAAACCGAACATAAACCACAAGGTTGCTTAGATGTTTCTCCAAAATAGAGTAGGAGTTGCTGACTTCTACAAACAGAATCATTCTGTATATAACTCAAAACAGATTCAATTTGTTGATGTTTTAAAGTATGTTGCTGCTCTATGGTTTTAGCAATAGGGTTTATGGTAATATCATCTTCACGTGGTTTTAAAAACGTAATTTCAGAATCTGTGTTTGCCATTTGTAAACTAATGACTTCGTCTTTTTCTAAACGCTGTAACTGCGCTATAACTTGTTTTTCGGATAGATTAGACTTCTTAATTACTAAACTGAGGTTAACTTTCGTTTCATAATCAAAAATGCCACCATAGGTCCTTAAAAGCACTTTAACTAAAATATTTAAATCTAGATGCGTTTCTAAATATTTAAACAAAACAGCATTTGTGGTTACAAATTGAATTTTTGTTCTAAAATTAAAAAGTTGCGTTAATGTAATAATTGCATTTCGGTCTAATAACAATAATGCATTATAGGTGATACTTGCACTTAATTTATATTGGTTACAAAACGATTTAAAATCGAATTGATGCAACGTGTTTTCTCCTTCTCCATAAGACACCTGAAAATAATTGCACAACTTATTATAAACTGTTTTTACAAAGGCTACCGAAGGTAACGTATTTAAAAACTGACTACGTAAATGGTTTTCATCGATATGCTGTTTTAAAATTATAGCATGTGCCAATTCTCCATCTCTTCCAGCTCTGCCTGCTTCTTGGTAATAACTTTCTAAACTTTCTGGTAAATTAAAATGAATAACGTTTTTTACATTAGCCTTATCAATTCCCATTCCAAAAGCTGTAGTTGCAACCATAATATCTACTTGTCCGTTAGACCATTGGTATAAGCGTTCTTGCTTTTCTTTATTGGTAATGCCTCCATGATAAAAACTTGAAGAAAACCCTTTTGCTTTAAGAAAGTTATGAATGTCTGTAGTTGCTCTTCTATTTCTCACATATACAATAGATGACCCTTGGTATTTTTTTAATAATAGTTCTAATTGAAATAATTTATCGTCTGTATGGATTACATTATAAGCAATATTTGGTCTAGCAAATGAAGCTTTAAATATTTTAGGATTTATGAAATCTAAATTTTCAACAATATCATCTACTACGTTATGTTTTGCTGTTGCTGTTAAAGCAATGCAACTAACATGAGGATGCATTTGCCGTAATATGGTAATATTTTTATATGCAGGTCTAAAATCATTTCCCCATTGACTTATACAATGCGCTTCATCAACGGCAATTAAATTTACTTTCATTTGTTGAATGCGCTCTTGTACTAATGTTTGCTGTAAGCGCTCAGGTGATAGGTATAGAAACTTATAATTACCATAAATGCAGTTGTCTAATTGTGTGTCTAAATCCTTGTAAGACATACCAGAAGTCAGGGCAATGGCCTTAATACCTTTTTCTTTTAAGGTATTCACTTGGTCTTTCATCAAAGCAATTAAAGGAGAAACAACAATACAAATACCATCTTGTATTAAAGCCGGAATTTGAAAACAAACCGATTTTCCACCTCCAGTTGGTAACAAGGCAAAGGTATCTTCTTGGTTTAAAACCGAAGTGATAATCTCTTCTTGTAACGGTCTAAAAGACGTGTGCTGCCAATACCGTTCTAAAACTTCTATAGGATGCATTACTGCAAATTTAAGGACTCTAGAATAAAATCAGCTCTAGATTTAACACTTCCGAAGGGAACATCTATTAAAAGATAACCAAAACGAATATAACTTTGCATTAAATGGTGGTGAATTTCAATGGCTTCTTCAAAGTTTTCGTAGCGTTCGCTATCACTTGTAAAAATTTCTTGCCAAGGTGCTAAAACAAAGATATAATCATATTTATGATTTTCACAGGCTTCTACAAACTGATCTGGATAAGTATCTCCAATGTAATCCATATAAGCAACAACATCTGGTATACCTCTGTCTAAAAAAACGATAGACTCAGATTCTTTAGCTGCATCAGAAAATTGTTTTGTTCGTCCTTCTAGAAGTTTTTCACTAAACAATAAAGGTTCAGTTAAAAAAAGTTGTTCAATACCATCTTTTCTGGCTTGCAAGGTAATTTGCCTAGAAATTTCATCGTAGCATAAATAACCACGTGCCTTTAATTCATTAATGATGGTAGTTTTACCAGTGCCAGGACCACCTGCAATGACGATTTTTTTTGGATTCAAATTGATAATGTTTATGATGTAAAATTCGTGATAATAAATTAAACCAAAAAATCTAAAGTTAATGTATCTTAGCAACTGAAAAAAAATGAACATGGATAATTCAGGAAAAACAGAAGAATTTTACGAAAAACTTAAAGTACAATTATACGATACAGCGCTTTGGCCAACGGAATATTTATATAAATTTATAGTGCTTACAGATGGCTCTGGAGTTAATCATATTGAGGCGCTTTTTGACAATTTAGGTGCTGTGATTACAACCACAGAATCTAAGAATGGAAAATACACAAGTGTTTCTATTAATGTAAGAATGAAAAACCCAGAAGAAGTCATTGCTAAATATAAAAGTATTGCAGAAAATGTAGAAGGTGTAATTTCCTTATAAATTTCCCTTTAGGCTTCATAATTTTTTGTATTTTGCAACAAAACCTAGAGACTTCAGGTTTAAAACTATATACTACACACATTTTACAATTTTGATTGACGATTTAGAATACAACACAGAGCGCGAGCATTTAATAATTCCAGAATATGGACGCCATCTACAAAAGATGATTAATTATGCTAAGACTCGCGAAACAAAAGAAGAACGTAATAAAGTAGCCAAAGCTATTATTTCGGTAATGGGAAATTTGCAACCTCATTTAAGAGATGTTCCAGATTTTCAACATAAATTATGGGATCAGTTGTTTATTATGGCTGATTTTAATATCGACGTAGATTCTCCTTATGGTGAACCTTCTAGAGAAGAAATTCAGGCAAGACCAGAACCTTTAAAATATCCTCAGAATTTTCCGAAATATCGTTTTTATGGTAATAACATAAAGACGATGATTGATGTTGCTGTAGGATGGGAAGATGGTGAGCTAAAAGAAGCTTTAACCTACACCATTGCTAACCACATGAAAAAGTGTTTCCTTAATTGGAATAAAGATACTGTTGAAGATGATGTTATTTACAATCATTTATTTGAACTTTCGGGAGGTAAAATAGACCTAAAAAATACTGAAGAAGATCTTAGTGATGCTACAAGTTTGATGCGTACTAAATCTAAATACGGAGGTAAAAGCAATTCAAATAAAAAGAGCAACAACACAAATAAGAAGAAATATTCCAATAACAGAAAACGTTACTAAAATGTATGGGTACATTTAAAATTGAAGGAGGTCACCAATTAAAAGGTAAAATTCAGCCTCAAGGAGCAAAAAACGAAGCTTTACAAATCTTATGTGCAGTGCTCTTAACTGCAGAAGAAATAAAAATAGACAACATTCCAGATATTATTGATGTTAATAAACTCATCGAACTATTAAAAAAGTTGGGTGTTAAAATCAATAAACTAGGTAAAGGTTGTTATACGTTTAAGGCAGACGAGGTTAATTTAAAATATTTAGAATCTGCTGAATTTAAGGAAGACGGTAAAGGACTTAGAGGATCTATAATGATTGTAGGTCCCTTATTAGCGCGTTTTGGTAAAGGATATATTCCTAAGCCTGGAGGTGACAAAATAGGTCGTCGTCGTTTAGATACGCATTTTGAAGGTTTTATAAAACTAGGAGCAGAATTCCGTTATAATAGAGAAGATTTATTTTATGGAGTTGAAGCAAAAAAGCTAAAAGGCGCATACATGCTTTTGGATGAAGCTTCGGTTACAGGAACAGCTAATATTGTTATGGCTGCCGTTTTAGCAGAAGGAACAACTACTATTTATAATGCTGCTTGTGAACCATACTTACAGCAATTATGTAAGATGTTAAACCGCATGGGAGCAAAAATCTCTGGTGTTGGCTCTAACCTTTTAGTGATTGAAGGTGTGGATTCCCTTGGAGGTACAGATCACAGAATGTTACCAGATATGATTGAGATTGGTAGCTGGATTGGTTTGGCAGCAATGACTAAAAGTGAATTAACAATTACCAATGTAAGTTGGGATGATTTGGGTGTAATACCAAATGTATTTAGAAAAATAGGAATCACTGTTGAAAGACAAGGAGATGATATCCATATACCTGCACATACTGATGGTTACGAAGTACAAAGTTATATTGATGGTTCTATTTTAACTATTTCTGATGCACCTTGGCCAGGATTTACTCCAGATTTACTGAGTATAATTTTAACCGTTTTAACTCAAGCCAGAGGAAGCGCAATAGTACATCAAAAAATGTTTGAAAGTCGTTTGTTCTTCGTTGATAAATTGATTGATATGGGAGCTAAAATTATTCTTTGTGATCCGCATAGAGCAACCGTTATTGGTCACGATTTTAAATCGACATTAAAGGCAACAACCATGACATCTCCAGATATTAGAGCAGGTGTATCTTTATTGATTGCTGCGTTATCTGCAAAAGGAACGTCTATTATTCATAATATTGAACAAATAGATAGAGGTTATGAGAATATTGCAGAACGTTTAAGAGCTATTGGTGCAAAAATTGAACGATTAGAAGGAAATTAAAAAAGAAAACCCGGTTTATTTTTGGAAACAATAATTAAAACGGGATATGATAAATTAAAAAAGCTTCAAGTGTAATCTTGAAGCTTTTTTTTATGTTTTAAAATGTAGAGATTATTCCATAGTATATAAAAACTGCTCATTAGTAATTTTGCCATCTTTAACTTCAAAAACAGCAAGTTCTTCTAATTGTTGTCTGCCTCTGTCTTTAAACGTAACATCGAAATGCATTTTTGTTGAAAAGTGATTTCCAGCTACAATAGGTGCGCTTATAGAACTGCTATGATATTCTACAACATTATCTAACCATTCTTTGTTTTTATTCCATACATTTTGCTTTCCTGTAATACTTTCTCCAGGCATACCTGGCATTTCTTTGCTAACCACATTATCAGCATAAAGCTCGTTAATGCACTCCAAGTTTTTACCTTTTTCGCACATTTCTTTCCATTTTTTAGCAACTCCCCAAGTATTCATAATGATTCTGATTTTATATTAGTGCTTTAAAGTTAACAAAAACTTTAATGACTTATGATAAATTAAACAAAATTCAATAAAAAAGCTCTGATGACTAATCAGAGCTTTAGAAAATTGTTTGTTGAAAATGGTTATTTCAGTTAAGACCTTAGTGGTCTTGTACTTAGCAACGGTATATAGTTTGATTTATTGCTTAATATGAGCAATTTTATTCATTCAATGCAGATTTATAAGTTTCTAAACAGCGTTCTCTGGCCATTTTATGCTCAACTATTGGTTGAGGGTAAGATAACTCTTGAAAATCTGGCACCCATTTTTTTATGTATTCTAAATTTTTATCAAACTTTTGAATTTGAGTAGTCGGATTAAAAATTCTGAAATAAGGAGAGGCATCTACGCCAGAACCTGCAACCCATTGCCAATTACCTACATTACTTGCCATTTCGTAATCGTGTAGTTTTTCTGCAAAGTAAGCTTCTCCCCAACGCCAGTCTATTAATAAATGTTTACAAAGAAAACTACCAACTAGCATTCTCACACGGTTGTGCATAAAACCAGTTTCGTTAAGTTGGCGCATTCCGGCATCTACCAAAGGATATCCTGTTTGGCCTTCACACCATTTTTTAAATTCAGCTTCGTTATTTCTCCATTCTATACGGTCATATTTTGGTTTAAAAGCATGGTCTGGTGTATGTGGAAAATGCCATAATATTTGCATAAAAAATTCTCTCCAAATGAGTTCTTGCCAAAATATTTCATTGTCTTCTGCAATGGCTTTTTTTATCATTTTACGGATACTTGCTGTTCCAAAGCGTAAATGTGGTCCTAATTTAGAAGTCGCATCTTTAGCTGGGAAATTTCGGGTGTCTTCGTATTGCTGAATTAAAGTTGGTGTTACATCAAAAGAAGGTATTTCTTGAATTGATTTTTTAAATCCAATATCTGATAAGCTTAAATTTGGTAATCTGGAGTGTTCAACCAAATTAGTTAGAAAAGTATTAGTATAGTAAATTTCTAAGTCAATAGTTTTAAATTTTTCTTTCCACTTACGCATGTAAGGCGTATAAACCATGTATGGTTTACCATCATTTTTTACAACTTCATCCTTTTCAAAAATAACTTGATCCTTAAAGGTTTTAAACTCTACGTCATTTTTATTTAGAAGCGCTTTAATTTCTTCATCTCGTGTTTTTGCATAAGGTTCGTAATCGTGATTTGTGAAAACGGTATTAATCTTATAGTCTTGTAGCAAATTTTTAAAGATATCTTGTGGATTACCGTGATACAATGCAATACTGCTTCCGTGTTGGTCTTGTAATGTTTGCCTCATATTCTGAAGAGTCTGGTGTATAAAAGTAACACGAGCATCATCTTTAGGCAATTGTTCTAAAATTTCAGAATCGAAGATAAATATAGGAAGCACCGATTTTTCACTTCTTAATGCTTCATAAAAACCAACATTATCGTCTAACCTTAAGTCTCTTCTAAACCAAAAAATATTAATAGTAGAATTCATAAATTAGTATTTTCCGTAAAGTTCTTCAAGTTTAGTTGTTCTGTAATTGAAAATTTCTTCAAGTTTTGGTTTAACCAAAAAGGGATGAACCATTTGGCCTAGAATTCCCATAGGTACTTTATAATCTATTATATCTTCCATTTCAACTCCACCTTCAATTTCTTTAATAAAATGCTTATGATGCCATAACGCATATGGTCCAAAGCGTTGTTCATCTACAAAATATTCTTTGTCTTTAACATGTGTAATTTCTGTAACCCATTTTGTTTTAATGCCTAAAACAGGTGTTACAATATACTGAATGATTTGCCCAGGAAACATAGGTCTATCTGCACCAGAAAGAATATTAAAACCCATATAATCTGGGGTAATGGTTTTTAAATTTCTAGGATCTGATAAAAATTTCCATGCTTCATCAACTGAAATGGGTAAATTTTGTTTTTTGTGTAGCGTATATATTTTCATGGAAGTTTATGACTTTAGAATTTTTTAAATAAGACTGTACAACCGCTATTTTATTTAGTTGTTAAATACAACATAACCGTTTAAAGAGGTTGCAATACACAGCCAAATGATATAAGGCAGTAAGAGATATTTTAATCGGCTCAATTTATCATCACCAAAAGTGATAAAGAAGTATATAATTAACAAGGTTAGTAAAACGATATTTACTAATCCTAATGTTATTAATTGTTGATTGAAAAAAAAGTAATTCCAGCTTACATTTAATAAAACAGAACTAGTATATACGGCAATTACAAATTTTGAATTACGGATGGAGAATAAATAACTTAAGTAAATTGAGAAACAAAGCATAATTAATGTCCAAGCCGCTCCAAAAACCCAACCTGGAGGTGTCCAAGGTGCTTTGTTTAAATTAGAATACCATTCGCCTGAAACTGCATCTCCCATTAACCAGCTGCCAATCGCTAGTGCACCAAAATTGATGATTAAGAATACTATGAAGAGATATAATTTTTTCAACTTAAGATACTTTTAACTTATCTATTTTATCAGCAACTATTTGGGCTTCAGCATATTTTTTGTCGCTTTCAGACCTGTTTGTTGTAGAAAGCTTATGCCAATCTGCCATGAGTTCTTTATACTTTTTTTGAAGTTTCTCTACTTCAGATGTTTTCTTAAATAATCCGAACATAATATGTTATTTTAAATATTTAGTAATACGTGAATGCATTGGTTTTGTAATCGAGTAGAAGTAGTCTAAAAATTCACCATCTTCATCTACTAAATACTTCTGAAAATTCCATTTAACAACAGAGTTCTTTTTACCATTAAAAGCCTTCTTCGTTAACCATTGATAAAGTGGGTGTTGAGAAGCTTCTTTTACGTCTATCTTTTCTGTCATTAGAAAAGATACACCATAATTCACCTCACAAAATTCTTGAATTTCATCGGCTTGTCCTGGTTCTTGTTTACCAAATTGATTACATGGTATGCCAATGACAATTAAGCTATCTTTATAAGTTTCTTGTAACTCTTGTAACTCTTTATATTGAGGTGTGAACCCACATTTTGATGCCACATTAACAAATAATATCTTTTTGCCTTTATACTCAGAGAGCTGAATTGGCTGACCTTGAAGAGTATTTATTTTGACATCATAAATAGATTTTAGCGCATTCTGTTTTACACTAACGTCTGTAGTTGATAATGTACTTATAAATGCTTTTAATGGATTCATATTTATATTTTGAAACTTACAATACCGCAATCCATTTCAAAAATTTGACCTGAAAGAGAGGCTGCTTTCTCAGAAAGTAAAAATGTAGCCATATCAGCAACTTCTTGTGGTTCTAAGTATTTTTTAAGCGGATGTCTTTCATTCATATTATCAATCATCCTTTCATTTCGTAACAATTTTGATGCTAACTCTGTATTAGTTACAGTTGGCGCAATGGCATTAACACGAATAGTTGGTGCTAATTCTGCGCCTAAAGATTTTGTAAGTCCTTCTACTGCAGATTTTGAAGCTGCTACACTTGCATGAAACGGCATACCTAATTTAGAAGCCACTGTACTAAATAGTAATATAGATGGCTTATTACCATTTTTTAGAATAGGTAAATATTTTTGAATTGCTTTTACCGCTCCAAGCACGTTGATTTCAAAATCATTTTTAAAATCATCTAAACTCAATCTGTTAATTGGTTTAAGATTTATACTACCAGGACAATAAACTAAACCATCTGCAGCCTCAATATTTGGCAGTTCATCATTGAGCACATCACAATGGTAATGTGTTAAATTCTCATGCGAAACCTCAGGTTCTGTTCTACTAATATTTACGACTTTATGCGAAGAAAGCAAAGATGTAACAATTGCATTGCCTATACCTTTGCTTCCTCCAATTACGATTATAGTATTCATATCTACGATGCTGTTAAAGGGCGTCCTTTTAATCGTTTTTCTATTTTTTGCTTAATAACCGTAAGGCGCTTCATAAGATCCATAAGTTTAGAATCCTTTTTTTCTTTGTATAATTCGTTGACTTCTAATATTAAATCTTTAGCTTCTCTTGCTGCTAAAATTCTATCACTTGTTGTTTTAAATACAAACTTTCTGTTTTCAAATTCTAAAGCTTTTTCTATTGTTTTCATAGCTTAATTGTTTATATAGTTTTGTAATTCTGCGATTTTTGAGGCCTTATTAAATTCGCCTCCATAATATGTTGTTACTGTTGTAGATGTATCATCTTGTATACCTCTAGAAGATACACATAAGTGTTTAGCATCTATAATTACGGCAACATCTTCGGTTTCTAAAACAGTCCTTAATTCGTTAGCGATTTGATTTGTTAATCGCTCTTGTACTTGAGGACGTTTGGCATAATATTGCACTATTCTGTTTAATTTTGAAAGCCCTATAACTTTCCCTGATGACTTGTATGCAATATGTGCTTTTCCTATTATAGGAACAAAATGATGTTCGCAATTAGAGTAGAAGGTAATATTTTTTTCTACTAACATCTGATTATATTGATATTTATTATCAAATAATGCCACTTTTGGCTTGTTTCTAGGGTCTAATCCAGAGAAAATTTCTTCAATATACATTTTGGCTACACGATCTGGTGTGCCTTGTAAGGAGTCATCAGTTAAATCTAAACCCATAACATCCATTATTTCAGAAAATAAAATGGAAATGCGTTCTTTTTTTTCAGTGTTAGACATTTCAAAAGCGTTAGGCTTCATTGGTGTTTCTAAACCTGTAAATAAATGGTCGTCTCCAATATCTTCTGCACTAAAGCCTTTTAATTGGTGACCATTTTTTTTGGAAATTGTTTCTGTATTCATAAAATCTTTTTAATGTGCTGTCTTTAAGTACTCCAAGCTTAAATCAAAGCACGTGTTAACGTTTTGAAATAGAGTTGTTTGTTATTGTTCTTTGTCTAGAGCATTTAAATCTGCCTTCGTCAAACGTTCTTTTTTTACTGTGTTTTGTAGCTCTGCCTTGCACTCTGGCTCTCCATAATCTGAAGCTACTTGGTTTCAATTCGCGTCGCATTAAATTAATAACCTCTTGTTCTTTTAAGTTAAATTGAAACGTAATAGCATCAAATGGTGTTCTATCTTCCCATGCCATTTCAATAATTCTATCAATGTCTTTTAGTTCTAAACTCATAGTCCTTGAGGCATTGCGTGTTTCATATCGTATTTTACTTTTTCATCTAATAACTTATCAAAAAACTTCTTATTTTCTTTAAAAGTTTTATTAGCTCTAAAATGCACAAATTTCCCTTGTGCATGTATACTAGAACCATTGATTTTATAAATAACAAGATGGTAATAAGGAATAACCCAAGTAAAGTTTTTTAATCCTTTATTAATTCTTAGTAGAATTCCTTTAGGTCTTAATTCAATATTTCCATAATTAACATCTGAAACCAAATTCATCATCGACTGCATATTTGGACTCACTTCATCAATAATCATGCGTTTAGATCCTATACCATTCATTTTCAATTTTTGTACCAAACTAAAAGAACTGCCAACGAGGTCAGCAATAATTTGTTTGTGTTCAGCATTATAATGTGTAGTGTTTAATATCATAACTATCCAAATATACACAATGTTTAATTATTTATTTAAATAGTTAAACAAAAATTAACAGATAATTATGACTATAAAATCTAGGTTGTAGTGGTTTAGGAATTAATCACTTCTTAACATTCGCCTTCTGTCTTGTAAAGTATGTCGTTTTAGTATTCTAAAACTTTCACTAATGACTTCAGGATCTTTTTTCATATTCCATAGAATATCACTTGCGCGCTTACGATTTTCCTTTATATCTACTATAGGCATTGGGTAATCTTCACCAAGTTTAAAGTTATAAAAACCTTGTTCTAACTCTGTCATTAAGTAAGGCTCGTGAATAAATGCAGTATCTAATTGTGCCAATTCTGGCACCCATTTTTTAATAAAAACAGCATCAGGATCGTGCTTTAATCCATTTAAAGTAGGGTTGTAAATTCTTAGATTATTGATGCCAGTTTCACCAGCTTGCATTTGTAATTGAGGAAAATGTATGCCTGGTTCAAAGTCTAAGAATTGCTGTGATAAATGAGTGGTTGCAAACTGCCATGGTTGCCATAAGATATGTGTAAAAAAAGATGCCAACATGGCACGCATTCTAAAATTTACGTAACCTGTTTCAATTAAGCAACGCATACTAGCATCAACTAAAGGAAATCCTGTTTGGCCTTCTTTCCATGCTTTTTGATAGCTATTAGATAAGTTTTTCTTTAGCTTGTGATAGCCTTTATTGACGCTTGCATTTTCCATGGTATGTTCCATTTCAAACTTTTGAATAAAGTGGGCTTGCCAGCGTAAGCGCGAAATAAATGCACCAATATGAAGTTTGTCTTTAGTTTCTGCTTTTAAGTGTTGTGCTTTTTGAAACACTTGTCTTATAGATAAGTTTCCCCAAGCAATATATGGAGAGATTCTACTGCAACTGCTTCGTGAGGCTTCTGGTTTTGAAATATTATCCATATAAGCTTCATGCCTACTTTCTAAGAATGAATTTGCATATTTCCAACCTATCGTTGTACCTCCTTTTTGAAATTTGGTTGCTTTTGGTGTCTGTAAATCTGTAACTGAAAATAGTTTTTCTAATGCTTCTATTTCAGATATATGTAACAATTGATTTTCTTTAGGAAGAAACACTTCTAAATTACTGTTCATGTATTCTTCCCAGTTTTCAAACCAATTATCTCTGTTTACTAAACCGCGTTCAACACCATTGTTTTTTGATTCTTTCCAATCTATGAAGTTGTTTCTACAATAACGTGTAAACTCTTTGTCTCTGCTGTAGGTGACTAACAATCCGGTTTCAACATGTGAGTATATTGTATCAATTCTATAAAATTCTTGAAGTTGATTAAAAGCGCTTGTAATGTCGCTAGTAACTGCTAAAACTTTAGAATTATGCTGTAATAATTGTGCATTAATATCTTTTAAAGACTCTTTAATGAAATTAAAATGACGCTCACTGTAATGGACATCGTTTAACAATAAATGCTCAAAAACATAAATAATTAGTGTCCGTTTATCCGTTTTTAAAGCTGAGGAAATAGCTTCGTTATCCTGAAGTCTTAAATCGCGTTTTAGCCAAACCACATTGATATGTTCTCTATTAGAATTCATCCGGATTTTCTATTATAGATGTTGCACGTTCTTTGATACTATTGAGTTGACTTTTATCCATTTTATCTAATAAACTATACATCATTCCCATGCGCCTATTATCACCAAGAATGTCTCTTTTATCATCTAGAAAATTCCAATACAAACTATTAAAAGGACAAGCATTATCTGTTATTTTTTCTTTTTTATTGTAATGACATTTGTCGCAGTAGTTACTCATTTTATCAATATAACTACCTGAAGATACATAAGGTTTTGTTGCAATTTTACCACCATCTGCAAATTGACTCATACCTCTAGTGTTGGTTAATTGTACCCATTCTATAGCATCTGCATAGATCCCCAAATACCAAGCGTCTACTTCGTCGGGATGAATTTGAGTTAATAAAGCATAATTACCAGTAATCATTAAGCGCTGTATGTGATGCGCATAAGCATTGTCTAAAGAATTGTTGATGCTCTGCTTTAGGCAATTCATTTTGGTGTTACCTGTCCAGAAAAAATCTGGAAGTTTATTCGTGTTTTTTAAGTGATTTTCAGATTTGTAATTTGGCATTAATGTCCAATACATACCTCGCATATATTCTCGCCAACCAATAATTTGACGCACAAAACCTTCGACTTGAGAGATGTCTATTTCAGACTTATGGTCGTAGTAATAATCAATCACAGTGTCTATAACTTCCTTGGGACTAATCAGTTTAATATTCATAGCAAATGAAATACGCGAATGAAATAAATAAACTTGATCTGTATGCATCGCATCTTGGTAATCACCAAAACGAATTAACAAATGTTCGCAGAAATAATTGAGCTGCTCAAGAGCTTGATTTCTGTTTATAGGATAACTAAACGTCTCTGTTTTAAAGCGACCTAATGTTTTTATGTCGGCTTTCTTAATGTCTGAAACAATTTCTGAAACATCATTAATAAACCATTTATAATGTGGAATTTCGGGTTTGCCTTTCCATTTTTTTCTATTGCTTTTATCGTAATTCCATTTGCCGCCTTCAGGTTGTTTGCCTTCCATTAATACCTCATGCTTTTTACGCATGTTGCGATAAAAGTTTTCCATGAGATACGTCTTTTTGCCTTCAAAGAATGCTTTTAATTCGTATCTAGAAGTGTAAAAATGTTCGGAATCATAAGTGTTTGTTTTAATGTTTATCGACTTGCAAAATTCTGTGAGTTGTTTATCTAAGCGATACTCATCTGGAAGTTGGTATTCAAATAACCCAATAGTGTTTTCTTCAATTAATTTTGAAAGATTATCGACTAAACTTTGCGTATTGTTTTCATCTTTAATTTTGAAATAAACAACATTGTGACCAGCCGATTTAAGTTCTTTAGCGAAACTTCTCATCGCAGCAAAAAAGCCAATTACTTTTTGAATATGATGCGTTACATAATCTGTTTCTTGTCGCATTTCAAAAAGACAATAGGTAACGTTCTCATTGGTTTCTGTAAACCATGAATGTCTAGAGTTGAGTTGGTCGCCTAGTATGAGTCTTAATGTTTTCATTGATTGTAGCTTTCTACTTTTTTAATTAAAATAAACGAGGCTGTAGCCATAGGTTTCTAAATTTTCCACTGGAATCGTAACGTTCTGCTTGCAATTGAACATTGAATGTTCTGTCTCTTGGGTCATTGCCAACTCCTGCAACATACATCCAATTGCCATAATTACTATGCACGTCATAATCGAGTAGGAGTGACTCAAAATAAGCAGCACCAATGCGCCAATCGAGTTCTAAGGATTTGGCAAAATAGGATGCTACGTTCTGTCGTCCTCTGTTGCTCATCCAACCTGTATTTTTTAATTCGAGCATGTTGGCATTTACAAAATCGGATGCTGTATCTCCATTCATCCAGTTTTGAATAGAATTTTGGTCAGTTTTCCATGTGTAATTTTTTTGAAGAATCCCTTCTAATTTGAAAATTTGGTTGCTATGTTTTAATGAAATGTATTTAAA
Source organism: Winogradskyella sp. Asnod2-B02-A (assembly GCF_045063645.1). Classification (NCBI taxonomy): domain Bacteria; kingdom Pseudomonadati; phylum Bacteroidota; class Flavobacteriia; order Flavobacteriales; family Flavobacteriaceae; genus Winogradskyella; species Winogradskyella sp. Asnod2-B02-A. The sequence continues at coordinate 464,034 of NZ_JBEFOG010000025.1, forward strand.
ATAATCGCGCCAAATCAATTCAAAAATTAACCAATAAGTCGATTGGTTTTTAAAATGTTGGTTTTCGAAATCTTTAACTTGCCAATAAATAGTTTTTGCAGAAATACTGCCATTAGCGAGCCATGGAGAAAATTTAGAACTGTAATCTTTGCCTACCAAACCATTTCTCGTCTTTTTATAAAATCCTAGTTTTTTAGTATTGAAAAAATAATCTTGAAGACGATTTAACGCATGTGTTTCTCCTCCTTGAAATGGAAATGCAGAATTTACATGAGTATCAAAATCCTTGAAGCCTAAGTCTGTTAATGATGGAGTAGTGGTGTTATTCTTTATTTGATTGTCTTCTAAGGATTTTATTATGTTTAACTCTGGACGAATCTCAATATTGTTTTCAAGTTTTTTTCTAAAGACCGTAAACACATGTGGTGTCGCAGAAATATTAAAATTTATATCTTCAGGATGATATAAAAACTGATTATATACGGAAAGCCAATGACAGTTTTTACATTTTGATTTTACAGCATTTTCTATACGTAGTTCTTCTGATGTCCATTCCTTTTGAAGAAAAACAGTATTAATATCATAATCTATGCACAATTGAGGAATAATATCTTCTGGTTGCGCATGAAATATTAATAATTCAATATTAAGTTTATTGAGTTGTGCTTTTAAATCGGTTATAGTTTCAATTAAAAATTTGGCTCTAAATTTTTCAGTTTTCTTAAACCCAAACTTATCTATAGCAAAGTGTCTTGGATCAAAACAATACACAGCAATAACTTTGTTGCCATTTTTTTGAGCTTCAAATAAAACGGCATTATCTATGGTTCTTAAATCTTTTCTAAACCAAACTAAATTATTATTGTTTTTTGTCTTCTGCATTTTTCACTACAATATTTTACATCGTTCCAATTCTTTTCCCATTTTTTACGCCAAGAGAAAGGTCGATAGCAAGCAGGACAAATTTTTGTTGGAAGATTTGCTTTTTTTACACCTTTCATTTTTTAACCAAGGCGTTAATCATGCCATTAAATACAAAAGCATGAAACGGTAAAACCGAATACCAATACAGTCGTCCCCAAATACCTTTAGGTCTAAAAACGGCACGTTGGTGCAATTGGCCTTTTACAATTTTAAATTCTAGCCAAGCTTCACCAGGTAAACGCATTTCGGCAAAAAGTAGAAGTCTTTTTTCTTCTTTGCTAGCGTATAAAACACGCCAGAAATCTAAGGCATCACCAGCTTCTAAATAAGTTTCGCTTGTGCGTCCACGTCTTAAACCTACACCACCAAAAAGTTTATCCATATAGCCTCTTATTTTCCAGAGCCCATTAAAACTATACCAACCGTTTCGTCCACCAATACCCCAAATTTTATTTATGGTAAACTCTTCATCAGTTACAGGTCGTGTTTTTTCATCTGTAAAACAACCGTATTGCGGTAGTTCAATATGTTTGGATAATTGATCTTTAAAACGTCCGCTACTTACAGCATCTTTCCAACTAGATATTACAGCATTTTGTTCTATTTTTTGAAAAGCTAAATCCACAGCTGTTTTATAGTCCATGGGTTTTATGCCAATAATTTCATTTATTTTACTTGGTTTTCCAATGACTTCCACCTTCATACTATCTACTAAAGCTGCAGCTAATTTAAAAGATGTAGAGGTTACAAAGTATAACCAATACGAAGAGAGTTTGGGTGTTAAAACAGGAAGCGTCACGATATATCTTTTAAAGCCTCTGACTTCTGCAAATTGAAGTAGCATTTCTTTGTAAGTTAAAACCTCAGGACCAAAAATATCAAAAGAGTGGTTATATAACTCTTCTTTTCCTAAGCCACCAGCTAAAAAGTTAAGCACATCTCTAATAGCAAGTGGTTGTGTTTTTGTATTTAGCCATTTAGGTGTAATCATAAAAGGCAATTTTTCTACGATATCTCTAATGATTTCGAAAGATGCACTTCCGCTGCCAACAATAATTCCTGCCCTAAAAGTTGTTAAAGCATATTTATCAGATTGTAAAGTGTTTTCAACTTGTAATCTCGATTTTAAGTGTTTAGAAAGTGATGCATCATTTACAATGCCACTTAAATATATAACTTGTTTACAGTGCGTTGGTTCTACAAGATTTTTAAAGTTTTGAGCACATTTACGCTCTAAATCTTCAAAATCTTCAGAATCTGTAGACATGGAATGAATTAAATAATAAGCAGCATCTATGTCTTTAGGGATTTCAGCAGCTTCTGGCTCTAAAAAGTCTACTTTTATAAAAGAACACAGCGGATTGTCTTCAATTTCATCTGGAATACGATTTAAATCACGTACACAACAGATAAGCTCATGCTTATCTTCTAGCAGTTGAAGTGCTAGTCTTCTTGCAATATAGCCTGTTGTTCCTGTAATTAATATTCGCATTAGTCATTAGAATTTACAAATTGTGGTTTTGGCCTTTGGTAATCTAAACGTTTCTTTAATTCTGGAATAGCATAACCATCTAAGCCATTTATAGTGGCTACTTTTCCTTTTGATAAATTAACAAAACCATCATTTTCAATGATAGAATTATTAATATATAATTTTTCAATTTTCCCTATAACTAATATCGTGTTGTTGGCTTCAATTTTATATTCTTCAACAAATTGCATTTCCATTTGTACAGGTGAGCCTTTAACAAATGGAGCAAAAGATTCGTCTTTATAATCTTCGGTTAAATTGGTAACATCGAACTCTGAAATGTTTCCATTATATTTAGCAGAGGTATGGTGTGCATCATCTAAAATGTCGTCGTAAATATGATTTATTGTATATTTTCCGGTTGTTTTAATATTATGATACGTGTTTCGCATTACTGTTGTTGGTCTCAAAAAAAAGCCTAATAATGCAGGATTTGAACCCAAATGCGTAATAGAACTAAATACAGCGACATTACTAATACCATCTTTACTTTTGGTGCCAATTAAGTTTGCTGATTTATACCCAGAACAACTATTTATTAAGTTGATTCTGTATAAGTGATGCATTTGGTCTAAATCGTCACTGCTAAATTCTATCATTTACAAATTTTTGAAATTGTTGATTTTTACATGTTGTGCTTTTAGATCAAACATTAAATTGTACAACCCAAAAAATGTTCTGTTGATATAAATAAAGTGTTTAGAACCTCTGTTGCCATTCATATTTCTTAGTTCTGTACTTTTAGAATAGCGTTGTCCCATTTCAGTAATTTGATTGAAAAATTCAGGATCAGAAAAATCAAATGTTTCAGAGTGAAAAGGCTGTGTGAATAAACTAAGTAACTCATGAAACATGGCACTAAAGAATGTAATTTCTTCTTCAGAATCGTCTTTACGCAGAATTTCTAATTCGTATAGTTTCTTAGTAAATGCTTCAGGATTGTTGATGCAGTCTTTTTCAGCCAATTCGAAGTAAGGTTTGTAAAATTCATTAGGAATAGTCTTCATGCAACCAAAATCTAAAGCAATTAAGTTGCCCTCTTCAGAGATTAAAAAATTCCCAGGATGTGGATCTGCATGTACTTTTTTCAACTGATGAATTTGAAACATATAGAAATCCCATAAGGCTTGACCTAATTTGTTTGCTTTGTCTTGGTCTGTATTATGACCTACAAATTCTGAAAGATGTTCACCTTTCATATAATCCATAGTTATAATACGTTCCGATGAAAACGCTTCATAATACTTAGGAAACTTAAGATTAGGAATGTGTGCACAAGCTTCAGCAACTGCTTTACTTTGAGCAATTTCTAAAATATAGTTTGTTTCTTCAGTAAGTTTATTTTCAACTTCTTTAAAATATTTATCCGAGTCTTTTCCTTTAATATTAAACATTTTAATAGCAATAGGTTTTACTAAAGCTAAATCTGAAGCGATACTCTCCGCAACTCCAGGATATTGGATTTTCACAGCAAATTTTTTCCCATTCTTCTCTGCAATATGGACTTGGCCAATACTGGCAGCATTTACTGAAGTTGCGTTGAAAGTATCAAAAATATCTTCGGGATGTTTTCCGAAATATTTTTTAAATGTTTTTATGACTAGAGGTGGCGATAATGGTGGCACAGAGAATTGAGACAATGAAAATTTCTCAACGTATGCTTGTGGTAAAATGCTTTTTTCCATACTTAGCATTTGTGCCACTTTAAGCGCACTACCTTTTAGTGTTTTAAGGCTATCGTAGATGTCTTCGGCATTATTTTGGTTTAAACGTTCTTTGGCATCTTCTTTAGAATTTACCATTTTATCACCATAATACTTTAAGTAGTTAACGCCTACTTTGGCACCTGTAGAAACTAGTTTACTAGCTCTAGATATTTTTGTAATTGGAATACTATCTATCGTTTTCATCTAGTTGGAATGTATTTTTTCTTTATATATAAATTTACCAAAGTCAATAAGACTTTTTAGGGGAGTTGTATCGATTAAATCGAAGCTAGCTTGAACAGATTTTTCTATATAAATATCTGTTTTTTCAAATGATGGAGATGTATCATCAATCCAAAACTTCATCGTTACGAGTAATTGAAACCAAGCAGATTCCTTAAGGCCTCTATTCTTTATTTTTTCGAGTTTTTCTTGCTTAAGATCTATTGTTTTTATGTCTAATAGCTCGATGTAATTAGTAAAACTCTTCTTTAAATGAGAAAGGACCTTGAGCGACTTTAATTGATTTTTCTCTGTATTTAATGCATGAATGACATAACTTCTGTTCGCCGTTAATACTTCGAAAAAGGTGAAATAGAAACTCAGTAATTTGTTGCGTGCATCAAATGATTGATAATCTTCACTTTTATGAAGTACTGCTAAAGTATTATCAAAAAATATACTAAAAATAGATTGTTCTAAAGATTCAAAAGAATTAAAGAATTCATAGAATTTTGGTTCTTCAAAATTATTGTCTTTAGCAAAAGCATATACCGATTTTGGTTTATGACTGTGAGTTAAGACGTAATCCATGTAAAATGAAATGATGTCTGTTTGCGTAATGTTTTTCTTTTTTGCCATTGTAACTGATTTACAATGTAAAGATACATAATGTTTAATGATTCTTAATCAAAGTTAAACAAAATTTAACACCAATTTCTGATATGTATGTGTTTTTCTATATGGTCTTTGGTAAATAGTATTTTTTACGCAACCAAAATGCGACTCTAACCAAGAGAATTAAAGCTGGTACTTCTACTAAAGGACCAACGACACCTGCGAATGCTTGTCCGGAATTTAATCCAAAAACTGCGATAGCCACAGCAATGGCTAATTCGAAATTATTACCTGCAGCTGTAAAAGCTATTGCTGCTGTTTTATCGTAAGTGGTGCCCATGGCTTTACTAACAAAAAAGCCAATAATAAACATCAGTGTAAAGTATATTAATAATGGTACGGCAATTATGAGGACATCCATTGGTATTTCTACAATAAGTTCGCCTTTAAGAGAAAACATAACGACAATAGTAAATAATAAAGCAATTAAGGTCATTGGTGAAATGGCTGGTATAAATTTCTTAGTATACCATTCTTCACCTTTAAGTTTTACTAATATTAAACGCGAAAGGATACCGAGTAAAAAGGGAATACCTAAATATATGGCAACACTTTCTGCAATAGTAGCAATTGAAATATCTATAATAGCACCTTCAAAACCAAAATAGGGTGGAAGTACCGTAATAAATAAGTAAGCATAAAAACTATATGCAAAGACTTGAAAAATACTATTTAAAGCCACCAGTCCTGCTCCGTATTCACTACTGCCTTCTGCTAAATCGTTCCAAACTAGAACCATTGCTATACAACGTGCTAAACCAATTAGAATGAGGCCAACCATGTATTCTGGATAATCTCGTAGAAATGTAATTGCTAATACAAACATTAAAATAGGGCCTAAAACCCAATTTAGAACTAAAGAGATAGATAGAATTTTTACATCTTTAAACACTTTTGGTAATAATGCATAATTTACTTTAGCCAGTGGAGGATACATCATTAAAATAAGACCAATTGCTATGGGAATGTTAGTGGTTCCGCTACTATAAGACTCAATAAGCTCTGGCAAGGAAGGAGCAAAGTAACCAATGCCAACACCTAATACCATGGCTATAAAAATCCATAATGTTAGATAACTATCTAAAAAGCTTAATTTTTTTTTGATTGCAGTCATGGTAATTATTTTGTAATGTTTGAAAACACATATTTTAGTTCTGTAGCAATTTGAAGACTACGCACATTATACATTTCTAATTGTTGTGGCGTATTATCAAAGGCTTTTGGATCATCATATGTAATTGGAATGCGTTTATCTGCACCTGCAATAAAAGGACAGCCTTGATCTGCACTAGAACAGGTCATAATTGCTGCAAATTCAGAACTCGGATTAAATTCGTCATCAAATGTTTTTGAAAAGCCAATAATAGGATGTGCATTTTTTGAATATTTTATACTGTAAACCGGATTGCTTCCATTAGATAGTGTTTCAATCTGAAACCCTGTATTTTCAAGTGTTTTAGCTGCAACAGGAAATAATGCTGTAGCTTCGGTTCCGCCAGAATAACAAAATACATTGTTTATTTCAAAATGCGATGCTAAGGTCTGTGCCCAAACTTGAGATAAATGGCTACGACGGGAATTGTGAGTACAGATAAAGTTTAAATTAACCGCTTTGTTTTCTGTTGTTTTAAGTTGAATGTAATCGATGAGTGGTTGTAATATCGTTTTACGTTCTTCAGAAATAGAATCAATATGTAATTGATCTATTTGCGTGTTTATTGGTTGAAATATCATAGTGTTTATGTTTTAATGGTTAGCAACATCCAGAACCTGGTGCACAAGACGGTGCTTCATTTTGTAAATCTGAAAATTTAAGTTTTGGTTTCTTCTCAGGAATACCACATTTGTCCTTGGCTAAACAGTCTGTCAATTTTGAAGTCAATAAAAAACGTGTACCATCAAAGTCTAATCCATATTTTCCGATAGTGTCTCCTTGGTATTCTACTTCAATTTCTAAGTCTTCAATTTTTAAAACTTTCTCAGACAGTTCAATGATATTGAGTAATTTTTCAGGATGTAATCTGTGATCGTAATCATCTGCTTCCCAAAGTTGAAAGTTGGCAACATTTTCAGTTCTTACTGTACCACCACAATCTATAAAATGCTTTGAAATTTTACCAACTTCTGTAACATGAAAATGATTTGGGACTAAAGTGCCATTTGGTAATTGAAACGAAATGGTTTCTAATGCTTTTAATTTTGATTTAATTTCTGAGAGTTTCATAAGTCAATATTATATTTAACAACAGTTATTTTTTTCATTAATATCTTGATTAAGGAATACAGAAAGTACGGTTTTCATCTGTGACCAATTGTCTTTGTCAATACAATAACAAATGCTAGTACCTGTAATATTCCCTTTTATAAGGCCTATTTTTTTTAACTCTTTTAAATGCTGAGAAATGGTAGGTTGTGCTAAGCCAATTTCATCCACCAAATCACCACAAATACAAGAATCTATTTTAAATAAATGCTGAAGAATAGCCACTCTAGCCGGATGACCAAAAACTTTAGCGATGCTTGAAATTTCATTTTGTTCTGGCGTAAATATTTCTGATTTAGTTAAACCCATAAGTCCTTATATTATTATATTGCAATATTACGATTAAAGAAATTGTTATCCTAAATATTTTGTGTTAAGAAATCGTTATTAAGAATGTTAGTTTTCATTTTAAGGATTCCTTAACATTTATAGCTTGGCTTAAGTTGTAATTTTACCTCAGTTAAAAACAAACACTAACACTATACAAAATGAAGAAATTATTACTTTTTACATTTGCTTTAACATTAATGTTTTCGGTAGATGCACAGATTAAAACTCCACAACCAAGTCCTTTTTCAAAAGTTGAACAAGTCGTTGGTTTAACAGATGTTACTTTAGAATATTCTCGTCCAAGCATGAATGGGAGAACTATTTTTGGAGACTTAGTGCCTTATGGGAAATTATGGAGAGCAGGAGCTAATAAAAACACAATGATTACATTTAGTGATGAAGTGGTTGTTGCTGGTAATACTTTAAAAGCAGGTGCTTATGCTATTTTTATTACACCTTCTGAAAAATCTTGGGAAGTTATTTTCTATAGTGACACTAACAATTGGGGAACGCCAAAAACTATTGATGCTGCTAAAGTTGCTGCTAAAGTGAAGATTGAAACAATGCAGTTACCAATGAAAGTTGAAACGTTTACAATCACTTTTGATAATTTAACAAGTGGTTCTGCAGAATTAGGTTTTATCTGGGAGAGCACTATGGCTAATTTAAAATTTGAAGTACCAACTGCTAAAACAGTAACTGCTTCTATTGAAAAAGTAATGGCAGGACCATCAGCTAACGATTATTATGCTGCAGCGGTTTATAACTTATCTGAAGGTAAAGATTTAGAACAAGCAAAAGAATGGATGGATAAAGCAATGTCTATGACTAAAGATCCTAAGTTTTACCAATTAAGAAAACAATCATTAATTTACGCTGCGTTAGGAGATAAAAAGAAAGCGATTTCAATAGCTAAAGAATCTTTAGCCAAATCAGAAAAAGAGGGTAATGAAGACTACATTAAAATGAATAAAGATTCTCTAAAAGAATGGGGAGCTAAATAAAACATAACTATCAGTTTTTTAAGAGTCTGATAATAATAAAAAAAAGCGCAACTCATTGAGTTGCGCTTTTTTTATGGATAAGCATTTTGTATTGAGAAATTGGTTTGATAAGCCAAAAGAAAATAAAAGTTACAATTTATAGTTTTAAGAATAATCTAAACCAATTAATGCTCTTATGCTATCTAAAGTAGTTATAAGTTGTTTACTTCTTTCAAAAGTCATCAAATCACTTTCCGTTTTACCATCTCTAATTAATTGGTTAAAATGTTTAATCTCGTAACTGTAACCAAAGGTAGTAGTATCGAAGGTTTTTAATTTTGAATGCCCATTTTTATCAATGAGACTAACGGTAGATGGTTCATGAAATCGACCGTTGATTTTAATCGTTCCATGTTCGCAAGTGAAAATGGCTTCGGTTTTTGTTTCCTGTAATAATGTACTTTTTAAAATTGCTTTTGTAGTATCATATTGAAAGATAATGTTGCATTCTGAATCTGCTCCAGAATCGAAAAATTCAGCTTTAGCTTCAATGGAATTTGGTTTTCCTAATGTTGAAAGAGCAGCAAAAACAGGGTAAATACCAATATCCAATAAACTTCCGCCACCAACAGATTTATCGAATACTCTTGAGTTTTTATCATATTCTGGATGGAAACCAAAATCAGCTTCGAGTTGAATAACCTCACCAAAGTGTTTGTTTTTCAATAGGTTTTGTACGTAGATAAAATGTGGTAGAAAATTAGTCCACAAGGCTTCCATTAAAAGGGTGTCTTTTTCTTTTGAAAGTTGAATCATGTCTTCAACTTCCTGAAGATTCATTGCAAACGGTTTTTCGCATAACACAGCTTTATTATGGTTTAAACATAATATTGTATGTGCCTTATGAAAACTGTGAGGTGTGGCGATATAGATGGCATCAATGTTAGAGTCTAAGACTAAATCTTCATAACTTCCATAGGCTATATCTACATTAAATTCTTTTCTGAAAACGGTAGCTTTTTCAAGATTTCTAGAAGCAATGGCATAGAGATTTGAATTTGGAACTGTATTTAAATCTGTTGCAAATTTCGATGCAATTTTACCTGCTCCAATAATGCCCCAATTTATAGAATTAGATGCCAACTTGCGATTTTTTAGGTAGAGTGAATTGCAGTAGATTTGCGATGCAAATAACAACAACACAACCAAATAAGTTAAGCCATAAGTAAGGCATCCAATCATACCACCAGCCAATAACTACAATGGCTTGTGTAATTAGAGCTCCAATAAAAACGGCATTGCCTTTTATGTATTTAAAGAAGAAAGCAAGTAGAAAGATACCTAGAACATTACCGTAGAAAATAGAGCCAATAATATTAACTAGCTGAATTAAATTCTCTGCAAGATCTGCAAAGCAAGCAATAATTATAGCAACAATTCCCCAACCAAATGTAAACCATTTGGTCATTTTTACCATATGGTCTTCACCTTTATCTTCTTTTAAATTTCTTCCATATAAATCGATAGAAGTTATTGTTGCGAGCGCATTAATTTCAGATGCTGTAGAAGACATTGCAGCAGATAGAATAACAGCAAGCAATAAACCTATAAGTCCTGTTGGTAAATTGTTTAAAATAAACCGAATAAACATATAGTCTCTATCATTGGTCTGTGTGTCTTTTGCAGCGTCTTTATAAAGTGCTGATAGTGCTGTTGATTTTTCGAGATAAGCTTCGTTTTCAGAATTAGATTTTAGTAATTCTACTTCTTTTTGAAGCGCATAATAATCTGCACTATATTCTGGGTCAACCGCTTTTTTAATTAAGAATTTTGATTCTAATCGATAGGTTTTTTCAATACTATCTAATGCGAAAAGTTGTTGTTTTGTAGTTGCGTTTTCGTTTTTAGAGTATTCTAAGCTTAACTTTTGTTTTTTAGAAAAAAGCGCATTTTGTTTATTTTGAAGTGTTTTATAGTCATCTCCATATTCTGAGGCTAAAACAGTCTGAGTTGAAGCATCTATAAAATTTAATGGAGATGGATTAAATTGATAAAACACAAATACCATTACACCAACTAGCAAAATAAAAAATTGCATTGGTACTTTTAATAAACCATTAAAGAGTAATCCCATTTGCATTTCTTTCATGGATTTCCCAGAAAGGTAACGTTGTACTTGGCTTTGGTCTGTACCAAAATAGGAGAGCATTAAAAAGGTTCCGCCAATAAGACCTGTCCAAACCGTATATCTATTTTCTAAATCGAATGAAAAATCTAATACTTGCATTTTGCCTGTAGCACCAGCAATATCAATAGCATCTATAAAAGAGACTTCTTCAGGAATTAAATTAATAATTATAAATAATGCTGTAAGCATACCAGCGAAAATGACAAACATTTGCTGTTTTTGAGTTACGGTTACTGCTTTGGTACCTCCAGAAACAGTGTAGATAATAACTAATACACCAATAACGATATTAAGGGTAACGATGTTCCAGCCGAGAACAACAGAAAGAATAATTGCAGGAGCAAAAATGGTAATTCCTGCGGCTAGTCCACGTTGAATTAAAAATAATATGGCTGTGAGGCTTCTGGTTTTTAGGTCGAATCGATTTTCTAAAAACTCATAGGCTGTATAGACTTTAAGCCGATGATAAAGAGGAATAAATACCAGGCAAATAATAACCATGGCAATTGGAAGTCCAAAATAAAATTGAACAAATCCCATGCCATCGGAAAAGGCTTGGCCTGTTGTAGAAAGGAAGGTGATTGCACTGGCTTGTGTCGCCATTACAGATAGACCAATAGTCCACCATTTAGAAGAGTTTCCTCCTTTTATGTAATCTTGTGCATTTTTTTGACCTCTAGTTTTCCAGGTACCATAGCCAACAATCGTGGCTAAGGTCGCTATTAAAACCGTCCAGTCAATCCAATCTAAAGTTTGAGGCATGCTATGCGAATGAAGCCGTTATAAAATAGAATAAAACAATATAAAGTGCATTAGCAATTAAAACTGCTGTGTACATTTTACTCCATTTTTGTTTTGGCTGTGGTTGGTTGTCGTTGTGCATGGTTTTAGTTTTTAGTTAGTTGTTAGGGGTTTAGCATTTTTTTTAGCCATAAAATATCAATTTTTAAATGACGGTTTATCGGCTTTTTCTGCGGATAGTAAGTTAGCAAAAATTCTGTAAGCACCTGAGACTCCTGCAGGAAATTCTCGAAAAAAACTTAATCCGGTATAAATATAGTTGCCTTTTCCATATTTTGCGACTAGCAAAGATCCTTTTTTTGAGCTTTCACCTTTATCGCTTGAGGCGAGTAATGGCGTAAATTCTTTAGACCATTTGTCTGGGAAATACAAGCCTCTTTCTTGAACCCAACCTTCAAAATCTTTATCTGTAATTTTATTTGGAAAATTTAAAATCGGATGATTTGGTTCTAAAATTTTAACGGTTGCATTTTCGTCTGTAACTCTGTCTCTTGACAATTGTAAATTGAATGGTGCTAATTGATCTACTTTAATACCTCTATTGGTATTGTATTGTACAATTAGGTTACCACCTTCCTTAACATAATCTAACAAGAATTTTTGCTTAAATTTTAACTCTTCAACAATATTATAAGCTCTAATACCCATAACTATGGCATCAAAATTAGAAAGATTTTCTGGTGAAATTTGCTCAGGTTTTATTGAGGTAACTGTATAACCAATTTGTCTTAAGCTTTCTGGTACAACGTCTCCAGCTCCTTCAATATAACCGATATTATTACCTCGTTTTTCAATATTTAAGCGTACCACTTTACTTTCGCTTGGCATTAAGACTGTTTGAAACGGAATATGCGCATAATCGATTTCTATGAGTTCATCAGTATAAAATTCTCCATTTACATTAACCATGGGAGTAATTAAACCTTCACTTTGATTTTTTGGTGGTATAATTGTAAATATTACTTTTTGAATATCTCCTTTATTTATAATTTCTATTTTTTGCTTTTCAGGAAAAACCTCCCAACCTTGAGGATAAGCCATTTGTACATAACCATTAATATTGTCTTTACCTGCTTTTACTGTGACTTCAATTTCTTTTTGTTGATCATTTTCAAAGATGAAAACTTTATCACTAATACTTGCTGAAACAATTGGTATAATCTCAAAGGGTCTGTACAATTCACCTTTATCTGGTTTAGAATAACGATAGACTACCGGTTTTTTAATACTTATTGGTGTACCATCTATTAATAAATTAAAATCTACAAATACAGCTCTTGGAGTTTCTGGTAACCCAATTAAATTTTGGTCTTTTACATTATACATCCCTAAAGTACTTTTTTTGTTTAACCAATAAGGCGTTGTATAAGTACTGTTATCTGCAATGGTTATGGTTTCTTCAAAATTTAATTTTTGATTTGAAGATAAAATCATTTTTTTAGAAATACCGTTAGATAGAGTTGATAAGTTATAAGACACTAAATTGATATTGGCTGTACTACGGTTTAAAACTTCCATATCTAAAATGACTAGAGAATTGGGAGCTGCATTTGGACTTTTAGCAGAAACTTCAAGATACAAACCAGTACAAGCTTCAATAATAGTTTTTAGCTCTTTTGTTTTTACCGTTTTCCAATGTTTATCTTTTATATTTTGAAGCAATTTGTATGCCTCCAAAAGTTGTGGTAAATGTGTTTCTGGATTTTTAAAATCAAAATTGTTTTCAACGTCTTTTAATATAGTCTCTATAGCTTTACCACCTTCTATGCGGTTCCAAGTTACATCGATGCCTGAGAAAACATCTTTATTTTCTCCTATTGGGTCTCCTTTTAAAAACTCTATATATTCTTGTTGAGAACCACGTTGAGACAAACGTCCAAAACCTTGGCACAAATGCTGACTACTCGCTAAAGCAGCAACTTCATTGTTAGACATGCCTTTACTAGGATAATATACACCAATATCAAAATTGAGCATATTGCTCTTATCTATTTTATCAAACTTTTCTTGGCTACCATATCTCCACCAAGAAGTGTTATAGAACAAACGTTTTGGTTGCCAAGTTTCAGTTAATTCTAATTGCGAAGAATATTTTGATGGGTCATTAGCTAAATCAAAAGCTTCTAGACTTAAAATGGCTGAAGCTGTATGGTGTCCATGAGTTTTGCCTGCTCTTCTATGGTCAAAACGGTTAATAATCACATCTGGTTTAAACTCACGTATTGCCCAAACAACGTCTGCAAGAACTTCGTTTTTATTCCATATTTCTAGTGTTTCATCTGGATGTTTAGAGTATCCAAAATCATTGGCTCTTGAGAAACGTTGTTCTCCACCATCTACACGTCTTGCAGCTAATAATTCTTGAGTTCTAATAACACCCAAAAGTTCTCTGATTTCTGGCCCAATAAGGTTCTGTCCTCCATCTCCTCGAGTTAATGATAAATATGCTGTGCGTGCTTTAACTTCGTTAGACATGTATGAAATGAGTCTTGTGTTCTCATCATCTGGATGTGCCGCAATATAAAGTACTGAGCCAAGAACGTTAAGTTTTTGGACAGCTTCGTAAATTTCTGAAGAATTATAGGTTTTTGGTTGTTGTGCTTGTAAAGAAAAAAATGTGCTTACTAGAAGCAATAGACAAAGCCTAAGTTGGTGCATGAGGTTGTTAGTTTGTTACTTTTCAAATATAGGAAAGTTAGAAACTTATTGCCTTTTTTTAGGTTTTGTTTAACGGTTTATTGAATGCTATCGTTTTCTAATTCGTACAAATCCTTTTTTGTAAACTGCCTAAATGAAAATTTATAACCTTCATAAGCCGCAATGGCATAGAAAATTAAGTCCATAGGACCTGCTACTTCAGACATAATATTAAATGTTTGAGAAAAATCGAACAGCAATAATGTTTCAAAATAACCTAATTGTTCATTATTAGCAATAAAGCCAATAATGCTTAAAACATCTCCAAATACACAACTCAAAATAGCTAAAATGGCTCCACAGATTCCAAATATAGGATCTAATCCTTTTCCAAAATGACGCATTCCTAAACCTACAACGGCACCAATGGCAATGGCAATTAATCCTATTTTCATGTTTGTAGCTACCGTGAATGCTGCCCAACCAATGGCAGCTAAAACTCCGATAAAAATACCAGCAAAAATGGCTGCTGGTAGGCTTTGTTCTGATTTAAGTTTTTCGAGTGTTTGGTTAGAAATTTGACTTGTAATTTCTGCTCCTTCTAATTCAATGTCGTCATTAATTTGTGCAACGGCTGCATTGTCTAAACTGAATGATTCGCATTCACCTTCAAAATCTGCAATGTTATTAGTTAATTTACAAATAATCCCGACTTTTAAATCCATGTCGCGATTAGTACATGTTTTACAAAATTTGAGGTGTTCTTGCCTAGTCATATAAGAGTTTTACTTGTTTCTAAGCAATTATAGTAATTTATAACCACTTTTTTCTCTTAAAATAGAATAACAATGCAATAAACATAAGAAGCATAACACCTAAAAGCACAAAATAACCATAACGGAATTTTAATTCTGGTATAAATTCAAAGTTCATTCCATAGATACCAGCAAGAAAGGTTAGTGGTATGAAAATTGTTGAAATAATAGTGAGTACCTTCATCACTTCGTTCATCTTATTGCTAATGGTTGTCATATACATATCCATTAAACTCCAGATCATTTCACGATAAATATCAATATTTTCAGATACTTGAATCAAGTGGTCGTAAATATCTCTATAATAGGTTATTGTACGCTTGTAAATTAACTCGTGCTCTCCTTTTTCAATTCTATTTATAATTTCTCTTAGCGGAAAAATAGCACGACGAACTTTTAATATTTCGCGCTTAAGTTGTTGTACTTCAATATTAATATTGTCTTTGGTATGACCTTCAAATAAGTCTGTTTCTAAATCTTCAATCTTATTACCTAATGTTTCAATTATGCTAAAGTAGTTATCTACTACAGCATCAATTAAGGCATATAACAAATAATCGGATTTTAGACCTCTAATGCGTCCATTTCCTAAACGAATACGTTCTCTAACGGTATTAAATACATCACCTTCAGACTCTTGAAAAGACAATACATAATTCTTTCCTAACACTAAACTCACTTGCTCAATAACAATATTTTCGTCTTTATCGTAATAGAGCATTTTTAATACAATAAAAAGGTAATCATCGTATTCATCGATTTTAGGACGTTGTCCTATATTAACAATATCTTCTAATACTAAAGGGTGTAGCTCATATTGTTTTCCAATATTCTCAATTTCATTAATTGAGTTTAGACCATCAATATTAATCCAGCTGATTGATTCGGTGTCTTTAAAAGATTTGGCATCTTCAATATTGGTTAGTATGCTTTCTCTAATGGTATCTTTAGTGTAATCAAAAAATTCTATATGAAGGTTTTTATCAGATTTTTTACCTGTGTATATTAATGTGCCAGGTGCTTGACCAACATGTTTTTTGTAATTTTCTGTTCTTTTTTTTGCTTTACGTTTTAACACCATGTATTGTTAGAGTTTTTAAATATGACGATAAATTAACTAACGGATTATAAAATGCTAGTATCGTCTAAGGCATCCTTTTGCAATAAAGTTACAGCTTTTTGAAGAATAAGGTTGTTAGGATAGGTAACCAAATTACCATGGTCATCTCTAAGGTGAATTTGAAAAGCTCTAATATCTTCAATAATCGCAATTATTGAATCGTCTTTATCATGAATTTTTATTTTATCTCCTACTTTATATGGAAACGAAAAAAACATGATTACGCCAGACGTCACATTACTTAGAATAGACCAAATAGCAAATAGACCAACACCAATAACCGCAAATACAGATGAAAATACAACAATAACTTTCTCTGGTTCTACACCAAGTATAAAGGTTTCTATTAAAACAGCAATGAGTACTAATATTACTGTAACATAACGACCAATTAATGCCGCTCTTGCTTCTGTAGTACCACTTTTTTTACCTATTTTTTTTACAGTAATTACTATTATTGTTCTAATTATTAGAAGTATAACTAATAGTATAACGGTATAAATAATTTTATCTTGGTTGATTGAAAGCATTGAACTCATGTAAGGCTTATTTTGCACAACAAATATACTTGAGAAACTATAAAGTTTATTGCAATTTTAAAGTTTCTCTAAGCGTGCCATCTGAAACACTTTTTTTGTTCCAATAGTCAGACTTTAGAGTTTTTAATTTTGTAGCTTTTGTAGTTAAAACTTCTTCGGATGCGCCAGAACCACTAGTTGAAGTTTCTTCCCAACCTAAAATATCATAGGGAAAGTTAGTATTAAAGTTAATTTTTAATACACGATCTAAATTTTCATAAGATATAGTATAACTGCCATTTTCTAAACTCGCGAAAGCCTTATATGATTTTAACTCGTCATGGTTTAGTCTAATGTATTCTAAAGAAGGAATGATATCAATTTCTCCAACAGGAAGACTTTTAGGATCTATTCTTAGTTTTGTCCAAAGCTCATTTTCTGTCCAGTTTTTTTCTAAATTAAATGTTGAATCTGCTTCACCTTGAAAGTAAGAGTGCGTTACTACCTCAAAATCATCACGATTATTAAGTTGTGTATACACATGTCCACACCATTCTTGTACTGATGCCGAAATTTTTAAAGCATGCTGATTATTTGCTACAGGATAAAAGGTACTTTGCATTATAGAATATGGGTAAATACCTGTAATGAAGTTTTTGGTAGCATTCATCTTTAAAATAGGTGTATTATGCTCGTTATAATTATCTGCTTTAACTTGCTCTTTAGGAAGAAAATCTTCGGTAACAAAAACTAATACTGCTTGGCCTTCTCTGATTTCGCCATAACGTTCTTGTTCTAATTTGTAAGAGGTGATTTCAGCTTCACCATTATACCAATAGTTTCTAAAGCTTTCTGATAATTTTGCTTTTGGTGCTAATACTTCAGTTTTAGAAGTTGAAATAACAACAGGCTTAGATGTTGCACTTTCCTTCTCTTTACAAGAAAAGCATAACATTAAAGAGGCTATTAAAACGATTTTAGAATTGGTATTTATAATCTTTATCATAATCTGTGCATTAAATTATAATAAAGGTAAGGCTCTAAAAATCGTTAGCAATACTATTTAACGTTTCGTAAAGTAAATGTGTAGGTAAACCAACAACGTTGTTATAAGAACCTTCAATATTTGTAATTGCTATAGCTCCAATCCATTCTTGAATACCATAGGCACCAGCTTTATCTAAAGGTTTAAAATGGTTTACATAATACCAGATTTCTTCATCTGTTAAGGCTTTAAATGTCACTTTTGTAATGGTATTTACAATGCGTTGTTCTGTTTTTAAAGTGAAACAAATAGAGGTAACTACTTCATGTGTTTTGTTGCTCAACGATTTTATCATGTTAAAAGCATCCTCTTCATCTTTAGGTTTTCCGATGGCTTTATCATCTAACCAAACAATGGTGTCGCTTGTAATAAGAATGTCGTTATTTTGAAGGGTATTAGTAAAAGGTTCGGCCTTCAATTTCGCTAAAAAATCTGTAATCTCTTCACCTTTTAAATGGTTAGGATATATTTCTTCAACAGGTTTTAATTGAATATCAAAATCTAGATGCATGTCCTTTAAAAATGCATGACGACGTGGAGACGCAGAAGCAAGAATGATATTAAATTTTTTTAGTTGGTCTTTTAACATCCTATTTAAATATGAAGTTGTAGATTATTATCGATCCCATACCAGAAAGCATTACTAATTTTAAAACTAAACTAATGTGCTTGTATTGTGTTTTCTGTTGCGCATTAAATAGTTTTAGGCTAACATAGATTAAAGGTGCAACGACTAAAATTAAAAAGTAACCTACAACAATTTGCTGTTTAAATAAATAAGTAATTACGTAATAGGTGATAGATAAAATAGGAGTCAACGATACTATAAATGCGATTTTTGTGGCACGTTCTCTGCCTAAAAGTACTGGTAAAGTTTGTATTCCTGCTTTTTGATCACCTTCAATGTCTTCAAGGTCTTTTACCATTTCTCTAACCAAATTTATTAAAAACGCAAAAATGGCATAGTCTCTTATAATATTTATAAAAGTCATTTGTACGGCTTTGTTATTGGCGTTAATTGCAGGCACCAATTCAAAAATGCCAACTAACAAAATACTTAATGCAACTACAATTGAGACTACAACATTGCCCACAACAGCAATTTGTTTTAATGATGTAGAATACACGTAGAGTAGAGCAGAAGCGATAAAAAAGATAGAGAAAAAACCAGCTTTGCCAATACCATTAGCTAAATAGAAGCCAATACCTACACCAATAATATTAAACACCATAAAGAGTGTTGTTGCATTGTTTTCAGTAATATGTTTATTAATGATTAGTTTATTAGGTTTATTAATTTTATCCGCTTCAACATCATATATATCGTTAATAATATATCCACCAGCAGCAATTAAAACCGTTGCTAATACTAAGAGAAAAAAATTGAAATCACTTAAGGAAGTTAAAACACCATGGGTTTCTTTAAAAGGTAGTAAAAGTGCATATTTAATTAAATATTGCATTAGTGCAATCATTAATAAATTTTTCCAACGAATTAAATTGAGAAAGTGAATCATTTGAGGGTTTAGTGAGATAAAATTTTAGTAATTAAATAATAAGCCAAAAATGCGACAATGATAAAAACAATACTACTAATAAGAGCTGTTTTTTTTAAGAGTTTACGTTCTTGATGTCTTATTTTGTCCTTGATTTTTTGTTTGTCTTCTTTAGATAGATCTTTGTGAAGAAAATGCATTTTATAGTGTAAATGAGCTTCAAGATCAAGTTTTTCCTTGTATTTAGAAAAAGGCTTTGATGATCTTTGGTTAAATGTCGCCTGACTGTTACCAAAACCTATATATCCAAATCCTGTACTATGTCTTCTGTTGCCTGACACTTTTTAATGTTTTTTATAAAATTTAAAATTAAGAATTTTTAGAAAGTAATGCATTATGCTAATCATATTTGGCATTAAAATTACCATTCCATTTGCCATGTACTTTAAGTACTTGTTCTATTACATCTCTTGCAGCACCTTTGCCACCATTTTTATGAGAAATGTATTTTGAAATCGCTTTAATTTCTGGCGCAGCATCTTGCGGACAACATGGTAAGCCTACTAATTCCATTACAGGGAAATCTGGTATATCATCTCCCATATACAACACTTGAGATTTTGAAATATTGTATTGTTCTAAGTAACTATTAAGCTGTTCAATTTTATTATGAGCACCTAAAAAAATGTCTTTTATACCTAAAGCGGCTAAACGTTTACGGACACCTTCATTAGAACCTCCAGAGATAATACAGAGATTATAACCAGCATCTATAGCCGTTTTTAAAGCAAATCCGTCTTTAATACTCATGGTTCTTAACATTTCTCCTTCAGTGGTTACTGTGATTGTACCATCGGTAAGTACACCATCAACATCAAAAATAAAGGTGTTAATGTCTGCTAAATATTCTTTGTAACTTTTATCGTCGTTCATTGGTTGTTTTCTTTTCTAGTTAGTTTCGGCTTTTCCTTTTCTTGATCGAAAGTTCGAAACATTATGCGTCTTTTTAATAGAGGAGGTTAGCATTTTATATATGGCTTCATGCTCTTCCTTTTCAATTAGTTTTAGTTGTCGTTTTATGGTTTTTTTGTCATTGCGTTTTGCAGGTCCAGTTTGTGCCATAAAAGGAGACATTTGCTGAATTTTTTTTGCCGTTTCTTCAATTAAAGGATGTAAAATTTCAAATTCTATATTTTTGGTTTCACAGATCTCGTGACCGATTCTATAAAGTTGATTCGTAAAATTATTAACGAATACAGCAGCAAGATGAAGCGTTTGTCGTTGTTCAGTTGTAATTTTATGAGGTTTGCAACCAACAGCTCTTGCTAAATCTCTTAAAAGTTCGAGATTTTCCTTTTCATAAACTTCAACACAAATAGGAACTTCAGAAAAATTAATATCTGCATTTTTAGAAAAAGTCTGTAAAGGATAAAACACACCAATCTGATTTTTCTTATCTATATCATGCATCGCAACACTGCCAGAAGTATGTACTACAAGTCTGTTTGTAAATGGTAAATCTGTAGATAATTGTGCAATACTATCATCACTTACAGCAATAATGTAAATATCTGCTTCTTTTAATTCTTCTAATGAATCCGTTATATTAACGTCATTGGCATAAGAAGAAATTGAAGCTCGCGTACGGTTGTACCACTGCGTAACGGTAACATTTTCTGCATTTGAAAATGCTTTATATAAATGTGTGGCCACATTGCCAGCACCAAGTAATATTACTGAAATCATGCTGTAAAAATACTAAGATTTCTTATCTTAGAAACACAAGAAAGCGATTAAAAGAATAACTTTGAAACTATGACCAAAAAAGATATAAAAACCAGAGAAGATGTTTCTAAGTTGGTTTCTGAGTTTTACGAAAAAGTGCGGAAAGATGAAAAACTGGGGCCTTTTTTCAACGAAACCATTAAGGATTGGGATGCACACTTGGAGCACCTTACCACCTTTTGGGAATCTAGCTTATTTCTTAAAACAAAGTTTTATGGTAATCCCTTAGAAGCGCATACTAGAGTAGATAAAGCTTTTAATCATAGTATAACAGAATTGCACTTTGGATTATGGCTCAACTTGTGGTTTCAAACTATAGATGAATTATTTGAAGGCGATTATGCCGAAAACGCCAAACGACGTGCACGTAAAATGGGTACATTTATGTACATGAATATTTTTGCAGCAAGAAATCCTTAGTCATTAACAAGCTTCTTTATAAATTTGTGCTTTTAAAAACCTAAAATAAAATCACATATGAAGCTAATAAAAGAATTTAAAGAATTTGCAGTAAAAGGTAATATGATGGATATGGCTATTGGTATCATCATCGGTGCAGCTTTTAATAAAGTGATAGATGTCTTAGCAAAGCAAGTTATTTTACCACCACTATCTTTATTAACAGATGGTGTTAACATTGGTGATAGAAAACTTATTCTACGCGATGCAGTTGTAGATGCTGCTGGTACAGTAACAACGGCAGAAGTTGCAGTTGCTTATGGAAAACTATCTGAGGTGTTTTTAGATTTTTTAATTATTGGATTTACTGTTTTTATTATTGTAAAATTTATGAATAAGTTGCGTAATAAAGCTCAAGACACAAAAGATGAAACTGTTGTTACGCCTAAGGATATTCAGTTACTATCTGATTTAAAAGATTTAATGGAAGAGCAAAATAAAATGCTTAAAGCAAATTCAACAAATTAATCAATTTCTAATACAGAATTTTAACAAGTTTTAGTAGTTTAAACGAATTTTCTAATCACTAAAAAACCATATCTTTGCGCGAGCTTAAAAAAGCCTATAGCTATGCAAAAGAAAATCGCTAATTTCCTATTCTCTACAAAACTTACTGCGTTTTTATTTATTGCCTTTGCCGTTGCCATGGCAGTTGGTACTATTTTAGATAGAAACATGGAAACTTCACCAACGCCTTATACCAGAACTTTAATTTATAATGCTTGGTGGTTTGAAGCCATTATGGTATTCTTTGTTATAAATTTTGCAGGTAATATTTTTAGATACCGATTATATAAAAAGGAAAAATGGGCAACATTAATTTTGCATTTATCATTTGTTTTTATCCTTTTAGGCGCATTTATTACGCGTTATGTTGGTTTTGAAGGGATGATGCCTATTAGAGAAGGAGAAACTGAAAGTGAATTTTTCTCTCAAAAAACCTATATCAGTGGACGAATTATTGGTGATTATGAAATAGACGGTCAATTACAACAGCGAAGAATAGAAGAACAAGTTGATTTTTCTCATCGTTTAGATAATAGTTTTGATAAAACTTTTGATTATGGAGACAAAAATGTAACCATAAAACTTAAAGAATTAATAGAAGGAGCTGAAAAAGATGTTGTGCCAAGTGACACAGGTAGTCGCTATTTAAAAATAGTAGAAGCAGGAAGTGGTGCTCCACATAACCACTTTTTAGAAGATGGTAAAATTGCAGATTTACACAATGTCTTATTTTCTTTAAATAAATTTCAGGAAGGAGCTATTAATATCACCGAAACAGAAAATGGCCTTTATATTCAATCTCCATATGATGGTGATTATATGACAATGGCAACAAGAGAAACCGGCAAATTAGTTAAAGATAGCTTGCAACCATTAGTGTTAAGGTCTCGATATATTATAGGTAATATGCAAATTGTACTTCCTAATCCTATTGTAAAAGGTGAATTTGGAGTTGTAAAAAAAGCATCATTCTTAAAAAATGATTCCGATGGAATTATATTTGAAGTTACTGCTAATGGAGAAACAAAAGAAATAGGAGTTTTAGGAGGTCCAGGTTCTAATAGTGGTTATGAAGAGTTTGAAGTAGGTGGATTAGAAATTGCATTAAAATATGGTCCTAAAATTTTGAAACTTCCGTTTGAAATAAAACTTAATGATTTTATAGCTGAAAAATATCCAGGTACAGAAAAAGCATATTCGTCTTATGAAAGTAAGGTAACCGTAAAAGATAAAGATCAGGGAGAATTTGATTATCATATTTATATGAATCATGTATTAGACCATGGAGGTTATCGCTTTTTTCAAGCAAGTTTTGATCCTGATGAAAAAGGAACCGTATTATCTGTTAACCATGATTTTTGGGGAACGTATATTACTTATGCTGGTTATATGTTATTGTACTTTGGACTTATGGCAATTCTATTCGCAAAACACACACGATTTGATGATCTTAGAAATCGATTAGAAAAGATTAAGACCAAAAAAGCAAAAATGATGACCATGATTTTGCTTTTATTGAGTTTCTGTGGCTTTGCCCAAGAACATTCTGAAAACGATGGTCATGATCACGCAAACAAAACAGGGAAAGAGCAGATAGATTCTATTCTTAAGGTACATATTACACCAAAGGAACATGCTGCTAAATTTTCTGAAATGGTCGTTCAAGATTATAGCGGTCGTATGATGCCAATGCATACTTATGCTTCTGAGATGCTTCGTAAGTTGAGTAAAAAAGAAACATATGAAGATTTTAATGCAGACCAAGTATTTCTTTCAATTCAAGAAAGCCCAATGCTTTGGTACAACGTACCTATCATTTATTTAAGGCCTAGAAAAGCAGATTCTATTAGAAATATCATAGGTGTTGGCTATGATGAAGAACATACCAAACTTGTTGATTATTTTACACCAGAAGGTCGTTATAAATTAGCCCCTTATTTAGAAGAGGCATACAAAGCACAGGTGCCAAATGGCTTTCAGAAAGAAGTAAAAGAAGCTGATTCTAGAGTTAATTTATTATACAATACTATAGAAGGTCGTTCTAATAAAATATTCCCTATTCCTGATGATGAAGGTAATAAATGGATTTCTGCATTAGAATTTAGAGAGGAAGGATATAGAGAACGCATTAAAGATTCGCTTTACGGTAATTTTATTAATAACGGATTTAGTGCTTATTTGGTAACATTAAATAATGCTAAACAAACAGGTGATTATTCTAAGGCAGAGGAATTACTTGAAGGCATAAAAAAAACACAACAACGTTTTGGAAGCGAAGTAATGTTAACGGATGATAAAATAAAATCCGAAATCTTATATAACGATTACGATATTTTTAAGCGATTGTTTAGTTGGTATATGTATGCCGGAACGGTCTTGTTCGTTTTAATTATTATTCAAATTTTTAAATACAAGAGCAAAGGACTAATAGTTGCAATTAATGTATTAATCGGAATTGTGGCTTTATTATTTGTGTTACACACCGTAGGTTTAATTTGGAGATGGTATTTATCTGGCCATGCACCTTGGAGTGATGCTTACGAATCTATGATTTATGTGGCTTGGTCTACTATGCTTTTTGGTTTTATTGTTGGTGTAACTAAGAGGAAAAAAGGCACAGTTAAAGAAGATGCTAATGGAATTTCAAAGAGCTTTATTGGTCAAATAAGTACTTCTAGTTTAACTGTTGCTGCTGGAGCTTTTGTTACGTCTATGATACTAATGATAGCACATTGGAATTGGATGGATCCTGCAATAGCAAACCTTCAACCTGTATTGCAAGGCTATTGGTTAATGATACATGTTTCTGTAATTGTAGCAAGTTACGGTCCATTCACACTGGGTATGATATTAGGCGTAGTGGCTCTATTGTTAATGATATTTACGACTAAGGAGAATAAGGAGCGCATGGATGTTAATATAAAAGAGCTTACTATTATTAACGAAATGGCTTTAACTGTAGGTTTAGTAATGTTAACCATAGGAAACTTTCTTGGTGGTATGTGGGCAAATGAAAGTTGGGGAAGATATTGGGGTTGGGATCCTAAAGAAACTTGGGCACTTATTAGTATAATGATTTACGCCTTTGTAATTCATATGCGTTTAGTACCAGGTTTAAGAAGCCGTTGGATATATAGTTTTATGTCAATTCTAGCTTTTGGTAGTATTTTAATGACGTATTTTGGAGTTAATTTCTATTTATCTGGTTTGCATTCTTATGCGAGTGGAGATCAAATATTAAGCTTTCAATTTATAGCAATTACTTTAAGTATTATTGCAGTTTTAGGCTTTTTATCTTACCGAAAGTATAGAATGTACTATAAGAAATAAAATAAGGTTTATGCTTTTTTACCATAAGCAATCGTGTTTTATTTTTTAAAAATACTTTAGTATTAATAAATTTAAATTGTAAGTTTTAACGCTTTAATGTTAATAAAAAATACATTTAGTCGTTTAAATATGTTTTTAGTGGATTATTTTGGTTGATTTTTATATTTTTAAAAATCATTAAAACCCAGATCTAATGAGAACAATACTATTTTGCCTAATATTACTAATTACATCCGTAAACTTTATAGAAGCTCAAGAGGAAATTCAGCTAGTAAGAGTGAATTTTCAAAATCCAGAAGGCTACACAAGACACTTATTATTAGGATTTGTGCCAGATAATTCTGCTACAGACGGAACGGATTATGGTTACGATGCTTTAAACATTGACGATCTTCCTAATGACTTAAATTGGATTATTGAAGAGCAACGCTATATCATACAAGGAGTAGGGGCGTTTAATACAAATAAGTATTATCCATTAGGTATGTTTTTATCTAATTCTGGTGATGTTCATATTTCTTTAGACTCTTTAGAAAATTTTGAAGAAACTATAGATGTATATTTATATGATGTAGCGTTGGAAACTTATACACTCCTAAATGATGAGGATTACAGTAATAATTTAGCTTCAGATATCTATTTAAACCGTTTTTACATCACCTTTTCTAATTCGGTGAGTGCTGCAATAAATGAAGACTTATTATCAGTGTCTGAAACTGAAGGCGAAGATTTAAAAATTTGGTATTCAAACCCACAAAATGAATTGAATATTAAAGGTGTTTCAGAGTCTAACCATTCCGTATCAATTGTATTATATAGTTTGGATGGAAAACAAATTATGAAAAAAAACGTTTCTAATTCTAATCTCACAGACTTAATAAAATTACAAACCTCTAATATTTCAGCAGGTGTTTATATTCTAAAAATTGGGTCAGATACATTTACTCATACAACAAAAGTTTGTTTAGGGAATTAAAGATCAACTGATCTATTTTCATTATTTTTATTGATTGAATTAATAGAAATAATATGTCTAAAAATAAAAAATTAGGATTAAATACTATTTGTACTCACGTTGGAGAAGTTAAAGATGAACAATTTAAAGGTGCAGTGTCACCAATGTATTTAAGCTCATCTTACGAGTTTTTAGATGTTGATGTAAAACGTTATCCACGCTATTTTAATACTCCTAATCAAGAATTTTTAGCTAAGAAAATTGCTGCTTTAGAACACACAGAATCAGCGCTGATATTTGGTTCTGGTATGGCTGCAATTAGCACTATGTTTTTAGCTTTTTTAAAACAAGGTGATCATTTGGTGGTTCAGAATACACTTTATGGTGGAACAGTTAATTTTATAAAGGAAGAGTTTCCAAAATATGGCATTGAATTTACATTCACTAACGGTTATAAAGTTGAAGATTTTGAAGCCGTAATTAAAAAGAATACCAAATTAATTCATATTGAAACACCTTCTAATCCCTTATTAACTATTACAGATATTAAAGCGATAGGAAGGCTAGGTAAGGCCAAAGGGATTTTTACTTCTATAGATAATACATTTGCATCTCCTGTAAACCAAAACCCGATGGATTTAGGTATTGATATGGTAATGCATTCTGCTACAAAATATTTTGGTGGACATAGTGATATTTTAGCAGGCGCAGTTGCAAGTACTGAGGAGCATATTGAGCGCATTTGGAATGTTGGTAAAAATCTTGGAGGTAATCTAAGTGATATGACGGTTTGGATGTTAGAACGCAGTATGAAAACATTAGGATTGCGTGTAAAAGCACAAACTAAGAATGCTAAGAAATTGGCTAAATGGTTAGAGAAACATCCTAAAATTTCTAAAGTGTATTATCCTGGATTAAAATCACATCCAGAGTATTATTTAGCGAAATCACAAATGAAAGGGTTTGGAGCAATGTTATCTTTTGAGTTAATAAACGATTTAGATTCACAACAATTTCAAAAACAACTAAAACTCATTAAATCTTCTATGAGTTTGGCAGGAGTAGAAAGTACAATGCTCTCTCCTTATTTAACATCGCATGCGCTGCTAACACAAGAAGAACGTGATGCTATTGGTCTTAGTAATCAACTAATCCGTTTCTCAGTAGGCATTGAAGACATTAAGGATTTAAAACGCGATATCAATCAAGCAATTGCAGCTATGCAATAGATATTTAGTGTTTAAATCGTATTATAAATTATATGTAATTGATTATCATTTTATTTGTTGAAAAAATGTAAACAGTTCTCTCTTATCAATTACAAAAAAGACAAAAAAAAAGAGCCTATCTCTAGGCTCTCTTTCGTCATGGAAAATTTATTATTAAACATGATCGTTTAAGTGATGGTGTTCATCAATTAAAGGACCACCTTCAATGATTTGATCAGAAGCTTCACTCGCAAATTTCTCAAAATTTAAGTGGAATGAATGTGCTAATTGAATAGACTTACTGATATAGTTGCCTTTGTCAGCCCAAGTGTTCATTGGATCTAATATTTCATTAGGAACATTAGGACACGTTTTTGGCATAAATAAACCAAATATTGGGTGTTGTACAAATTCTGCATTATCTAATCCACCTTTTAGAATAGCTGTAATCATTGCTCTTGTATATTTTAGTTTAATACGAGAACCTGTTCCGTAAGGACCTGCACTCCAGCCTGTGTTAATTAACCATACGTTAACATTAGCATCTTGCATTTTTTTGCTTAACATCTCAGCATATACTGTTGGGTGTAATGGCATAAATGGCTCACCAAAACAAGCAGAGAATGAAGGTACTGGTTCAGTAATACCAGCTTCTGTACCAGCAACTTTAGCAGTATAACCAGATATAAAGTGGTAAGCAGCCTGACCAGGAGTTAATTTAGATACAGGAGGTAGTACACCAAAAGCATCTGCAGTTAGGAAAAATATATTCTTAGGATTCCCAGCGTAAGATGGTACCTGAATATTATCAATATTATAAATAGGATAACTTACACGTGTGTTTTGTGTTATACTACTATCCATATAATCAACTTCACCATTGTCTTTAAAAACTACGTTTTCTAAGATTGCACCTGGCTTAATCGCTCTAAAAATGTCTGGCTCTTTTTCTTCTGATAAGTCGATAACTTTTGCATAACATCCGCCTTCAAAATTAAAGATATTATTATCTGCTGTCCAGCCATGTTCATCATCACCAATTAATTTACGTGTAGGATCTGCAGATAATGTAGTTTTACCAGTTCCTGATAATCCGAAGAAAATAGCAGTATCACCATCTTCACCAACGTTAGCAGAACAATGCATTGGTAAAACGTTTTTCTCTACTGGTAGTACAAAGTTAAGAGAAGAGAATATACCTTTTTTAATTTCACCTGTGTAACCAGAACCACCAACTAAGGCAATTTTTTTAGTGAAATTTAAAATTGAAAAATTACCTTGACGAAGACCATATTTTTTAGGGTCAGCTTCTACGTAACCTGGTGCACAAAGTACTAACCAGTCTTCTTTAAAGTTTTCTAATTCAGATTCATCAGATCTTAAAAACATATTGTAAACAAACATGTTAGACCAAGGTAACTCTGTAACAGTTCTTACATTTGTTTTATATTTTGGATCGGCACATACGTAAGCATCTCTTACATAAATTTCTTTTCCGCTTAAATAGTCTGTGATTTTAGTTTCTAAAAGGTCGAAATTTTCAGGAGAGATTGCTTTGTTTGTTTTTCCCCACCAAACACGATCTTTAGTATAATCATCTTTTACAATAAAACGATCTTGAGGAGAACGTCCTGTAAATTTTCCTGTATTTATTGCTAAAGTGCCATTGGCTGTTTCTTTACCCATTCCTTTTTCAATAGTAATGGCTTGTAATTTCTCTGGAGAAAGGTTCCAATGTGCTGTGGTGTCTTTTAATCCGTACTTCGTTAGGTCTCTAGTTTTCATAATTGGTTGTTTTAATAGATTTTCCATAATTTATAAATTCTTAATTCTACGTTCTAATTAAAATGACTTTTTTAAAGTCATGTATTATAATTAAATAGCTCTTATTTAGTTCTAATAAATACTATGTTTTAATTATAGTATAAAGGTAGAATCAATACCAAGTAATATTTATGACGAAAGTCATACTTTATAAATATTGCGAATTTTTCAATTTTGATCACTAAATTTTGAGAAAATAATAGATTGTCTCAATCGAAACCGTTTGCGAATTAAAAAGAAAGTGATTATATGCCTACTTTTTAATATTTTTGACATTCAGAAAAATTAAAAAGAAGATGAAATTAGACATATTAGCAATCGGAGCACATCCAGATGATATAGAATTAGGATGCGGAGCTACCTTAGCTAAAGAAATTTCTAAAGGAAAAAAAGTTGGGATAATAGATCTAACAAGAGGGGAATTAGGTACAAGAGGTACAGCAGAATCTAGAGATGAAGAAGCATTTAATGCAGCTAAAATTTTAGGAGTACATTCTAGAGTTAATATGAGATTTGCAGATGGCTTCTTTATTAATGATAAAGCACATCAACTTGAAATCATTAAAATGATTAGGTATTACCAACCAGAAATTATCATTTGCAATGCCATTGATGATAGACATATAGATCACCCAAAAGGAAGTCAATTAGTAAGTGATGCTTGTTTTTTAAGTGGTTTAAAAAAAATAGAGACTATATATAAGGACGAAAGTGAACCTCAAGAACGTTGGAGACCCAAAGTAGTTTACCATTATATACAATGGAAAGATATCGAACCAGATGTTGTCGTTGACGTATCTGGTTTTATGGAAAAGAAAGTAGAATCTGTATTAGCTTACAAGACACAGTTTTTTGATCCAAATAGTAAAGAGCCTGAAACTCCGATTTCTAGCAAGAATTTCACAGATAGTATAGATTACAGAGCAAGAAATTTAGGACGATTAATTGGAGTGGAACATGCTGAGGGTTATACAGTTGAACGTTTTGTGGCTGTAGATTCATTATTTGATTTAAAATAATTTCAAAAACTGTTTGCAAGAGATAACAAATAAATTATCTTTGCAATCCAATTTAAAATGGTGGTTGTAGCTCAGCTGGTTAGAGCGTCGGTTTGTGGTACCGAAAGTCGCCGGTTCGAACCCGGTCTTCCACCCAAAAGTAGTAAGCCTTTCAGAAATGAAGGGCTTTTTTTGTGGAGTGAATTAAAAAAATATTGGTGTTAATTAATAGCAGCTAAAAGTAGTTTAATGTCCTTCTTTAATCGGGTAACTTCTTCAGGAATTAAACTGTTATAAAACCCACGTATGTTTTGGTTTTGATCTAAAATAGCGATATAACTACTATGATAGAAATCGGTGCCAGCTTCATTGGGTTTAAAATTAGTCATTAATTGTGATGCTAGGGCTTTTGTATTTTTCTCAGTAGACCTCACAAACATCCATTTGCTATTGGGTATTCCTGTAGCTTCAGAATATTTTTTTAAAACTTCAATAGTATCATTTTTTGGATCTATACTATGCGAAATAAGTATAACAGCATCGTCATTTATAAATGTCTTAGAAATATCAATAAGCTTTGTTCGCATTGGCGGACAGATACTAGGGCAACGTGTAAAGAAAAAATTGGCGATTACAATTTTGTTATTAATTGTTTTAGTAGTCACCTTTTCTTCGTCTTGGTTGATAAATTTAGAATAAGATACCGTATAAAATTCTTTTTCGTTTTTAGTATTAATCTTATAGCTTAATATAGGTAACTCTTCAACATTCGGTTGGCATCCAATACATAATAATATGAGTAAACAAATTTGTAAACGCATTAGTTTTTAGAGTTAAAAGCTTTCAATTTTTCATGCATTTCTTTATCATATAAAAAGATAAACATGCTAGCCATCATATCTTGTTGTACACCAGAAGTATTATTTGTTTCAAGAATGAGTTCATAATTATGATCTGGATATAGCATTATTCCAACCTCACTAGAAAAAGAAGATACATGTTTCAAACCAATTTTATCGGTGTAATTTTCAGCAATCGAAGTAAAAAGTATAGAGTCTGTTGTTTTGTCTCTAAACGATAAGGTTTCTGCAAAGGGATGCACATGTGTTGCAATATGATGCATTGTTGTACTATCTTTTAATTGAAGTTGATGTGTAATATCATAGCGATACTGTTTCTGTCCTGGGAAAACAACCCAATGACCAGACAGACTTTCTCCATCTTCATCACTATAACTATGATTTGCTGTTTCTACAGGTAAACACATATTTGGGTTAGTGTCTGTTGGGCCTTTAAAAGGATTATCTGCATCATAGGGTAACATTATAAAAACTGTTTTACTTTGAAGCGGTTTCATTGTGTTGCTATGTGGTTTATAGCCTAAACTAATTTCATGTTTTACAGAAAAAGGATCACTCTTTATATTATGATTTAGTGTTTGTGTGGACAAGAATAAGTTTTCATTTCCAAATACAGGAAAGCCAAAGCCTTCTGGAAATTTATACTTTTCTATGCCATTACTCATTGAGGTTAACCTTGGGTAACTTTGTCCAATGCGTTCATTTAAATTCCATCGTGAATAATGTTCACCATCATAAAAATCAATATTTGTATGGCACACATAATCATTAGATAGTGCATCAACTTCGTTAGTGCTGATTGCTTTGGTTTCAAAAGAAGTTATCCATAATAAATCATCAGTTTTAGAATCTATTTGAAAAGAACGCATCACTTTTGGTCCTTCCATAGATTTATAAATCTGGTCGACAACCAGTGTTGGTGTAACAAGAGATAATGTATTGTTATTGTTCTTTATATTCCACGTATTATCAACCAAGCCTAAGCTATGGTTAATACGTGTTTTTATAATGGCTTTGTGTCTGTTAGGAAGGTTTAAATAATAAATGCCACCAACACTTATGGCTATAAGCACTAATAAAACTGAATATTTTAGTATTTTAGACTTCACACAATAAATGTAACATTTTTTATGCAAGCACATAGCAAAAAGCGTGTTTTTGGTTTAGATCTAATGAGAGCTATGGCAATTATACTTGTTGTTTTTTCTCATGTGTCTTGGATAGTACCAAATACACAAGGAATTATTCCTGATATGATGGGAATTGCAGGCGTACTAGGTGTTGAAATATTTTTTGTGCTCAGTGGGTTTCTTATAGGACGCATTATTTACACGCTATATTTATCAGATGGTTTCAACTTTAAATCGATTTCCTATTTTTGGGTACGACGATGGTTTAGAACATTACCTACTTACTATTTGGCCTTAATTATAAATCTAGGTATTGCCATTTATTTAGGCTATAATTTACCTGATAATCTGTGGATGTATGTTGTGTTTCTTCAAAATTTCGCAACAGAAATGCCTTCTTTTTTTGTTGAATCTTGGAGTTTATCTATTGAAGAGTTTGCATACATCATTGGACCTTTATTATTGTACGCTACGTTGTTTATAAAAATGAATTGGTCTAAATCGAAACAATTTTTAGTTGTGACGTTTCTTATTATATTACTATTTACTGTAACTAAGTGGTACTATGCTGTTAATGATGATGTACAGACGATGCGTTATTGGAATTCTCATCTAAAAGCTGTGGTGATTTATAGAATTGATGCTATTTATTATGGTGTTTTAGGCGCTTTTATTTGTATAGTTAAACCAAAGTTTTGGAAACAAAGTAAATACATTAGTGCTCTTATTAGTGCACTTTTATTGTTTGTATTAAACCTTGTAGTGCCGTTACAATATATCTTTATAGAAACACATCCTGTGTTTTGGAATTTGTGGTATCTCCCCTTAAATTCAATAGCTGTGCTATTAGCATTACCCTTATTAAGTGATCTAAAAAAAGCACCAAAACTAATAAGTAGGCCTATTACATTTATTAGTGTAATCTCTTATGCCATTTATGTATTTCATTATTCTATTATTTTACAACTCATGAAAAATAAATGGGCTTCAGAAAGCTTACCAAAAATTGATATTTTAATATACATTATTACTTATCTCTCTTTAACCATTGTTATAGCATATTTAGTGTATCGCTTTTTTGAAAAGCCAATGACCAACTTGAGGGATTCTTCAAAAATTAGAAATTACTTTAAATGATTGTTTTTGATGTTCTAAATTAGATGTTCATAATCATTTTTATAAGTCTGTTAAAGAGTATATTTTGTTAAATTAATATGTATTCGATATTTTTATTGTTAATAATTTTGTGTTTCATCTTTAGTATTGCTGAAATGACGGTACTTGTGTAGTGTAATCTCTATTTTGTTACATATTTTTTAATCCTCCTTAAAATTTGTAGATTTGTGTCCTTTTAAAAAGAAACAACTCTAACTATATGAACATTTATCAAGATTACATTAAGGAGATAGCAGATCGAAAAGATCAAGGACTTCACCCAAAGCCAATTGATGGTGCTGAATTATTAAGCGCAATCATTGCACAAATTAAAGATATAGATAACCCAGACAGAGATGACTCAGTTAACTTTTTTATCTATAATGTGTTACCAGGAACAACAAGTGCTGCTGGTGTAAAAGCTCAGTTTTTAAAAGAAATAGTCTTAGGTGAGTCAATAGTTAAAGAAATTACTCCTGCATTTGCTTTAGAGCAATTATCTCACATGAAGGGTGGACCTTCAGTTAAAGTGTTATTAGATTTAGCTTTAGGCGAAGATGCTGCTATCGCTGAAGAAGCTGCTAAAGTGTTAAAAACTCAAGTGTTTTTATACGAAGCAGATACAGAACGATTAGAAAATGCGTTTAAAGCAGGTAATACCATTGCAAAAGATATTATAGAAAGTTATGCTAAAGCTGAATTCTTCACAAAGTTACCAGATGTAGAAGAAGAGATTGAAGTTGTAACTTATATTGCTGGTGTTGGTGATATTTCTACAGATTTATTATCACCAGGTGCAGATGCACACTCAAGATCAGATAGAGAATTACATGGACAATGTATGTTTGAGCATAATAAAGATATGCAAAATGAATTGTTGGCTTTAAAAGAGCAGCATCCAGACAAACGTGTTATGTTAATTGCAGAAAAAGGAACCATGGGAGTTGGTTCTTCAAGAATGTCTGGTGTAAATAATGTTGCATTATGGACAGGAGTTCCTTTTAGTAAATATGTGCCATTTATTAATTTCGCGCCAGTAATTGCAGGTACAAATGGAATTGCACCAATTTTTTTAACAACAGTTAGTGTAACTGGTGGTATTGGTATCGATTTAAAAAACTGGATAAAGCAAACAGATGCAGAAGGAAATACTATTGTAGATGAAGATGGCGAACCAATTTTAAAGCAAACGTATGCTGTTGATACAGGTACAGTATTAACGATTAATACTAAGACAAAAAAATTATACAAAGACGGTGAAGAATTAAAAGATATTTCTACTGCGTTAACTCCACCAAAAATGGAGTTTATTAAAGCAGGTGGTTCTTACGCTGTTGTATTTGGTAAAAAATTACAAACATTAGCATGTAAAATATTAGGAATAGATATTCCTCAAGTATATGCAACTTCAAAAGAAGTGTCTATTGAAGGACAAGGTTTAACCGCTGTTGAAAAAATATTCAACAAAAATGCTGTAGGTACTACACCTGGCAAAACGTTACACGCAGGTTCTAATGTTAGAGTAGAAGTTAATATCGTAGGGTCTCAAGATACTACAGGTCTAATGACGTCTCAAGAATTAGAGATGATGGCAGCGACAGTTATTTCTCCAATTGTAGATGGTGCTTACCAATCGGGTTGTCATACAGCTTCTGTTTGGGATGATAAGTCTAAGGCTAACATACCAAGGTTAATGAGTTTTATGAACGACTTTGGTTTAATTACTGGCCGTGATCCTAAAGGGAAATATTTCCCAATGACAGATGTTATTCATAAAGTGCTTAACGATATTACTGTTGGTGATTGGGATATTATAATAGGTGGAGATTCACACACACGTATGTCTAAAGGTGTTGCTTTTGGAGCCGATTCAGGAACCGTTGCTTTAGCTTTGGCTACAGGTGAAGCTACAATGCCAATTCCAGAATCCGTAAAAGTGACGTTTAAAGGACAAATGAAATCTTATATGGATTTCCGTGATGTGGTTCACGCTACACAACAACAAATGTTGAAGCAATTTGGAGGTGAGAATGTATTCCAAGGTCGTATTATTGAGGTTCATATTGGAACACTTACTTCGGATGAAGCATTTACATTTACAGATTGGACTGCAGAGATGAAAGCTAAGGCCTCTATCTGTATTTCTGAAGATGATACGTTGATTGAATCTTTAGAGATAGCAAAAGGTCGTATCCAAATCATGATTGATAAAGGAATGGACAATGCTAAGCACGTACTTCAAGGTCTTGTAGATAAAGCAAACACTAGAATTACAGAACTTAAAACGGGTATTAAACCAGCTTTAAGACCAGATGCTAACGCTAAATATCATGCAGAGGTTATTATTGATTTAGATGAAATTTCTGAACCAATGATTGCGGATCCAGATGTAAACAATGAAGATGTGTCTAAGCGTTATACACATGATAACATTAGACCATTATCGTATTATGGTGGAACTAAAAAAGTAGATTTAGGATTCGTAGGATCTTGTATGGTGCATAAAGGTGATATGAAAATCTTGGCACAAATGTTAAAAAACATTGAAGCGCAACAAGGTAAAGTTGAATTTAAAGCGCCATTAGTTGTAGCTCCTCCTACATATAATATTGTAGATGAGTTAAAAGCTGAAGGTGATTGGGAAGTCTTAGTAAGGTACTCAGGTTTCGAATTCGATGATAATGCACCTAAAGGAGAAGCACGTACAGGATACGAAAACATGCTATACTTAGAGCGTCCAGGTTGTAACTTATGTATGGGTAACCAAGAAAAAGCAGAACCAGGAGATACAGTGATGGCAACATCTACACGTTTATTCCAAGGTAGAGTTGTAAAAGATTCTGGAGAGAAAAAAGGTGAGTCATTATTATCATCTACTCCAGTTGTCGTTTTATCTACAATATTAGGTAGAACACCAACTTTGGCAGAATATGAAGCTGCTGTAGACGGAATTGTTTTAACGAAGTTTAAGCCTTCAACAAAGCAATTAGTGCGATAATTGAAATATAATTTTTATATATAAAAAAGCCTGAATCTTAGATTCAGGCTTTTTTTGTATTTAGAAGAGGCATAAGGTTCAAACAAGATACATTTTCATTTGCTTAAATTGAAGTATTGAAAAAACTTATTGCACTATCATTATTTATATGTTATTAGACCTTTTAAAGTCATATTGCATTTTGTATATTAGTAGAATTAAACTTATAAAACAAAAATACTATGGCATTCGATATTGATATGATTAAGGGTGTTTACGCTAACATGAAAGAGCGCGTTGATGCAGCTAGAGAAATTGTTGGTAAGCCGTTAACACTTTCAGAAAAAATATTATACTCACATTTATGGGACGGAAAACCTAATAAAGCCTTTACAAGAGGAAAGGATTATGTGGATTTTGCACCAGACCGTGTAGCTTGTCAAGATGCAACTGCGCAAATGGCTTTGTTACAATTTATGCAAGCGGGTAAACCAAAAGTAGCTGTACCAACTACAGTGCATTGTGATCACTTAATACAAGCAAAAGATGGTGCTGCAACGGATTTAAAGAATGCTAATAGCACAAGTAGTGAAGTTTTTAATTTCTTAGAATCTGTTTCTAATAAATATGGTATTGGTTTCTGGAAACCAGGAGCAGGTATTATTCACCAAGTGGTTTTAGAAAATTATGCATTTCCTGGTGGAATGATGATAGGTACAGATTCACATACTGTAAATGCAGGTGGATTAGGAATGGTTGCTATTGGAGTAGGAGGAGCAGATGCTGTAGATGTGATGGCAGGAATGGCGTGGGAACTTAAGTTTCCTAAATTGATAGGTGTAAGATTAACTGGGAAATTATCTGGTTGGACAGCACCAAAAGATGTTATTTTAAAAGTAGCAGGTATTGTTTCGGCTAAAGGAGGAACAGGTGCTATTGTAGAATATTTTGGACCTGGAGCAACATCAATGTCTTGTACAGGAAAAGGAACCATTTGTAATATGGGAGCTGAGATTGGAGCAACAACTTCAACTTTTGGTTACGATGATTCTATGGAACGTTATTTAAGAGCAACAGATAGAGCCGACATCGCAGATGAAGCAAATAAAATTAGACCATACTTAACTGGTGATACAGAAGTATATGCAAATCCAGAACAATATTTTGATCAAGTTATAGATATTGATTTATCAGAATTAGGTCCTTTATTAAATGGCCCTTTTACACCAGATTTATCAACGTCTGTTGGAAAAGATATGACTAAAATTGCCACAGAAAATGATTGGCCAATCAATGTAGAATGGGGTTTAATTGGTTCTTGTACTAACTCGTCTTACGAAGATTTGTCTAGAGCATCATCCATAGCACAACAAGCTTTAGATAAAGGCTTAAAAATGAAAGCTGAATTAGGTATTAATCCTGGTTCTGAGCAAGTGCGTTACACGGCAGATCGTGATGGCATCATAGGGATTTTTGAAAAACTAGACGCTAAAATATTCACCAATGCATGTGGTCCTTGTATTGGACAATGGGCTAGATATAGCGACCCTAAAAATGCACCAAAAAATAGTATTGTACATTCTTTTAATAGAAACTTTGCTAAACGTGCAGATGGAAATCCTAATACGCATGCTTTTGTGGCTTCTCCAGAAATAACAGCGGCAATTGCAATTGCTGGTCGTTTAGACTTTAACCCTATGACGGATAAGTTAATTAACGAAAATGGAGAAGAAGTTATGTTCGATGAGCCTACAGGATGGGAATTACCACCTAAAGGTTTTGAAGTAAAAGAAAATGGTTATTTAGCACCAGTTGCAGATGGAAGTGGTGTAGAGATAAAGGTAAGTCCTACCTCTGAAAGATTAGAATTATTAACTCCTTTTAAGCCTATTGGGAACGAAATTAAAGGAGCTAAATTATTAATTAAAGCCTTTGGTAAATGTACAACAGATCATATTTCTATGGCTGGACCATGGTTACGTTTTAGAGGACACTTAGATAATATTTCTAATAACTGTTTAATAGGTGCTGTTAATGCATTTGGTAAGAAAACAAACTTTGTTAAGAATCAATTAACTGATGAGTTTGGCGGTGTGCCAGATACCGCAAGAGCTTATAAAGCAGCTGGAATAAAAACAATTGTTGTTGGTGACCATAATTATGGTGAAGGATCTTCTAGGGAACATGCAGCAATGGAGCCAAGACATTTAGGTGTTGTGGCTGTGATTGTAAAGTCTTTTGCACGTATCCACGAAACAAACCTTAAAAAACAAGGTATGTTAGGTTTAACGTTTGCTAATGAAGCAGATTACGATTTAATTCAAGAAGATGATACCTTCAACTTTACAGATTTAAATGAATTTGCACCAGATAAGCAATTGCATTTAGAAATTGTTCATGCAGATGGAAGTAAAGATGTAATTGTATTAAATCACACTTATAATGATGCACAGATTGATTGGTATAATGAAGGGTCTGCTTTAAACTTAATTAAAAAAGAAAACGCTTAAATTTTAAGTGATAATAAATAAAAATCCGTTAGAGTCTCTAACGGATTTTTTTATGCAATTTAAATATACAAATAGCTCTAAATTAATTGAGTATATTTGTTTTTAAAACTCCATCTTTATGAAAAAACTATTACTCATTTTAGGTTTCATCTTGTTTGTTCAAACAAATGATGTCTTTGCTCAAAACATTGAATTACCAGTTAAATTGTATTTATGTGATAGTGGTTCTCTTGAACTTGATGGCACAGTAATCAATACTACCGATACAAATATTACCTATCAATGGTATTATTCATTATCATTGAGTGTTCCAACTATTCCCAGTAATGAAATTGCAGGAGCAACAAATCCTTTGCTTACTGTTACAATGAATAATAATGGAGGCGGTTATTATAAAGTGTTAGCAACGTTGTCTAATGGACAAGTTTTTGTAGATTCTTCACAGATTTTAGTAAAAAGTAATTTAGAAAACAATTTTCAAGTTGCTGAATGTAATTTCTTGGTTGTTGAACAATTAGATAGCTACTACTACTTGAATAATACATCAAATATAATATTTCATTATTACCTATCAGAAACTGAAGCTAACGTTGGAGATACTAATAATGCTTTAGATTATATTGATTTATTTTATTTTACTACAATTTACCTTCGTATAGAAGAAACCAATGCAGAGTGTTTAGATATTATTCCTATTGACATTGACACATTATTTGAGCCATTATTTGCAGGATATGCTCCAAATATGGGAAGTTGTTCTTCTGATTTTAATACGGATACATTCGATTTAACTAATAACGATCAGCAAATTATAAATGGTCAAAACTGGGTTACAATTAATCATTTTGTAAATTATAATGATGCTTGGAATCTTGAAAATCCAATTCCTAATCCAACGACCTATGTAGCATTGTCGCCGAATCAAACTATTTATGCCAGAATCTATGATCCAAATAACACTAATTTTAATTGCGATCCATATCTAAGCATTACCCAATTTCAATTATTATCTATTTCTGAACCGACACCGAATACCGAATTAGATTATATTGTTTGTGATACTACAAGTGGTTCTGATACTGATGGTATTGGTGCATTTGATTTAACGAGCAGAAATAGTTTAGTCCTATCTGGCTTAAGTACATATCAGTATAATATAAGTTATTATAATACTTTAGTTGATGCGGATGCAAATACCAATCCTATTTCATCTCCTGATAATTATATTGGGAGTAATGAGGTGATCTATGTTAGAGTAGAAAGTAGTTTAAACTCTGAATGTGTTCAAATATCACAGATGAATTTAATAGTACAAGATACTTGCGATGATATTTCAGTGAATTTACTATCATATTGGCAGGCTCCAAGACCAGGATTTACATATAGAAATATGCTAATTGTAAAGAATAATGGCGAGTCAACGGTGAGTTCTGGTAGTGTAACATTTGCTAACGATGCTATTGCGGCATATTCAGGCGCAACAGGATTAAGTGCAGGCAATACCATTACACCAACAGCAACCGGATTTACATTAGATTTTATAAACTTACTACCAGGAGAAAGTGAAGTGATTTATATTGATTTATTGGTGTCCACTTCTGCGAATTTAGGAGATATGATCACCAATGTTGCAGAGTATACAACATCTTCAAGTGATGTGGTCATTGAAAATAACACTTCTAGTTTATCAGAAATTATTATTGGTTCTTATGATCCTAATGATATTAATGAGTCTCATGGACCAGAAATTGAACATGTTAGTTTTACGGAAGACGATTATCTCTATTATACCATTAGGTTTCAAAATGTAGGTACTGCTAGTGCAATAAATGTAACTATAGAAAATACTTTAGACCCTAAGTTAGATAAGACGACCTTCCAAATGTTAAGAGCTAGTCATTCTTATGGCATTGAGCGCGATTTTGACGCCTTAACTTGGCAGTTTAGTAACATAAACTTAGCCGATGAAACTACTGACGAACCTAATAGTCATGGTTTTGTATACTATAAAATAAAACCATTAGCAGGATACGAAATAGGTGATATTGTACCAAATACAGCAGGTATTGTATTCGATTTTAATGCACCAGTAATAACAAATACTTTTAATACAGAATTTACAGCACCTTTAAGTATCACAGAAAATAGTATTACAAGTGATTACTTATTATCGCCTAATCCTTCAAAAGATATGGTTAATTTAAGTTTTAAATCTGCACAATCTAGTATTGAAGTTACGGTTTTTGATATTCTAGGAAAAATGGTATTATCACACAAAGCGCAACAAGTTTCAATAATAGATCTAAATATTTCAGCATTAGAAAATGGTGTTTATTTTGTGAAAGTAAAAAATAACGAAGGACAACTAGAATCGAAAAAGATAATAAAAGAGTAATATCTAAACTTTCCATTATAAAAAAAGCCCTTGAATAAGAATCGAGGGCTTTTTTTGTTAGTAAGGGAGTTTTATTTCGACTATAAAAGCATCTAACAAATACATATACCAATGCAATCACTGTGGTTCTTTGACAATGTTAACCTTTTTAAGGTGCTTTGTCCTCATAAAGTTAAAATTTATAAAAATGAACATAGTTTCTGTTCTTACAAAAAGAAAGATTACATATATATTCAAGCAGATGCTGCTAATAAGGTTTATTTAATAGAGCAAGGAAAAGTAAAAATTGGCTATTATAGTGAAGATGGAAATGAAATAGTAAAAGCCATTCTTACTAAAGGTGAATTGTTTGGGGAAAAAGCAATTTTAGGAGATGAAAAACGTGATGAATTTGCACAGTCTATTGATAACGAAACTTCTATATGTCCTATCAGTATTAATGTTATGCACGATTTAATGCGAGATAATCAAAACTTTAGTTTTAAGGTTTATAAATTTATTGGGTTTAAATTTAAAAAATTAGAGCGTCGTTTACAATTGCTATTATTTAAGGATACTAAAACCCGTCTAATTGAATTTTTAGATGAACTTTGTACAGAATTTGGTTATGATTGCGATAAAACGGGAGATCAAGTTATTAGACATCCTTATACACAAAAAGATATAGCCTCATTGATTGGCACTTCTAGACCAACAATCAATATTCTTCTTAATGAACTTAAAGAAGATAATTATTTGGATTTTAACAGAAAAGAAATAAGAATCTTAAAAAAATCTGCGTAATGTTAGCTATCTAACATTTTAAGAAACATTGCTTACTTAATTTTGAATTATAATTAAAAAAAAAGCAATGAAGAAAAAAATGATTTTAGCGGTATTGGCACTCGGTATGTTTGCCAGTTCGTGTAGTAGTGATGACGACAACACTAGTTCAGTAAACTCAAATTTAACCCTTAATCTTAATGGTTTAGAAGCTTTAGGGGACGATTTTGTTTACGAAGGATGGATAATTGTAGATGGTTCTCCTGTATCTACAGGCACATTTTCAAGTGTAGATTTTCCACAAACATTTTCAGTGAATACAACACAATTAAATGAAGCGACCACTTTTGTACTCTCTATCGAGCCAGCTATAGATAGTGATCCAGCACCTGCAGCTACCAAAATTTTAGCTGGTGATTTTTCTGGATCTTCTGCTAACGTAGATTCTAATGGTATTGTTGGTGATTTTAGTGCTTCTACAGGTACTTATATTTTGGCGACTCCTACAGATGCTGATGATACAAATGAAGAGAGTGGTGTTTGGTTTTTAGATAATTCTACAGGAACAGCAGTAGCAGGATTAGATTTACCAACATTAACAGAGGGCTGGATATACGAAGGATGGGCTGTTTTGGATGGAACTCCAATTAGCACAGGTACATTTACAGATCCAACTATGGCAGACGACAATGCAGCGACTTCAGTTTTTAAAGGAGACGTAGGAAATGGACCTGGTTTTCCTGGCGAAGATTATTTACAAAATGCACCAACAGGAATGACGTTTCCAACGGATTTGAGAGGTGCAACAATAGTAATATCAGTTGAGCCAAGTCCAGATAATAGTGCATTACCTTTTACATTAAAACCTTTGGCAAACGAAGTTCCTACTGATGCCTCAGTACATACAGCTATCTCTATGGGAACAGGTCCAGTATCTGAGATTTCTGGGATTGTAACAAAAAGTTAAGATTAGATTAAATTTGTTAGATGTGAAGCGTAATACCTACTTTTGGTGTTGCGCTTCTTTATTGATATTAATTCGGCTATGACAGAAACAAGTAAGAGAAAATCTAAAATTTTTAATATAATTAGTGTTGCAATCATCGTTTTACTAATTATTCCTCAAACAAGAAAGGTAATTCAAATAGGTCTTCATAAGTGTTTGAGTTATGTTAATCAATCTTCTCTTATAGATAAAGAAGATAGAGTATCTGTGAGTTATGCTAATTTTCAATTAAAGTCTGACGCCAATACAACCCTAAATTTTGATACAACAAAAGGCAAAGTGGTGCTTATAAATTTTTGGGCAACATGGTGTCCGCCATGTATTGCAGAAATGCCAAGCCTTCAAGCTCTATATAATGATTATAACAAGGACGTTGAGTTTTTGTTTATCACTAGTGATGATTTTGAAATTGCTGAAAAATTCAAAATAGAAAAAGGTTTTAATTTTGAAGTTTACAATCCCTTAAGTCAAGTGCCTCTAGAATTATCAACAAGCACTATCCCTAGAACTTTTATTATAAATAAAAGTGGAGAGATTGTGGTAGACGAGTCTGGTGCTGTAGACTGGAATAGTGAAAAGGTGAGAAATCAATTAAATCAATTACTTGCAGAATAGTTTATTTAAAATATTTAAAAGGCACAAATAACATCCCAAAATTTTCACCTTTTTCTTTACCTAAATGTTTATGATGAATTTTATGAGCACGTCTTAAACCTCTAGCATATTTATTATCTATATTTCTCAACCATTTAAAACGTTGATGAATAAAAATATCGTGCACAACAAAATAGGCGATACCATAGGCTAAAATACCTAAGCCAATAGGAAGTGTATACCAAATATCTTCATAGCTCCATAAGTAAAAACAGGTGATACTTACAATGGCGTAGAAAATAAAAAAGGCGTCATTTCGCTCAAACCAACTATCGTGGTCTTTGTGATGGTGATCTTTGTGTAAGCTCCATAAAAATCCATGCATTACATACTTGTGCGTAAACCAAGCATTAAATTCCATGATTAAAAATGTACTTGAAAATATTAGTATCCAAAAAAGGGTTTGCATATTTGTTTTCTTAAAAGTTTAAAGCAAGTTGAGTTGGTATTTAACGTAGCTTCTAGTTAATAATTCTATCTTTCTGTAATTAGGAACTCTGATTCTTGTAGATTTTATTTGCAATGCAGGTGTCTTTTTTAATTTTTCTAATAATTTACTGTAATAGCGGTAAGCCATAAATACACCAAATTTAGCCTCTAAAGGCAAGCGTTTAATACCTTCTAAACCTCTTTCAAAATCAGCTTCAATATCTAATATAATTGCTTGCTTAGAGGTTTCATTTAATTGATTTAAATCGGTATTAGGAAAATAGGTTCTATTCAAACCTTCAAAGTCAGCTTTTAAATCTCGTAAAAAATTCACTTTCTGAAAAGCAGATCCTAA
The DNA here is from genome assembly GCF_045063645.1 of Winogradskyella sp. Asnod2-B02-A. NCBI lineage: Bacteria > Pseudomonadati > Bacteroidota > Flavobacteriia > Flavobacteriales > Flavobacteriaceae > Winogradskyella > Winogradskyella sp. Asnod2-B02-A. The sequence continues at coordinate 508,587 of NZ_JBEFOG010000025.1, forward strand.
GCTCATGGCAGAGTCTTTTAAATCATTATATTTTTCGTTATCACCTTTAACAAAAACTTTAAGGCACATTAAACCAACAACATCTGCAGAACCATAAATGTAATCTTTATACTCTTCATTTGTTAAATAGTCTGTTTTATGAAGATCTAAGCGCATGCTATTCATAAATGAATCTACCATATGTTTATCAATGCCATAATTGTGATAGGTTTCTTGAAATGCATTTAAAATAGGATTTAAACTAATTTTATCCCTTAAGGCATCTTCTAAATCTCTTTCAAAATTATTAAAAAGGATTTCTTTATTGTAATCGTGAAATGTATCAACAATTTCATCTGCAAATCTTACAAAACCGTAAATATTGTAAATATCTTGCCTTATGCTAAGTGATAACATTTTTGTAGCCAAGGAGAATGATGTACTATAGGCATTAGTTACTGCCTTACTGCATTCTTTGGAGACATTGTCAAAAATTGATTTCATAGTGATTCGTAGTTATTAAAATTAGTGTTTTTCAATCAGTTCAGCAACTAGCTTTCCTGAAATTAAAGAAGGAGGCACTCCTGGTCCTGGTACGGTGAGTTGCCCTGTAAAATAGAGTCCGTCTACTTTCTTGCTCTTTAATTTTGGTCTTAAAAATGCTGTTTGCAAAAGTGTGTTTGCCATACCATAGGCATTGCCTTTGTATGAATTGTAATCTTCAATAAAATCATTAACGCAATAAGACTCTTTAAAAAGGATATTTTTAAGAACATTTTGCTGTGTTCTTTTTTCGAATCTATTAATGATAATATTAAAATATTGTTCTCGTAACTCTGGTGTATCTTCTAATCCTGGTGCAATAGGAATTAAGAAAAAACCAGTTTCACATCCATCTGGCGCCATGCTTTCATCTGTTACCGATGGAAAGTTGACATAAAATAATGGATCTTTTGGCCACTTAGGATTGTCATAAATTTCTTCAGCATGCTTTTCAAAATCAGTATCAAAAAATAAATTATGATGTTCTATATTTTGTAATTTCTTATTGAAACCAACATAAAAGAGTAGGGAAGAAGGTGCAAATGTTCTACCTTCCCAATACGCTTCACTGTATTGTCTGTATTTTTGATCTAATAACGTTTCGGAATGATGATAATCTGCGCCACTTAATACCACATCAGAATAAATTTCTTTTCCGTTAACGGTAATACTTTTAGCTTGTCCATTTTGTACACCAATTTTTTCGACGTTACTATTAACATGTATTGAAACACCTAGACTTTCGGCTAGATTTCTCATGGCTTTAATAATTTCGTACATGCCACCTTTTGGATGCCAAGTACCAAGACCAAAATCGGCAAAATTCATAAAACTATAAAATGATGGTGTTTGGTTAGGTTTTGCACCTAAAAACAAGACAGGAAACTCTAAAGTTGAAATTAATTTAGGATTTTTAAAATTTTTACGAATATCAGAGCTTATTGTTCTAAAAAATCGGTCTACTCGCGTGATAGTATCTTTTGTTACCAATTCAAAAGGTGAAAGTCCAGGTTTTAGAACTACTTTATTAATCGCAATATTATAATGATCTTGTGCTCTAGTAATAAATTTACGAAGTGGAACTGAGCTTCCTGGTTCAATACGTTCAAATTCTTCACATATTTGATCCATATGGTCGCCAATGGTAATAACGTCATCTGAAAAGAATATTTTATATGCAGGACTTAACTTGTCTAGTTGGTAATAGTCGCTTGTGCTTTTTCCAAAATCATTAAAGAATTTTTCAAAAATATCTGGCATCCAATACCAACTTGGTCCTATATCAAAGGTAAATCCATCTTTAGTAAGTTGTCTAGCTCTACCACCAACAGTATTATTTTTTTCATAAATTGAAACATCAAAACCTGCTTTTGCTAAATAGCAAGATGCTGATAATGCAGAAAAACCTGAACCTATTATAGAAATTGATTTCCCCATTTATTTATAATTCTTCAATTAAATTTTCAATAGACTTAAACGCTTTTATGCCTTTAGGAAGTTGGTCTGTGTCTATATGATTCAGCATTTGCCCAAGTACCCAAAAATTGGTGCTTGGCTTGTTTAGTAAGAGGCTATCGAATTTTTCTATATATTTTCCGAGCTTTTCTTTCTTAGGTTTCACTGTAAAATATGAAATGTAAGTTATATCATCGTAATAGTTTTGAATTTCAACTAAACTTTCTATCGGAACACTTTGACCTAAAAATATAGTATGGTAGCCTTTACTGACAAGTTGATGATTAATTAGCATAAGGCCAATTTCATGTATTTCGTTATCAGGTAAATAAAGTACAAAAGTCTTATTAGACTTATGAATTTGTTGTGATTGAATTTCCTCAGTACTAATTAATAATTTTTGACGAATTAACATACAAATAAAGTGCTCATGTGCAGGAGTTATAGTTCCTGTTTGCCATAACAATCCAATCTCTGTTAGTAATGGAATAAAAATACTATAGAAAATGTCTTCAAATGCTTTTTCCTCTAAAAGCGTTTTATAGGTTTTATAAAACATACCTTGATCGAAATTAAGCATAGCTAGCTTAAAAGCATTTATAGCATGGCTTTCTGTATTTGTTTCAACTGCAATTTTTTTAACTAATTGCGGAATTTCATGCTCATCTATAGTAGCAATCTTAGAAATTTTATAACCGTTGTTATTGAGGTAGCTTACATTAAGTAATTTTTGAAAGCTCTCTAAGTCGTAATATCTAATATTGGTTTCGGTACGTTTTGGTTCTAAGAGATTATACCTTTTTTCCCAAATTCTAATGGTATGTGCTTTAATTCCGGTTAGGTTCTCTAGATCCTTAATGCTAAACGTATTTTTTATATTGTTCATTTTTTTTTAAAAATCTTTAAACAAAAATATGCATTTTAATAATACTATAAAGTAGAATTAACAAAAAAGATAAAAAATAAATAATAAATGGAAACTAAATAGTGTTGAAATTTAGAAGCCTTAATTAAAAGTGTTAACTCATAATTAAAGAAAAGGAAGATTAGAACTGTCTTAAAGATAAAATAAAAGTGCGCACGAGAAGACTCGAACTTCCACGGACTAATGTCCACCAACCCCTCAAGCTGGCGCGTCTACCAATTCCGCCACGTGCGCAAAATAATGAAGAAAATATAAAAAAAAGTTAAGCATAATGCTTAACTTTTTTTTAGTGACCAGTCTGGGGCTCGAACCCAGGACCCTCTCCTTAAAAGGGAGATGCTCTGCCAACTGAGCTAACTGGTCGTTATGCTTTTTTATAACGAGGGTGCAAATATAAAACCTTTATACAAATACAAAGAATAGAATTAAAAAAAAATACTTTTTTTTATCAGATGAAAATTTCAAGTATCATAAATAGATGTTTTTTAATGTGTAATGATCTGTTTTTTATGAAGTTGCTAAAGGGAGGCTGTAATTGTTATTTTATCAAGCTGATATTTTTAATAATTCCTGTTTTTTATTTAAATTAAATTTATGCAAAAAAAAAGTTAAGCGTAATGCTTAACTTTTTTAGTGACCAGTCTGGGGCTCGAACCCAGGACCCTCTCCTTAAAAGGGAGATGCTCTGCCAACTGAGCTAACTGGTCATTTATGCTTTTCTCTAACGAGGGTGCAAATATATAAGCTTTCTTTAATTTAACAACACTTTTTTATTTTTTTTTTTGTTTTTTTGTTGTGAAGAAACCTATGGGTTTAATAATCAATTTATAAGTACTATGATTATAGTTTTATTAGGGTATATGGGATCGGGAAAATCGACTCTTGGTAAGGAATTAGCTACAGTGCTTAAATACAGTTTTTTAGATATAGATGATTATATTATAGAGAATGAAAAGGCTTCAATATCAGATATCTTTAAAAAGAAAGGTGAGATTTATTTTAGGAAAAAAGAAACTGAATATTTAAAAGAGATTATTTCTTCTTCTAAAAATACAGTACTTGCGTTAGGAGGAGGGACTCCTTGTTATGGAAATAACATGAATTTCTTAATTGATAATGCTAATGTTAAATCATTTTATCTAAAACTTTCAATTCCGCTTTTAGCTAAACGTTTATTTTTAGAACGTGAGCATAGACCTCTAATAAGTCATATTAATAATGAAGAAGAGCTTCTAGAGTTTATTGGAAAACATCTTTTTGAACGCTCACATTATTATAGTCAAGCACAGATTACGCTGAATACGGATCATAAAACACAAAAAGAAATTTTAGAAGACCTTTTAGTTCATTTAATCTAAATAAGCTTCGTAAGGTTGTTTAGATAAATTTACATGCACATGCTCAAATAATGATGTAGAAAGAGAAATACCCTTAAAGTCTGCCTTTACAGGATACTTTTTATGGTTACGATTTACTAATACAGCAGTTTTAAATTGTTTTAGTGGTACATCTAAAAAATGTTTAATACCATAAATTAGTGTACTGCCAGAGTTGAGAACATCATCAATTAACACCAAAGATTTATTAGTGTAATCTTCTTTAGAAATAGACGTTTTTATGGGCTCTGTAGGTTCAGATTTATTTATTGTGACTTTACACAAAGTAGATTGGATATCTGAAATCTTATCTAAATTAGATTTTATCTTTTTAGCAAGCAGGTAGCCGTTACTTTCAATACCAGCAATAATGAGTTCTGTTTCATTCACATTGCTTTCATAAATTTGATAGGCAATACGTTTTATTTTGTGCTCAATTTCTTTATGACTTAATATGGTGTTTTTTGTTAGTGCCATTAGCTCTTTTTTTCAAAGATAAAAAACAGTTCTTTACCTTGTCTTTCTTTTATGGAATTAATTGAAGGTTCTAATACATTCATTTTAAACTGATGTTTAAACAGTGAATTATATTCAAATACACTTCCGCCAAAGGGTGGTCCTTCTTCTGTTAATTCAAAATTAAAAAATAAGCCAACAAGTTTTCCTTTTGGTTTTAATAGTTGATGCATTTGATCAACATATTGTGTTCTCAAATTGGGATTTAGTGCACAGAAAAATGTTTGTTCAAAAATAAGATCAAAGCTATTCTCGTATTCAAAAAAATCAGCATTTATAAGTTGATTTTTGGGGAAATTTGGCAAACGAATGATAAAATTATCTAAGGGTTGATGAGCTAAATCTAAAACATAAATGTTTTTAAAACCATGGCACCACAGATATTCGGCTTCGTAGCTATTACCGGCACCAGGAATTAGAATTTTTAATGATTTATCTTTTATTTGGTCAATGTATGTTTTGAGAGGAGTAGAGGCGTAACCAATATTCCAACCTATTTGGTTGTTTACATACCTATTTTCCCAATAAGATTTGTTGAGTTTATTAATCATTCCAAAAAGACTTTAATGGTATGGTTAGTTTTATTCTTCCTCATCATCATAAAAATCATCAATATCTCGTCTGTCTTTTTTCGTTGGTCTTCCAGAACCCTTTTTTCTATAATAATCTTTACTATATTTTAAAAGTTCTTTAGCTTCAAAAGCAGATTTTGGAGTGGTGTCTACTCTATAAATATCCACCAATTTTGCGCCAACACGATTAGGAGGTAAATCGTTAACCGTAAGTTGGTAAATAATTTGATCTTTTCTAAGTTCAATTTTATCTGTAGGAAAAACTTCCCTAGAGGGTTTTACCGCATCACCATTAACTTTTACTTGCCCTTTTTTACATGCTTTTGTGGCAATACTACGTGTTTTATAATATCTAACACACCATAAATATTTATCAATTCGCATACCTTATTTACTAAAAACTACGTTAATGTTATAGTACAAAAATATTATATTATTGTATCTTGCGGCTTAAAAATAAGCAATAATGAACTTCGTATCTCAACTATGGTGGTTTTATGCGAAAAATATAAATTTCTATGAAAATTAAAACTTTAAGACTTAGTCTTATTTTACTGACACTAACAATTGTATTTGTTTCTTGTAATGGTGATGATGATAATGGTTCAACTTTTGTAGCAGCAGATAGAACAGAACAGCAAGTTATAGATGACGCAGTAATATTGCAATATCTAAGCTCACATTATTATAATTCAAGTTTTTTTGAAACAGGTTCTGATTTTAAATATACGGATATCATTATTTCAGAATTACCTATAAATCTTAATGGAGAATATGAAGCTATGCCAGATCCAACAAACAATACATTACTATTTGACGCTGTAGAAACGCGTACTGCAACATATTATGACGTTGAATATAAGTATTACGTATTAAGCCTAAACCAAGGCGAAGGAGATACTCCAAAATTCACTGATTTTGTACGTGCTAGATATGAAGGAAGCTCAATTAATGAAGAAGTAGGTGGAGAAGAAGTGGTTTTTGACTCTGCAATAACAGCTGAAGACTTTTATTTACAGACTGATTTTGTTTCTATTGTAAGTGTTATTAAAGCTTGGCAATTAGTAATGCCAACATTTTCAGCAGCAGAAAGTTTTGGTATTGATGGTAATGGTAGTGTGAATTATACGAATCCAGGCTTAGGAATGATGTTTGTACCATCTGGATTAGGTTATTTTTCAGGTGTTACTACAGGTGCTTCTTATGATAATCTTATTTTTAAATTTGAATTATTACAAACAGATACAGTAGATCATGATGATGATGGTATACCTTCTTACATTGAAGATTTAAATGAAAATTTAGATATTGAAGATGATGATACTGACGAAGATGGATTTTTTAATTTTATAGATAATAATGATGATGGCGACAATGTATTTACAATTGATGAATTAATTACAACAGTTTATCCTCCAGTGGCTAGTGAAGATGATCTCACTCTAGCTGAAAATGAGTTTATAAGAAGTAGAGTTGTAAATACTGATGGTTCTATTACATTTAAGACTGTGACCATAGCAGATTCTAACAACGATGGTGTACCTGATTATTTGGATGCTTCTATTGAAATTAATTATAATGAATTGTAATCGTTCTAGGTATTAACAATAAAAAAAGCCGCTCATTTAATGAGCGGCTTTCTTGTTTTTTATAAGAGTTAATTATAAACCTATTGATAAACTTAGGATTAATTGATCTGGTCTTGTATCAATTCTACTATTTACTGTTGTTATATTAGTGTCAATAAATGTAGCTTCATTTTCACTAAAACCTCTTTCATATCTTAAATCAATTCCAATTTTATTTAAATTGAATCCAACACCAAAATTGAAACCAACAGAGAAATCATTTTTAACAGTATCAATATCGATACCTTCAAAATCAGTTTCTAGTATATATTGAAAAGAAGGACCGGCAAAAACACTAACAGGGCCAATTACTTTAAGACCCACTAATAATGGTACATCAATTTTCTTTATAGAAAAAGCATTACTGTCATAGTCACTTTTTGTAGCGGTGTATACTAACTCTGGTCTAAGGTATAGTTTGTCTCCTATTTTGCCGAAAACACCAATATGATATCCAATATTACGATCGGGAGTTTCTGCATTTGTACTTGCGGATTCAAAATAATCTCCATTGGCACTATAATTTAAACCACCTTTAAAACCAAAGGAACTATTGTTTTGGGCATTAATGGTAAATCCAATAGTAGCTAGGACAGCAGTTAAAATAACTGATTTTTTTAAATTTCTCATAATGTTCGTTTTTTTAAATTAAAAACTCATTTAAATAGTTATTCAAATGAGTTATATATAAGTACTATATCAAAAACGTTTCCAAAATGAAATTATTTTCTTTTTATTACTTTTTGAACCGCTTTTATAATAGCATCACTGTTTAAACCATATTTATCCATCAGTTGAGCTGGTGTTCCAGACTCACCAAAAGTATCGTTGGTAGCAACAAATTCTTGAGGAGTAGGATGGTGTAAAGCTAAAACTCTAGAAACACTTTCTCCTAGACCACCTAGAAAATTATGCTCTTCAGCAGTAACAATACATCCTGTTTTAGCAACAGAATCTAAAATAGCTTTATCATCTAAAGGTTTTATAGTATGGATGTTAATCACTTCAGCAGAAATACCAGCTTCGTTTAAAACTTTTGATGCTTCTAGAGCTTCCCAAACTAAATGACCAGTAGCAACAATAGTTACATCTGTTCCTTCAGTAAATTTTATAGCTTTTCCAATTTCAAATTTTTGATCTGCAGGTGTAAAAATTGGCACAGACGGACGACCAAATCTTAAATAAACAGGGCCATCATAATCTGCAATAGCAATAGTTGCTGCTTTTGTTTGGTTATAATCACAAGGATTAATAACTACCATTCCTGGTAACATTTTCATTAAACCAATATCTTCTAAAATCTGGTGTGTTGCACCATCTTCACCTAACGTTAAGCCAGCGTGAGAAGCACAAATCTTTACATTTTTACCAGAATAGGCTATAGACTGACGAATTTGATCGTAAACACGTCCTGTAGAGAAATTAGCAAAAGTACCTGTAAACGGAATTTTTCCACCAATGGTTAAACCCGCTGCAATTCCCATCATATTTGCTTCTGCAATTCCGATTTGGAAAAATCGCTCTGGATTTTCGTCAATAAATTCATTCATTTTTAAAGATCCAATAAGGTCAGCACATAAGGCAACCACATTAGGATTTGTGCGTCCTAATTCTGCTAAGCCAGCACCAAAACCACTTCTTGTATCTTTTTTTTCTGTGTATGTATATGTTTTCATTCTGTTATTTTGAAACTGTGATTAATAGTAAATGTTTTTCTTTCTGTTTGTATTTTAATGGCTTCTACAAAGGTTTCCCCTTTATTAGAAATGTTAAGGATAAGTCCATTTGGAAGTTCTAAATCATTTAAAACAGAACCACCTTCAGCTGCAAAAACCAATTTAAAAAAATTGTTGAATAATTTATTATTGTTGACGTCTATAGATTCATCAAAGACTACTGCAATTTTTTCGGAAGTCTCATTACTAGGATATATATTATAAACTATACCTTCCCTATCTGCAACACTCACTTTTTCATTCGTGTTTTCTGAAATGAGTTCAAAAGACTCTGCATCGCTAGATCCGGAAACTGGAAAGAAATTATATAATGACATATTCATGTACATTTCATTTTCTCCAGAATTGAAGAATAACATTACTGACATGTTTTTGGTATCCAAAATAATCGCTAATTCTGAATTCTTCATCATATTTTCTTTACCAGAAAACATTGATTTGGCTAAATCTTTTGCTAAATATTCACTATCCGTCCAAATATATCTTCCGCTTTTATCTAATCCGATTTTAACGGTATCAATTGTTGCTTGCCGTTTATTGGGTATTAAATATTCAACGATATAATCTACAGAAATCTTTTTTTCCTGAGCATAACTCATTGAAATAAATAACAATAGACTAATTAAGATTATTTTTTTCATATTAGTAATCTCCTAAAGTTTCAGGATTTTGAGCTAAACCTATAGCAAGTTGCTCATCATTAGGTGCTTTTCCGTGCCAAGCATGTGTATGCATCATAAAATCGATACCATTACCCATTACGGTATGTAATAAAACACAAACTGGTTTTCCTTTACCTGTTAATGATTTTGCTTCAGCCATACCTTTTAATATAGCTTCAATATCATTACCTTTTTCAATATCTAATACTGTCCAACCAAAAGCTTCAAATTTTGCTCTTAGGCTTCCCATGGGTAAAACATCATCAGTGGACCCATCAATTTGCTGTTTGTTTAAATCAATAGTTGAAATCAGATTGTCTACTTTTTTAGCCGAAGCATACATTATTGCTTCCCAATTTTGTCCTTCTTGTAATTCTCCATCTCCATGAAGACTATATATAAGATGATTGTCTTTATTCAATTTTTTTGCTTGTGCTGCACCAATGGCAACAGACATACCTTGACCTAAAGAGCCAGAAGCAATTCTAATTCCAGGTAAACCTTCGTGAGTTGTTGGGTGTCCTTGTAGTCTCGAATCTAAAAGTCTAAATGTATTTAGTTCTTCTACAGGAAAATAGCCAGATCTTGCTAATACGCTATAATATACTGGTGAAATATGACCATTAGAAAGAAAGAATAAATCTTCTCCTATGCCATCCATATTAAAACCTTCTTTGGTTTCTAATAGCTCTTGATAAAGTGAAACAAAAAATTCGGCACAACCTAATGATCCACCTGGATGACCAGAGTTCACTTTGTGCACCATTCGTATAATATCTCTACGAACTTGAGTAGTTAAATCAGTTAATTCTTTAATGTTTGGCATGTTATGTTGCTTAAGTTTTATGCTACAAAAGTAACTTTTTACAAAGGTCTTTCAAAAGTTGAAATGATGCACTTATTAACGAAATGCATGATTTGCTAACAATATGTAAATAATCCTAGTCTATATTCATAAATCCTAAAAAGAGAATTTATAACCTGACCTCTAAATTTTAAAAAGCCTATTTTTTAAATTTAATTTAAGAAGGAATCTTATATAGTTATTTATATTTGCCGTCTGACTTACAATACATGAAATTTCAAAGAATAGCAACCGATAAAGAAACAAAGGCAAGAGCAGGATCTATAACTACAGATCATGGTACAATTGAAACCCCTATTTTTATGCCTGTTGGTACAGTAGCTTCTGTTAAAGGAGTGCACCAAAGAGAGTTAAAAAATGATATTAATCCAGATATTATTCTTGGAAATACCTACCATTTGTATTTAAGACCACAAACACCAATATTGGAGCAAGCAGGTGGATTGCATAAATTTATGAATTGGGATCGAAATATTTTAACCGATTCTGGAGGTTACCAAGTATACTCTTTATCATCAAATAGAAAAATCAAAGAAGAAGGTGTGAAGTTTAAATCGCACATTGATGGCAGCTACCATGTTTTTACTCCAGAAAACGTAATGGAGGTACAGCGTAAAATAGGAGCTGATATCATTATGGCTTTTGATGAGTGTACACCTTATCCATGTGATTATAATTATGCTAAGCGTTCTATGCACATGACGCATCGTTGGTTAGAACGTTGTTTAACACATCTTAAAAAAACACCGTTAACTTACGATTACGACCAAACATTTTTTCCGATTGTTCAAGGAAGTACCTATAAAGATTTAAGACAGCAATCCGCTGAATATATTGCTAATGCAGGAGCAGAAGGTAATGCTATTGGTGGACTTTCTGTAGGGGAACCAGCAGAAGAAATGTATGCTATGACAGATGTAGTTTGTAGCATTTTGCCAGAAGACAAACCACGTTATTTAATGGGAGTTGGGACACCAATCAATATATTAGAAAATATTGCGTTAGGTGTAGATATGTTTGATTGTGTGATGCCTACTCGAAATGCTAGAAACGGCATGTTATTTACAGCTCATGGCTCAATTAATATCAAAAATTTAAAATGGGCTAATGATTTCTCACCAATAGATGAAATGGCAATTACTTTTGTAGATACAGAATATAGTAAAGCTTATTTGAGACATTTATTTACGGTAAATGAACTATTGGGAAAACAAATAGCAACCATTCATAATCTTGGATTTTATCTTTGGTTAACAAGAGAGGCCAGAAAACATATTATTGCTGGTGATTTTAGAGCATGGAAAGAGAAAATGGTAAAACAAATGGATAACCGTTTGTAGTATTTATAATTGAATTTAAAAGATTAAATAACTAAACATTTCCTTAGCTATAAATGCAGGAATAAACAACTAAATAAGAAAATTGAAAATATTAGATTGGTACATATTAAAGCGGTATTTATTTACATTTCTAATGATGTTATTGCTGTTTGTTCCTATCGGAATTACTGTAGATTTAGCAGAAAAAGTAGGTAGAATAATAGAAAATGATGCATCATTTGGAGAGGTCGCTTTTTACTATTTAAATTTCACCGTTTATTTTGCCAATTTGTTGTTTCCACTATTTTTATTCCTGTCGGTGATTTGGTTTACATCCAAGTTGGCTAATAACACAGAGATTGTTGCTTTTTTAAGTTCGGGTGTTTCGTTTACTCGTTTCTTAAGACCTTATATAATAGGTGCAACCATTGTTGCTAGTTTTGCTATGTTTTTGGGTATGTATTTGGCACCAATAGCTAGCCAAGGATTTAATGAGTTTAAGTTTAAGTATCTAAGAAAGAATAAAAGTGTACAGCAAACAAGAGATGTATATCAACAAATTAATGATAATGATTATATTTATGTAAGTAGTTTTAGTCCCAAAACTAATTCTGGTCAAAATTTTACTTACGAGCATTTTGAAGGTAATGAGCTTAAATATAAAATCTTAGCCGATAACATTCGTTTTATAGATAAAGATAGTGCTTATCAACTTACGCGTTATTTAAAACGTTCTTTTGAAAATGGTATTGAAACAGTAGAAAAAGAAAACCGTATACAAATGGATTTACCATTTGAACTCGAAGATCTAACACCTGTTGAGTATGCTGCGGAAACCAAACCCTATGGTGAGCTTTTAGATTTTATTGCTTCTGAAAAAAGGAAAGGTTCAAAAAACATAGGTCGTTATGAAGTTGTAAAACTAAAAAAATGGAGTTTACCAACTTCAATATTTATTCTTACAATTATAGCAGTTGCAGTATCTTCTGTAAAACGACGTGGAGGCATGGGAGTAAATCTTGCTTTAGGAATTGCAATTGCAATGATTTATGTATTCTTCGATAAGGTTTTTGGAGTTATGGCTGGTCAGTCAAGTCTTCCTCCAGTTGTAGCTGTATGGTTTCCTAATGTATTATTTGGTATTTTAGCGATTTACTTATTGCAAAATGCCAAACGCTAAATTAAAGCATTATTTACATTTACACTTTCTAGTACTAATTGCTGGCTTTACCGCTATATTAGGTGAGTTAATTACAATTGGTGCTCTTGAACTAGTGTGGTATAGAATGGCAATCGCTGGTATTTTAATGTTTATATATATTAAAATAGTAAGGATTAACATAAAAATTTCAAAAAAGACATTTTTGCAGTTTTCTGCAGCTGGTATTATAATCGCGCTGCATTGGATTACTTTTTTTGAAGCCATTAACCAAGCTAACGTTTCTATAGCATTGGCAATGTTCTCATCAGGTGCTTTTTTTGCATCCTTTATTGAGCCTTTATTTTTTAAACGTCGTATTTTAGGCTACGAAATTATCTTTGGTATTATTGTAGTATTTGGTGTGGTTTTAATTACTAGTAGCGAGATGGGTTACGTTAACGGTATTATTCTGGGACTGTTTTCGGCTTTGTTTTCTACTTTATTTGCAGTAATAAATGGTCGATTTATAGAGAAGCATAATGCAACTGTTATTTCCTTTTACGAGTTTATAAGTGGAGTGCTTTTTTTAACGGTGTTCATTTTATTATCAGGTAAAACATTCAATACTGAATTCTTTACACTATCTAGTTCAGATTGGATGTATTTATTCATTTTAGCATCTATATGTACAGCGTATGCATTTATTGGTTCTGTTGATGTAATGCGTTATATAAGTCCTTTTACGGTTATTTTAAGCTATAATTTAGAGCCGCTTTATGGAATTGCAATAGCTTTATTTTTATTTCCAGAAACAGAAAAGATGTCTCCACAATTTTATATAGGTGCTATTCTTGTGTTAATCACAGTTTTATTTGATGCAGTTTTTAAAAATTACAAGATTAGGAAAGCCAAACTAAAAGTATAACAGATTAAAGTCTTTATATTTTCTTATATAATCTGTATTTTTGTACTTGCAATAAGAAAACTTACTTTAAATTTAGTGATTAGAAATAAATTTAGAAGCCGTAGGTTTGTAAACTAACTAAACAAAAAACAACTTCAAATTGTATGGAATATTTAGAGTTTGAATTACCAATAAAAGAATTAGAAGAGCAGCTAGATAAATGTCAGATTATAGGAAAAGAAAGTGATGTAGATGTTACTGAAACCTGTAAACAGATAGATAAAAAGTTAGCTGAAACTAAAAAGAATATTTATAAAAACCTTACAGCTTGGCAACGTGTTCAACTGTCTAGACACCCAAACAGACCTTATACATTAGATCATATTAAAGCACTTTGTGGAGATACTTTTTTAGAATTACATGGAGACAGAAATGTAAAGGACGATAAAGCGATGATTGGTGGCTTAGGTAAAATAGGTGATCAGTCTTACATGTTTATTGGGCAACAAAAAGGTTTTAATACTAAAACAAGGCAGTACCGTAATTTCGGAATGTCAAATCCAGAAGGTTATCGTAAAGCGTTACGTTTAATGAAATCTGCTGAGAAATTCGGAATACCTGTGGTTACTTTAATAGACACTCCAGGTGCATATCCAGGTTTAGAAGCAGAAGAGCGAGGACAAGGAGAAGCTATTGCTAGAAATATTTTAGAAATGGCACGCCTTAAAGTCCCAATTATTACTATTATTATTGGAGAAGGAGCTTCTGGTGGAGCATTAGGTATTGGAGTAGGAGACCGTGTAATGATGTTAGAAAATACGTGGTATTCTGTTATTTCACCAGAATCATGTTCATCTATTTTATGGAGAAGTTGGGAATATAAAGAACAAGCTGCTGAAGCTTTAAAGTTAACAGCTAAAGATATGAAACGCATGAAGCTTGTGGATCAAATTATAAAAGAACCTCTTGGAGGAGCACATACAGATAGAGAAAAAACATTTTCAGCTGTAAAAGATGCTATAGAGAAGTCTTATGAAGAGCTTAAAAACTTATCACCAAAAGATTTAGTGAACCAACGTATGGAAAAATACGATGAAATGGGAGTCTATAAAGATTAAATCCACTAAACATAAGGAACTAAAAAAAACTGAAGTTTTAACTTCGGTTTTTTTTGGCACTATTAACAATAAAATCAAGTTATTAACAGTTAAATTGTTGAAGACATGTTAAGATTGTAAATCAATCAAGCCTATTTTCTCAACACTATTTAACTACTTTTGTTACTTATGAAACAACCTAATCCAATACAAGGCTATAAAGTAGATAAAGGCACAATTATCAATCTAGAAAAAGGAAAAATACCACCTCAAGCGCCTGATTTAGAAGAGGTTGTGTTGGGTGCTATGATGATTGATAAAAAAGGTGTCGATGAAGTTATTGATATTTTGAGTCCAGATGCTTTTTACAAAGAAGCTCATAAACATATCTTTGAAGCTATTTTTAAGTTGTTTGAAAACTCGGAGCCAGTCGACTTATTAACTGTTTCTAGTCAATTGAAGAAAGATCAAAAATTAGATTTGATTGGAGGCGATTTTTACCTTATTTCTTTAACACAACGTGTATCTTCTTCTGCGCATATTGAGTTTCATGCACGTATTATTCTTCAAAAATATATTCAACGTAGTTTAATTAAAATTTCAAACGAAATTATTGAAGAAGCTTATGATGAGACTAGAGATGTTTTTGATTTATTAGATACAGCAGAAGCCAAATTATATGAAGTTACTCAAGGTAACGTAAAAAAATCAACAGAATCCGCTCAGAGTTTAGTTATTCAGGCGAAAAAGAAAATTGAAGAGATTTCTAATCAAGAGGGAATGAGTGGAATTCCTTCTGGTTTTGATAAATTAGATAAATTAACGTCTGGTTGGCAACCGTCAGATTTAGTTATTGTAGCTGCGCGTCCTGGTATGGGTAAAACCGCATTTACCTTAACCATGGCACGTAATGTTGCTGTAAATAGTAATACTCCTGTGGCTTTCTTTTCATTAGAAATGTCCTCAGTACAATTAATAACGCGTTTAATTTCTAGTGAAACTGGGTTGTCTTCAGAGAAACTTAGAACAGGGAAACTTGAAAAACATGAGTGGGAACAGCTTAACGTTAAAGTAAAAACGCTAGAAACAGCACCTTTATTTATTGATGATACTCCTTCATTATCTATTTTTGATTTAAGAGCGAAAGCACGTCGTTTAGCATCTCAATATGGTATTAAGATGATTATGATTGATTATTTGCAATTAATGACTGCAGGTGGTAGCCAAAAAGGAGGTAATCGTGAACAAGAAATTTCCATGATTTCTAGAAACCTAAAAGCTTTAGCAAAGGAATTGAGTATTCCTGTAATTGCATTGTCACAATTATCGCGTGCTGTGGAAACGCGTGGTGGAAGTAAAAGGCCATTACTATCTGATTTACGTGAATCTGGTGCGATTGAGCAAGATGCAGATATTGTATCATTTATTTATAGACCTGAATATTATAAAATTGATGAATGGGATGATGAAGAACGTTCACCAACAGCAGGACAAGGTGAATTTATTGTTGCAAAGCATAGAAATGGTGGACTAGAAAACATTAGATTAAAGTTCATCGGTCACTTAGGTAAGTTTGATAATTTAGATGATTTTGATACACCTTTTGGTGAATTTCATTCTAAAATGAATGAATCTCCTAACGACAATACTTTTCAACCAAATAGTTTCCCGTCTCCATCAGATGCTTTTGGAGGGCCAGAGGATGATGGCGTGCCTTTTTAATAGCGTTTTAAATAATAAAAAACTGAATTTTAACTTATCTTTGTAGACATACTGTTTAAAACCAAATTTACCTCATGTTAGACCAACGACGTACAACAAACGTTTTGTTGTTAATTATTGTAGTTCCTTTAGTCTTTTATCTACTAAAGATCTTGTCTTTTATATTTATTCCATTGATTTTTTCAATGTTTATAGCTTTGTTGTTTTTACCGTTAATGCGATGGTTAGGACGCAGAAATATTCCTAAAATTTTTAGTATCATTATTGTCTTATTATTGGTAGCAATTGGTTTAAAAGTAGGTATTGAATTAGTACAATTATCTAGCCGACAAATACTCGCAAATAATACTGAGTTTTTAGCTAAAGCTGAATTAAAATTAGCAGATCTTAAGGTCTATTTACTTGATAATTTTGGAATTGAATTTGAACAAGAGCATAGTTTTATAGGACAGTTCTTTCAGAAAGAAAACCTTGGATCTACTATAGGTTTTTTAAATTCGTTTCTAACAACTTTATTAATGACTGTGTTCTTTGTTGTGCTTTGGTTGGCAGAGTCTATTAATGTTCATAAATTATTAAATAGTACTATACTTAAGCGAAAGCACACTTCTGTTAAGACCTTTATGAAGATTGAGAAAGACCTAATTAAATTTATTAAGGTAAAGGTTTTGGTGAGTGCATTAACGGGTTTGTTTACGGGTTTAATGTGTGTGTTTTTCGATGTGAGTTTTCCTATTTTTTGGGGATTATTTGCCTTTGCTATTAATTTTGTACAAATGGTAGGCTCATTTGTTTCTGTTATTTTGTTATCTATTTTTGCTTTTGTAGAGTTAGATCCAACAAGTACATTATTCTTCTTTATTTTTGCAATCTCTATGGTTCAAGTTACGTTTGGTGCTATTTTAGAACCAATTTTTATGGGAAAATCTTTTTCTATAAATGTTATTGCGGTTCTAGTCATGTTGATGTTTTGGGGTTTTCTTTGGGGAATTCCTGGATTAATAATGGCAATTCCAATAACAGTTTTTATTAAAATTATTTTAGAACAGTTTCAAGGAACAAAAATCATAGCGAGTTTACTTTCTGGAAATGAGACGCAATTAGATTAAGTTGTAGTCTTAATTATTAAAAGCTATAATGTTGTTTTGATATATTTATTTATATCTTTTTCTAACCAATTGGTCTTAAAAGAATACTAAATTAAGTCTATACAGACTAAAAATTGGTTATATTTCGTTCTAAATTTATGACCTTGAAAAAAGTATTTTTTATAATTTTCACACTATTCTTAAGTGCGAATACCTATGCATCCTATATCCTTATTCCAATGGATGCGGAAACCCAAAAAAATCATCTTAAAGCTTATGGAGTTACATTTTGGACTTTAGAGCGAGAACTTAAGGTAAAGTGGTTGCTTAATTACAGAGGAGGTTCTTTTTTATTGCCTGATGCTGAAATTATTCAAAGAGAATGTCAAATTAGAGGAGTATCTTTTGAAGTTATCTCAGATGCTAATGCAGCTCAAATACTTGAGGGTATTGCAAGTCCTTCAGTAAATCAGGAAGCTGTAGTGTTAGAAAAAGCGCCAAAAATTGCGGTTTATACGCCTAATGGAAAACAACCTTGGGATGATGCGGTAACTATGGTTTTAACATATGCAGAAATTCCTTATGAAACTATTTACGATGAAGAAGTTTTAAAGGATGAATTGTTACTATATGATTGGTTGCATTTACATCATGAAGATTTTACTGGTCAATATGGTAAATTCTATAGAACATATCGTTCTGCGGCTTGGTATATTGAAGAGAAGAAGAATGCAGAAGATTTAGCAAAACGATTGGGTTATAATAAAGTTTCAGATGAAAAATTAGATGTAGCTCTTAAAATTAGAGACTATGTAGTTGGTGGCGGATTTATGTTTGCTATGTGTTCTGCAACTGATAGTTTTGATATTGCATTGTCTGCAGAAGGAGTTGATATTTGCGAACCAATGTTTGATGGAGATGGTAGCGATGCAGCTTATCAGAATAAAATTGATTATTCTAAAACCTTTGCGTTTAAAGATTATATCTTAGAGAGAAGTCCAAATGTTTATGAGTTTTCATCAATTGATATGACTCAGAAACGTAAAATTCCTAAGACAACGGATTACTTTTCTTTAATGGAATATTCTGCAAAATGGGACCCAATTCCATCCATGTTAACTCAAAATCATACCGCTTTAGTAAAAGGATTTATGGGACAAACAACCTCATTTACTAGAGATCAAATAAAATCTAACGTATTAGTAATGGGTGAAAACAAAACAAACGGAGAAGCTAAATATATACATGGTATTAAAGGAAAAGGTTTTTTTACATTTTATGGTGGCCATGATCCTGAAGATTACACACATCGTGTAGGAGATCCAAAAACAGAGTTAGACTTGCATCCAACATCACCAGGTTATCGATTAATATTAAATAATGTGTTGTTTCCAGCTGCTAAGAAGAAAAAACAAAAAACATAAATTTTAAATAATAAAAGTTATTTTTATCTCTACGAAAGAAACGATACTTAGTAAAATTCAAACAGTAATTACCAATCATTTTACTACACCAGATAACGCTGTTACTTTTTTTGATAAAGATGGAGATGGTAAACTATGTAAAAATGAAATATTGAAATTACTAAAACAAGCTAAAATTAGCAGTTTTATTCGAAGTATTGTAGCTTCAAGACTTATTGAAGGTTACGATAAAGATGAGCTAGTGAATTGAGAAGAATTTAAATCTGCTATTAATGAAATTTCCCAGAATAGCAATTCATAAAATACAATTATAGAGATGAAATTCTTTCAAAAAGAAATAAGACTTCAATCTTTCTCTAGAGGTTTTCATTTAATTACTTCTGAAGTCATAAATGCAATTCCTGAAATTAATCAGATTAAGTTAGGGCAATTACAAGTATTTATTAAACATACTTCTGCTAGTTTAACTATTAATGAAAATGCAGATCCTACAGTAAGAACAGATTTTGAAAGTCACATCAATGTCTTAATTCCAGAAAATCAATCGTATTACAAACATACTTTTGAGGGACCTGATGATATGCCTGCACATATAAAAGCATCATTATTGGGAACGTCTGTTCAAATTCCTATTACAAATGGTAAATTAAATCTCGGTATTTGGCAAGGGATTTACCTTTGTGAGCATAGAAATAGAGCACAAGGTAGACTACTAGTTCTTACGGCTTTCGGTAATTAGTTGTTCTAGTACCAATTCTACACCGTTGTCATTGTTAGATGTAGTTTCAAAATTGGCCACAGATTTCACATTAGGATGGGCATTTTCCATGGCATAACTGTATTTTGCACATTTCAACATTTCTAAATCATTGTTATAATCTCCGAATACCATGGTTTCTGAAGGTGAAATATTAAATTGTTTTTGTAAAAATGTAAGGGCGTTTCCTTTATTAGTAATCGCTTCAGAAATATCTACCCAATGATTACCTGAGACCACAACATTAAGTTCTGGCTTTAGCTGTTTCACGAAGGGAAAAATATATTTTTCAGAATTTATTGAATGATACAAAGCTATTTTAATGACGTCATCTGTGATTTCTTCAAAAGAATCTATGATGGTATAGACGGAATAATATTCAGAAAATGTATTTACCAATTCATCCGAAGCTCTAAGAATAAATGCTTGATGTTGCGTGCAGAAGATAGGGTAGGTGCCTTTAATACTTGTAACTAACTTATAGAGTTCTAATAATCTATTTGGATTTAACTGATTAGAAAGTAGTACGTTTTGATTTTTAATGACTAATCCACCATTTTCAGCAACAATTATAATATCGTTTTTTATAGGTTCAAGTTTTTTTACTATGCTATAATAAGGTCGTCCACTTGCAGCAACAAATTGAATATTTAGTTGTTTTAAGGCTTTAAATAGATCAAAGAACTTGGGGCTTACGTTGTGATTAGAGTTTAATAATGTACCATCCATATCTGTAACGACCAATTTTACATTCTTCATCTTTGTACAATTAAATGTTATACTTAAACTTAATAAAAAAATCCGATTCAAATTAATGAATCGGATTTTATAAGCGAAATGTTGTTATTAATTTGGCTAAAAGCCTTATTTTACTTTGTTTATGATAGCTTCAAAAGCTTCTGGGTGATTCATTGCTAAATCTGCAAGTACCTTACGGTTTAACTCGATATTATTGGCTTTTAATCCTCCCATAAATTTTGAATAGCTCATTCCATGCTGTCTTGCACCTGCGTTAATACGCATAATCCATAACGAACGGAATGTTCTCTTTTTATTTCTACGGTCTCTATACGAATATTGCATCGCTTTGTCAACCGCATTCTTTGCTACTGTCCAAACGTTTTTACGTCTTCCGAAGTAACCTTTTGCTTGCTTAAGAACCTTTTTTCTTCTGGCTCTTTTTGCAACTGAATTTACTGATCTTGGCATTTCTTTTAATTGTTTTTTTGTAGTAGGCGGTCAATAATTGACACTTGCTAAATTGTTTTGCCTAACTCCAGGGTTTATAAATTGTTTTAACCGATTAAAACCTTATTACTTTAAACGTAACATTGTTTTAATATTATTCTCATCAGCTTTATGTACTAAAGCATCATGAGTTAATGCAAGCTTACGCTTTTTAGATTTTTTTGTCAATATGTGACTCTTAAAAGCGTGCTTTCTTTTAATCTTACCAGTGCCAGTTAGTTTGAAACGTTTCTTAGCACTCGATTTTGTTTTCATTTTAGGCATTTTCTCCTCTTTTAAATTTACGTTTCGCTTATTATCGTATTGCTGAATATTTCAGCATATTATTACTTCTTTTTAGGTGCGATGAACATAATCATTCGCTTTCCTTCTAATTTAGGCATTTGTTCTACCTTTCCATATTCTTCAAGGTCTTGGGCTAATTTTAATAATAAAATTTGTCCTTGTTCCTTAAATACAATGGACCTTCCTTTAAAGAATACGAAAGCTTTTAACTTCGCTCCATCTTGTAAGAATTTCTCTGCGTGTTTCTTTTTAAATTCGTAATCATGATCATCTGTTTGAGGACCAAAACGAATTTCCTTAACAACTACTTTAGTTGCTTTAGATTTTAACACTTTTTCTCTTTTCTTCTGTTCGTAAAGGAATTTTTTATAATCCATAACTTTACAAACAGGAGGCGTCGCATTTGGCGATATCTCTACAAGATCTAAACCTTGTTCATCGGCAATGGATAAAGCTTGTTTAACAGGATAAACACCTATTTCGACATTATCTCCGACAAGTCTTACTTCTTCAGATCTGATTTTGGAATTTATACGGTGTTTATCTTCTTGAGATACACGTCTTGTATAATTCTTTCTGTTTCTACGTATTGCTATGGCTTCTGTAATTTAAATTAAACTTATTTTTTTATCTATTTAAAAGTCTTTAAACTTTTACTTATTCTATCATTTACAATTTTTACAAAGTCTTCTACCTTAATTGTACCTAAGTCTTCACCTCCATGTTCACGTACAGTTATTGTATTATCCTTTTCTTCTTGCTCACCGACAATAATCATAAACGGAAACTTCTGCATTTCTGCTTCGCGAATTTTCTTACCCACGGTCTCATTTCTATTATCTGTGAGGGCGCGAATTTCGTCATTTTCTAGCACATTTAAAACTTTTTCAGCGTATTTTTCATATTTCTCACTTATTGAGAGTATAATTGCTTGCTCAGGCATTAACCAAAGTGGGAAGTTTCCTCCTGTATGTTCTAATAATATTGCTATAAAACGTTCCATGCTCCCAAAAGGGGCTCGATGGATCATAACTGGTCTATGCATCTCGTTATCACTACCTTTATAAGTAAGATCAAAACGTTCTGGTAAGTTATAATCTACCTGAATAGTACCAAGTTGCCATTGTCGTCCAAGTGCATCTTTTACCATGAAGTCTAATTTTGGACCGTAAAATGCTGCTTCTCCAGTTTCGACAACATAGTTTAATTTTTTATCTTTAGCAGCGCTCAAAATTGCATTTTCCGCTTTTTCCCAGTTTTCATCACTTCCTATATATTTATCAGGATTTTCAGGATCCCTTAATGAAACTTGTGCGGTAAAATTCTCAAAACCTAAAGACCCAAAAACATAAAGTACTAAATCAATGACATCTTTAAACTCTTTATCTAATTGATCTGGTGTACAAAAAATATGTGCATCATCTTGAGTAAAACCTCTGACTCTTGTTAGTCCATGTAATTCACCACTTTGTTCATAGCGGTATACTGTACCAAATTCTGCATAACGTTTTGGAAGTTCTTTATATGAAAATGGTTTATTATTATAAATTTCACAATGATGTGGACAATTCATCGGTTTTAGCAAAAATTCTTCTCCTTCAGCAGGAGTAGTTATAGGCTGAAAACTATCCTCCCCATATTTAGCAAAGTGACCAGAAGTGACATAGAGCTCCTTACTTCCAATATGTGGAGTTACCACCATTTCGTATCCAGCTTTTTTCTGTGCAGCCTTTAAAAAATTCTCTAAACGTTCACGTAATGCAGCACCTTTTGGTAGCCAAAGTGGTAAACCTTGACCAACTTTTTGTGAAAAAGTAAAAAGCTCAAGTTCTTTTCCAAGTTTTCTATGATCTCTTTTTTTAGCTTCTTCTAAAAGGTGAAGATATTCTGTTAGTTCCTTTTGTTTCGGAAAAGAAATGCCATACACTCTTGTTAATTGTTTATTCTTTTCATCACCTTTATAATAAGCACCGGCTACACTTAAAATCTTAACCGCTTTTATAATACCTGTGTTAGGTATGTGTCCGCCACGACAAAGATCTGTGAAAGTTGAGTGATCACAGAAACTAATGGTACCGTCTTCAAGGTTTTCAATTAAATCAACTTTATAATCATTCTTTCCTTTATAATAGGATAGAGCTTCAGCTTTAGAAACATCACGCATTTTAAAATCGTACTTTCCTCTAGCGATTTCTATCATTTTAGTTTCAATAGATTTAAAATCCTTTTCAGAAATAGTACCATCTTCACCTAAATCAACATCATAATAAAAACCATTATCTATTGCAGGACCAACCCAAAGCTTTACTCCAGGGTATAATTCTTCTAAAGCTTGAGCTAAAACGTGAGCAGAAGAATGCCAAAAGGCTTTTTTTCCTTCGTCATCTTTAAATGTATATAAGGTAAGACTACCATCAGTGGTTAGTGGAGTGGTGGTTTCAATGACTATATCATTGAATTTTGCTGAAATAACATTACGGGCAAATCCTGCACTAATGTCTACAGCCACTTCATAAGGAGTTACATCTTTTTCGAAAGACCTAACCGAACCATCTGGTAGAGTAATTTGTATCATTATTTATAGTATAAATTTTAGCCCACAAAGATATACCTATATAAGGAATAGACAAAGTGAAGTTTCTATAAATATTAATTTGTGTTTTTATAGCGTTTCTCTTTTGCTTTAAAGTGGCAAAAGAGCCGCGTCATCCGCTATATCTTTTTTGTTTTATGATTACATGAAGTTAATTGATATCTATATATAGTGTAGCATACCTTATATAAAGATATTATAGAATTAAAAAAGGATACCGCTACTACCGCTAACGCGAGTACTTGTTATAGTTTAGGCTTTCCATAAGATATGGTTTATCTATTAGCATTGGGTTTAAAACACAATGAACTATTTGTATTTAAAAAACTTCAGAGTGTAAGGTGTTGTTTTCAAGGGTCTTAAAAAAAAGATTAAAATAAAAAGGAAAAAGGACTTGTGGGTTTAGAAAAGGGTTTTATATTTGCACCCCGAAACAAAGACACTAGTTTAAGTTTCGCACGTTCATTTCCAGACAGATTTAGCTATATAATTTATTGCTGCTTCTCGCCTACTCACGAAAAGTCCTGCGGATTTTCTATGTCATTATTATTTGCTAACTTTAGTCCTTAAACACGCAACAAACCATATACTAAACCGTTGGCAAACATTTCGCAAAAACGCAATCTGACTTGAAAAACATTGAATTAATTGAAAATATCGAGATAAAAAATAAACTAAAAGAGTTTGATAATTATGGTGGTCGAATTGATTTCAATTTTTTTAAAGTTGATAAAAGTATTTCCGAATATAACTCTCATTTTCTTACTGCAAAAAACTCAATATTAGAACTTCAACGAAACAGTCATTACTTTAAAATAGAATTTGAAGAAAACAAAATGAGCGAAAGTGGAACGAAAATATCTGTTGAAGAATTTTTTGGACCTTGGTTTGATTTTAAATCAATGAAACCTATTTTAAGAGGGTTTAAATCTTTAAACAACCTGTTTTATTTTGACAGTAAAGAAATTAATGAAAACATAGTTAACGTTCGTGATTCAAAAATTTTCAAAAATGAAAGGTCTAATTTATCTACATTTGGATTTACTCAAGCTTTTTTAGACCCAGTTCACGGTTTTAGAGTATCAAATAACATCTTTGAAACGGGTCAATATTTTCTCGATTTCTGCAATTTTTTATTTTCGAATTTGAATAAAATAGAAGTTTTTAAATGGAATACTGATTGTTCTAATTATTTTGATGATGGAAAAGAATTTTGGGGAACTCATTTTTGGACAGTTTATAATCCAAAAAGAGGTTATTACATTGCAATTACAGCTTCGGATACTGATTAAAAAACGATTTGCCAACACCGTGTATAATTAATTGCTGTATTCTTCTCTACTTGCGAATATTCCTGCGGAATATTCACGGGTTCGTAAATGTTTACTAACTTAGTTGCTTAACCACGCAACTAACCATACACAACAACGTTGTAGGTAATGTAAAAACCAGAACGCAAATGAAAAATAATTTGATTTTACTCTTTTTAACTTTCACTATTGGATTGTCTTTTGGACAAACTAATAAAGTGACTGAAAAATCTTTTCCGACAAACTTTGACCAAACAAAATTTAATAAGATTAAAAAATTCACGAATAAAATGATTGCGTATGACGCGAATATTCTTGAAATAAAAAATAGCAGAAATAATACACCTTTTTACAAATTAGAGTTAGGAGAAGGAAATTATTTATGGACTGTCTTAATGTTCAAAAATGAGGAAAATGTGATTGGAGATAAGATTAGAGTTGTTGGCTATTTAAATAAAATTGACTCAAAAAATACTGATGAGGAATACTTAGAAGGAGAAAAATATATGGTTATAGCATTAGGTTTAGTTGATTTTGAAAAAGAGAATTTTCTTTTTGTCAGTTCTGGCTATAAACAGAAAGAACAATGGATTAAAGGCGAAATTCCTAGTCAATGAGAAACACTACCTACAACACCATGTATAATTAATTGCTTTATTGAGCCTACTTGCGAATATTCCTGCGGAATATTCACGGGTTCGTAAAAGTTTACTAATTTAGTTGCTTAACCACGCAACTAACCATACACAAACACGTTGTGCATAATGCGAAAATCGTGCTAAATATCAACATTTGAACTAAAAAAGCCGACGCGCAAACAGCACATTTATTTTTTTTTGCCAACGCGAAAAGCCAACGCTTAAAAAAACAAAAGAGCTGTTTCTTTGCCAACGCTAAATCCGTTCTTGACAATCGGAATAAAAAACTTTGCAACACCATTGCATTGAAATTTATTTATCTTTGTGCCAATGAAATTTATAACTATCATACTATCATTATTAATTCTTGGTTTGTCAATCAAACCTTGTTCTGACGGAAATAATGCCGAAGACCAACATCAAGAAGAAATATCTGCTGAACACAATCATCAAAATGATAGTGATGATACTTGTCCAATAACTTGTATTTGTAATTGTTGCGGAATCGCAATTACATATGAACCAATTCAAACTTTTGAATTAGGTGTTAACAATCAAATTTCTACAGAAATCCTATCTGTTTATCAAACAATCTATAGATTTGATTTTCATTCCAATATCTGGCAACCGCCTCAATTGATTAGCTAAATTATCGACCAAAAGTCAAAAAAAAATAGTTAATTAATTTTTACATTTTCAATGAATAAATACATATTGAGCACAATGCTCACAATTATAACGTGCTTTTCTATAAAAGCGCAAACATCTGATATACAAATAAAGGTAACTTCAGAATCCGAAAACGAACCGTTATTTGGAGCAACAGTATATTTTGAGGAATTAGAAAAAGGAGCAGTAACCGATTTTGACGGAATTGCAACTTTTAACGAAATTCCAAATGGCGAACATCTTATCATAGTTTCTTTTTTAGGCTTTGAAACTCTAAAAACAACTATTCAAATCCCAAGTAATTCAGACTTGATTTTCAAATTAAAAAGCGGTGGAAACGAATTGGATGAAGTTGTATTACAATCGTCAAGAAGTACAAGAACCGTAAAAAAAATTCCAACAAGAATTGAATTTATTGGAGTTGAGGAATTGGGAGAAAAAGCAATTATGAATCCAACAAATATTTCGATGGTGCTTCGTGAAAGCACAGGAATACAAATGCAACAAACATCTTTAAGTAGTGGAAGTACAAACATTAGAATTCAAGGTCTTGATGGTCGTTACACACAACTTTTGAGAGATGGATTTCCACTTTATGGAGGCTTTTCAAGTGGTTTGAGTATTTTGCAAATTCCACCTTTAGACTTACAACAATTTGAAATTATTAAAGGAAGTTCTTCAACACTTTATGGTGGTGGAGCAATCGCTGGATTGGTAAATATGGTGTCAAAAACACCTGACGAAGAGCCTGCTTTAGACATTATGCTTACACAAACACAAGCATTGGGAAGTACTGCAAATGTATTTTACAGCAAACGAAATGAAAAGTTTGGTATTTCGCTTTACGGTTCAGGTCACTATCAAAAAGCTTATGACCCAGAAGATGATGGCTTTAGTAATTTACCGAAAACGACTTCTATTTCATTCAACCCAAAATTCTTTTATTATCCATCTGACAAAACAACATTTTGGTTTGGTTTAAACGGAACGTTTGATGATAGAATTGGTGGAGATATTACAAAAATAGAAAGTGGCGAAAACGGAATTCATCAATATACAGAAGAGAACATTTCAAAAAGATTGAGTAGTCAAGCAGTTTACAAAACTCAAATAGATTCTATTAGTTCTTTGAACATTAAAAATAGTGTATCCTTTTTCGATAGAAATTTAACGATTCCAGATTTCAATTTTGATGGTAAACAAACCAACACATTTACGGAAATCACTTATCAAAGAGAGACTTCAAAAGCAGATTGGATTTTTGGAGCAAATTTATATACTTCAAACTTTGACGAAAATGATAATGCAACTTTGCAACGTGACCAAAAAGACATCACTTATGGAATGTTTGCTAATAACATTTATGACCTTTCCGATAATTGGATTTTAGAAACTGGTTTACGAGCAGATTATAATACTGATTTTGGCTTTTTTCCGCTTCCAAGAATTTCTGTACTTTATAAAAATCAAAAAGGATTTTCAAGCAGAATTGGTGGTGGTTTAGGCTATAAAATTCCAGATATTTTTACGGAAGAGGCTGAATTTATAAACTTTGAAAATGTACTTGGCATTGATAAATCTTCATTAAAAGCAGAACGTTCCTATGGTGTAAATCTTGATTTCAACTATCAAACACGTTTATTTGAAAACATTGGTTTTTCTATTAATCAACTTTTTTATGTTACTGCTATTAATAACGGTTTGCTGTTAAATAGTACAGACAGCGGTATGTTTGCATTTGAAAATGCAACTGATGAAATTTTAAGCAAAGGAGCAGAAACAAATATTAAGTTTACTTATAAAGATTTTAGATGGTTTTTAAATTATGCACTTATAGACACTAAATTGAACTATTTGGCAGGAAGTCCACAAAAACCATTAACTGCAAAACATAACGCAGGAAGTGTATTGATGTACGAATCTGATAAATGGAGAATTGGCTACGAAACATTTTATACAGGAAAACAGTTTTTATCAAACGGAACAGAAACGACAGATTTTGTAACTATGGGTTTACTTTTAATGCGTAATTTTAAATTTGGTAGTGCATTTGTGAACTTTGAAAATTTCACAGACAGAAGACAAAGTAGGTTTTCACCTTTGGTTTTACCACCACACGAAAATCCAGAATTTCCAGAAATCTATGCGCCAACTGATGGTTTTATTTTTAGCGTTGGAATTATTATTAAACCATTTGGAAACGAAGACCACGATTAATTATGAAAACAATTGAAGAATTTTTAGAATCAAAAAATATTCGAGTAACTGCAATGCGTTTATTAATATATAAGTTCCTTGCCGAAAAACAAGTTGCAGTTACATTAAGTGATATAGAAAATGCTTTTGAGAAAGCAGATAGGACAACATTATACAGAACTATTAAAACATTTGAAGAAAAAGAAATTGTGCATCAAATAGATGATGGCACAGGAATTACGAAATATGCTTTGTGTGAAAAAGGTTGTAATTGTGAGATTGAAACCGATTTGCATTTACATTTTCATTGTAATAACTGTAACGAAACCATTTGTTTAACTGAACATAAAATCCCTCAAATAAAAGTGCCTGATGGATTTGTTTCAGAAAACGTAAACTTGGTTGTAAAAGGCATTTGCGATAAATGTAGCGGACAATAAATGCACTTCCATTGCATTGGTTATTATAGCATTTTTACATAAAATTAGAAATTATGTTATTATTCGCTTATCTCATATTGTATTTTTTATTGGTCTTTGTTTTAAGGTCTGTATTACTTTGGAAAAAAACTGGAATAAATCCATTTACATTTGAAAAAACAGATAATGCACACGATTATAATGGAAAGGTTTTTACATTTATCACAGTTCTTGAGTTAATTGTTGTAGGAATCTATGCTTTCAAAGAAGAATGGTATGAATATTTACTTCCTTTTTGGTATTTGGAAAATCAAACTTTACAGAAAATTGGTTGGGTACTTTTGTTGGTATCGCTGATTTTAGTTTGGTTTTCTCAAAGCCAAATGGCAAATTCTTGGAGAATCGGAATTGATGAAAACAACAAAACCAAATTGGTAACAAAAGGAGTATTTTCAATTTCAAGAAATCCTATATTTTTAGGAATAATGATTGCGAATATTGGGTTATTCCTTGTAATTCCTAATGCTATTACTTTACTTATAATTTCATTATCTACTTTAAGCGTAAATACACAAATAAGATTGGAAGAAGAATTTTTAAAACGTGAATTCGGGAATGAATATATAGAATACGCTGAAAAAGTAAGAAGATGGATTTAGTTATAGAATTAAAATAGTTAATCGGAATTGCCAACGCATAAGCCATACACATTTACAGTCGCATCATCCAAGCTTCACCAAAACTGTAAAAGAGTATGTCTTGTCAATGCTAACATTTGAACTAAATAACAAACATCGGAAAACCAAGCTGAACGTTAAAAGCACTATGCACAACAACGTGTATAAAACATAGCTATTATAGGCTTTCCGAGAGGTTTTTGTGTATTTGCAAAGTACGCCAAATTTTTAATTTTGTATATTTGAAAAAGTAAAATTAAATATAAAAATTAAAAATTCGGCTCGTGCTAAACCTGAAAAATAAGTGTTTATTTATACGCTACGTTTCATACACAAGACCGTTGTGCGTAATTAACCCAAACTATGCGAAAAACCATTCAAGTAGAATTTAAAAACCCTTTAGGAATATTTAATCTTGATGATTTTAGCTATTTATATAATGATAAAGAACTAAAAAGAATCGCTGAAGATTCTTCTTTGTATTTTATTCTTCAACGTCCTTGTCTAATATTTAGAAATATAAAATGTTCTACAAAGTTTCTTACTGGAGAAATCTCACAACCTTTAACCGGAATTAATATAAAATTTCAATTACCATTATATCAGAAAGACGTAATTGAAACTGAAAATATATCGAATATTGAACTTCATTTGTGTTACAATAAAAGCTTAAAGAACGAAGAAAATCTAAATGATTTCATTGATGTTATTATAATAAAAATTCCAGAAGAAAAGAATTTCACTAAATTAATCACGCCTGACACAATACTAAGAAGCCATTACAATAAGAATTGGAAAGTTAATATAGAAGGAGAAACAAAAAAACTTTTAGAATTTGATGTAAAATATATTGGTCATTCTGTAAAACAATTTATTGCGAAAAGGATTAAAAACCATAGCAATATCCAAAGAATTTTAACCACGTCATTACCTATCCAAAAAGGAATGCAAATTTCAAAAGAACTTTGTATATGCTTACTTGAAATTAATGATATACTTGAGGCTAAAACTATTAGTCCAAATGATTATGGTTCTGAAAATAATAGTAATCTACTTAAATTACCAAACGACGAATCTATTTACTACGATGCCGAAAAAGCATATATTAATTTCTTTTCGAAATCAAAAAATAACTTATTAGAAAACAAAGACCTTTATGCTTCTTATCCAAAAGGAACAAACGTACTATTTGATGAAAATTATGAAAATATAATTTATAACATCCAAGATGAAATCACATTAAAATATGGAGATAAAGAATTAAATAATAAAAATGTTATTTATGTCAATCGGAAATTAAAAACAGTTGAAAAAAAATAACTACGCACAACACCGTGTATAATTAATTGCTTCATTGAGCTTACTTGCGAATATTCCTTCGGAATATTCACAGGTTCGTAATTGTTTGCTAACTTAGTTGCTTAAACCACGCAACTAACCATACACAAACACGTTGTAAGTAATTTCACATAACCGCTAAAATAAAATGACAGGCAGAAAAAACATTTACGATTCTATTAAAATAAGAATGGAAAAAATCGGTTTTCAATTTGAAACTGAACAAAAACCACATCTTCAAAATAGAAAAGAAAATGAGCTGAAATTTATACATCCAAAACTAATCAAAAGATTTGAAGAGGATGGAATTAAAGTAAGAGCTAAAAAATTTTATGTTAAACCATTGTCAAATGAACCAGATTGTGAAATTGGATTTGTAACAGGAAAAAGCTCACCATTATATAAATCAAATAAATTTACAAAGCCCAATTCAACTGATACTTTTGACAACACACCTGCTTGGACTTATAGCGAAAACAATAGCACTATTGATAGTTTATTGAAATCTATTGAAGATTATTTGAAAACTACATCTGATGTTGTTGAAAACAATATTAACACATTCCTTTTTGCTTGGAATCCTAACAGATGGGATTGGGAAGATTTACAAGAAAGTATTGAACATCTTGAAAAAGTTGGATATGTTGAAAGAAGATGGAGTTGTGGAAATTCAAAAAGTATTAGAAAAGGAGACAGAGTTTTCTTAATTAGATTAGGTAACGAACCAAGAGGAATAATGGGAAGTGGTTATACCAAATCTTCTTACTATGTTGCGCCTCATTGGGATGGAACAAAAAACAAAACGACTAACTACATCGATATTGAATTCGATATCCTAATTAATCCAAAAGAAAACAAGTTATTTGACAAAGAATCTTTGGAAAGTATTGACAAAAACAATTTGCAACAATGGTTTCCTCAACAAAGCGGAATTTCAATAAAAGAAGAAGTTTTGGAAGGTTTGGAATCTAATTGGTTTAACTTTATTAAAGAGAATAAATACATAAAAAATAGTTTTGTTTCTAACGATGTTACAACACTATTTAAAAAAACATATAAAGAAGGTAAATCCAAAGACATTGTACAAACTCGATACGAAAGAAATCCTGAAGCCCGAAAAAGATGTTTAAAGCATTTTGGTTATTCTTGTAAAGTTTGTTCATATGATTTTGAAAAGCACTTTGGAGAAATTGGCAAAGGATTTATTCACGTCCATCATATAAATCAGATTTCGGAAATAGGAAAAGAATATGAAGTTGACCCAATTAAAGACTTAATTCCTGTTTGTCCAAATTGTCACGCAATGATTCATTCAAAACGACCAGCTTTTACGATAGAAGAAATTAAAGAAATAATAAGATAAAAAACTACTTACAACA
This sequence comes from Winogradskyella sp. Asnod2-B02-A, assembly GCF_045063645.1. Taxonomy (NCBI): domain Bacteria; kingdom Pseudomonadati; phylum Bacteroidota; class Flavobacteriia; order Flavobacteriales; family Flavobacteriaceae; genus Winogradskyella; species Winogradskyella sp. Asnod2-B02-A. The sequence goes on from NZ_JBEFOG010000025.1 coordinate 541,048, forward strand.
CCGTATAAAAATAATTGCGGTTTAGTGCTTAACCAAAGATCGTTGCGTGTTTGTAACGTCTGATTTTCCTTCGGAAAATCCTCGCATACAAACCCGCAACTATTCTTATACATCAACGTTAGCAAACATATGACCAACCAATGAAATTTATCAAAACATTCATACTTTTTATTCTAATCATAAGTTGCTCTGACAAAAAAACTGAAAACAACACATCGGAATTTGACAAAGTTTTAGGTAAAGAGAATATCGAAACTTTGGACTTTCTTGTTTCCGATTTTGAGAATGACTTTTTAAAAAGACAATATCCGAATTTGGACAGTGAAAATGCCTATCGACAGTTTTTAACTGAATTGCGTGATGAAAAAACCGAAAACTGGAAAAGTATATCCGAAAAGGCAAGGAATAAATTCAAATCAAGTGACTTACGACTCGAAATGTATGAATTTCCAGATTCAGTCTGGATAATTGAAAATAGTTCAATGGACAAAATTGAGTCTGATTCTTTAGAATATATTAATCATCCTGTTCCATATATAAAATCGAGATATAAATACACAAATCCTGACAGAACGACCGAATATACATTTGCAAGAGGGAATTCTTTAGAGCTAACGCCAAATTCAAATTTTGATTCTATTATAAACCGAGAAATGAACACACCGAATTTTAATTATATCGGTAAATATCTGCGAGCATTAGAATCAATAAAAGACAAAGGAGAATTTCACAAAGAATTTTATGAGACAAAGAAAAACGCTGGATTTCTTTTCCCTGAATCGACTGCAAGAGTTATGCTGAATTACGAAATTGATTTGAACGATAAACTGAATAGAAAAATAATCGTTCTTGAATTAGCATACTGAAAATGAATAAAATACGTTTGCTAACACCGTGTATAATTAATTGCTTGGTCACTGCCGACTTACGAACATTCCTGCGGAATATTCTATCTGTGATTTATTTGCTAAATTAGGTGCTTAACCACGCAACTAACCATACACAATCACGTTGGGCACAATATGAAAATGACCGATAAAACGAGTAACTTTTTATTTTACAGTGGGTTAATTCTACTCGCAATTGGAGCATTCGGACTGACTTTCGCTGTGTACTTTGCAATAATCGGATTACCAATTTTTGTAGTTGGAATTATTTTGATTTTAGTTTCTAAAAAGACTTGGAAACAAAGATTAATACCTATCGGACTTTTCATTATCGGAATAATTGCATTTTGGCCAATTTGGAACAACATAAATACTGTCGGACCAGAAACATTCTTAATACCAAATGACTATAGAGGAAGAGTCAATATAATTTACAAAAAAGATTGCGGAATCCTGCTCGAAACTACGGAGAATGGACTGATTTATGAAATTCCAAATGATGGAGTTTTATTGTTAAGTAATGAATTAAAATATGGAATTATCGACCATAACTATTACTTAATTGACAAAAACGGAAAAAAGACTGAATTGCCGAAAATGGATGTCAGGGATTTCAACGAAGAATGGACAACCGAAAAAAACCCTAATGAACCACCAAGAGACAAACTCGGAGTTTTTCATTGGGGACGAACAGGAAGTACAGGAATTATAAGAGACGAAAATGGAATTGTAACAAATGAAGATGAACAATATAAATTTACAGAGTTTTACGTATCAACTTATAGTGATTTGACAGAAAAATTTAATTTCAAATATGAACGGAAATTTGATTCAATAAGAGATTTTAAAGTAAAAAAATGTAAATAAATACTGTGCCCAACACCGTATATAATTTATTGCTGGCTTCTTGCCTACTTACGAAAGTCCTCGCGGACTTTCTTGGTCGGTAATTATTTACTAAATTAGTTGCTTGAAACACGCAACAAACCATATACAACAACGTTAGCACCAATTAAAAAAAAATGCAGAACCGTTTCATAATCTTGCTAATTATTCTAATTTCAGGTTGTAACAATCCGAAAAGAAACAACATTGAAATTGTTCTTGAAAAAGAAAAATCTGAAATTAATAAAACCGAAATCCTATCAACTTTTTCAAAAGATTCTAAATCTGAATTCCCAAATTGGTTAGAAAAAATTAATTCTGAAATTAATGACGAATTGGGACAACATCTGAACAATGATATTGTGGAATATAATGAGCTTAACGATTCTCTTTCAACTTGTGTATTTTTGCTTAACGATGGAATTTGTTCAAATTATTCTTTGGTCACTTTTTTAAACCAAAATGAAATTGAAAATGCTGAAATCGGAATTGAATGCGACCACGATATGTCAATACCTCAATACGAATGGCAGGAATTTGAATTCTTATCAGCGACCACTTTCCGAACAATAGAGTTTTCGGAATACGTTCACGATTCTTTAATTGACAATAATGGTTATATGAAAGAAGAATATGATTTTATGGAATCTCAAACAAAAATTGATTCAATAATCAAGATGTTCGAAATAAATAAAATCGGAAAAATAATTGAAACTAAATAAATAACTGGTGCTAACACCGTGTATAATTAATTGCTTCATTGAGCCTACTTGCGAATATTCCTGCGGAATATTCACAGGTTCGTAAAAGTTTGCTAACTTAGTTGCTGAACCACGCAACTAACCATACACAAACACGTTGTAGCCAATTTGAGAAAGCATCCCAAATCAAAATGAATTTAGAGAAAATTAAAAATACTTTTTATAAATATTTCAAAATCTGGTGGATTCCAATTATTTGTTATCTTATTCCATTCTTAATATTTATTTTAGGATTAGCTTTTAGAAGCGACACATTTGTTAATCTATCCTTAACTTTCTTTTTTATAAATATTTTAGGAAATTTAATTTCTGCGATTGTTCAGATTTTTATTAAGAAATGGTACTATTTAATTCCGCAAATACTCATTTCAGGATTTCTATTTTTTTATGTTTCAATTATCTTTATGTATTCACCACCTGATTACTATGGAGCTCATAAAGAAATTCCCGAAAATATTGAGATTTATGAACCGATAGAAACTGAACCGACCGAAAAAGAATTAGAGAATTTCGATTTGATTTTGGCTTCATCTTTTCAACCAGGAATATATAACTACTATACTGATTTCCAGCCAACCGAAATTGGCAGTTTCTATATAAAAGCATTTGAAGTAACTTCAAACGACCATCTTTCTGCGGAGAGAATGAAAATCAGGTCAAAAGTTAAAGTAGAAAATTTAGAACCTAAATTATATTTAGGAGAGTTTTCTATTTACGAAGGTTCTTGGGGAGATAAATATGGAGCAAGAATTGAATTATGGTTTGAACCTATAAACGGAAATAAAGATTATAAAATAACCGAAAGGAATTACGTTGTCGAAGGTTGGATGAGATAAAAAACTGGCTACAACACCGTGTATAATTAATTGCTTTGTTCTTCTCTACTTGCGAATATTCCTGCGGAATATTCACGGGTTCGTAAAAGTTTGCTAACTTAATTCCTAAACCACGCAACTAACCATACACAAACACGTTACCTATAATTTTGTCGCCAACAACATTTTTTTTTAAAATTTAAACATCAAATTACCAACTTTGGATTGATTACTCAGATGAATAATGCAACCTGAAAAGTATTACGGAGTAAACTCAACTTGACTAAATAAACCAAGATAATTTAGATTTAAAAAAATTAAAGAAAGTAAACCAAATTAAAACTCACTCTACTCTGCTTGAATTAAAAAAACTAAGATAATTCAAGATTAAAAAAGACTAATATAGGAAGCCAAATATCAGCTCACTCTACTCTATTTAAAATTAAAACAACTAAGATAAATTGAGATTAAAAAGATTGATAAAGGAAACCAAGATTGAAAAGCTAACGTTTATAGTTACGGCTGAACTACACGCAGAAAAACCAATCTGAGCTAATCTGGATTAGTAAAACGGAGTAATACGCTTAAACTCTTGCGAGAATTAATAGTTCCTAAATATATTTATAGGTGAATTTAAACATCTGAACTCTGTCTGAATAAAATAAAAACTATAGGTAACAACGTGTATAATTAATTGCTTTGTTGAGCTTACGTGCGAAAATTCTGCTGGAATTTTCTCGGGTTTGGTCAATTTTTGCTAAATTAGTTGCCAAACCACGCAACTAACCATACACAAACACGTTAGCAACAAGTTACCAGACCAACTAAAATTGAGTTAAAATTCAATCATTTAGATATTTACGAACAAAAATGAAACTTCGATTTGAAAAAATAATAGAAATAATTAATTTAACGAAGAACATTTCTATTAACTATCGAGTTGTTGATAATGACAACGGAATTTGGCGTTGGAATAATTGGCTTACAAACCCAACTGGAAAATATTTAGATTTCGGACAAGAACCTTTATCTTATAAAGAAATTAAAAAAATTGAAATTAATCCTTTTGAGGATAGATATATTGGGAAATTAGTACCTAATAAATTAATCGACCATACAAACGAAATTACTAACATTTTGAATTCACTTAAAATAGAATTTGAAATTAATGGAACAATTATTACAATAAATACAGAATTATAAACAGAATCTGATGAACATTACGCTGGAATTATTTTACTCTTGCGGTATAATTACGCTGGATTTTAGGCTTGCCCAAAACCTGTTTCTCACATCGAAATTTTTGTAAAACCGATAACTTTCGGCTGAATATCGGAATGGCAAAACGTTCGGAAAAAATAACGGAATGAAAATCGATTTTTTTTGAGATTTTAAGGTAAAAAGAATAAACCAGAATTAACACATCGGAATTTAACTCGTGCGAATAAAAGAAACAATAAAACCAGTTGCTAACACCGTGTATAATTCATTGCTAGTTATAGCCTACTTACGAAAGTCCTCGCGGACTTTCTATCTGTGATTTATTTGCTAACTTTAGTGCTTAAACACGCAACGAAATCATACACAAACACGTTACCAACAATGCAAAAACTCACTCTAATATTGATATTGATATTCGGATTTGACCTTTACAGTCAAGAATCTGAATACAAACCAATATCTGAATCTGATATTCGTGTGAATTACGAAACATTAACCGATACTATAAATATTAAAAAGTCACGGATTGCATTAAAATGGAAAATATTAAAACCAGAGACTAAAGAAAAAATAAGGAATAATATTTCGGAAAAGAAAAAAGACATAGAATCCGATACTTCTGACTTGACCAGAATCAGTTACTTTGGAAACAAAACAAACGTTGGATTAAAAATAAATGGAAAACTATTGAAAACAACTTCCTCTATACCTGAATACAATTACAAATCGATTTTCGGAGATAGTATTTTCAAAATTAACCTAGGGACAATTCCAAGGTATTCCGAAATTCAGAGCGCCGAATTAATTTTTGTTGATTTAAAACGTACAGCAAAAATTCAGCTTGATACCAAATATTCAATAATAGATATGGAAGTTGAATACATAGAAAACTTATCGGAAATCTTAAAACGTGAAAAAGAAATAGATGAGAATAGAAAAAAACTGGAAGATTCTGGAAAAGAACCTGAGATTCCAAATACAATAGAGGTTATAGAGGATGAAGTAGTTTTAATTAAACATAAAATACCGAAAAGAAAGCACCGTTGGTAACACCGTGTATAATTAATTGCTTCATTGAGCTTACTTGCGAATATTCCTGCGGAATATTCACGGGTTCGTAAATGTTTACTAACTTAGTTGCTTAACCACGCAACTAACCATACACAAAACCGTTAGCATACATTAAAGAAAAACCGCATAAAACATAAAAATTGGAAATTGTAGAAAACAAAAAATATTATCACATACATCGAAGTAACTTATTAGAAGTTGGTAAAACAATATTCATAGGAAAAGAAAAAAATAATTTCAATGGTTATTTTGATAAATTCGGTCACAACTATAAATCAGCAATAACAGGAGAAAATATAAATTCCTATATTATAGCAGATAAAATGGCTGAATTCACTACTTCAAATATTAAAAACCAATATTTAGAAAAACATTTTTCATATGATAAAGATGAAACTATTAGACATTTAGCAAATACTTTAAGTCATTATCTAAAATTTTCTAGAGAGCAATTATTTGAAGAAGTTAGACAAGAATTTTTCTCTAATTATCCATCACGAAATAAATGCTTATGGATTATTCCAAATGACAAAAACGCTGTGAATTATTGGTGGAATACTTTAGGACAAAAGGGTAAAATATATGAAATTAATGTTTCAGGCAAAGTACATCAAGCCAGTCAGCAATATTTAGACTTATCTACAAATTCATTCGATTGTATTCGAGAACAAGCCTTTAAATATTGGACAGCTACAACTGGAACAAACAAAATTGAAGACGAATGTTTATTTGAGGGATTTGTAAATGTGGTTACTGAAAAAACAATAGCTGATTTTAAATAAAAACGTATGCTAACACCGTGTATAATTAATTGCTTGGTTTTAGCCAATTTACGAAAGTCCTCGCGGACTTTCTATCTGTGATTTATTTGCTAACTTTAGTGCTTAAAGCACGCAACTAATCATACACAAACACGTTGTGTGTAATTTGACAAACCAATTATAATTGAATGAAAAACCTAATAAGCATTGTAATTCTTGTTTGTCTAATAATTGGATGTTCTGGACAAAAAGAACGACCTCTGAATCAAAAAATAGAACAGTTCCGAGTTTCTGAATGCAGAACTGATTGCGGAATTGATTCGATTGGTGTTCGAACTTATAAAGCTAAAAACGATTTAAAAGTAAAACTCGGTTATGTAGTTAACTGCTCTTGGGATAGAGCTTTTTTGAAAAATATTACCGAAAGAAATGACACCTTGATTGTCGAACTTGATATGCCAAGTGAGAATGGAGGGTATCCGATTTCGGAATGTGATTGTTTTTTCTTTTTTGAATTTACGATTAAGGATTACGCCAATAAACCGAAAGCTATACGAGTAGCTGAACTTTTTGAAAAAAATAAGTTTTGGGACGAAAGAAGAATTCCAGAAATTGAAGAAACAATAATTGAGGCTGAATAAAAACTACACACAACACCGTGTATAATTAATTGCTTTATTATTCTCTACTTGCGAATATTCCTGCGGAATATTCACGGGTTCGTAAAAGTTTGCTAACTTAGTTGCTGAGCCACGCAACTAATCATACACAAACACGTTGTGCAACATATAAACCCACCAGCAAGTTGAATGAATTAATTGAATGGTTTTATCCCGAAGAAATTCCACAAGAAAAAAGTTTTGATATAAAAGATTTTTCAATTGAAGTTTTGATTTTTTTTCCAAATTCCAACTCTCACGCAATTGGCTGGTATCATTTTTCAGTTCAAAATTGGTTTATTTTAACTTCGGCAGAAAAGAAAGATGAATTTACTTGGCGATTTTTAAGAAATGATATTGATAAAACTTCAGAGGAAAATTCTCAAAACGAGAAATGGTTTTATCCAAGTGAATTTCCCGATGAATTAAATATGAGTGACGAAAACAAATCAATAGAGGTTTTAATTTATGTTTACAATAAAAAACATCACGCAGTAGGCTACTATAATTTCATAGAAGAAGAATGGAAATCAGTATTTAATAATGAACAACTACATTATAAATTTTATTGGAGATATTTCGATTTAAACTATGATGAAATATAAAAAAAATACTTTGAACAACATATAACTAAAAATGAGAGCAAATACATTCAATACAGGAATTGCAAGTGAATATTTGATATTATCAAAACTATACAGACTTGAATTAGAGGCTTACATTAGTCAAGGAAATAAAAAAAGTATAGACATTAGAGTAATTAAAGAAAACGGAGAAACATTATCAATTGATGTAAAAGCTGTGCGAGGATATTCCTCACTTGTTGTGAACAATGTTGAATCGAAAAAAAATCACTTTTTAGTTTTTGTAATTTACAATAACAAATTTGAAGATTTGGACTCACATCCTGATATTTTCATTGTGCCAAGCAAAAAAATTTGCGAACCATTGGTTAGTACTTTCAAAACAGAAAAAAGGGTTATGAAAGGAAAATTGGCTGAATATAAAGACAAATGGAATTTGTTAACTGATTTATCTAACGAAATGGAATTTAACGAAACAGCTAAACAGAAAATCATAGCGGATTTTAATGCAGTCTTACAATTGCGGAAATTAAACTATAATCGAGAGCAGATTTACGAACACCTTTCAATAAGCGAAGATGAATTAACCGATTTAGAAATTAAATACAATAAAATAACTGGAAATTAAAATACGTTGCACAACACCGTGTATAATTAATTGCTTGGTTCTTGCCTACTTGCGAATATTCCCGCGGAATATTCACGGGTCCGTAAAAGTTTGCTAAATTAGCTACCAAACCACGCAACTAACCATACACAAGACCGTTGGCATTAATTAAACTGAACTATGGGACATCACATTTCGGCTATAATTGGAAAAGATACAATAGATAAAGAAAAAATAAAGGAATTCGGACTTGCGGTAGCTTTCGAAAATGGATATGCAATTGTACTTTTAGACTTTTATGCTATGTGTGAATTAGCCGAGTTATTAGATAAATCAACTGATTCTGATAGTGAAAATATTGATTGGGATTGTAAATTGACATATTTTATTGCTAAAGAAATAGGGCTCGAAAATTTTGCTCTAATTCAAACAGATTACTTTGCTGGTATTGGAGACCAATATGCATCTTATTTTGAAAAAAGTATTAAAATTATAAATGAAGTTAGTATAAACGAAGTGTTAAACAGATTAGGAGTAGAAAAGAAAAATGAATTAGATGAATTTGATACTATAAATTTAACTGAATACCGAAATACTGAATTTTATTATAAAAAAAATAATAATTGGGCAGACAAACGTGATAATATGATTGCGGGAAGAATATTAAATAACTAATGCCAACACCGTGTATAATTAATTGCTATTTTCTTCTCTACTTGCGAATATTCCTGCGGAATATTCACGGGTTCGTAAAAGTTTGCTAACTTAGTTGCTGAACCACGCAACTAACCATACACAAACACGTTGTGGCTAATACCGAAAAACTACTATCATCTTAAATGTTTAAATACACATCCATTAATACATATTCTTTAAGAAACCTTCAAAATGGTCAAATCTATTTCAATAATCCTTTGAACTTTAATGACCCATTTGACACTTTTCACCCAGCTACAATAACTGAAATTAGTAATACCAAATTTGTTGAACTTTATTGTAAATCTAGTAAGCGAAAATTTGATAAAAAACATTTGGTTGGAATTTTAGATAGAACAATATCAAAACAAGATTTTTTTAATTTCTGCGAACAACATATAGATTATATTTTCGATTTTAATAAGGAAAGTGAGAATAAAATATTTCAAAGTAAAACCGACTTTTTAAATCAACTTAAAAATCTTGAAGAAACGAATAATGATTTTCTTGAAAATATTGGAGAATTTTTCAAAACCGTTAAATTGAGATTACAAACTACAATTCACGATACTATCTACAACATTCGACAAGAAAAATTTGCGAAAATTGGAGTTTGTTGTTTCTCAAAAAACAATACTAACCTCTTAATGTGGTCGCATTATGCAGATAGTCATCAAGGAATCTGCCTCGAATTTGACTCAAAATATAAGCCATTTTCTAAAACATTTGAAGTTGAATATAAATCGGAAATTCCTAATGTTAATTCTGACTTGCTATTTGAAGAAGAACAAAACGCAGAGTCTATAAAAAAACTACTTTCATTTAAATCTATAGATTGGAAGCAAGAAGAAGAATTAAGAATTTTTCATCACGAGTCAAATAAAAGTTATTTCTATCCTACTCGTTCACTAAAAGCAATTTATTTTGGTTTAAAAGCAAATCCTAGTGATATTGAAATGATTTGTTCAATAATAAAATCTAAAAATCCAGATGTAAAATTTTACAGGATGAAAAAGCTTGAAAACACATTTGGAATCGAACCAGAACAATTTCATTACAGCACAGTAATAGAAGTTCAATCAAGCATAATATTAATTATTTCTAATTTATTTAACAGTAACGAATTTACGCAAGAGGAGTTTTTTGATAAAGGAATGATAAAGATTTCTGAAAGTCAATTAAAAGCTCATTTAGAAGACCTAAAAAACAAAGATATTTTAATTAAGAATAAAGAAAAATATAAACTGAATAGATAAAAGTACTAGCCACAACACCGTATATAATTTATTGCTAGTTCTAGCCTACTTACGAAAATCCTCGCGGATTTTCTATTCGGTTTTTATTTGCTAAATTACGTGCTAAACCACGCAACAAACCATATACAAACACGTTGTAAGTAATGCCCAAAAACACCCGAACTGAATGAGAAAAATAGTATTGATTTCGTGCGTTAGTAAAAAATTAGATAGAAAATCGACAGTTGAAAATATTTATATAAGTTCTCTTTTCAAAAAGAATTTAACTTATGCAAAATCATTAAATCCCAATGAAATTTATATTCTATCTGCTGAACACGGACTTTTAAAATTAACAGACGAAATTGAACCTTATGACNAATGGTTCTTGGCAACTTTATAGAAAGAGAGGACTCGTACGTCTAAGGGATCACTAATCTAAAACACGTTATAGTTCTCCTCTTTTTCTATATAAATATATTTATTGTAAACTAAAGAAACACGTTGTGCTTAATTTATGAAAAACATTCTGCTAATAATATTAATCCTGAATTTCACCTCTTGTAATCAACTTACAAAAGAGGTTGAAAATTCATTTTCGACAATAGGAATTAAGTTGGATAGCTTAAATAATATTGAGGAGAAAAAAATAGAAAAGCTCTTTAATGAAATTAACTCGAAACGGATTAAAAAATATGATGGAGAAAATTCTGCAATGATTTATTATTCTGCAATTAAACATAATCGTATTGTGGATTCGTTGATTGACAAACTTAAATCAGTTGGAGAAAACGAACTCGAAAAAAAGAAATTAACAGACCGATTTGAATACGAAAAGGCTGACTTAAAAACTAAGCTGAATTCTATTACGGAATTCAACACCAAACGGACAATTGATTCTTTGCTAAAACCATCGAATGACATTGAAATTATGCCAAATTTTGCAATAATATCTGAATTTCAAAACGGAAAATTAAATGCATCTGAAAGTTCGGCATTACTATTGTATAAACTGAACGAAAAAATACAAACTGAACTGAATAAAAACTAAGCACAACACCGTGTATAATTCATTGCTAGTTCTAGCTTACTTACGAAAGTCCTCGCGGACTTTCTATCTGTGATTTATTTGCTAACTTTAGTGCTTAAACACGCAACGAAATCATACACAAACCCGTTGCCACCAATTAAAAAATGACCTCGAATAAATTCAAAATTGAACTTCTAAAGACAAATTGGATATCTGAAAAAGATACTCAAACGGATTTATGTGCTCACGGACAAATGCGAGTGAAAATTGGAAATGAAATAGTTGTTGACAAAACCGAAAATGATGGTTGGACGATTAGCGCAACTGCTCAACTATTACTTCGGACTTTAGAACGTAATCACACAAAAGAAAATCCTGTTGGAGACCAACTAATTCCTTGTTGTGGACACTTTTTAGTTTTTGACAATGATATGGAGGAAGTTTATATTGGAAGTTGCCCAACTGGAATTGACTGGCAAGTGACTCATAAAAACGGAACTGTAACGCTGAAAACGGAAAGCGGAAATGAAACAGAAGTGGATTTTACGGAATATAAAAATCAAGTATTGGATTTTGTTGACCAAGTAGAACAGTTTTATAAGAATAGTCCTGAAAAGGAAATCCCAAAAGACGAATTTGACCGAAAAGGTTATTTGCAGTTCTGGAAAGAATGGAATGAAAAAAGAAGTAAATGGAAAAAATAACTGGTGGCAACAACGTGTATAATTAATTGCTTTGGTCGTTGTTTATTTGGAAAATTCCTTCGGAATTTTCTCGCGCTCGTTTTTGTTTACTAAATTAGTTGCTTAAACACGCAACTAACCATACACAAAACCGTTGGCATTAATTAAAAAATACGTTATGAAAACATACTTAAGTCTATTTATTTTAACTTTATTTCTTTCGTGCGGACAGAAAAGTGTTACAGTTTTAGGAAATAAAACTGTGTACTATGATTCTGGCGAAAAGAAAGCAGAAGGAGTTGAAAAAGAAAATTTAAAACAAGAAAATTGGACATATTTCTATAAAAGCGGTAAAAAATTATCTGAAGGAACTTATAAAAACAATAAACGAAATGGAGTATGGAAATTCTGGCACGAAAACGGAAAACAAAGAGGACTATCAGAATGGAAAGATGATTTACAACACGGAAAATTTATCGAATGGTACGATAATGGACAAAAGAAAAGCGAATCATATTGGATAGACGACAAACAAGAAGGTCAAGTAACTTTTTGGTGTGAGAATGGTCAATTAGAAACTAAAGCGGAAATGAAACTTGGCGAACTAAATGGAAAAAGAAATGAATGGTTTTGCAATGGAAATAAACAAACCGAAGGCGAATTTCTGAATGGAAAACCTATTGGTCAATATAAAACTTGGTACGAAAACGGTCAAGTTAAAGAACAAGGTAATTATTCAAAAGGAGGATTAGCAAACGGAGAAGTCAAAAGTTATTATGAAAATGGAAATTTAAAGTTTGTAGTTAATTTTACAGATGGTAAGAAAGATGGAATTTGGAAGTTCTATGACGATTCCGGAACATTGACAAAAACAGAGAAATACAATGAAAATGAATTAGTTGAATAAAATAACTAATGCCAACACCGTGTATAATTAATTGCTTTGGTCGTTGCTTATTTGGAAAATTCCTTCGGAATTTTCTCGCGTTCGTTTTTGTTTACTAAATTAGTTGCTTAAACACGCAACTAACCATACACAAAACCGTTGTGGCACATTTGAAAAACATCGAGATTTGATTAAAATATTTCAGAAATCATTAAAGAAAGAGCTTGCCGAATTGAGCAATGAGATTCTGAATTCTGTTTGGTCGAATAAAATTGAACAATCAAATATTGAGAGTCTCGGAATAAAAGATGGAAAACAAATCATTGCTGAATATTTAGAAAATCGAGAATACGGAATTGCTTATGAACATCTTGCATACATAATAACTGAATGCCAAATGGAATTGAATGTTGAGCAGAAAAACCGAATGGATAGGATTGCGGATAGAATGAATCTTGAACCAATTAAGTTCCTAACTAACGAAAAAGGAACTGACTTTCTGTTTGCTTGTAAAAATCTCTATTTAGCATCAATTCATCCTTTTGACTTTGATAAAAGAAATCTAAATGAATACAAACAAATAGTTGAATTAGGAAAAGAACTTTTGGCTCAAAGAGGGATTCAAAGTTTTTTAGGATATTTAATGGAATCTCAATATCGAGTATCTGTTTGGGCATCAATGATTGCAATAGAATACGGAAAACCAAAACAGGATGAAATTCTGAATTTGAGCGGCACGAAAACAATAATTAATTCTTGTTTGGAATGTATAATGCAAGACGAAATTAATTCTTTATCAGCCGAAATAATTGAAAACAAGAAAAAGTGGAAAAGTAAAAACGTGCCACAACACCGTGTATAATTAATTGCTTTTTTAGGCTTACTCACGAAAATTCCTGCGGAATTTTCTCTGGTCCGTAAAAGTTTGCTAAATTAGTTGCTCAACCACGCAACTAACCATACACAAAACCGTTGCCAACAATTAAAAAAAACCGACACCTGAAATTAAGAAATGGGATTATTTGACATATTTAAAAAGAAAAAAACGGAATCTACTTTTCCTGAAAATGAACTTGAAAGTAATTTAATGAAAGCTTCGTCTGATATTTCTGCAAGAAATGAATTTTACACTAAACTACTTTGGAACGAACTAATTGTTTTAACAAATGGTCATAAAGAATCAGAAGAGGGAAGAAAAACATTAGAAAAAGACACAGATATTCAACTTGTAACTTTTAAAAACGGACAAATACCTGTGTTTACTTCTACAAATAGAATTTTTGACAAAGGAATAGTAAAAGAACAAGTTCCATTTATGTCAATGAAAGGACAAGACCTTTTTGGATTTACAAAAGGAGCTACTTTTATTTTAAATCCATATTCAGATTATGGGAAAGAATTAATTCCTCAAGAAATTGAAAGTCTTTTGAATGGTTCAATTTTCGAGAAAACTAATGAAATGGAAATTAAAGAAGATACTGAAGTACTAATTGGACAACCTTCAAAATATCCGACAGAATTAGTTAATGAAATGTCTAATTTGTTTAAAAAAGAAACAAGTGTTAAATCAGCATATTTAGCAACTATAAAAATGGACAAATCCGAAAAACCACCACATTTAATAATTGCAATTGACGTTGAGGGAAATATGTCAACAATTTCTGGAAAAGCTGGAGCATTAGCCGAACAAATAATTGGAAAAGAGGAAATTATTGATTTTATAAAGATTGAAAAGGATAATGGAATTTCGGAATATTTCATTAACCAAACAAAACCATTTTATAATCGGAAATAAATAACTATTGGCAACAACGTGTATAATTAATGGCTAGTTCTCGCCTACTTACGAAAATCCTCGCGGATTTTCTATTCGGTTTTTATTTGCTAAATTAGGTGCTTAAACACGCCACTAATCATACACAAAACCGTTGTGCGCAAGCTGACAGAACATTATGCTAGAAAGTTTACTATTCATATTCTTGATTTTTATTGGCGGATTATTTCTGTTAATATCTTTGATTGTTTTACTAATTGGAATAACCAAAAAGTCCTCAAAACTGAAAAAAATCGCTTTCGGAGTTGGAGTTGTACCAATACTCTGTTTTGGACTTATTCTGTTTTGGTATACAATAGCAGTTCCGTCATTTAATAATAATCAAATGGAAGATTTTGCTGGAATTTATGTTCCCCATAAATCTGCAACTGAATTTCTAAATGAAAACGGAATCACGAAAAACGAACTGAAATTGACATTATATGCAGACGGAACTTACAAATTTGACGGAACTAAAGGAATTGGCCTCGAAAATAAAGGAACTTGGAAAACTGGCGGAATAGATGGACTATTTGAGTTTCACGACGAAGATGGTAAATTATCAGAATGGGCAAGTCCTTCGGGTAGCGGAAAAGAATCAGCTTTATCATTTGAATATGTTAAAGACGAAAATGATTGGCAGAATACTGAAAGTGTATTATTTATAAAGGAATAAGTTGAGGAAAAGCCTGCGCACAACACCGTGTATAATTAATTGCTTCATTGAGCCTACTTGCGAATATTCCTTCGGAATATTCACGGGTTCGTAAAAGTTTGCTAAATTAGTTGCTTAACCACGCAACTAATCATACACAAACACGTTGTGTACAATTAAAACAAACCCGAACGAATGGGAATATTTGATAAATTATTTAACAAAAAAAAGGAAGTTATTGACTTTCCGCCGAAACCGAAATGGAAACCAAATCTACCGAATGATTTGAATCTCATTTTGGAGAAAGCGAAATATTATACTGGAGAAAAATTACAAATTACTGTTTTTGAATTTGGAACAATAGTAATATTTCCTGAACGAGTTTCTGATATTAATTCTTCTGCTTTGCAAACTCTTGATATGATTTACAATGCTCATCCTGATTTTAATCCAAAAGAAATGGATGACGGAAATTATGTAATTGAATATTCACAACCAGCATTTACCATTGTATTTAAAGACGAAATTGAAAATCATTGGACCTATATTGACGAAAATCATATTGACGGAATTTGTACTGCCGAAGTTTTGATTAACGCAAACGGAGAACACAACGTATTTAATGAAATCGGAAAAATTTGTCTGTTTGGAAGAAGTAAAATGTTTATGGACGCTCAAAGCCCGAAAGTAGTTTTGACATTTGATAATCTGAAAAAATAACTGTACACAACACAGTATAAAAATAATTGCTATTTTAGGCTCAATCAAAGGTCGTTGCAATTTTGTTACGTCTGATTTTCCTGCGGAAAATCCTCGCACACAAAACCGCAACTATTCTTATACATAAACGTTATCTACAAGCAAAAAATAGAACTGTAAATAATAATGAAATTAACATCAAAAGACATAAATGATTTAATAGAATTCGGAATAAATGAAGTTCCGAATAAAAACTTATATAATTCATTTAAGTCGAGAGATTTCATTAACAGACAAAACGGAAATACTTGGAGGGAATTAGTTTCAGAAAAATCCGATATCGAATTGATTTCTATATATAAGTCATTAATTCTAATAGAAAAAGAATTAGAATGGATTGGTGGTTCTGTAGCTGGAGCAATTTGGATTTATAAAATCATCCAAGAACGAAATCTCGATTTGAATTATGAACTTGCCGATTTTGGCTTAAGAAATTCCGAAAATCCTTGGATTCCATTTGGCGGAAGTTATTATGGAAAAAGAACAATTTCAGAATATTTCAAATACAATAGAGAAAAATCAAAAATTAAAAATGAGAAATCTCGAGCTTATAATCTAAAGTTAGATAGAGAGAAAGGTCGAAAATTCAAAAGAGCAAATTCAATAGCAGAATTAAGAAAATTAACCAAGGAGGAAAGAGAAAATATTAAGATTGAACTAAACGATAAATATAAATCTAAAACAATTATAGAACGTTTTGAACTAATTGCAAATAACGAAAAATATCCACCTGAATATTACCCAACAGATTGGTCGAATGTTTCTAAAGAAGAAATTGAGAAATTTCCATTAAAATTAGTTCAAAGACTTTATGACAAACTTTCAACTAAAACTAGAGGAAGTTGGAAAAGATTTGCTCAAGAGCTTAAAAGAATTGAAAACGGAAAATGAAAATGCCTGTAGATAACACCGTATATAATTTATTGCTAGTTCTAGCCTACTTACGAAAATCCTCGCGGATTTTCTATTCGGTTTTAATTTGTTAACTTAGTTGCTTAACCACGCAACAAACCATATACAAACACGTTGGCAGTAATTAAAGACAAACTTTACGGACAAGAATAAATATGGAATTATTAAACAAAAAAGAATACGCAATACCGATATTTATTCTCTTTGTCTTTTTTATGTTTTACAAGCCTGTAATTTGTTTTTTAATTCTTGGCTCTTTGGCAACTTTAATCGGAATAAAATCTTGGATTTTTATAGTTGATATTCAAAAGAACGGAATTGAAAGCGTCGGAAAAATACTTTTCTACGAATCTGACGAAGATGGACATAAAACACCAACAATTGAATTTAAAACCAAAAACGGAAATCAAATAAAGAAAAAACCATATTATTATGCATCAACTGATTTGAGTAAAATTAGAACGTATAAGAATAAAATTAATGAATCTGTTTCTGTTTTGTATGACAAAAAAAATCCTGAAAAATTTGTTGTCGGAAATGAACGGAATTTTAATTATTTCAGTCTGATTTTAATTACTTTGGCTGGAGTAGTTTTCATAGCAGTCGGAATTTTAAGTCTATTGGAAATTATAAATATTGACTTTTAAAATAACTACTGCCAACACCGTGTATAATTCATTGCTAGTGCTCGCCTACTTGGAAATTCCTGCGGAATTTCCTCTGGTTCGTTTTAGTTTACTAATTTAGTTGCTGAAACACGCAACGAAATCATACACAAACACGTTGTACCCAATGCGAAAAACGAAAACTACGAAATGAAAATTATAGAAAAAATCAAAATAAAGAATTTCGGACGTTTTAAAGAATTCACTCTTGGATTTGACAAATCTCTAAACCTTCTAATTGGAGACAATGAAGCTGGAAAAAGTACAATTCTTTCTGCAATTGATATCGTACTAAGCGGAAGTCGTAGTAAAGTAGAAAATTTTGGAATTGACCACCTTTTCAACACAGATGTAATTGATGACTTTCTAGCATCTGAAAAAAAATATGAAAACTTACCAATATTATACGTTGAACTCTACCTAAATGACCAAGGTAACAAGGATTTGGATGGCAAGTATAACTCTGAGAATATTCCATCTCACGGAATTTTGTTAATGTGTGAACCAAGAGAAGATTTAAGTAAGGAAATTAAAGAAATTTTAGAACAGGATGACGATAATTTTCCATTTGAATACTACTCAATAAACTTTAAAACATTTTCTGGAGAAAGCTATACTGGCTATCGAAGATTTATGCAACATTTATTGCTTGACAACACACAAATAAATAATGAATACGCAACAAAATCATATATTAAAACACTATATCATAATAGTATAAAAGATGCTGAAAAGAACAAGCATCAAAATGAATATAGAAAACATAAAGAAAATTTTCGTACGACTGTACTAAATGAATTGAATGAGCGTATAACTGATTATTCATTCTCTGTCAGAACAAACTCTAAAGCAAACCTTGAATCTGATTTAACAATCAAAGAAGGTAACATCGAAATAGAAAACAAAGGTAAAGGAAGACAATGCTTTATAAAAACTGACTTTGCATTGCAAAAAAATGAAAATGAACTAGATACAATCCTTCTCGAAGAACCAGAAAATCATTTAAGTCATATAAATATGAAAAAGTTAATCCAAAGGATTAACGAATCAGAAAACAAACAACTGTTTGTTGCTACTCATAGCAATCTAATAAGTACTCGTTTAGATTTACGAAAAGCAGTAATGCTTAATAGTAATAGTTCGCAACCAATTCCATTAATTGCAATTCCAGAGGATACTGCTAAGTTCTTTATGAAAGCACCAGATAATAATATTTTAGAATATATTTTATCTAAAAATGTAATTCTAGTAGAAGGAGATGCCGAATTCATTTTATTAGAAGCACTTTATAAAAAAGTTACAAATGAAAAACTTGAAGATTCAGAAATCCATATAATTTCTGTTGGAGGTACTAGTTTCAAAAGATACCTAGACGTAGCTAAGCTTCTGAATATTAAAACAGCTGTAATTCGTGATAATGATGGCGACTTTCAGTTAAACTGTGTTGATAGATATTCAGATTATACAGAAGATAACATAGAAGTATTTTATGATACTGATAACGCTATTTCAACCTTTGAAATTTCTTTTTTTAAGAACAACGAAGTTATTTGCAACGAATTATTTTTAGCTGGTCGAAAAACACTAACAGTTCAAGAATATATGCTAAAAAACAAAGCTGATGTTGCCTTTGAGTTATTGGATAAAAAAGCTGACGTTTTAGTCGTTCCAGATTATATAAAAAGAGCAATTGAATGGATAAAAGCTTAATATTAGCAGTTGCAGGTTCTGGAAAAACGACTTTAATCGTTGATAAATTAAATCTTGAAGAAAGGTTTTTATTGATTACTTATACAATTAATAATACACGAAACTTAAAAGAAGCGATAGTTACAAAGTTTGGCTATTTACCCGAAAACATCAATCTGTTCTCTTATTATAATTTTCTTTATTCATTTTGCTTCAGACCCTTTTTAGGATATAAATTAAAAGCCAAAGGAATTTTTTGGGACTTTACACCAGTTTTCACCAATAGACTTCCTTTAAGTAATATATCTAGGTATATGACCAAAGGAAAGTTATTATACCATAACAGAATAGCAAAACTACTTGAACAAGCAAATGTATTAGACGATATAAATGAACGTCTATCAAAATATTATGACCACATATTAATCGATGAAATTCAGGACTTTGCTGGTCACGATTTTAATTTATTAAAAAATATATGTCAATCTGAAACAGAAATTATACTTGTAGGAGATTTTTATCAGCATACTTTTGATACAAGTAGAGATGGCAACACCAACGCTAATTTACATAGCGATTATGACAAGTATCAAAAAATATTTGAAAAGGCAAAAATTATTCCTGATACTGAATATTTAAATAAAAGCTACAGATGCACTAAGAGTGTTTGTCAGTTCATTACAGACCAAATTGGAATAGATATTCAATCACATAAAGAAATTGATAGTAATGTTATTTATCTAGAAGACAAAGAGGAAATCGAAACCTTATTTAATGATAATAATATTATTAAATTATTTTATCGAGAAAATTATAAATACGATTGTTATTCAAGAAATTGGGGAGATTGTAAAGGAGAGAATCATTATAATGACGTATGTGTTGTTTTAAACAAAACAACTTTAACTCACTATACGAAAGGGAAATTATCGGAATTAAAACCTGTATCTAAAAACAAATTATATGTTGCTTGTTCGAGAGCTAACAATAATTTATATCTGATTGCTGAGGAAAAAATTAAACATTATAAAAACTAAAGCACTGGGTACAACACCGTGTATAATTCATTGCTAGTTATAGCCTACTTACGAAAGTCCTCGCGGACTTTCTATCTGTGATTTATTTGCTAACTTTAGTGCTTAAACACGCAACGAAATCATACACAAACACGTTGGGCACAATTAGAGAGCTACCTATGAAAATACCGATTGTCGGAAAAGACCAAATAGTAGACACATATTACCCTTTAATCAAAGATTTGAATAAACAAAAGGGGTTTCAAGAGTTTGAACAAGACATTTTAAATACAAATAATGTATTCATATCAACTCTTGCAATGGACTTTCCTTCCAAGGTATCATTAAAAAAAAGAAAAGAAATTGATGAACAATGGAAAACAAAATTTCCTGAACTTACTCATATAAAAAGTATCGGACTTCGTCATAGAGTAGACCAAAATTATTTTGAAGCAGTATGCGAAATGAGAAATTTGGAATCATTGAACATTTGGTCTTCAAATGTTTTGGATATAAGTTCAATTAAAAAACTTGATAAGCTAAAATCTCTATCTCTTAGTAATTTTTCTAAACTGGAAGATATTTCACCTTTGACCGAACTGAAATCATTAGAGTCTCTTTCGATACTAGCTTCTTTCAAAATTTCCAACTATGAAATAATTGGAAAAATGACTTGGTTAAAATCATTAGAGCTTGGAGGAGACACTTTTGCACCACGAAATTTAATGTTGCAAAGCCTTGAACCATATGCTGAATTAAAAGAATTAATCGAGCTCGATATGTCCTGTGCGTCAATAAGAGATAGAAATTATCGCCAAATATTAAAACTCGAAAGTTTAAAAAGATTGGATGCGCATTGGAGAATGAAAAAAAATGAGCGAGAGTTTATTCAAAACGAGCATCCTTCTTTGAAATCAGGATTTTTTGTAGCATATGATTTTGTTAAAAACGAATTTAAAGATGGAATAGAATGGTGGATAGAAAAGTAATAACTGTGCCCAACACCGTGTATAATTAATTGCTAGGTTCTAGCCTACTTGCGAAAATTCCTGCGGAATTTTCACGGGTTCGTAAAAGTTTGCTAACTTAGTTGCTTAACCACGCAACTAACCATACACAATCACGTTAGCCAAAATTGCAGAAAAATGAAATATATTATTAGTGTAATAAGTCTGATTTTCATCATTCTAGTCTACCCGAAAAATTTTGATATTAAAAAAACATCTATAATCGAAAATGCTTTTTCTTCATCTCAATATGATAATGGATTGATTATAACATCAAAAAAAAACAATGAAAAATTCTACTCTTTATATTATTCAAAAATACTACAGAAAGAAAAATTAGATAATCCGATTAAATTAAAAATAAAACATCGAAATAGATTTTTTAATATTTCTAATGGAGTTTATTTGACTATTTCAAATGAATTTTATTTTACAGCAAATAACCAACTAGGAAAACTTAATTTATATAAATGTCAAATAAAAGATTTAGAGTTAATAAAACCTAAAGTTGTAAAATTGTTTGAAAGCGAAAATTCCGTTGGTCATTCAACCTTTTCAAAAGATGCGCTAAAAATGATTGTAAGTTCTGAAAAATCTGGAGACATAGATTTAATTTTATATACTAGAAATGATTATTCAAGTGAATGGAAATTTAAACGAAATTTATCTGAATTAAATTCCAAAAATATTGAGTTACACCCAAATCTAGTTAACGATTCTATAATATATTTCTCTAGATTGGACAAAAAAGAGAAACGAATGGATTTATATTCTTCAATTTTAAAGAATGACAATTCTTGGTCTGATCCAAAGATTTATGAGCATTTGAATAGTTCTTCTGATGATTATGGAGTTATCTTTATAAATGAAAAATCTGGATATTTTACATCAAACAGAGAAGGTAATGATAGAATTTATTATTTTGAGGATAATAATTAACTTTGGCTAACAACTGGTATATTTTATTGTTTGGTTCAAGCACACTTACGAAAATCCTCACGGATTTTCTTGATCAGTAATTATTTACTAAATTTAGTGCTTAAACACTCAACAAAACATACCAAAAACCGTTGTGCATAATGTCCCAAAACCGCAGAAATCAATGAAAAATCTGAATGGAACTTGGTTAAAAATCAAAACAGGAGCAGAATACTGCCGACCTGAATTTATTGAATTTAGTAACGACCAAATCAACCATTACGAACTTAAATTAAAAAGCGGAAATGAATTATCAAAAGTCCGAACTAAATGGGATGAAAAACTTTCTGAATCTAAATATGAGTTAATAAATGACAATCGTTTAAGAATATTTAGAATGGGAAAAACTCATACTGTGTTGAGCGAAACTGAATCTAAAACAGAGGATACTGAATTTGCAACTGACTATG
This sequence comes from Winogradskyella sp. Asnod2-B02-A, assembly GCF_045063645.1. Classification (NCBI taxonomy): domain Bacteria; kingdom Pseudomonadati; phylum Bacteroidota; class Flavobacteriia; order Flavobacteriales; family Flavobacteriaceae; genus Winogradskyella; species Winogradskyella sp. Asnod2-B02-A. The sequence goes on from NZ_JBEFOG010000025.1 coordinate 563,733, forward strand.
AAAAAATTGAACCTACCAAAACGGAACTTGAACCTGAAAAGATTGAAACGCTCGAATTCAAAGCAGAGTGGAAAAATGAAAAAATACCTTTAAAATTCAACGAAATATTGGACAGTACAGTTATCCAAGAAATAAACAAGAGAATGAAAAGAAGTGGACGCAAATTAGTTTTGGAAAATTTACAAGGAACTTACTTTGCGTCAATTTTTGACAACGATGAACGAGTAAAACTAATCGGAATTAAGGAAATAGATGAGCATAAAGCAATATTGTTCGGATTTCCAGAAGAGCCTTATGAAATTAGAGCTGAATAAAAAACACTATGCACAACAACGTATATAGCTCATAGCTAGTTGGTTACTTAATCGCAATTAAGGTATATTTGGAAAGTCGCCAAATTTTTAAATTTGACGATTTCCAATTAAAAAAATAAATAGTAAAATTTAAAAATCTGGCTTGTGCTCAACCGAAAAATAATTGCTAATTTACACGCTACGAGCCATATACAACACCGTTGCCAGTAATTTGACCAAACCGAAAACATTGATATTTATTGATTAAATGAAAAACCACTTTTTAGTTTATTTCCTAGCTACTTTCATCCTTTTCTCTTGTAAAAACCAACAAGAAGAATTGACCGAAATGAATTCGTTTTTACAAGCGAATTATAAATTTAATAATAGAACTTTAAATAAGAACAAAGGAGATTATTATCGGATAATTGAGGAAATGCCAACGCGAAAAATTGAAAAACTCAATGAATTGGATTCTCAATTTGAACTGTTAATTTCGAAAATAGACAGTGCCATCACGAATAAAGAAAGCAACCTAAAAAGCATTATTGTGGAATCAAACGAAATTCTAAACGAGATTCCGAAACTTGTAGATAATAGAAAAGATTATTTATTACCTGAATTTAAACAACCGAAATCCGACTCTGATGATTTAAGTCTAAACTATATAAAAAATAGACTTGTTATTGGAATGGCTTATGTTTTCGAGTATGCAAGTAGACAAACCTATTCAGTAGACGGATTATATAAAGTAGACGTAGACAGTGTTATTTCACAAAAAACTGACAAAGGAATTAAACTTACTTTGACTTCGAGATTTGGACAACCCATAAAAGAAAATCGACACATTTTAATTAATAAAATTAAGTTCAATGGAAAAGAGGAGAAAGTCGATTTTAAACTAAAAGAGAACTACTCAATTGCGGATATTGAATTAGATTCATTACGAACTGGAATTTATGAAATAAAAGGAATTTTACGATTTTATCATAGAGAACAAAAATTTGACATTCCGTTTGAGAAAACAATTAAAGTGGAATAAAAACTACTGGCAACACCGTGTATAATTAATTGCTTTGTTCTTCACTACTTGCGAAAATTCCTGCGGAATATTCACGGGTTCGTAAATGTTTGCTAACTTAGTCGCTTAACCACGCAACTAACCATACACGTATTCCAAGATCAAATCCTAGTAAAATTTAGTTTTATTTTTTAAGCTGCATATTGCTGAAGGACCACATACGGTGTTCCTCTTTTTACCACGGCAAATGCCCTAGCTATCAAC